>NZ_JBEPTC010000002.1:0-703373 GCF_040549275.1 Thalassospira sp. MBR-102
CAAGAAAATAGCCCTGGCTTTGGGCCCCAAGGGGCCAATCGCCGAGGCATAATCCCCTCGGCACACTCAAGCCAGCTTTCAAACACCTCTAAAAGCAAAACCCCGCCAAAATATGACGGGGTTTGTCAGCGGTCTGAGCCGCCCTCTTCCGATGGGCGGCTTTTTCTGTTTCGGATCCAGTCCTATTTCGATTGAAGGACATATTGGGCAAAGCCGTTTTCATCCTCGCCGACAAAGCTGATATTGTCGGGTGCGTTCATTGCAGAGGATGCCTTGGGACTGGTGACAAACGTCACCTTGGATGCCTCCCCGATGGGGGCCAGCCTCCAGTTGCCATCGGCCTTCGGATCGATTTCCTTTTCCTCAAGGATATAGTTCGCCAGAACCGTACGGTTTTCATCGGGTGCTTCGATGATGATGCTTGAACCATCAAGTCCCGGGAAATTGCCCCCGCCACCAGCACGGTAATTATTGGTCGCAACCACGAATTTCTGATCGTCGGCAACCGGCTTGCCATCATAGGTCAGATTGATGACGCGGTGCGCGTCCTTGTTTACCACCTCGCCTGATGCGTTGTATCTGGCCGGTTGGGTTACATCGATCTGGTAATTGACCCCATCAATGACGTCAAAGTTATAGGTCGGGAATGTCTCGTTGATCAGCGGCTGCTCTTCCCGGCTGTTCGGGTCAATCTGATTGAACTGTACGGCCGACATTTCCAACCATTCACGGACCTGCGCACCATCAAGCAGCACCGCCCGCAATGTATTGGGATAGATATAAAGATCGGCAACGTTCTTTAGTGCGATCTTGCCTTCGGGGATGTCGGTGAAATATTCCGGGCCGCCACGGCCACCGGCCTTGAACGGTGCACCCGCCGACAGGATCGGCATCCCATCATATTCCGATCCCTTCAGGATACGTTCCAGATACCATTTCTGGGCATTGGTCACGATCTGGATCGACGGATCATCGGCCACCAGTGCAAAGAAGCTGTTGATCGGGGCGGCCGTCGTACCGACACCTTCGCGCATATAGGCAATGGTTGCCTCGTGCTCTTCTTTAACCGCCTCTATTACCTCCGGGTCTGCATCGACCAGCGGGGTGATATCACGGCCTTCGCGGTGATAAATCGGACGTGCTTCCGAAAAGCTGTCGGTCACCTTCCATTCCCCGGCATCATTGACCGAAAGTGTCAAGTCAATCACGCCAAGGTGGCTGCCCCAGAAGCCCGGCATAACGGCGGCTACACCATTGATCGTGCCTTTGGCAAGGTCGACACCGTCTATATTTGCATAGGTATCGGACGGGAACACCGTATGGGCATGGCCAAACAGAATGGCATCAATGCCGTCAACCTGGCTCAGATAATAGGTGGCGTTTTCTTCCATACCTTCACGTGCCAGTGTCGACAGGCCCGAATGCGGCACCGCAATCACGATGTCCGCGCCCTTTTCGCGCATTTCCGGCACGTATTTTCTGGCCATTTCGACAATGTCCTTGGTCACGACATTGCCTTCCAGATTGGCCTTGTCCCACTGCATGATCTGCGGCGGGACAAACCCGATCACGCCGACCTTGGCCTTGTGCTTTTTGCCGTCGCCATCGGTAAATTCACGATCAAGGATCACATAGGGCTGAAAATACGGTTTGTCATTTTCGGCATCATTATCGCCGTCATCGGCAAACACATTTGCACTGACATAGGGGAATTTGGCCCCCGAAAGACTTTTGCCCAGGAAATCGAGACCATAGTTGAATTCATGATTGCCGATATTGGCCGCGTCATAACCCAAAAGGTTCATCGCCTTGTAAACCGGATGCACCTCGCCCTCTTTCAGGCCGTGGCGCTTTGCCATGTAATCGCCAAGCGGGTTGCCCTGGATCAGGTCACCATTATCGATCAGGACGACGTTTTCGGCCTCACCGCGCGCGTTTTTCAACAGGGTCGCGACCTTGGCCAGACCAACCGTATCCGACGAACTGTCGCGATAATAATCGTAATTGACCAGATGCGTGTGGATATCGGTGGTTTCCAGAATGCGCAACGATACGGCGCTGTCGGCCAATGCCGTGCCGCTGGCAAGTGCGACCGTCAGTGACAAGACTGATCCCGCAACTGTACGACCAAAAACTGCACGACCGGCCAGACGAAAATATGACATGTGAAAGGGTCCCTGTTGAAGCGATGCTCGTGCCTGACATTATGATTGTTCGTTTGGTCAGGATTTGAAGATTTTGCGAAAATAGCAAGGCAAACACAAATGAAAACGCCCGCAAGATGATCGCGGGCGTCTGGCATATTGAAATTCTGCACCAGTTAAGGCGGCTTTTCTATTCTGCCGGGCGCAGCATCGGTTGATCGGACTTGTATCCCATAACCACCTCGTTCCCCGGCTCCGGGTCATCGGGCACATTCAGCGCCAGGACCAGTGACACCAGCGCCATCGCAGCCCCGGCCAGAAACACCGCTGACGGCGAAATCAGCCACAACAACCCGAACGCCACCGGGATGAACACTGCGGCAATATGGTTGATGGTAAAGCTGACACCCGCCGTGGATGAAATGTCGGCCGGATCGGCGATTTTCTGGAAATAGGTTTTGATCGCAATCGCCATCGCAAAGAACAGATGATCGATGACATAAAGCGCCCCGGCCAGCTTGTCGCTTTCGACAAAGGCATAAGACACAAATACAATGAACAACCCTATATATTCAAATGTCAGGGCCTTGCGTTCGCCCCACTTGCCGATCAGCTTCCCGATCTTGGGGGCCATCACCATATTGATCGCATGGTTCAGAAGGAACAGAAGCGTAATGGTGGCGGCATCATAACCAAACTTCTCGACCATCAGGAACCCGGCAAACACGGTGAAAATCTGGCGGCGTGCCCCGCTCATGAAGGTCAGGGCGTAATAAAGCCAGTACCGTTTACGCAGGATCAGCTTCTTGGTCTGCGGGTGGGCATCGGCAAATTTCGGGAACGCCATCCAGGCAAACAGCGCGGCAATAATCGTCAAGGCCCCGCCAAACAGATAGACATAGCGATATTCGACATCGAGAAGTTCCAGCATCGCCCAGACAATGCCAAACATCACCAGCGATGATAACGATTTCGCCGAAAGCTGTCGGCCCATCACCATCGCGGTGCGGTCCTTTTTCACCCATTGCAACGACAATGCCTGCTGCATGGTTTCAAAATAATGGAACCCGATCGACATCAGGACCGTGGTGCAATAAAGCCCGACAACGGTGGGGAAATAGCCAGAAATCGCCACACCAATCCCCAACACCAGCAGCGAAATCAGGGCAAAGGTCTGTTCGCGCAAGATGATGAGGACGAAAATCGCGGTGAAGGCCATAAAGCCCGGAATTTCGCGCAACGACTGCAAAATCCCGATCTCGCGACCGGTAAAATCCGCCATCTCGACCGAAAAATTGTTTAACAACGCCATCCATGTCGAAAACGACAACGGCATCGCAGCCGCCATGAAAATCAGCAGCACTTCCGGGTTGCGCCATCCCTTATGCGCAACCGCCCCACCCGACAGATCGGGATTGCCCGGCACCTCGATGGGGGCGGCATGGGTGCTTGTTTCCGGTGGTAAATCCTTGGACATGATGTTTCCCCGCACGGAACCGGTGGCAATCGGGGCACGTGCTTTTATCTGTTTGGTTGGAAGGACTTCAAACTAGCGTTGCCGCACACGTCTGTCTTGCGATAATCTGCCATCATATAGCGCAAACAGGACATTCTTATGGATGGATCACGGGATATCCCGAAATATCCGCAACATTCCCGTCCCCGACCAGACCGCCTGCCGCGTCCGGTTTATGTCCGCATGAGCGACCTTCCCGCCGGGTACAGCATCGGCGCGCACAGTCACGACTGGCATCAGCTGATTTTTGCCATCGAAGGCACCATGACCGTCACCACCAAAGCCGGCATCTGGGTCGTCCCGCCCCAGCGCGCGGTCTGGGTGCCGCCGGGCGTTGAACATGCCGTCAGTCACGCCACCTTCACCCGTGCGCGCCATATCTATATCGATAAAAATGCTCCGGTCGATTTGCCGGATCGCTGCACGGTGCTGGATGTAAGCCCGCTTCTGCGTGAACTGATCCGGGCCGCAACCGAAATCCCGATTGAATATGACGAAGCCGGGTCTGAGGGACGGCTGATCCGCGTGCTGCTTGATCAGCTTAAACCGCCCAGAGACGATAACCTGCATCTGCCCGCCCCCAAGGACCCGCGCCTGGCGCGCATCTGCGAACAGTTGCAGGCCAATCCGTCTGATAACCGAACCCTTGATGAATGGTCGCGCGATTGCGGTGCATCGTCACGCACGCTGGCCCGCCTGTTTCAACGCGAAACCGGCATGCCGTTTCGCGACTGGCGGCAAAAACTGCGTCTGCTTTACGCGCTTGAAAAACTGGCCCATCATCGACCGGTCACCGAGGTTGCCCTTGATCTCGGTTATGAAAACACCTCGGCCTTTATCGCGATGTTTCGCAAGGCCACCGGCAAAACGCCGGGTGGGTATTTCCGGTAACGCAGGAGGATAAAATGAGCGAAAAATCATACAATGGCGGCTGCCAGTGCGGTGCGGTGCGTTATCGTGTCGACAAGCTTGATCTGGATAAATCGATCACCTGCAATTGTTCACGCTGCCAGAAACTCGGATCGGTTCTGGCCTTTACCCCGCGCGATAATTTCGTGCTGAAATCCGGCGGGCAGAACCTGACCGAATATCTTTTCAACGATAAAAAGATCAGTCACCAGTTCTGCAAAACCTGCGGCATCCAAAGCTTTGCCTATGGCCAACTGCCCGACGGCAGCAAAATGGCCGCCATCAACGTCAACTGCCTTGACGATGTCGACCCGCGCAGCCTGACCCCGCATCATGTCGATGGCAAAAGCCACTAATTACCCCCTCACAATCATCATTCCTGCGAAGGCATGAATCCAGACAGGTCCGCAGGAACAACTGGCAAATTGGTGTATCGACGGCGCGCGATCCCCAAAACCGACCACTGAGTTTCGCTCGACCCTGATATGAAAAAATCTCAGTATTTCATACGACTTATTCAGGGTACTGCTTGATAAGCGGGACATCCTTCCCGCCAAATGCAGGGTAATCCCGAAATGGGCAGTGTATGGTCCGGGATCGGCTTGCGGCTTGCCGCCACCGGTCTGTTTGCAGTGATGAGTTTGTTTGTCCGTCTGGCCTCGTTCGAGGCACCGGTCGGCCAAATCATGTTCTGGCGAAGCTCTGTCGCCCTGATCCCTATCGTCCTGTATCTGATCTGGCGACGCCAGTTTCCGCGTGGCCTTCGCACCGCCCGGCCGTTCGGGCACCTGAAACGCAGCACCTTCGGCCTTGTGTCGATGTTCTTTTCGTTCCTGTCGCTGGCCTATCTGCCGCTTGCCCTTGCGACGGCTCTTGGCTTCCTTGCCCCGCTTCTCGTCTTGCCGGTAGCGATGATCATGTTGCGTGAAAAGCCCGGCATGGCGGTCTTTACCGCGACCTTTGCCGGTTTTGGCGGGGTGTTCCTGATGCTGTGGCCAACATTCTCGACACCGGGGATCGATACCGGCGTTCTGATTGGCATCGGGGCGGGTCTTGCCATGGCGGTCACCACCGCCTTTGCCAAGGTGCAGATCAAGGCCCTGACCAGCACGGAATCATCGGGCACAATCGCATTTTATTTTGCCGTGATCTGCTCGCTTGGCGGTTTGCTGACCCTGCCGTTCGGCTGGGCCGATCCGTCGCCTGAAATCCTGATGTGGCTGATCGGGGCGGGTCTTACCGGCGGTCTTGCCCATATCTTCATGACCGAGGCACTGGCACGTGCGCCCGCATCCACATTGGCGGCATTCGAATATACCGCAATGATCTGGGCGTTGTTGCTGGATGTCACGGTATTTGGCCTGCTGCCCGAACCGGTTTCCCTGTTTGGTGCCTTCCTGATCGTGCTGGCCGCCGCCATCGTGATGTTTGGGGACAAGCTCGGTGTGCCCGTTCCCAAACCCGATATCACTGCCGCCCAGACACAGGGAAAGCCGGGGGAATAGCCCCCGGCCCATTACAAAGCCCGGATCAATCCCGGCTTTCGCGCAATTTGGTCATCGCATGCAGGGCAAGATTGGTGGGGGTTGGAATGCCAAGTTCCGCTCCCTTGCGCACAATATAGCCGTTTAGGAAATCGATCTCGCTGGTTTTGCCCCGCGCCAGATCCTGTGCGGTGGATGAATATTGCCCCGGCATGGTTTCGGCGATCTTTTCAATCGCCCCCCAGACATCGCCGGGTACGGTCACTCCGCATCCCTTGGCGACCGCAAGGCATTCATCAACCGCATTGCGCATGACATCCCAAATGCCTTCGCCCTGAACCAGACGGCCATAGGGCATCTGCGATATTGCCGATAACGCGTTATAGGCACAGTTCAAAATCATCTTGGCCCAAAGCGCACCTTGGGCATTATCCGAAATCTCGACCGGGATATGCGCCGGGCGCAGCGTTTCGGCAACGGTTGCACTTTGCGCAGACTGCCCGATTACCAGTTCGCCGCGCCCATGATGTTTGACATGCCCCGGCCCTTCCATGCTGGTCGCGACATACACCACTGTCGGGATCACCGGCAATCCAATGACGGCCGATAAACGTTCGGCGTTATCAACCCCGTTCTGAAGACTCATGACAATGGTATCAGGGGCCAGAAACGGCTTGATCTGCGCCCCGGCATCATTGGTATCGGTGGATTTGACACAAAACAGAACCAGACCGGCACCAGCAATTGCTGCCGCGTCGGCGCAGGCATTCATTTCAATATACTGCTGCGTTCCACCAAATTCCAGAAGCAGTCCATCTCGATTGACAGCATCGACATGGGCTGGCCGTCCGATCAGGGTCACATCATGCCCGGCCCGCGCCAGCATCGCCCCGTAATAACAGCCAACAGCCCCTGCCCCCATCACCGCGATTTTCATGTCCGGTATCCTGTCCTGAATGAATGTTCCTGCCGTTACCTTTTCATACCGGCGGGCATTCTGCCAAGCAGGAAGACGGCGTCAGATAATTCCGGCTTCGCGCAATCTGGCAATCTGCGCGTCGCTCAGATCAGCCACCTGACGCAGGATGTCATCGCTATGCTGGCCCAGCATCGGCGGGGCAGTTTCACCGGCAATTGGCGTTTTGGAAAATTTGATCGGATTGGCAACTGTGGGCACCTTGCCCGCGGTTGGATGATCAAGATATCGCACCGTATCGCGATGTTTGACCTGCGGGTTATCAAACACCCGATCCAGCGTATTGATCGGGCCGCATGGCACATTGGCGGTTTCCAGAATGGCGATCCAGACATCGGTGGTTTTCATCACCATCGCCTGACGGATTTGCGGCACCAGCGTTTCGCGGTTTGCCACCCGGGACCGGTTGGTGGCATATCGTGCGTCATCGGGCAAATGCCCGATCCCGGCAACGTGGCAAAAGCTTCTGAACTGGCTGTCATTGCCGACCGCAAGGATGATGTAACCATCCGCCGTCGGGAACGCTTCGTAGGGCACGATATTGGGATGCGCATTGCCAAGCCGCCCAGGCGCCTTGCCCGTCGTCAGGTAATTCATCGCCTGATTGGCAAGGACCGCCGTCTGCACATCAAGCAATGCCAGATCGACATGCTGTCCCTCGCCCGTCGCATCACGGTGGCGAAGGGCGGCAAGGATGCCAATCGTCGCATAAAGCCCGGTAAAGATATCGGCAACCGCCACACCAACCTTCATCGGCTGGCCGCCCGGTTCCTGATCGGGTGCGCCGGTGATGCTCATAAGCCCGCCCATGGCCTGGATCATGAAATCATAACCCGGCCGGTCCTTATAGGGGCCATCCTGCCCAAAACCGGTGATCGAACAATAGACGATCTTTGGATTGATTTCCGATAGCGATGTGTAATCCAGCCGGTATTTGGCAAGGCCACCGACTTTGAAATTCTCGATCACCACGTCGCATTCAGCGGCAAGTTTATGCAGGATTTCCTGCCCCTCGGGCTTGGTCATATCAATCGTCAGCGACTTTTTGCCGCGATTGGCCGACAGGTAATAGGCCGCCTCGCTGGTATCGTTACCTGTAACGTCCTTGGCATAGGGCGGCCCCCAGCCACGCGTGTCGTCGCCCGCACCCGGACGTTCGATCTTGATCACCTCGGCACCCATATCGGCCAATGTCTGGCTGGCCCAAGGCCCCGCCAAGACACGCGAAAGATCAAGCACACGAAGTCCAGAAAGCGCGCTGGTCATCATTCCATCCCGGGATCGTCGTCAAAAAGGAAAAAGGGCGACACCAAAGATCGGTGCCGCCCGTAATCGAAGTCCTCAGCCCTCGGCGCTGAACGCCTGAATGCCGGTCTGGGCACGTCCAAGGATCAGGGCATGCACATCATGCGTACCTTCATAGGTATTGACCGCTTCAAGGTTCATCACATGGCGGATGACATGGAATTCATCGGCAATGCCGTTGCCGCCATGCATGTCACGGGCAACACGCGCGATATCAAGCGCCTTGCCGCAGTTATTACGCTTCATCAGGGAAATGGCTTCCGGTGCGGCTTTTTCTGCATCCAGCAAACGGCCCAGCTGAAGCGCGCCCTGAAGACCAAGGGTGATTTCGGTCTGCATGTTTGCCAGTTTCAGCTGGATCAGCTGATTGGCGGCCAGCGGACGACCGAACTGTTTGCGATCAAGGGTATATTGACGCGCCGCATGCCAGCAGAATTCAGCCGCCCCCATCGCCCCCCATGCAATGCCGTAACGTGCCTTGTTCAGGCAACCGAACGGCCCGCCAAGGCCCTTGGCATTGGGCAGCATGTTTTCCGCCGGGACAAAGACGTTATCCATCACGATTTCACCGGTGATCGACGCACGCAGCGAAAACTTGCCTTCGATCTTTGGCGCACTCAGGCCCTTCATGCCTTTTTCAAGGATGAAGCCACGAATGACACCTTCGTCATCCTTGCCCCAGACGACAAACACATCGGCGATCGGGCTGTTGGTGATCCACATTTTCGATCCCGACAGGGTGAAACCTCCATCGGCCTTGCGGGCACGCGTTTTCATGCCGCCCGGATCGGACCCGTGATCCGGCTCGGTCAAACCAAAACAGCCGACCCATTCACCGGTCGCCAGTTTCGGAAGGTATTTCTTGCGCTGTTCTTCGCTGCCATAGGCATAGATCGGATGCATCACAAGCGAGCTTTGCACCGACATCGCCGAACGATAACCGCTATCGACGCGTTCGACTTCGCGCGCGACAAGGCCATAGGCCACATGGTTGACACCCGGTCCGCCGTATTCTTCGGGGATGGTCGGGCCAAGCAGGCCAAGTTCGCCCATCTCGGTCATGATTTCGCGATGGAAAATCTCGTGCCGGTTGGCTTCGAGAACACGGGTCTGAAGGTTTTCCTGACAATAGGCGCGCGCCGCGTCACGGATCATGCGTTCTTCTTCGCTCAGCTGATCTTCAATCAGCAGCGGGTCTTCCCAGTGAAAAGGTGCGCGGCTTGCCATCGTCCTGATCCCTTATGAAATTTTTGAAACCAAAGCAGGGATGACGCCATAGAAGGGCGAGACGGCATCATCCCTGAAAGCTTATCGCTTCTGGGCTAAAGCTAGGGATTGGCAGGCAAGCTTGCAAATGATAAATCGGATATAGTTTATGCGTAAAACTCATAAACTAGTGACAACAAGCCCAGATAAAACGCAAATATCGACATATTTCGAGCAATCAGATCATGAGCCGCCGCATTCCGAGCCTGAAAGCACTCAGTTGCTTTGAACAGACCGCCCGCTTTGGCAGCGCATCACGCGCCGCCGAGGAGCTTTACCTGACGCAAAGTGCGGTCAGCCGACAGATACAGGGGCTTGAAGACTGGTTGGGCTGTAAACTGTTTGCCCGCCAGAAGCAGCGCCTCGTCCTGACAGTCGAAGGCGAAAGCTATTTGCAGGCGATCCGCCCCGCGCTGGATCAGCTTGAAACCGCGACCCTGACATTCCTGTCTGGCGGAGCCGAGGGCGGGGTTCTGACCATTGCCGCCCCGCCGACTTTCGGGTCACGCTGTCTGATCCCGTTGCTGCCCGATTTTCGCGGCCGCCATCCCGATATCGTCATCAATTTCATTTCACGGATCGGCATTCCCGATTTTGACCGTGAACAGATCGACATTGCGGTGCTGTTTGGCGATGGAAACTGGCCGGGGCTGGATGCGCATTTGCTGCATGGCGAGGAAATGGTCCCGATCTGCAGCCCGAAGCTGATCGAGAATCTCGATTACTCACCAAAACCAAATAATCTTCGTGATTATTCACTTTTACACATAGCAACCCGCCCCCGCGGATGGAGCGACTGGCTGGCCGCAAGTGACCTTACCGATATTGATGGGGAAAACGGTCCGAAGTTCGAACATTTCACCATGGCGATGCAAGCCGCCATTGCAGGCCTTGGGGTGGCGTTGCTGCCGACATTCGCGATTGAGGATGAATTGGCCAATGGCCGGATCGTTGCACCCTTTGGCCCGCCACGCGCAAGCCCGTTTCATTATTACGCGACAAGCCCGGTCGGCCGGTCACGCAATCCGAAAATCCGGGCCTTCATGACCTGGCTTGATCAGCGCAAAAAACAGGAAGAACTGACGGCATAAAAGGCAGCCTCAACTTGCCTTTTTACCCTCAAGCGCACGCAGCGCATTCATGCCGCGACGGCGCAGAAGATCGGCTTCTTCGGGGCCATCGATGATTTCAAGCAGCCGGACAATCGCCATCATGTTGCGCTGGGCATTATCCAGTTCGTCGGCATCAAGCCGCCCCATGCCATCCACCCCGGCACGCCCGATCTGGTTGAGCTTTTTCTTGAGCTCCACCACCGCCTTTGTCGCCGAACTTTGCGCGGCCAGAACATGCGAAATGCGCGCGGTTTCGGCAATCGCCTCGGCTGATTGTTCGGCGGCCAGAACCTTTTCCTCGTCAAACGGCTGGGCGAAGATCGGACGCCCCCCCTGACGGCCGGAACCCGGGCCCTGCTTGGTTTCGATCTGTGGCAGGGCATCGATGATGCGATCAGGGCTGGCACCAAACATGGTATTGGCCATCGCCTTGGACACCCGACGACGCGTTTCCAGAAGCTTCTCGCCCCAGCGGCCATCCTTGCGGATGTTAAATTCACGCGTGATGCGGGTAAATTCCGACGCATACCAGCGCGCAAGCGACAGGATGTGATGTTCGCCCTTGCCCGCACCGACCCCCTGTTCGATCTCGATCACGGTTTCCGCCAGAAGATCAATGATCAGATCACCGGTGGTCGCAAGATTGGTGCTGGAAATCGTTCGGTCATCAGCCTTGCTTGATAGCACGCGGATCAGTTTGAAAAGTTCGCTTGGCCGAAGCAGCCGGGCCAGAACAGCCAAAAGGTAAACCGGCTCGTATCCCGGTTTTTCTTCGGAAATTTCAACAAACCGGTCGCGCAGCCAACTGATATCGGCCGTGCCCAGACTTCTGATCGGGGCCGATGGGAACCGTTTGCGCATCGCAGTGATTTCTTCGCCAACATTCAGGATTTTGCCGATCTGCTCGAATGCGGGAAGATGGCTGCGCGAACCAAGCCTCGTTGCCAATGCGCGTTCGGTCTTGACCCCGTTCAGCGAATTTTCGATCTCCTGCGCAATGCACACCGACGCCAGCTTCCACATCCGGCGTTCTGCCTGTTCAAGCATATCCTGATCACGTTTGGCCGCCGCCTTTTCGATATCGGCAATCGCCTTGGTCATTTCAGGGCCGCCCGTGGCCTCGACCACCTTCCAGATCGGCATCAGGGATGAACGGCTGATACGGATACTTTTCTCGACCGGTGGTGCCGAAGTCAGCAGATCTTCGAAAGGGTCGCAGAACTGGCGCATCGGCGTCGGATAGCGTTCAGGCTTCAGCGACGCTAGACGCGGGCGCAGGATTTGCAAAATCTGTTCATGCGGCAGCGGCAGCTTGGGATCGGCGCGGTCACTTTCGATTGCGCGGGTAAAGCGGGCAATTTCCGAACTGCTCAGCGATTCAAACAGATCACCAAGCTGGGAAACACCCATATTAGCGGCATTTTCAACCTTCACGCCGACTGCCTCCGGAACCGCTCCAGCCGGTCGACCATGTCGGCGTCAATTTCACCACTGCCCAGTTTGCGCAACTCGGACGCCCACAACATCTGGTTAACACGGACATCGACCCAGAATTCATATTCAATTTTCTCTAGTGCCTCGATCGGCAGGACCGGCGCAAAACTTGCGATTTCCTCGACAATTTCACGCTGGCGTACCCGATCATGTTGCGGACGCGACCGCCACAGATCAATCAGCTCCTGCCACCCGTCAAGCACCCACCACAAGCGGTCAATATGCTTTTGCATATCTTCCTTGGCCTTCGCCCAGTCTTGCAGGACCTTGCCCAGTTCATTGTTCCACAAATCAATCTTGCGCAGCAACCGCAAGGCATGGTCCTTGGTGGCACTGGCGGCATTGATCACGCGTGTCGCCATAAAGCGGAAATCGGATTGTTCGGAAATCGACCATTCCTCGACATCGCCGGCAAGTTTCTGCAAACCGAATGTCAAATGACGCAGCGGCCCTTCGCAACCCTCTATCGCAAGGCCTACCGGCGCGCTCAGGATGCTCCAGTCGCCCAGGGTATCGATGATCGAATCATTTTCCAAACCGGTCGATGTCGCAAAACGGTTCAGCGCCTTGCGCGCCCTGATCTGACCATCCATGGTCAGCAGGTCTTCGCGCTTCATGTCCTGAACGTCATTACCGCCAAGCTGGCGCAGCGCCTGATAGAGCAGCGTCAGTTGGCCCAGTTCACGTGCAGCCTTTTCGTCCTTGTTGCCGGTAATCCCGGCACGGGCCAGGGCAACACCGCCAACACCGGTCACCGCCACCGCGCGCGCATGTTCGCGCACCAGTTCCGGAGTGAATTTTTCAAGTGTGATCAACCGGTCAAACAGCATCCGGTCATGAACCGACAGATCAAAAACCTCGCGCAGGGTTTCAAGCGGCATTTCATAGGTGCCAAGCCCGCCCGAAAGCCCCGGAAGACTGACAAGCGTGCGACCGCTTTGGCCGATCAATACGCGCGAATAGCGCAAGCTTTTGGTCGTGAATGGTGTCCGCACGCCGCGCGACGCAAAAGATGCGGGCAAACAGGACAAGGCATCGGGCTGCCCTGCACCGATTTTGGGGGAACTACCTGCCCCTTTATTTGCAAGCTGCTGTCTGGTCATTCTCGGCTTTGATCAACCCATCCCGACTAATCTGTTCTTCGGTCCATCTGCTTTTGGCCTTTCGCGCTCTCAGCTCACGCCATCAGTACCGCTGCCAAGCTTATACTAACGCGCAGGCCAGTCCACGACAAAGGAACCGGTTTTGCGAACTTGCAGGTTACCGGGACAAGCTGATGAAACCCTTAACGCTTCGGATAGGTCAAACAGGCCGGAAGATCAATGCTCAATAACCGCAAAAGTGCAGAAATCCGCCCCAAAACAACTTTTGCCCCCTGCGCCCGGGGTCAGATCGAACATCAAAGTGTTTCCTTCGCCTTTTCCCAGGTATTGACATAAGCCTTCCATTCCGCGCCATCGGGGATGCTTTCATCGATATTGACCATGTCGGCACAGTCGATCATCACCGCCACCTCGTCGGTTTCAACCGGCACCTTGATCATGGTTTTCTGATAGGAGCACGGATGCGGCCCATGCGGGAAACCGCTGGGGTGGAAGGTTGCCATACCGGGCTTGATATTGCCCCGGCTGTAAAACTCGCCCCGGTGATAGAAGATGAATTCGTCGTAATCCTCGTTCGAATGATAAAACGGCACGCGAAGCGTCCCTGATTCACCTTCGCCAATTTTCGGCACAAAGGTACTGATGGCAAACCGGTTGGCGACAAAGGTGCTGTGTGCCGCGGGCGGCACCGGTTGGCCCGGTTGGCGGTCCTGTCGCAAGTCGCGCCAGTTCAACCTTACGACACTCAGGTCGCCCTGCCAGCCCACCGCATCCAGCGGGTTATAGGGATAGGTCAGGGTCGAAATTGCATTGCGACGCTTGATGTGAATTTCCCAATAGGCTTCGTCCTGCTGGGCACGGAATTTGTCATCAAGTCGCGGCACTTCGAAACTGGTCGGGTTGATCGACGGATGACCTGCCGACTGGGTGTCGTTTGGCAGGCCAAAGGCATCGTTGGTGGCCTCGATAAACAGGAATTCGGACGGATCGGTTGCCTCGAACCGCCAGGCCGTGCCGCGCGGCAGCAGGATGTAATCCCCATCACGATACGGCATGTGGCCGTAATCGCAATAAAGCGCGCCGCTGCCATTGTGAACAAAAGCCAGCGTATCACCATCGGCATTGCGCGCCAGCGCATGCATTTTGCCATCCAGCCGCCAATAGCGGACTTCCATCACGGCATTATGTACAATACGGCGCGCCTGCAACGGGCAATCCGGCCCGGCGGCCAACTTGTTCAGATCGAACGCCCGCGGTCGAAGCGGCCCTTCGAAAGAGGCCCAGCCTGCCGGTGGGTGTTTATGATAAATGTGGGCTGATGGCCCAAGGAACCCGTTACGCCCTATTTCGCGTTCATGAACGGTAACGGATGGGGAATTTGTTGAACCTGCGGCATTCTTGGACGCTGCAACGCAATTGCCTTCGCTGTTCGGAAGACGAATCCAGTTCTTCACCTGACACCTCCCGGCCGGATCGGCCATATAAAAGGGCTTGTCGGATTTGCCCGTTATATAAGGATATGTGCAGACCCGGAGGTCATTTCAAGGCGTGCAGGAAATTGCAAAAATACAACTTTTCGCTGCACCCGCAACAAGGAAGCCGTCAGGACGGAAATCGGCCGAAATCGGCAATGGACGCCCGCATGACCAAGGCACTAAACTTCCCGCTCCCTGATTGACTGGAGAAACCTATGGATAAAATCACCGGTGGCTGCCTATGCGGCAAAGTCCGGCTTGTGGCAACGGGAAAGCCGTACCGGGTTGGCCTGTGTCATTGCCTTGATTGCCGGAAACACCATGGCACGCTTTTTCACGCGTCGGCGGTTTATCCAAAGAACGCGGTAACGGTCGAAGGCGACGTGCGTGATTATCAGGGGCGCTATTTCTGCCCGACCTGCGGATCATCGGTTTTCGGCCATAGCGGGGACGAGATCGAGGTGAATATCGGGTCGCTCGACGCGCCCGATCAGTTAAAGCCCACCTACGAGCTTTGGACCATTCGCCGCGAGGGGTGGCTGCCGGAATTTCCGCTTGCGAAACACTATGAGCGGGACCGGGAAGGCACGGATCGTTCGGAGGAATAGGGGAACAGAAATGGTGCGCCCGACAGGATTCGAACCTGTGGCCCCCAGATTAGGAATCTGGTGCTCTATCCTGCTGAGCTACGGGCGCACTTTATCGGCAAGAGGCATTCAATTAGCAGCTTCGATAGCTGCGATCAATCCGCCAGCGCCGCAAATATGTCGTACCATGGCCAGAAAAGCAAAAAGCCCTGCAAAATGCAGGGCTTGAAGCGGCGTTCCGGAACGTGGGATCACTCAAAGATCGCGTCGATCGGAATGGCATAGGTCAGAGACAGGATTTCCGTGCCCGGGTTTTCGTCGCCGATGCTGGCGTTCGAAATGTGGGCGATACCGAGGCTCAGACGTTCGCGGCTGTCAAAGCGGAAGCCGAGCTCAAGACCGGAACGGAATTCGATCCAGTGACCGAGGTCTTCGCCGTCACCCTGATGGTAGGCACCAACCGAGGTATAAATGCTGGAAACGAAGTGATCGCCCCACAGCACATCCATCGCCAGACCGCCATAACCGTGGGCGGCCTTGTCGCTGGTGACCATCACGCCGGTGATCGGGCGCAGAACGCCAAACATCGCGTGCTGGAAACGGTAATCAAGACGGAATTCAGCGGCTTCTTCATCCTGCGTGATATCGACCATACCGGTCGAGAATTCCAGCAGGCCGCTGTCATTGTTATTGCCAAGAAACTGCTGTGCGTTTGCCGCACCTGCAAATCCTGCGACCAAAAGCAGGGCCAGGATTTTCCCCAAAACCAACCGCATTAACCTAAGTCCCCTCTAGGATAAATTTGGGCATATACTACCCAACCGTATGATATAAACAACAAAACAATGACACGACTGCTTTAATTTTTATCAAAGCCGATGCCATTAAAGGAATTCGTGGCACGCACAAGTTCGCGCACGATCCCCGGTTCACTTGCCGCGTGACCGGCATCCTCAACGATATTCATTTCAGCACCCGGCCATTGCGCGTGCAGCTCAAACGCGGAAACCGGCGGACAGACAACGTCATAGCGGCCCTGAACAATGCGGGCCGGCAGATGACGGATTCGATCCATATTCCGAAGAAGCTGGTCAGGGGCAAAGAACCCCTTATTGACGAAATAATGATGTTCAAGCCGCGCCAGCGCCAATGCGATCCCGTCACCTTCGAAATCCGCGACCAAGCCATCATCGGGCAGCAACGTGCAGCAGGTCGCCTCGAACCCGGACCATGCGCGCGCCGATGCAACCGCGGCAGCTTCGCCTTCCTTGCCAGCAAAGACATCGCCATAGCGATCCAGCAGGGCAGCACTTCCGGGGTTGCGATCAAACCCGACAGCGGCGAGGAATTTTTTCTCCGCCTCGGCAAAGAATTTGCCCATGCCATCCATGAACCAGTCGATTTCCTGATCCCGGCACAGGAATATCCCGCGCAGAACAAAACCAAGCACCTGTTCCGGGTGGGCCTGCCCATAGGCAAGCGCCAGCGTTGAACCCCACGAACCGCCAAACACCAGCCATTTATCAATGCCGCGATCCTGACGGAGCGCTTCGATATCGCCAATCAGATGGTCGGTGGTATTGTTTTCAAGGCTGCCGAACGGGCGGGATTTACCGGCACCGCGCTGGTCATGCAGGATCACCCGGTATTTTTCGGGATCAAAGAAGCGGCGCGACTTGGGCGATATCCCACCGCCGGGCCCGCCATGCAGGAAAATCACCGGAATGCCGTCGGGATTGCCGACTTCCTCCCAATAGATCGCATGCCCGTCGGGCCGTTCCAGCCAGCCGGAATAAGCAGGTTCGATCTCGGGATAAAGCATTGGGGAGCCTCTTGGAATCTAGCGGTTCATTCTTCTACACGTCCAGAGTGTAATTGGACAAGTCCAAAGCCGTTTACGGTTGACCGACAGACTGTTCCACACATAGGGACGCCGGATTGGTCAGTTCCAGGTACGGTCCGCCGCGATCTTCGATCATGCCGCGCACACGGATTTTATGGCCAATCCAGTCTTCCATATGCTGTCCGGCCGTTTTGATCGCATCGCGCAGATCGCGATCGACCATCACGGTGAAATCGTTGCGCCAGTCGGAACCAAAATTAAGGTAGCTGCGCCATTCGCGGTCTTCGATGCGTTGAAGGATGCCATCAATTACGGCAAATCTTCCGACGGCCCGCGCCGCATCGGGAAGATCACCATCAATTTCCGAGGACCCGGCATAATGATAAGCCGGGCTCTGGCCCGGTGCCCAAAGCCCGATTTGCTGCGACATGGCCGATTGCTCGGCCGCAAGCCAAGCATCAATCGGACGGCCTGTTTCGGGCAAAAGCATCACAAGCCCTGTTTCAAGCAGCTTTTCCTGCCAGAGTTTACCAAAACCATCCCGCATATCGGCCAGATGCCGCCCGGCGAAATCGGGCGTTTGATCATAGGCAACAAGATCGGTGATGGCAGAAGACCCGTTTTGCATGGCACTTAAAGCCGCATCCTCGAATTCAGGAACAAAGGCGACATCGGCCAGCCGCCAAAGGATATCTGGCCGGGAGGTCGCAATCAGCGCATCGACGGTTTCGGGCTTTGCCAACCGGGTCGGTATCGACCTGACATCACTTCCACGAGCATTGACGGAACCAAAGGACGGCCCGCACAGCCATTGATCCGCCTTTGCCGGGATGCCAAAGGCCAGAATTCCGGCAATCAGACACAAAAACAGCGACATACGGCAGATCGCCGCAAAATTTCCCGATTTTTGCGAATAGGTTTGATTGTTGCGAGATATTGATTGGCAAGCCAACACGCGCTACCACATCGTAAGGGATAAAATTGCGGTTCCGGCAAAGGATACGCATCGCGGGCACAAGAGGAAAGACTTCAATGAGCTGGCTTTTTCATCGCAAGACAAGACGATTGGCAACCGCCCTTGGCGCGCTGGGTCTGGTGGCAACCCTTGCGGGCTGTTCGACCAACCGCGCGACCGGCGAGGACAGCTTTACCGCTTTTATGTCCCCCGATCAGGAAAAACAGGTCGGCGCGGAAGAACATCCGAAAATCGTGCGCGAATTTGGCGGCGATTATGACGAGAAGAATATAGAGGCCTATGTGACCGAAATCGGCAACAAGCTGGTGGCGGTTTCCGAAGCCCCCGACGAGAAATTTACCTTCACCGTCCTTGATTCACCCGTGATCAACGCCTTTGCCTTACCGGGCGGCTATGTTTACATCACGCGCGGACTGGCTTCGCTTGCCTCGAACGAGGCGGAGCTTGCCGGGGTTCTCGCCCATGAAATCGGCCATGTCGTTGCACGCCATTCCGCCCAGCGTTACAGCCGTGGTGTCCTGACCCAGATTCTGGCCGGTGGCCTTTCGGCGGCCCTTGGCAATGGGGCTGGCGATATCGTCGGTGTCGGCGCGAATGCCTATCTGAAGTCGTTTTCGCGCGAACATGAATTCGAAGCCGACATGCTGGGCGTGCGTTACATCACGCGCGCCGGATACGACCCCGAAGGCATGGCGTCATTCCTGAAAAAACTGCGCGCCCATTCGCGCCTTCAGGCAAAACTGGCAGGCCGGTCGCCCGATGAAATCGATCAGTTTGATTTCATGGCCACCCACCCGCGCACCGTTGACCGCATCGAACAGGCCCACAAGGCCGCCAATGTTACACCGGTCGCAAATCCCGAAGTCGGCAGTGTCCGCTATATGCGCGCCATTGACGGGATTATTTACGGTGACGGCCCGGATAACGGTTATGTCCGTGGAACGTCGTTTATCCATGTGCCGCTTGATTTCCGGTTCGAGGTGCCCGACGGATTTTCGATGATCAACCAGCCCGATGCGGTGATTGCACAGGATGAGGGCGGCGCACAGATCGTGTTTGAAGGCGCACCAAAGGCCAAGGGTGTCGCGCTTGATCAATATCTGGCGCGCGGTTTTTCCAGCAAGATCGCCATCACCAATATCGAAAAGATCGATATCAACGGTCAGGAAGCCGCCACCGGATATGCCGATGTCAACCTGAATTCCGGTGGCAAGGCGCGCCTTCGGGTGGTTGTCATCCGGCACGGCGATAACGCCTATCAGTTCCTGTTCATCATGCCGCTCGATCAGGTTGATGCCTATAACGTTGCACTTCGCCGCACGACATACAGTTTCCGCCCACTGACCCGCGAAGAGCAGCAGAAATACCATCCGCTGCGCATCAAGGTGCGCGCCGTGAACCCGGAATATGATCTTTCGACCTTTGTCGGCCAGATGGCGGTATCACGTGAACCGGCCGAAACCTTTGCCGTACTGAACGGGCTTGAACCCGGGCAGCCACCGGCAACCAATTCGATGGTCAAGGTTGTCATCGACTAACCAGAACAAAGGGGCAGCAAATCCGGTTTGCTGCCCCTTTTGGTATCTAAAGCGTTTTGTGTTCAATACCCTGAAAAATCAGCTTTCGATGTGATCGACAATCCTGCCGTCGCGCCCGATGGCAACCGCGATCAATGGGCCACCGCGCCCTGCCCCGCCGTCAATCGACAGGGTAAATTCGCGTTCCTGAAGGCCAAGATTGGCCAAGGCAGATCCGCGCACGATCCGGCGGCAATCGTAATAACGATCCGTGATGCTTTCAAACATCGACCCACCCCACCAGAAGGTATCGGTCTGTCCGGTCAGCGGACGCGACGCATCAAGCCCGGCATGCACAAAGATCAACGAGCCATCCGTGGCATAGGCCGCGTGCTTCAGGTCCGACAAAAGCGAACTGTGACCAGGCCTGCGACGAAATGCTTCGCCAAACTGGCCGGTCCATTGCGAAATCGCATGCGCCCCCTGCCGCATCAGCGATTGGGTATGCGACGGATCAAAGCCATAGGCGCGCAGCGTCCCGGCAATACCGCGCGACAGCATCCAGTCGAATACCTCGCCCGGGTTCGGGGCAAAGTGAATCTGTTGCAGTTTGCTCAGCATTTCTTCGGTGGAACCGCGCAAAAAGGCGATATCGGCAATATCAACGCCTTCTTTCGCCAGGAAGTAACGCCGGAACAGCAGTAATTCATTGATAGCACCCGATACGGCCTCGGCCGTGCCATCGCCCCAGTAATTGCCAAGATAGATCAGGCGATCACCGGCTGTGATTTTGCCCCGAAGCTTGCCATGAACGGCTTGCAGCGCGGCAAGATCGCCATTGATCGCCCCGACGGTCCATATTTTATCCGCCGGTTTTATCGGTGCCAGAACTGCGCTCATCGCCATAACGTGCCCAAAATAAACAAAACCGGCCCAAGATTACCTTGTAGGCCGGTTTTTAAAAAGAGGTCTCTGTATAACAAAGCTGTACAGGCGTATCAGGCAGCTTTCTGCAACAGTTTTTCAAGCTTGCCCGAAGCCTTGTCCTTGTCGATCTTTTCGATCGCGGCCAGTTCATCCACGAGGCGTTCAAACGCTGCTTCGTAAATCTGGCGTTCGGAGAACGACTGTTCAGGCTGGGTGGCGGTGCGGTGCAGGTCACGAACCACTTCGGCGATCGAAACCGGGTCACCGGAATTGATCTTTGCCTCATATTCCTGCGCGCGGCGCGACCACATGGTGCGTTTGACGCGCGCACGGCCTTTAAGGGTGATAAGCGCCGAGTCCATCTGTTTTTTCGAGGACAGCTTGCGCAGCCCGGAGTTACCCACCTTGTTGACCGGCACGCGCAAGGTCATGCGGCTCGAATCAAAAGTGATGATGTAAAGGCGTAATTCCTGACCCGCGATTTCCTGGGTCTCCAGGCCATCAACACGGCCAACACCGTGTGCGGGGTAAACAACGTAATCGCCAACAGCAAAGGGCAACTTATCCGACATCAAGCTTCCTTCCGGCCCAAACAGGCCTGGTCATTCAACTGTAACACTATAGACCCAGCGACACGAAGAGCTGCACACGACGATGCTTTTGGCGAAGTCGCGGTTTTTGACAGGATATAATAGCGGAGATCCGACTGCGCGGAGCGAGCCTGCCGAGCCCTTGAACGCGAGTTGCCCACAATAACACAAAGAGCCAGCCTATCACAGATTTTTTCCGTGCGACCGGCTCAATGCAGCCATGCGCCAATAAAATCAGGGCGCAAAAACAGTGGTTTTACAGGCGTTTAACGCGTTTTATCAATCACCGGTTCCCGGTGCTTCGCTGAGCAATTCAGTCTTGCCCGACTTGCCATTCCATTCGTCGGCATCGGCCGGTGCATCACCCTTGCGCGTAATATTCGGCCAGACTTCCGCGAATTTGCGGTTGATCTCAAGCCAGTTATCCAGATTCGGTTCCGTATCGGGAATAATGGCCTCGGCCGGACATTCAGGTTCGCAGACACCGCAATCAATGCATTCGTCCGGGTGAATAACCAAGAAGTTTTCACCTTCATAGAAGCAATCGACGGGGCAAACCTCGACGCAGTCCTGATACTTACACTTGATGCAGTTTTCTGTCACCACATAGGTCATGGTGTAACTCCGTTCAGGTTGCGAGGCCGTGATGCGGCTGCGCCCGCGCTCGGCCTTGTTCTCTCTCGGGGCATTGGGTTATCACGCAGTGCGGTTGTGTGCAACTCCAATAAAATCCCATTTTTTTTAGTAGTATTGCCGTTTCGGTGCATTGCGATATCGCAGTTAAACAGACCGCATCGGACGTTCAAACCGGCTTTGGCGGGAAAATACATAAATCCCGGCAATTTTCCAGTATTAGAACCCGCGCAACAATTGCTTTTGCGGTGCCAAGCACATAGTCTGGACTGTGAAACATGGTCATAGAGCCATGCAGGGGTGTGGATTGGCGGAGGGTAGCCTGAAAACACAACGGCTCAGATGGCGTGACCGCTTGTCTGTCAAACAGGCACGTGCCGCTGTCGTTATCACCCTTCTGATTGGCCTGTTTTTCAGTGTCGTACAGATTGTCTGGGATCTTTATGAAGAACGCAGCCTGATTGACCGAACCGTTAATCAGGTTTTGTCGACGTTGCGCGAATCCGCAACACAGGCGGCCTATGGCCTTGACGAAACGCTTGCCGCACGCGTGGTGTCGGGCCTGTTTGAATATGAACCGGTTTACAGCGCGACGCTGCGCGACAATTTCGGAAATGTTCTGGCGCAAAAATCGCGCGCCCCCTCATCATCGGGGCGATCCGCATTTAGCGAAGTGATGTTTGGCAACAACCAGCAATATAACGTGCCGTTGCTGACCGGTGAAAGCCGTGATCTTGTCGGCCATCTGATCGTTCGGATCGATACCGACCTGATTGCCGATGGTTTCATCAATCGCGCCACCCGCATCCTGACGTCGGGCATTTTGCGCAACTTCCTGCTGGGGCTTGCGCTGGTGGCATTCTTTTACCTGACACTCACCAAACCGCTTTTGCGCATTTCACAGGCCGTCACCGGCATTGATCCAGACAGTCCCGATGCAACCGGGCTGACCGTTCCCCGTCATCATCAACGCGATGAACTGGGCCTTTTGTCTCGGTCCGTTGCCACACTGGTCGAAGGGATTGCATCAACACTTGGCAAATTGCGCCAGGCCGAACAGCAGATGCGTGATAACGAGTCCCGCCTGCGCGCGATTGTTCAGAACGTGGCCGATGGCATTCTGACCATCACGCCGAACGGCACCATTGTTGAGTTTAACAATGCATCCTATCCCCTGCTGGGCCTGAAAGAAGGTGAAACGCCAAAGGGACGGTCGCTTCTGGAATTTATCGCCCCGCGCGCCATTCCGAATTTCGAGGAAAGCCTTGCCGAGCTTTCGGGTCTGGACCTGCGTCATCATATCGCAGAGCAGCGCCTGACGCTGCCGCTGGTACGGATGGACAAGACCGAGATCGAGGTAAGCGCCGCATTTCGTCCGATCCCCGATGCGCAAACACCGCTGATTACGGTTGTTCTTCACGATATCACCGCGCGCAAACGCTATGAGGAACAACTGGTCTATATGGCCAATCACGATGCGCTGACCAACCTGCCCAATCGCAGCATGCTGGAATACAGCCTTAAATCAGCGCTTGAGAATCACAAACGTGATGCCGTAAGCCCACATGACCGGGCAACCGCGATCCTGTTTATCGATCTGGACCGGTTCAAGCTGATCAATGACAGCCTTGGTCACAATGTCGGTGATTTGCTGCTTAAGGCCGTGGCGGACCGTTTGCGCCGGGTGATCAGCCGACAGGAAATCATCGGCCGACTGGGCGGGGACGAGTTCCTGATTATCATCCCGCGCCTGCGCGAAACGCAGGATGCCGCCACACTTTCGCAGGCGGTTCTGGATGCGCTGGCCCCGGCCTTTGATATTCAGGGGCGTCACTTGTTCATCACACCGTCAATCGGCATCGCCCTTTGCCCGGCGGATGGCGATGATTTCCCGACCCTGATGCGCAATGCCGATACGGCGATGTATAGTGCAAAGGCCCGTGGCGGCGGAACCTATCACTTCTTTACCAAGACGATGAATGAAAGTGCGGTTGCGCGGCTTGCCATTGAAAATGACCTGCGCGAAGCCCTGAAAGAGGGACAGTTCGAACTTTATTACCAGCCAAAGATCGAACTGCTATCAGGCAAGCTTGCCGGGCTTGAGGCCTTGATCCGCTGGAACCAGCCGGGGCGTGGCTTTATATCACCAATGCAGTTCATCCCGGTGGCCGAGGAAACCGGACTGATTGGCAAGATCGGCGAATGGGTATTGCGCCGGGTCTGTGATCAGATCCGCGAATGGGATCTGCTGGGTCTGCCGCCGGTCAGCATTGCGGTCAATCTGTCCCCCAGACAATTGATCGAAGGCCGGATTACCGAAACGATTTCCCGCATCCTTGATGAAACCGCAACACCGGCATCACGCATCGTTCTTGAAATCACTGAAACCGTGATGATGCATGAAATCAAACGATCGGCATCAATCCTGGATGAATTGCGCAAGCTTGGCCTGCAGATCGCAATTGACGATTTCGGGACGGGTTATTCGTCGCTTGCCTATCTGAAACGATTGCCGATCAATTCGATCAAGATCGACCGGTCGTTTGTCCGCGATGTGACGACCGATCCAGACGATGCGGCGATCACCAACACGATTATCATCATGGGGCACAATCTTGGCCTGAAGGTGGTTGCAGAAGGGGTTGAAACACAGGAACAGCTTGAATTCCTTCGCGAACATGGCTGCGACGAAATCCAGGGCTTCCTGATTTCCGAACCACGACCGGCCAATATCACAGCCAGACAGATCGAACAGCTTTCGCGCACGGTTGCGTCTATTCTATAATCGGCCCTATCCTTGCGGATGATGCCTGATACAACAAGAACACAAACCGAAAATCAGAGAAAAACATGTCCCAGAATCGATCCGTCCTGCTTGTCGATGACAGCAAATTTGCCAGACTGCTGGTAAAGGCCTTTATCACCAGCAACTATGCCGACTGGCGGGTGGACGAGGCCGAAGAAGCCGAAAAAGCCCAGGCAATGGCCGCCGAGCATGCCTATGATTACCTTTTGATCGATTTCAACATGCCGGGCATGAACGGGCTCGAATTGGGGGAAAAGCTGCGCGCGGCTTATCCCGATGCTGCAATTGCGCTTCTGACAGCCAATATACAGAAGGAAATCCAGAACAAGGCCCACGGGCTTGGCATGGACTTTCTGGCAAAACCGCCAACCGAAGAAAAGATTTGCGATTATCTGAAGGGCAAGGAAGCCGGGCGATGATCGACCTTAGCGAGCTTGAACACGACACTATAAGCGAATTGATCAATATCGGGGTCGGCCGTGCTGCCGCGTCCCTGTCGGAAATGGTTGATCAGCCGGTGGAACTGACAGTTCCGACGATCACCTTTGTCGAAAGGTTTTCCGATTCAAACCTGACATCTTCGCCCGAAGAAGTGGTTTCCGCCGTCAGCCAGTCATTCGATGGCCCGTTCAAGGGCGAGGCGATGCTGGTTTTCCCGGAAAAGCGCAGCCTTGAACTGGTGCGGCGGTTGCTTAAGGTCGATGTGCCGCTCGATACCCTGACCGATCTTGAACAGGAAGCCCTGATGGAGGTCGGCAACATCATCCTCAACGCCTGCCTTGGCAGCATTGCCAACGTGCTGGGCGAGCCGATCAATTGTTCGATGCCGACATTTCGCAAACGCGAAACCCGTGCATTGTTAAATGAAGACATCGCATTTGATGCCGCGTCTGGCAAGAAGCCGGTTCTGATGATCCTGCATGTGCAATTCATGCTGCGCCAGAACGATATTGATGGCTATGTGCTGTTTGTCATGGATCTTGACTCCATCCAAACCCTGAAGGAACTGGTGCGACGCTTCCTTGAAAACGCACTTGGTTGACGGGCAGCGCCAAGATGACAAACCCTACCCCACCGATTGTCGATATCAAGGATGCCGCCCAGGCCGCCGACCTATACAGCAATCTGCTTGATACTGCCGATGTCGGATTGGTGGTGATCGGGTCGGATCATGCCATCTGTCACTGGAACCAGTGGATGCAAAGCCGGTCGGGTATTCCCGCCGATCAGGCCATTGGCAACCGGCTGAGTGCGGTTTTCACCGAAACACGTTTGGGGCGGCTCTGCCAAGCAATCAAGGATTGCCTGGAATTCGGCATGCCTGCGGTGATTTCGCCGTCGCTTAATCAAGGTGCGCTGCCGCTTCGCCCATTGCCGCAATTTGCCGCGACATTTGACCGCATGGAACAATCCATTCGCGTTCATCCGATTACGACATCGCGCGGCGAAAAGCTGTGTTCACTGACCGTGCGCGATGTGACCCTTGCGGTGCAGCGTGACCGGCTTTTGCGCCAACAGGCCGCCGAACTGGCCGATCTGGTCACCCAGACCTGACGCAGTGAAGACCGCACGCGCGCGATTTTGCAAAACACCATTGATGCCATTCTGGTCGCATCTGATGACGGCAACATAGAACCGCTGAATGCCCGCGCGCAGGAACTTTGCGGCCCGGAAGGCGACCCGGAACTCAGCAACATTATACGGTTTCTGCTGCCTGATAGCGAACATACCCCGCCACAACGCCCGACAGCCGACCGGTTGCTGACCGATCTGGGGACCGGCGTGATCGAGGTTCTGGCATGCACCCCAAATGGCCGCAACGTGCCGCTTGAAGTTGCGATCAGTCATTTTTCGGCAGACGGACGCTATCATTACATCATCACGCTTCGCGATATTTCCCAGCGCAAACGCCATGAAATGGAAATCCAGCGCACCATGGCGGAACTGGAACGTTCCAACAGCGAACTTGAACAATTCGCCTATGCCGCGTCCCACGATTTGCAGGAACCGCTTCGCATGGTGTCAAGCTACACACAGCTGATTGCGCGGCGATACAAGGATCAGCTTGACGAAACCGCAGATGAATTCATCCATTATGCGGTTGATGGCACCCAGCGCATGCAGCGCATGATCGACGACCTTCTGACCCTGTCGCGGGTCGGACGGCATGGCAAACCGTTCAATGCGGTCCCCCTTGATAGTCTGTTTGATGCGATTGCCGCCAATTTCCGGCGCGCAGGCCTTGGCCCGGCGGGCAATATCGTGCGTGACGGGTTCCTGCCAACCGTAACCGGGGATGCCAGCCAGCTTTTGCTGCTGTTTCAGAATCTTGTTTCGAATGGCCTTAAATACAGCGACCCTGACAAGGGTGAAGTCCGGATTTATGCCACCGAAACCGATGAAAGCTGGAAGGTTTTCGTTGCCGATAACGGCATCGGGATCGAACCGCAATATCACGCGACAATCTTTGAAATCTTCAAACGCCTGCACGGTTATGGTGAATATGCCGGGACAGGGATCGGTCTTGCGATCTGCAAAAAGATCGTCGACCGGCATGGCGGAACGATTTCGGTAGAAAGTGAACCGGGCAAAGGCAGCACGTTCTGCGTTGAATTGCCGAAAGAATTGCCGATTGTGATCCCGCCAGAAAGCATGTAGCTTTCGTTTACGTAAGCGTAAACCTGAACGGGATGTCATGAGCGACAATTATTCCATCACCGACCTTGCCCGCGAGTTCGACGTCACGACCCGTACCATCCGTTTTTACGAGGATCAGGAACTGATCGCCCCGGCCCGTCAGGGGCAGACCCGCATTTACAGCCATCGCGACCGGGTGCGCCTGCGACTGATCATGCGGGGCAAGCGGCTTGGCTTTTCGCTTAAGGAAATCCGCGATCTGCTTGATCTTTATGACACCGACCGCAGCGAAATCATGCAGTTGACGATCCTTGTCGACAAGATCAATGAACGCCGCGACACGCTGCGCAAACAGCGTCAGGATATCGATGCGACACTTGATGAGCTCGATAAGCTTGAAGAAGCCTGTCAGGAAGAATTGACCCGCAAATCGGGGAACTGATCTGCACTGTTGTGTGCCTTGACGTGGTCAGGAATCAGGAGCCTGCACCCGGCTCCCTGCCCTGCGTCTGTACCTGTGCCATCGGCATCGATGCGGGCAGACGCGACGGGCGCGACAGGATAAAACAGCTGACCGGGATCGCGACAAGCAACTGGATCATCACCACCCAGCGGTTTTCGACAAAGATCAGGGATGCGGCAATCACCACGACAAAGGCCGACATCGCCATGATCTTGGCCCGGCGATGGATCACGCCATGTTCGTTCCAGTGCCGGATCGACGGACCAAAATGCGGATGATTGTAAATCCACGCATGCAGGCGCGGTGACCCTTTGCTAAACAGCCAGGCGGCCAGCAGCATGAAGGGGGTGGTCGGCAGAATTGGCAGAAATGCGCCAACAATTCCAAGCCCTACCGAAAGCCAGCCCAAGGCCAGATAAAGATACGATACCTGCACGTCTTATTTCCTGTTTACAGCCCTGCCCGCCCCTGACAGGGTAAGTGCCTTCAATGTAGGTGGAATGCCATTGTTTTTCAATCAACAGCACCCGCCGGTTTTCGGGCTTCTGCCGTGCGGGTTCGCCGCACAACTTGCCGCCCCTATTACTTAGACGATCCGCCATGCTCGAAATCTCAAATGATCTTTATCTTGATGAACGCCATCTGCAATTCCAGTTCGTGCGCGCATCCGGACCGGGCGGCCAGAACGTCAACAAAGTATCGACCGCGGTACAGATGCGCGTGCGTATTGATGACCTGACGGAATTGCCGCAACGCGTGCGTGATCGCCTGCGTGAACTGGCGGGCAGCAGGCTGACCAATGACGGGGAAATCATCTTTGACGCGCAGCGTTATCGCACCCAGGAACGGAATAAACAGGATGCCATCGAACGGCTTCTGGCCCTGTTGCGCAAGGCCGCAGAACGCAAGAAATTCCGCGTCAAAACCCGCCCGTCTCTATCGGCCAAACGCAAACGGGTCGACACGAAAAAGAAACGCGGCGACGTAAAGAAAATGCGCCAGCGACCGATGGATTAGGCCGCAGATACCGGTCAGGACAACGGGCATTTATGCAGCCAGTCGTCCATCAAGGCGGCCATTTCCGAATTTTCCACCCCCGCCTGTGACAGCGATTGCCAGGTCGAAAATTGCACCGCATGTCGCGCAACCGCTTGGCACATCTTGCCCTTGCGCCGTTCGGCAGGCAGGCTTGCCAGTGCATCGGCAGACAACATGTCGAGATAGGCATCAAAGCCCTTCATCTGTTCATGAAGGGCTGCGACATTTTCCCGATCACGATAGCAATGATCCCACATATAAGCCGTTTCACCATAATAGTGATAAAGCATGCTCAGTATCGCGAGGCCCCAGTCACCCTCTGCCACCGACTCGCGCCATGATGCGGGATCGGGTGGCGGGTTAAGGCTCCGCCAATGTGACGAGCACGCATCAAGCAGTTCATTTTCTTCGGGAAAATGCCGATAGACCGTCAGGCGCTGCACCCCGGCGCGGTCTGCAATCGCGCTGATGGTCGTGCGTGCCGGGCCGACTTCGCCATGCAATTTCATCGCAGCTTCGACAATCTTGAGGCGCGTTTCGTCTTCTTTTTCCGCGCGTAACGTCTTGTTGTATTTTCGTTTTTCCATTTAATAAAACATCACTGTTCTTTCAAATTTAAACCAAAGGAACTGCGTTTTTCATTTTAAATGAACACATGTGATCATTCACTTTTTTGGCAGTCCCCGAAAGAACCACAAAATACACATGATGCAGCCCAACCCTGAATTTAACCATCATCACCAGCTTTGCTGAAATGAGCAAGATGAACCTTCGGGACATCCCGGTTCGTATTGCGGATTTCCAATCCGGATTTGCAAGCAGCCAACCGGGTTTCTATAACAGTCATGGAATGACACAGGATTTGCCAACATGACAATCCAATGGGACGAAATTGCCAAGCCCGCCCTGCCCGCCAATTGCGGATGGCGCGGGACCTACCGGGTGCGTTATTCGGAAATTGGCGACAACGGCCTTGCGATGTTGCCGGCCCTGGCCGATTACATGCAAGACGCCGCTGGTTGGGGCGCACGCATCCTGAAACTCGCCTATGACGACACGGTTGATAAAGGCATGGCATGGGTGCTGGCGCGGATGGTCATTCATGTCCGACGCTATCCCGGCAATGGCGAGGAAATCATTGTCGAAACATGGCCATCGGGTGTTGCAAGGCGTGTGGCGACCCGTGATTTCCGTTTGATCGACAGTAGCGGCGACGTGATTGCGGTCGCGCAAAGTTTCTGGGTGATGTTTGACCTGTTGGAACGCCGTGCCGCAAGCTGGCCGGACTGGATCGAAGAACGGCTGCCAAAACCGCCCGGCCCGAAACTGATCGAACCACCATTCCGGCCGCCCTTCACCACCGATCCGTTACCCGAAATCGACAGCATAAAGGCCCGCCCATCCGATCTTGACCTGTATGGGCATGTCAATAATGTGCGTTTGATGCAATGGGTGCTTGGTTCGGCCGGGGAAGATGCCAAACCAGACTTCCAACCCGAAAGCCTCGATATCCAGTTCCGCACCGAATGCCGGGTTCACGAACGGGTAAAGGTTCGCCAGACGAACGGATTTGCCGCGATTACACGTGATGGCGACGGGGTTGATCTGGTCCGTGCGCACGTCGTGCCCAAAAACCGTACCGCATTAGCCTAGGATCAGGACAGAATTCCGAGCAGTTCGGCAATCGGTCTGAAACTGCGACGGTGATGCAGGGTCGGCCCGACAATGCCAAGCCCCTCCATATGCTTTTTCACGCCATATCCGGCATTGCCATCCCAGCCGAAATGCGGATAGCGCGCGGCAAGGCGGGTCATGGCGCGGTCGCGAACGACCTTGGCAACGATGGATGCCGCCGCGATGGATAATGATCTGCCATCGCCCTTGATGACCGTTTCCACCGCACACGGCAGCCCCGGATCACGATTGCCATCCACCAGCGCCTGATCGGGGCATTGCGGCAAACGCGCCACCGCACGGCGCATGGCAACATAGGTCGCCTGAAGGATATTGATCCGGTCGATTTCACGGACCGATGCCGCGCCAATACCAACCTCGGCACATCCCATGATCAGGTCAAACAACAGATCGCGTTTCTTGACCGACAGCTTTTTGGAATCGTTGAGTTCCCCCAGAAGGATTTCAGGCAGCCGTTCATCACGCGGCAGGATCACGGCCGCGGCAACCACCGGCCCGGCAAGCGGCCCGCGGCCGACCTCGTCGATCCCGGCGATGCGTCCGCGATATTGATCCTCGATGCTGAAATCCGGCATGTAAAACCTGTCCCTCCTGCCTTTCCTCATAGCAAGGATGTGGGGCGGTCGACAATGTCATCTGTGATGACGTTTGGCAAAATCATCCGCCGTGATGGCATATTGCACGCCATCACTATCGGTCTTGTGATGGCGCATGCCGATCTTTCGTGCGACCGCAAGTGACCCGATATTGCGTGCATCGATACAGGCAATGAAACTGTCCAGTTTCATTTTTTCAAACCCGTGCGATAACACGGCGTTGGCGGCCTCGGATGCATATCCCCGCCCCCAGAAAGCCGGTTTCAGACGCCAGCCAATTTCGATTTCGGGTCCAACGGCGTCCTCGGGGATCAGCAGAACCCAGCCAATGAAACTGTCCGGTTCCGTTTTTCGAAACAGCGACCAATATCCCAACCCCGGCCCGTAATCCATGGTGATGCGATCATGGATAAAGGCGCGATGTTCGGTTTCATCGGCCCAAGGGCCCTGAACGAAATCGGTTACGCCGGGTTCGCGATCCATCGCAAAACAATCGTCAAGATCATCCAATGTCCGCGGGCGCAGCCATAGACGTTCGGTTTCCAGTATCATTCGGTTTTCCTGCCATTCGAGCACCGCAACAGCATAACAAAACGGCACCGTTTGAACGGTGCCGTTTTAAGGTTTGCAAACCCGGTTATTTTTCGTCGGGTTTATATTCTTCGCTGGGGTCATAGCCATCCGGGCCAACCGGATCAAAGGTCGCCCAACCTTCGTCCCGACCACTTTCCGGAAGGTCCTTATGCGGGTCAACATGACGTAGCAAATAGGCCTTGGCGATCAGGTTTGCGGTGATCGGTGCCGTCAGGAACAGGAACAGCGTGATCAGCAATTCATGAATGGTGAAATGCCCGCGTTCGATCCAGAAGAACAGCATCGAAGCAATCAGAATGGCGCCAACACCCACGGTGGTTGCCTTGGTCGGCGCATGGAGCCGCGGCAGCAATTCGCGCAGCTTGATCATCCCGAACGACCCGACCAGCAGGAAAATCCCGCCAATCACGATCAGAACAGAAATGACGATTTCAGCAATAAACGGCATCCTGTCTCTCCCTATTCGATGATGTCGCCACGCAAGACGAACTTGCAATAGGCAACAGTGGAGACAAAGCCGAACATGGCAAACAGAAGCGCGCCTTCGAAATACATCGAGGTCGCGCGGCTGATCCCATACAGCACCAGAAGGGCAATGGCGTTGATCGCCATGGTATCAACCGCCAGAATGCGGTCCGCAATGGTCGGCCCCTTGGCCAAACGCCACAAATTCATCAACAGGGCCACCGCCACACAGATAAAGCCGAAATTCAGTGCATATTCGATCATTCGAAAATCTCCTTCAGACGGCCTTCGTAGCGGGTCTTGATATCATCAACCACGCCCTGCGGGTCCGGCGCATGCAGGCAATGCACCAGAAGACTTTTGGCATCCGCACTCAGGTCGATGGTCACCGTGCCCGGCGTCATGGTGATCGTCCCGGCAAGGGTCGTGATCGCCTCGGGCGAGGTCAGATCAAGCGGCACAACCACGCTTTTGGATTCAAGGCTTTCGGTCTTGCGAAACAGGATCAGTCCGGCAACCACAACATTGGCGACCAGAATGTCCCACAACACGATCAACCCGTATTCGCAGATGGCATAGGCATTGCCGACCTTTGGGCGCGCGGGCCAGAAGTTTGACGTGATCAGCGGGATGGCAATCGCCAGGATCGCACCAAAGACCACGGCACCAGCCGATATTTCATTGACCAGCAACACCCAGACAACCAGCAGGGCCAGCGAGAGCAGCGGGTGGGGAAGACAACGTTTCAACATCATCACTATCCTTTCATCACCGCTTACTGGCCAGGCTGTGTGGCGGGTATTTCACCCAGCACAGCCCGGATGTAATCCGTGGTGTCAAACAATTGCGCCGCCGTTCCCTGCAGGTAATCCGTGATCGGGGCGGCAAAGACCGTCAGCACAACCAGCGCACCAAGCATGCCACAGGCTGCAATGATCGGAAGAACCGGCCAATTGGCGCCTTCGACCTCAATCACGCCTTCGGCAGACGCGCCTTTCCAGAACAGCACACTGCCAGCCCGACCGAAACCGACAATCCCCATCAACGACGTCACAAGGATCACCGCCCAGATCCAGTCGCCGAACGCGCTATCGCGTGCGGCATCAAGGATAAGAAGCTTGCCGATAAAGCCACTAAGCGGCGGCATCCCCGCCATGGCGATGGCGGCAATAAAGAACAGAACCGCCAACAATCCGGACTGATGGAAAACCGGCGCAGTGTTCAGGCGATCGCCGTACTGGCCACGGCGCGATGCCACAAGATCACCGATCAGGAACAGAGCCGCACCGGCAAAGGTCGAGTGCAGCAGGTAATAAAGACCGGCCGAAATGCTTTCGGGCGTAAACAGCGCGATGGAAATCAAAAGCGTGCCCATCGATCCGATCACGGAAAACGCGATCAGACCATTCAGCCGCTTGGCCGCCAGAACACCGATCATGCCAATCGCCAGCGTCACAATCGCGGCTGGCAGGATATAGGGCTGTGCGAGCCACGCCATATCACCGGCATTTTCACCAAAGCCCAGCGAATAGACGCGCAGGATCGAATAAGCCCCGACCTTCGTCATGATGGCAAACAGCGCCGCCACCGGGGCCGGTGCGTTTGCATAGGTGCCTGGCAGCCAGAAATGAACCGGCACAAGGGCCGCCTTCACACAGAACACCAAAAGCAGGATCAACGCCCCGGCACGCAGCAGCGCGGCATCACCAGCCGCCACCAGCGGCACCTGAACGGCAAGATCGGCCATGTTCAGCGTACCGGTAACCGCATAGATCATGCCGACCCCGACCAGAAACAGCGACGACCCCGTCAGGTTGATGACGATATATTGCATGCCCGCCTTAAGGCGTTCCGCCCCGGCCCCATGCAGCATCAGACCATAGGATGCGATCAGCAGGACTTCGAAGAAGACAAACAGGTTGAACACATCCCCCGTCAGGAAGGCACCATTGACCCCCATCAGCTGGAACTGGAACAGGGCATGGAAATGCTGGCCGCGCTTGTCCCATTCGCTCGATGCAAACAGGATGACGCCAAGACCAAGGATCGATGTCAGAAAGATCATCATCGCCGACAGACGATCCAATACGATCACGATCCCGAACGGTGCCGGCCAATCGCCAAGCGCGTACATTTCCGGGTTGTTGTTATTGGCAAAAATCACCAGCGACAGGGTGACCGCCACAAGGGCGACGGTCGCGGTGATCGAGAATATGCGCTGCAAGACAATGTCGTGACGCACCGCCAGAACAATCAGGGCGGCCATCACGGCAGGCAGCAAAATGGGGACGACAATCCAGTGACCCATCAGTTTTTATCTCCTGCTTCGGATGGTGCGCCTTCCGGGCGACCGTCAACATGGTCATTACCGATTTCAAGATAGGCCCGGATTGACAGCACAACGATCAGTGCGGTCATCCCGAACGAAATCACGATCGCTGTCAGGACAAGCGCCTGGGGCAGCGGATCGGTATATTCGGTAACACCATCACGCAGGATGGGCGGCATATCGATGGTCAGGCGTCCCATGGCGAACAGGAACACGTTCACCGCATAGGACAACATCGCCAAACCGATCACCACCGGGAAAGTACGACCACGCAGCAACATATATGTGCCGCACATGGTCAGAAGCCCGATACTGCTTGCTACAAGAAACTCCATGATATCAGGCCTCTTTCTCAGCTGTCGCGACCTTCGCGGTCGCGGCGGACGGATCATGGTCCATCGGTTCTGGATTGATGTCGACATGTTCGGCCATGCGTTCCACCTGCGACAGTTTGGCAAGTGCAAGGGTCACCGCCCCGACAACCGTCAGGAACACACCAAGATCAAAGCCCATGGCAGATGCCAGCTCAAATTCGCCGACAATCGGCAGATGAACATGGACAAAGCCGCTGGTCAGGAACGGCAGCCCCGCCACCCAGGCCGAAAGCCCCGTAATGGCCGCGGCAATCACGCCAAGCCCGATCATGCCGTGGTAATTGGCCTTCATGCGATTCTGGGTCCAGCCAAAGCCCGACGCCATATATTGCATGACCAAGGCAACCGAAACGACCAGACCCGCAATAAAGCCACCACCTGGCTCGTTATGACCGCGCAGGAAGATGTAAACCCCCACCAGAAGCGACAGCGGCAGCATCACGCGTGTTGCAATGACCATCATCATCGGATGACGGTCTGCCGACCGGCGATTATCGACCACCCAGCTTGCAAGGCGTTTGGCGGCCTCGCCCTGGGTGACGGTTTCAATCAGGGCAAAGATCGACAATGCGGCAATACCAAGAACAATGATCTCGCCAAAGGTATCAAAACCACGGAAGTCAACGAGGATCACGTTGACCACGTTGGTGCCGCCACCTTCGGTTTTCGAATTGGCCAGATGAAACGCCGAAATCGAATTGGGCAGTTCACGGGTCATGATCGCCCAGACAGCCCCACCCATGCCAAGACCGGCCGCGATTGAAATCACCCAGTCGCGGAATTTGCGCCCCGGCTGGCTTTCTTTCGGGGTTTCCTTTGGCAGGATGTTCAACGCCAGCAACATCAGGATGACCGTCACCACCTCGACCGAGATTTGGGTCAGGGCAAGGTCAGGTGCCGACAGATAGATGAAGCCAAGCGAGACAATCAAACCGATGACCCCCACCAGAAGAAGGGTCAGAAGCCGGTTATGATGCATCGCGACCGCCGCGATACAGGTCCCGACCAGAAGCACCCAGCCAATGGCGGCAGGCGGCGAAACGGCCAGAAGTTCGCGCGTACCAGCGGTGTGATCGGGTTCGGCATAGAAACCCGAAAGCCCGATGGCAATGGCGGCAAAGATCATGATCGCCAGATAACGTTGCAGCGATCCGTTCTGAAGATTGTCGGAAATCACGCGACTAAGCGCCACGACCTTGACGATCAGACAATCAAACATTGCCTTTGCATCCGGCCGCGACAGGTTGGAGGTTACCGACATCAGGCCGCCATGACGCAGAAGAATAAGCGCACCGGCAATCAGGGCAATCACGCTCATGCCAAGTGCCGGGGTCAGGCCGTGCCAAAGTGCCAGATAATATTCCGGAAGGTTCCCCCCCGTGACCGCATTGGCCGTGGCCGCAACCAGCGGTCCGGCAATGGCCGCCGGGAACAGACCGATCAGAACCACCAGAACCGTCAGAAATGCGGGCGGTGCCCACATGCCAAACGGCGGATCATGGGGATGATGGGGCAGTTCGTCACGGGTTTTGCCAAACCAGACATGGAAGATAAAGCGCAACGAATAGGCGACCGAGAACACCGCACCAATCGTTGCCAGCAACGGCACAAGCCAGTTCTGATCGAACCAGACGGTGTGCCATGCTTCTTCCAGCATCATTTCCTTGGACAGGAACCCGTTCAGCGGAATGATCCCGGCCATCGATGCCGCCGAAATGATCCCGATGGTCCCGGCAATCGGCATCAGGTTCAGCAACCCGCCCAGACGGCGGATATCGCGCGTTCCGGTCTCATGGTCAATGATCCCGGCGGTCATGAACAGGGCCGCCTTGAAGGTTGCATGGTTGATGATATGAAACACGCCCGCAACGGCGGCCATCGGCGTTCCGAAACCAAACAGCATGGTCACAAGACCAAGATGGCTGACGGTGGAGTACGCCAGAAGCCCCTTAAGGTCATGTTTGAAAATCGCAATCCAGGCACCCAGCACCATGGTCACGAGGCCCGCACTCGCCACGATATAGAACCATTCCTCCGTTCCCGAAAGAACCGGCCACATGCGCGCCATCAGGAAGATACCCGCCTTGACCATGGTCGCCGAATGCAGATAGGCCGAAACCGGGGTCGGTGCGGCCATGGCATGCGGCAGCCAGAAATGGAACGGGAACTGTGCCGATTTGGTAAAGCAGCCCAGCAGGATCAGAACAAGGGCTGGCACATAAAGCGGGGACGCCTGGATCAAGTCGGCATTTTGCAGGATCACCGTCAGATCATAGGACCCGACGATATTTCCAAGGATCAGCATCCCGGCAATCATCGCAAGTCCGCCTGCCCCGGTCACGGTCAGCGCCATACGCGCGCCCTGACGACCTTCGGGCAGATGCTTCCAGTAACCGATCAGAAGGAAGGATGACAGCGACGTCAGTTCCCAGAAAATCAGCAGAAGCAGGATGTTGTCGGACAGAACAATACCGACCATCGCGCCCTGGAACAGCAGCAGGAACACATAAAACCGCCCCATCGGATCATCTTTCGACAGATAGAACCGGGCGTAAATGATGATCAGCAAACCAATCCCGAGGATCAGGGTCGCAAACAGCAAACCCAGACCATCAAGAAAGAAGGTCACGTTCAATCCAAGATCGGTCAGCCAGTCATAGCGGACCTGAAACACTTCGCCGCCAATGACGGCGGGTGCCTTGGCGATAAGCAGGATCAAGGCAAGCAGCGTGACCGAGCCGGTAGCTGTGGCGCACGCATTGCGCCCGGCCCTGATCATGACGGCGGGTAACACCGCCCCAAGGAAGGGAAGCAAAACAATGAGGGTGAGACTCATGAAAGACCCTTATTTTTGGAAAACGCCGCAGCGCCCCCAATTTGCGCAACAGCAAGAAAATTCTGGCAGAAAGTAATATTTGTACTGAAAATGGTCAAGAAAACCCAACCGGCGCAGTTTTTTACCTTCCGGTTGTCAAGTGAAGCGGATCACCGCCCATTTTCATTGTTTCAGTTCAAAATTATCGCCGCCCCCCTGCCAGACGGATCGCTTCGGGCATGTTGCGCAACCGGCCCATGGCAATAAAACCCAGTAACGGCCCCACCGCCAGCATGGCAAACGCCCCCCACCAGCCAGACGCGTCGGCAATCACCGGCACCAGATGGATTGATCCCAATGCAATGATAAAGCCGATGGCATTTTGCAGGGTCAACGCTGTTCCGACCTGATGGGGATCGGCCAGTTCGATCACGCAGGATGAAAATTGCGCAGAATCGGCAATCACCGAAATGCCCCAGACGATACAGACAACAATCAGGATCGGGATCGACGTATCGCCTAGCGCACCGGCAACAAGTGCGCAGATGCCACTGATGGCCATCGCCGCCATGGTCACCGTCGTCCGGCCGATCCGGTCGGCCAGCAAACCGCCCGCAAGGCTTCCGAATGCGCCGATCCCCACAATGGCAAAGGTCAAAAGTGCTGCCCAGATACCCGGATTATCAAGTTCACGCCCGGAAAGGGCCCCATACAGGAACAACCCGATCCAGCCCCACATGGCATAAAGTTCCCACATATGCCCGAAATAGCCATAGCACGCATGACGCAATGGTTTGTTCGCCCAAATGTGCCCGACCATACGCGGATCAAAGCGCGGGGACTTTCCCGGTGTCCCGCCCAGTTTGACAAACAGGATCGCCACACCCGCGATATAGGCCGAAATACTTGCCGCCACGATCACCATCCGCCAATCGAGAGGCACCGCCACCGCAAACAGATGCGGCAGGGCCGACCCCATGGTCAATGCACCAACCAGCAAGCCGACCAGAAACCCGGTATCACCGCGAGACCAGGTCGCGACCATTTTCATGCCAATGGGGTAAATCCCTGCCATGCAGATACCGGTAATCAGGCGAAGCCCGATCACAACAACCCCGTCGACGGGCACAGCAAGGATCAGGATATTGGCCGTCGCGGCAATGAATGCCGATGCCGCCCAGAAATGCCGCGCCTCGACCCGGTCGGCCAGACCGAAAAAGGCGCTGATCAAAGTCCCCAGAACAAAGCCCAGCAAGACCGAACTGGTAAACAGGGATGATTGAATGGCGCCAAGGTCAAACTCGGCGCGCAATTGCGGCAATACCGCCGTTGCCGAAAACCACAGCGAAAGCGCCATCAACTGGCAAATCGTAATCATGCCAACGGCAAATGGTTTGCCTGCCTGCGCCATGCTTTCCCCTGTAATCATTCAAATTTATGCGCCATCATACATTCCCGAAGGGCGATGAACAGTGGCCCCATGCACAAAACAAAAAAATGCCGCCCGAACCAAGCCGGACGGCATCAAGTTTCCCGAGCGGGAACGAAAAATATCGATACCCTCTTGACGGGCCCGGTCCCGTGACGGGACAGCGTCAAAAAGGGTTCTGGCGGTTGCTCAGGAATAGTCGCGCTGGTCGTCGATCACCTTGCCATCATTGGGCAGGCTGCCCGGTGTTGCAATTTCGACCTTGCCGCGCAGCTTGCAGATCGCATGCAGGCTATCCATCACCGCATCGGCACTGAACCCGGCGGCATCGGTTTCACAGGCCAGCGTCATGACATCGACATCATTTTCACGGGTCACGATCAGGCGCGCCTTGCCGATATCAGCATGTCGTTTGACGACCTCCGCAATCTGATGGGGATGAACAAACATGCCTTTGACCTTGGTCGTCTGATCGGCACGCCCCATCCAGCCCTTGATGCGCATATTGGTGCGCCCGCAAGGGCTTGGCCCTGATGCAATCGCCGAAAGATCACCGGTGGCAAACCGGATCAGCGGATAATCCATATTAAGGGTGGTGACGACAACCTCGCCCACCTCTCCCTCGGCCACCGGATCACCGGTGCCGGGACGCACGATTTCAAGGATGATGTCCTCGGCAACGATCATCCCGCTTTTGGCATCGCTTTCATAGGCAATCAGCCCCAGATCGGCACTGGCGTAACATTGCAGCATGGCAACACCGCGTTCTGAAAACCAGTCGCGCAATGACGGTGGCAATGCTTCGCCCGAAACAAGCGCACGGGTGATCGATGATACATCCCCGCCCAGTTCATCGGCCTTTTCCATCAGGATTTTCAGGAACGACGGCGTCCCGGAATAACCGGTCGGTTTCAGGTCGCTGATCGCCTTGATCTGGGCTTCGGTCTGGCCAACACCGGCCGGGATCACCGCACAGCCACACGCACGTGCGCCGCTGTCAAAAATGAAGCCCCCCGGCGTCAGATGATAGGACAGGCAGTTATGGATGATATCGCCCGGCCGGAACCCGGCAGCAAAAAACGCGCGCCCCATCCGCCACCAGTCATCCCCCTTGCCTTCGGGATCGTATATCGGGCCCGGACTTTGGAAAATACGGCCAAGGGCCGGCACCGGTGTTGCATTCAACCCGGCAAAGGGCGGATTTTTCGCCTGCATGGTGATCAGATCGGATTTGCGCGTCACCGGAAGTTTTGCCAGTGCCTCGCGACTGTTGACCGTTTGCGGATCAACGCCATCAAGGATACGGCCAAAGCCCGCTGCCTTGCTTTTTGCGTGATGAACAACCCGCGGCAATGCCGCCATCAAACCGGTTTCACGGTCTTTGGGGCTGCGGGTTTCACTGGCATCGAAGAAGGTATTGAGCATGATGGCCGGGTCCGTTTTCTGGTCATTGAAAGGCGGCAAACACGTGTTAAAGCCAGCGTTTGCGGCGCTTGTATGATTTGATGTTCTTGAAGCTTTTGCGTTCTTCCGAACCACCGCCAAGATAGAATTCCTTGACGTCTTCATTGTTCAGAAGCTCGTCACGGGTACCATCCAGAACCACCTTGCCGCTTTCCATGATGTAACCGTAATCGGCAACCTTCAGCGCAAAATTGGCATTCTGTTCCACGATCAGCATGGTAATGCCCTGTTCACGGTTGATCTTTTCGATGATCCCGAACACTTCTTTCACCAGCAAGGGTGACAGACCCATCGACGGTTCATCAAGCAAAATCATTTTCGGGCGTGCCATCAAGGCCCGGCCAATCGCCAGCATCTGCTGCTCCCCGCCCGACAGGTAACCTGCAAGCCCGGTACGTTCGCGCAGGCGCGGGAAATATTCAAACACCATGTCGATATCGTCCTTAACGCCCTTGTCCTTGCGGGTATAGGCGCCAAGCCGAAGGTTTTCGACACAGGTCATGTCTTCGATGATGCGGCGGCCCTCCATGACCTGAAACAGGCCGGAACGCACGATATCCTCTGGATTGCCGTTGGCAATCTGCTGCCCCATGAAATTGATATCGCCGCGGGTCACCTTGCCATCCTCGGTCTTGAGCAAACCGGAAATAGCCTTGAGCGTGGTCGATTTCCCCGCACCGTTCGGGCCCAGAAGGGTCACGATCTTGCCTTGCGGGACTTCAAGCGACACCCCGCGCAGGACAAGGATCACCTCGTCATACACGACTTCGATATTATTGACCGACAGCAACGATTCTGCGGTTTCAGTTTTGCGGGCCGGCTCTGCCATGGTGTCCCCTTCGATCACGTTCTGATTACATCCCCCGGTGTCGGGGCGGGCGCGCTTTTCGCCACTCCGCCCCGAACACCATCGGGAGACATCCGTCTTCTGACTACGACTTAATAGCCAAGCCAGTCGTCACGGCGCGGCAGGGTCACGGTTGCCGCCTTGGTTACGGTCGGCTCACCGCCTTTGGCACTGCCGTTATAGATATTAACGGTGTTGATGCCGCGATGGTCTTCGGCAGTCCAGGTTGCAGGCATGCAAACGCCTTCAAGACCGGCAGGCACCCAATCCGTGCGGGCATACATGCCGGCCTTGATGTTTTCGCCGGTGATGCCGCCATTAGCCTTGGCCCATTCCATGGCTTCTTTCATGTAATAGGCCGAGCAAATGCCGCGGATATAGTGATGGGTGCGGAACTGTTCGCCCGAACTATCGGACATTTTCGAAATTTCGCGCACAAGATCCATGCCCGGTACGCCCTCGTCGCTCCAGAAGCTGGTCATCGCCGGGAAGACATAGTTTTCAACATCACCGATGGTTTTCAGCGTTTCGTAGTCACCCGCCCAGATATTGGCCAGCCATTTCGGACTTGCACCAACCGTATCGCAGGATTTGACCAGCGAAACGACCGACGGGCCGAGGTTGCCAAGGTAACCATAATTGGTTCCGGCTTCCTTGATCGTCAGGCACTGCGCCTTGAAGTCGCCCGGCTTCATCGAAACGACGACCGGCTCGGTCACGTCAAAGCCAAGTTCGGTTGCGTATTCCGCACAGGCTTCTTTCGGTGCATTCGGATAGGGATGGTTATCCCCGATATGCGAGAAGACCGGTTTGCCCGAACCACCCGATGCTTTCCAATCCTCGGCGGCCCACTGAACCAGTGCACGGCAGGCGTCGGAATAGGATGCGCCATAGAAGAAGTTATAAGGTGCGGGTTTTGCGGTTTTCGGGTTTTTGCCGGTCGGGTCGGTCAGATGGCCGGAATAGGACGCGGAATAAACCGGGACCTTGTCCTGGGCCACAAAGCTGATCAGGGCTTCGGTGTCGCCCGTGCCCCAGCCCTGCATGGCGACCATGTTGTTGCGCGAACGCCATTTTTTGTAGTTCGCAATCGCCTGCGGAACCTTATAGGCGTAATCGACCGATTCTGAATCCAGAACCGTCCCATCAATGCCACCGTGGGTATTGATATACATAAGCGCGTCACGGACACCATCGGCATAGAATTTGCCAATGAACCCGGTCGCCCCGGTGATGTCCATCAGATGACCGACAAAAACCATGTCGTCATCTGCTTTGGCTGCCGAAACCGACAGGCCGGTTGCAACAATCGCTGTCGCAGCAATCAGTCTTTTCATCACGACGTCTCCCTTGGACGTTTTTCTAAACAAAGTAGCCTCCCGGCCTTCGCCGATTTTCGTCCCGATCTTTGTTTTTTAAGCGACCGGGTTTCGGCGATATTGATCAGTACGAGAAGGGATAAAGCTTCCAGTACGCCCTGATCTGCTGCCAGCGGTGCGCGAGCCCGTCCGGTTCGAAGATCAGGAAAAGGATGATGGCCAGACCGATCGCCATCTCCTTGATATAGGCCAGCCCGTCGGTCACAGCCGTCGAATTGGCCCAGTCGAAAACACTTAAAAGCCCGACACCGTTTTCCATGACTTCGGGCAGCAGAACCATGAAGACGGTCCCCATCAGCGTGCCCTTGACCGAGCCAAGGCCGCCAATGATGATCATGCCCAGAAACTGGATCGACAGCAGGATGGTAAAGCCCTCGGCCGAGACGAAGCCAAGGTAATGGCCATACATCGCCCCACCGATCCCGGCATAGAAGGATGAAATCGCAAAGCTCATCAGACGGTATTTCGTCAGATTGATGCCCATGATTTCCGCCGACAGATAATGATCGCGCACCGCGACAAAGGCTCGCCCGTCACGGGTCCGCATCAGGTTCGTACCCAGCAGATACATGATCACCAAGAAGAACAGGCAGACATAGAAGAAGCTGAAATCATCGAGCACTTCATAGCCAAACACATTGACCGGATTTGCCGCCGCCCCATAAGACCCGCCGGTAAACCAGTCGGCCCGGGCAAAGAAATCTTCCAGAATGAACTGGGCTGCCAATGTTGCAATCGCCAGATAAAGGCCCTTGATCCGGGCCGCAGGCAGACCGAACAGAAGCCCGACAGCCGCCGTCATCAGACCAGCCAGCGGGATCGACAGCAAAACCGGAATGCCGGTCGTGTTGTTGATCCAGGCCGATGCAAAGGCACCAAACCCAAAGAATGCCGCATGACCCAATGAAATCTGCCCGGTGAAGCCGACCAGAATATTCAGACCAAGGGCGGCGATGGCAAAGTACGAAATCTGAATGAACAGGTTGACGTAATAACCATCCAGAACAAACGGGATCAGCGCGGTTGCGATCACACCCAAAATCGCGGCGTTGCGGACAAAGGTGGTATCAAAAATCCGCGTATCCTGTCGGTAGGTGGTGCGAAAATCACCGCAGGGACGCATCGAAAATCCAGCCATAACCTATTACTCCGCCCCTTAGATGCGTTCGATGTCTTTGGTGCCAAACAGACCGTATGGCTTGATGCAAAGAATGATGATCAGCACATAGAACGGTGCGATCGAAAACAGGTTGCCCCAGTGCAGATACTGACCATCGACAAACTCGGCGGTGTTTTCCAGCAGTCCGATGATCACACCCCCGACAATCGCACCGATGATTGAATCAAGCCCGCCCAGAATAACCGCCGGGAACACCTTGATCCCGATGACCGAAAGCGCGGATGAAACCCCGTTGACCATCCCGATCACGATACCGGCAACCCCCGATACCAGGGCCGAAATCGCCCAGGACATAGCAAACACGGTTTTCACCGAAATACCAAGGCTTTGCGCGACCTGCTGGTCAAAGGCCGTGGCCCGCATCGCAAGGCCCAGCTTGGAATATTTGAAGAACCAGTAGAACGCCGCCATGATCACCAGCGAGATCACGAAACTCATGATATAGGCAGTTTCGATCTGCATCCCCATCAGGTTGACCGACCGTGTTTCAAACACCTGCGGATAGGTCGCCGTGGTCGCACCGAATATCCATTTGGTCGCCGCCTGGAAGAAAATCGAAAGCCCGATCGTCACCATGATCACCGAAATGATCGGCTCACCAATCATCGGGCGCAGAACCACCATTTGCAAAATGATGCCAAACGCCATCATGAACAGTAATGTAAAGATAAAGCCCAGCCAGAACGGCATATGCATTTCGACAAGGAATGCGTAACAGACCCACGCCCCGATCAACAGGAACTCGCCCTGTGCGAAGTTCACGATCTGGGTCGATTTGTAGATCAGCACGAAACACATGGCGACGACGCCATACAATGTTCCGACAATCAGCCCGTTAAGCAGAAGCTGGAACAGAAGTTCGAAATTCATGTTGCCATCCCTGTAATGGCGGCCCCGCAACCTTGATGGCGTTTGGGGCGCACTGTTTTATCGCAGCCTTATTCGGCGGCTTTGGGGGCCGTCTCGGCGGCCTTGTCCCCGTCCAGATCGACCACCTTCACACTGGTCTGGATGCGGGTTTTCGACCCGTCCTGGAAGGTGATCATGGTGTCGATATCAACCTTGTCATTACCGGCATAAACCGCATCGATGATGTCGGCGTATTTTTCGGCGACCACACTGCGGCGGACCTTGCGCGTGCGCGTCAGTTCGCCGTCATCGGCATCCAGTTCCTTGTAAAGCAGCAGGAACCGTTTGATGCGCTGGGCTTCCGGCAGGGTTTCATTCACCTGACGGATTTCATCAACGATCATGTCATAGACCTGCGGCTGGGCCGACAGATTGGTATAGTTGGTAAAGGCAATCCCGCGCTGCTCGGCCCATTTGGCCATGATCGAATACCGGATGCAGATCATGGTCGACAGGAACGGCAATCCCTTGCCAAGGATCACGGCCTCGGCGATGAAGGGCGAGAATTTCAGTTTGTTTTCAATAAACTGCGGCGAATACCGCACGCCTTTTGATGTTTCCGCCAGATCCTTCAGACGGTCGATCACCACAAGATGCTTGTTGTCTTCCTTGAAGTAACCGGCATCGCCCGTATGCATCCAGCCATCCCGGACATCCTCGTCATAGGCGGCCTGATTTTTATAGTAACTGGTAAACATCCCCGATGTGCGCGCGACAATTTCGCCAACACCGTTTTCATCGGTATTGATGATTTTGATTTCCGAATTGTCGAACGCGCGCCCGACCGTATCGAAATCAATGTCATCGGGCTGATGGATCGTATAGGCACCGCAAAGTTCGGTCTGGCCATAAAGCTGGCGCAGCGGCACCCCCATGGCATGGAAGAACTTGAAGGTTTCCGGCCCCATCGCCGCCCCGCCGGTCGCAGCCGACCGCAAATTCGAAAAGCCCAACCGATCCTTTAGCGCATTCATCAACAGGATATCGGCGACCTTGGAATGCCCGCCACCGTCAAGGGCGGTACGGGCCAAAGCCATGCCGAAATCATACATTTTCTGTTTGAACAGGGTGGCATCCATCATGCGGGCGCGGACATCGGCGGCAATCGCCTCCCAGACGCGCGGAGCCAGCAGAACGAAGTTCGGTCCGATCTCGCGAAGATCGGCCATCATCGTTTCCTGTTCTTCAACGAAATTGACGATCTGGCGACTGATCAACGACTGACCGACGACATAAACCTGTTCCATGATCCATGGCAGCGGCAGAACCGAAACATAATTATCCCCCGGATATTTCGGGTCGGCCCGCAGATAGGCGGCACAATGATCAAGGAAATCCCCGGCATTGAGCATCGCCATTTTCGGCTTGGACGTCGTACCCGACGTGGTGCACAGGATCGCGCATTCATCACCGCGCGTATCGGCGACCATCACATCATAGGCACCGGGGTCTTTTGCCTCGATCTCGCGGCCAAGTTCATAAAGCTTTTCGATATCCATCAGGCGCGGATCTTCGTATTTCCGCATCCCGCGCGGATCGCAATAAACAATGTGTTCAACCGTCGGAATCTGATCGGCCAGCTCCAGAAGCTTGTCACACTGTTCCTCGTCCTCGGCGATCAGAACCCGCGCACCGGAATAGGTAATCAGATAAGCGACTTCTTCATGAAGACTGTCCTGATACAGACCGACCGACATCGCACGCAGCGCATGGGCGGCGATTTCACCCCAAACCCATTCCGGCCGGTTTTCGCCGATAATACCGATCACATCGCCGGGCGTGATGCCCATATCGCGCAGACCAAGCGCCATCCATTTGACGCGGTCGTTGTAATCTTTCCACGTGAATTCCTGCCAGATGCCGAATTCCTTTTCGCGCATGGCAATTTCGTCGCCCCAGTGGCGCGCGTTATACGCCAGCACCTTCGGGAAGGTATCAAGCGCCTGCACATTTGCGTAATCGGGGGTATTGCTGCTCATGTTCAGGCCACCTGCTCGTCTTCGTCGGTTGCGTCATCGTCTTCGCCGAGATAGGCCTTTTTGACATGCTTGTTGGCCATGACTTCTTCGGGCAGGCCAGCGGCAATCTTGCGACCGAAATCAAGAACCATGACCCGGTTGGAGATATCCATCACCACCCCCATGTCATGTTCGATCATGACAACCGTCATGCCCCATTCTTCGTTCAGATCGATGATAAAGCGCGCCATGTCCTCTTTTTCTTCGAGGTTCATGCCCGCCATCGGCTCATCAAGCAGGATCAGATCGGGGCGCAACGCCACCGCACGCGCCAGTTCGACACGCTTGCGCAATCCATAGGACAGCGTCCCGGCGGTTGCCTTGCGGATATGGGAAATTTCAAGGAAGTCGATCACGTCCTCGCAGAAGCGCCGATGTTCAAGCTCTTCCTTCTGCGCGCCGGAAAACCAGTAAAGCGGCCCAGTCAGGCAATTGTTTTTAAGCAGGTGGTGCCGCCCGACCATGATGTTGTCAAGGACACTCATATGACCAAAAAGGGCCAGGTTCTGGAAGGTACGCCCGATGCCAAGCTCGGCCCGGTCATTGGGCTTGAGCCCCGTGACATCCTGCCCCTTGAAGGACACTGACCCGGTGGTTGGCTGATACCGACCCGAAATGCAGTTCAGCATCGATGTCTTGCCGGCCCCGTTCGGGCCAATGATTGAAAACAGCTCGCCGGGCTGGACGGAAAAGCTGACGTCGCTTAGCGCGCGCACGCCGCCAAACACAAGCGATACGTCGCTGATCTGCAAAATGGGACCCTGTGACGTCATAACGTCGCTTATCCTCCCTGACTTGGGCCGCAGGCATCCCTTTTTCCGGTTGACCGGATTTTAAGGTGGATACCCCGTGCCTCTTGTTCAGTTTCCCTGATGATGTACCGGTTTTTATTTGACCCGGACCTTACGGAAACCGGGCTTGGCACATTTAATACGTATTTAAGTACCAATTTCAGCAAATGCCGTCAACGTGTTGCACAGCAACGCATTGAGACTTTTCACAAATTCGCATCGCACAATTTTTGCGTTCTGGTCTGATGAATGTACTTCTACCTATAATTCCGTAAGGTCATCACGACACAACCCGCATACTGAAAGGCTGAAAATTATTGCATCGCAACATTCAGGTTCCTGTTCGCGCTGCACCAACTGTGCTCTGACAAATGCCGAAATTGTCCCCTGTTGCATTCAGGCGATCACCCGATTCGTTCCCCTTCGGACAGGATTTCCCCCAATAGTACAGGGCATCCTCTACATTCGAGTCTTTCCAGATATGGCGGTGATCCTGTGGACTCGCGAATGATCTTCGGGCGGATTTACGGTGTTTTTCACCCGAATCAGATACCTTCTGATTGCCATTACGCGCCAACCATTCACCAATTCGTTGTTATCGCAGGGATTTCAAGAATGACCCTTTTGCGGGTCTGGACTTTCAGGGGGAATTGTGGTGTAACCCCGTGGCACATACATATGTAGCCGTGACCCGCGTCACGAGATACAGATAGCCCACCGCTCGGCGCTCCGACGGTCGGGGTGTCTTGTCACGACAAGCCCTTTAACCACCTTGAGGAGGGTCTGATGTCCATTTGTGGCAAAGACAACCTGCAAACGCGCCGCACGCTGAATGTCGGGGACAAATCCTACGACTATTACAGCCTTAAAGTTGCTTCCGAAAAAATCGGCGACGTTTCCAAGCTTCCGTTTACGCTGAAGGTCGTTCTGGAAAACCTTCTGCGCTACGAAGACGATTTCACTGTCAAAACCGACGATGTCAAAGCTGTTGTCGAGTGGCTCAAATCCCGTTCGAGCTCGCACGAGATCAACTATCGTCCGGCCCGCGTCCTGATGCAGGACTTCACCGGCGTTCCTGCCGTTGTTGACCTTGCCGCGATGCGCGATGCCGTCGTCAAGATGGGCGGCGACGCCCAGAAGGTGAACCCGCTTTCACCTGTTGACCTCGTCATTGACCACTCGGTCATGATCGACTTCTTTGGCACCGACGACGCACTCGACAAAAACATGGAAGTCGAGTTCGAACGTAACGGCGAACGCTACGAGTTCCTGCGCTGGGGCCAGAATGCGTTCAACAATTTCCGCATCGTTCCGCCGGGGGCTGGCATCTGCCACCAGGTGAACGTCGAACATCTCGCCAAGGTCGTATGGACCGGCAAGGATGATAACGGCAAAACCGTTGCCTACCCCGATACGCTGGTTGGTACCGATTCCCACACCACCATGGTCAACGGCCTTGCCGTTCTGGGCTGGGGTGTTGGCGGTCTCGAAGCCGAAGCAGCCATGCTCGGCCAGCCGATCTCGATGCTGATCCCCGAAGTCGTCGGTTTCAAACTGACCGGCTCGATGAAAGAAGGCATCACCGCAACCGACCTCGTGCTGCGCGTCGTTCAGATGCTCCGCGAGAAGGGCGTTGTTGGCAAGTTCGTCGAATTCTATGGCGACGCGCTGGATCATATGAGCCTGCCGGATCGTGCGACCATCGGTAACATGGCACCGGAATACGGTGCGACCTGTGGCTTCTTCCCGATTGACGATGAAACGCTGAACTATATGCGTAACACCGGTCGTTCCGAAGAACAGATCGCACTGGTCGAAGCATATGCCAAAGAACAGGGCATGTGGCGCGACCCGAGCTTCGAAGCCGAATATACCTCGACCCTTGAACTCGACATCTCGACCGTTGAACCGGCTCTGTCCGGTCCGAAACGTCCGCAGGACCGCGTTCTGCTCAAAGATGCCGTTTCAAGCTTCACCAAGACCTTTGCCGACATGGCACCGGGTGTTGATGCGGATCGTTCTGTTCCGGTTTCGAACGAAAACTTCGCAATGAAAGACGGTAACGTCGTTATTGCCGCCATCACGTCCTGCACCAACACCTCGAACCCGAGCGTGCTGATCGCAGCCGGCCTGCTGGCGAAAAAAGCGGTTGAACTCGGCCTTAAAAGCAAACCGTGGGTGAAAACCTCGCTTGCACCGGGCTCGCTGGTTGTTGCCGACTATCTCGAAAAAGCCGGTCTTCAGACCTATCTCGACAAGCTCGGCTTTAACGTTGCCGGTTTCGGTTGCACCACCTGTATCGGGAACTCCGGTCCGCTGGCCGACCCGATCATCGAGGCAATTGACGGCAACGACATGCTCGTGACCGCCGTTCTGTCGGGCAACCGTAACTTCGAAGGCCGTATCAGCCCGCAGGTCAAGGCAAACTATCTTGCCTCCCCGCCGCTGGTTGTTGCCTATGCCCTTGCCGGTAACCTGAAGGTCGATCTGAACAAAGACCCGATCGGCACCGACAAAGATGGCAAAGACGTCTTCATGAAAGACATCTGGCCGACCAACAAGGAAATCGCGGACACCATCGCGTCCTCGATCTCTGCTTCGATGTACAAAGATCGTTATGACAACATCTTTGCCGGCCCGAAACCGTGGCAGGAAATCGAAGTCACCGAAGGCGAAACCTTCGAATGGGATGGCAAATCGACCTACGTCCAGAACCCGCCCTACTTCGTCAATATGGCGAAAGAACCGGGTGCGTTCTCGGAAGTTCATGGTGCACGTCCGCTCCTGATCCTCGCTGACTCTGTCACAACCGACCACATTTCCCCGGCCGGTTCGATCAAGGAAGAAAGCCCGGCAGGTGAATACCTCAAGGCGCACGGCGTTGCGGTTCGTGACTTCAACTCCTATGGCGCACGCCGCGGGAACCACGAAGTCATGATGCGCGGCACCTTTGCCAACATCCGTATCCGCAACGAAATGGCACCGGGCACCGAAGGCGGTGTTTCGGTTCATTACCCGTCCGGCGAACAGGGCTGGGTCTATGATGTTGCCATGCGTTACCAGGCCGAGGGCACCCCGCTGGTTGTCATCGCCGGTAAGGAATACGGCACCGGTTCGTCCCGTGACTGGGCAGCCAAAGGCACCAACCTGCTTGGCGTCAAAGCTGTTCTGGCCGAAAGCTTCGAACGTATCCACCGCACCAACCTGGTCTGCATGGGCGTCCTGCCGTTGCAGTTCAAGAATGGTGAAGGTCGTGCGACTTACAAGCTTGACGGCACCGAAGTCTTCGACGTTCTGGGTATCGGCAACGGTATCAACCCGATGCAGGACGTTACGGTTCGTATCACGCGCAAGGATGGCTCCACCGAAGAGGTCATTGCCACCTGCCGTATCGATACCGAAAACGAAGTCCTTTACTACCAGAACGGCGGCATTCTGCAGTTCGTTCTGCGTAACATGATGAAAGCTGCCTGATTTCGCCTGAAATCAGAAGCCTGCTGAATGCGAAACACCCCCGTCTGTCAAGGACGGGGGTGTTTTTGCGTGGAACGCATCTTTAAATTGCGACAAACCCAAACCACATATATCCATTGATTTATAACAAGTCAGCCGTCCCGACGATTTGATAGGGATGGGTCCTGACTCTAACCAATAATGCCCGCAAACCGGGCACCTGACAGGATTTGGACAGCAACAGGTTATCATGACGCGCCCCAGTTTTGCCGATGGCAATACCACCCACCTGACCGTAGGTACGATTTCCCCCGGCATCGTGTTGCGTTGCGGGCCGGAAACCGCGATTGGTCAGGCCATCGACATGATGCGCGAAGCCAATTGCAGCTCCATCATCGTGACACAGGATCACCTGCCGATCGGAATCTGGACGGAAAAGGATTGCCTGTCCCTGCCCGCCGACTGCGAAGCCACCCTGAACGAGCCGATATCGAAATGGATGTCGGCCCCGGTTCACAGCATATCGGTCCATGCCACGCCCGAGGCCGCCATCATCCGTATGCGCGAACGCCATGTCCGTCATCTGGTCAGCGTGGATGCGGAAAACCGCCTTGCCGGAATCATCAGCCAGTCTGACCTGATCCGCCAACAGGGCAGTTGGCGCAAACTGGGCGATGGGGATGTCGGGGCCGCCATCCGCCGCACGACAATCTTTGTCGATGGCGATATCCCGATGTCGGAACTGCGCGCGCGCATGCATGATGCCAAATGCGATTGTGCGATTGTCTATGATCCGTCGGTCGCGACCGACCCGGTTTCGATACTTGATCACACCGGGATCATTACCGAACGCGATATCCTGCGCAATCTTGCCAATGGCGATCACGCAACACCGGCCATCGAAATTGCCAGCCGCCCGCTGCGTGTCATTTCCGCCAAGTCCAGCCTGAACAACGCCCGCGACACGATGCTGGCCCAACATATCCGCCATCTTGCGGTGATTGATGAAACCGGCAATGTCATCGGTGTTCTGTCATTCGCCGATCTGCTGGAATTCATCGAACAGGATTACTTCGCCCATCTCAGGTCCGTGATGGAAGGCCGCGATGTCGAACTGACCAAGGCGCGCCGGTCGCTGTTTCTGGCAGACAAGATCATTGAAACATCGCCTGACGGGATCATGGTCTGTGCCGCCGATGGCACGATCGAACTGGTCAATCCGGCCTTCACCCGGGTCACGGGTTACAACGCATCGGACGTGATCGGCAAAAACCCCAATATCCTGCAATCGGGTCGTCAGTCTCCCGAATTTTACACCTCGATGTGGCGCGATATCCAACAGCACGGCAAATGGGAAGGCGAAATCTGGAACCGCCGCAAATCCGGCGAAATTTATCCCGAATGGCTGTCGATCATCGCGATCCGTGATGCCGATGGACAGATCTGCCAGTATGCCTCGATCTTTACCGACATCAGCGAACGTAAGAAAAACCGCGAAGACATTCTGCGGCTTGCCCATATTGACGAACTGACCGGCTATCCCAATCGCCGCCGGTTCCTTGAACTGCTGGCCCACGGCATCGGCGAGTCCCGCCGCAAGGGAACCCGCCTGACGATCCTGCTGCTCGATATCGATAATTTCCAGCGGGTGAACAACACACTGGGACACAGTGACGGTGACGACGTTCTGGTCGAAGTTGCCCGTCGGCTGCATCGCCGTCTGAATCAGGGGGGTGTTCTGGCGCGTGTTGGTGCGGATGAATATGCCATTCTGCTTTCGGGGGGGACTTCCGCCGATGATGATGCCGCACTAGCCGATGATCTTTTAAAAGCGTTAAACCAACCGCACCTGACCAGCAAGGGACAGGAAATCTATATTTCGGCGAGCATCGGCATCGCATCCTTCCCGCACGACGCCAACGATACCGCCAATCTTTTGCGCAATGCCGAAATTGCGATGATGCATTCGAAGGAACAGGGCCGAAACCGGTTCAGCCGCTATAACCGCGCCAGTCATTCACGCAGCGATGCCGACCTTGCCCTTGAAAGTGCCCTGCGTCAGGCGCTGGATCGCGATGAATTTCATCTGGTCTATCAACCGCAATTCGAAGCCCGCACCGGCAACCTGCACGGCGTCGAAGCCCTGTTGCGCTGGAACCATCCGCAACGGGGGGCGATCCCCCCCTCGGTCTTTGTTCCGGTAGCCGAGGAAATGGGCGTGATCGGCGAACTGGGGCGCTGGGTATTGCGTCACGCCTGCCGTCAGGCGGTCGCATGGCGTGAAAAGGGCCTGCACAACGTCACGATGGCGGTGAATGTCTCGGTCCAGCAATTCTATGGCACCATCGATCTGGCCGAACAGATCAGAACCATTCTGGTCGAAAAGGGCATGGCGGCGGACCGGCTGGAAATCGAAATCACCGAAAGCCTGTTCATGCAGAATATCGAAGAAATGCGCGCCAACATGCAGCGCATTCGCGATCTGGGCGTCAAAATCGCACTCGATGATTTTGGCACCGGTTTTTCCAGTCTCAGCTACCTGCGCAAACTGCCGTTTGACACGATCAAGATGGATCGCAGTTTTGTCGACGACATCAATCAGGGACGCGAAGGCAGTGCGCTTGCGATCACCATCCTGAATATGGCGCAGAACCTGCACAAAAAATGCGTCGCCGAAGGTGTCGAAACCAACGCGCAGCTCAAACTGCTGCGCGATGCCGGATGCGATTACATACAGGGATACCTTCTGGGCAAACCGATGTGTGCGGATGAAATCCTCACCCTGTCTCAGCAAAGACCGGCCGAAGCCTCCTGATCCGGTTTGATCCCCAGCAAAAAGGGCGGGGAAATTCCCCGCCCTTCACATGTCGTCTGCTGTGAAAAAAGCGGCCTAAAGCACGCCAAGTCCCTTCAGCAGAATGAAGGCAATCGCAAGCGGTGCGATGAACTTCACGATAATGCCCCAGCCATTGATCCAGAACGGCACCACGCCATTATGGGCGGCAATATCTTCCTTGGCCTTGCCCCAGACAACCCAGCCGACAAACAGCGAGATGAACAGGCCACCAATCGGCAGCAGCAATTTCGAGCTGACATAATCCATCAGATCAAAGAAGCCGAGGCCAAAGATCTTGAACTCGCCCATGAGCCCCATCGACAGCGAGGACGGAATCCCCAGCAGGAAGATGATCACCCCCACCGTGATCGATGCCCATTTGCGGCTGATGCCGCGGTCATCAACAAAATAGGCAACAACCACCTCAAGGATCGAAACCGCCGACGTCAATGCCGCAATACCCAGCAACAGGAAGAACATGAACGCAAAGATCGATCCCATCGGCATATGCGCAAACACCGCTGGCAACGTAATAAAGGTCAGGCCCGGACCGGCACTTGGATCAAAGCCGAATGCAAACACGGCTGGCAGGATCAGAAGACCGGCCATGACCGCAACCGACGTATCAAGCAGCGTCACCCAACCGGCCGAACTGGCGATATTTTCCTTTTTGCTCAGATACGAGCCATAGGTAATCATCGCCCCCATCCCAAGCGAGAGCGAGAAGAACGCCTGCGAAAGCGCTTCCGATACCGTTGCCCATGTCACTTTGGAAAAGTCCGGCGACAGCAGGAAGGCAATGCCTTCGCCCGCACCTGGCAGGGTCACGGAACGCACGATCAGCACCAGCAACAACGCAAACAGGGCCGGCATCAAAATCTTTGACGCACGTTCAATACCCGAACCAACACCCGCCAGGACGACAAAAACCGTCAACGCCATGAAGATCGCATGATAGATCAGCGGCGAAACCGGATCGGCAATGAACCCGCCAAAGATGCTGCCCAATGCGGCCGGATCTTCAATCGCCAGCGCCCCGGTGATCGATTTGACCATATAGGAAATCGTCCAGCCGGCGACGACACTGTAAAATGACAGGATGATAAAGGCAGCCGCAACACCACAAAGCCCCACCAGCGGCCATGCACCGCCCTTGAGCTTTGCAAACGCGCCAATCGCGTTCTTTGCCGTCATCCGGCCAATGACCATTTCAGCCAGCATGACCGACAGGCCAATGGTGAAAACCAGCGCCAGATAAATCAGCAAGAAGGCACCACCGCCATTCTCGCCCGCCATATAGGGAAACTTCCAGATGTTGCCCAGCCCCACCGCCGACCCGGCAGCCGCCAGGATAAAGCCGAGGCGTGACCCCCAATGCTCTCGTTTAATCATTGCCTGCAAACCTTTCTTGGACTGACATCCGCGGTAAGTCGCTCCCGCCGCAGTGCCGGTTCCTCATTTTTCTCTATAAACGCAAAGGTGATTTCACCTCACGCATTCCGTGAAGACCTTTTGCCTCCTTTCGGAATTGACCGGAGCTAATAACACCGATCTTCCGAAATCTCCTGTCTAAATTGCCATGTTTTGCGCAAAAATCGGTCGTTTTGGCGCAAACGGACCTTTCAACGCCTTGTGATTGGTGGTTGATAGGCATTTTGGGGCATCATCAATCCATGAAACAGCTTCGCCCCATTATATTCATGCTTGGAACCGCGTTCATGGGTGGTTTATCGCTGGCACATGCTGGCGAGTCCACGTCACCCCGCGCCGTGATCGAGCTTTACACATCCGAAGGATGCAATTCCTGCCCTCCGGCGGATCGTGTTCTTTACGAATTAAATCAGGAACATGGTGACCTTCTTGCCCTGTCGTTTCATGTCGATTACTGGAACTATCTGGGCTGGGAAGATCCGTTTTCCAGTGCGGCCAATACCGAACGGCAACGCGACTATGCTGGTCGCATGCGTGAACGCTATGTCTACACCCCGCAGGTCGTGATCAACGGCGATCAGGTCGTTCGCGCCACCGACAAAGGCCGAATCGTCACCACCAGCAATGAAACGACCCCGCTTCGGGAATGGGCGGAACTGGCCCTGCTATCGGATAATCGAACCAGCCCCGCCAGTGGCAAATTAAAGCTCGGCATGCTCAATACCCCGCCTGCCGGGCAGTCCTATCAGCTTTGGCTGATCGGGTTTGATCGCGAGCAGGCACGCGATGTCCGGTCTGGTGAAAATGCCGGGCGGCGTCTGGTTCATGCCAATGTCGTGCGCGAAATGATCGATCTTGGGCAGTGGGACGGCATGCAGCGCGAACTTGATTTCGCCCTGAACCAGCCTTGCGACGGCGGTGTCGCGGTCCTTGTTCAGGAAGGCCGCGGCGGCCCGGTTCGAAGTGCCTCGGTCATCCGCTTCTGATCTGCTATCGCTTTGCCCGCGCCGCAGCCGATTTTTGATCGCTGCGGCGTCTCGCGTCTTTTTGGATTGATTTGAAACAATGTCATCACATCCAATGTCGGATAAAGCATGATTAATAACGTCGGGCGCGGTATAGAAAAAGCGCATCCGGCACGAATTCCGACAGTCAAACGAGTTAGATGACAGTTTTTACCGGTTCTGATCTGACCTGTCTGCGTGGCGAACGTCTGGTCTTTGGCGATCTTTCCTTTAGCGCCAATACCGGCGATGCCGTGATGCTGCGCGGTCGCAATGGTGCAGGAAAATCAAGCCTTTTGCGCCTGATGGCGGGCCTCATGGCCCCGCGCCGCGGCACCATCCGCTGGCAGGGTGACGATATCGCCGATGATAAAATCGGCCATCGCGCGCGCCTGCATTACCTTGGTCATCAGGACGCGATCAAACCGGTCCTGACCGTTCGCGATAATCTGCGCCTGTGGGCCGAACTGCGCGGTATTTCCGATATTGATGCCGAAATCGATCAGGCGCTTCGCGCCCTTGATATTCATCACCTTGGCAAAACCGCCGGGCGATATCTTTCAAGTGGTCAAAAACGCCGCACCGCCCTTGCCCGTATCCTGCTGGGTCAAAGCGACCTTTGGCTGCTCGACGAGCCGACCGTTGGCCTTGATCGCGAAAGCTGTGCCGAACTGGCGCGTCTGATCGCCGAATTCCGGGCCAAAGGCGGCATCGTGATTTATTCCACCCATGTCGATCTGGATATCGCGGCACCGATCATCCTTGATCTTGATCCGTTTGCCATCCCGATGATGGAATGGCTGATCGAACATGATGATGAAGATGCCAACCAGCATCTCTCACTCGACATGGATCAAGGCAGAGCGACGGAGGCCGCGATATGAATGCCTTTGTCGCCATCCTGCGTCGTGATTTGCGATTGGCCCTGCGTCAGGGCGCGGATTCCGTGATGGTGGTTGCCTTCTTTATCGTAACCACCACCCTGTTTCCGTTTGGTGTCGGCCCCGAAGCCAATATTCTGGCGCGCATTGCATCGGGTGTGATCTGGGTCTCGGCCCTGCTGGCGGCCATGCTGTCACTCGAACGTGTCTTTCAGACCGATTACGAGGATGGCACGCTGGAATTGCTGACCCTGTCGCCTGCACCGCTGGAATTGCTGGTTCTGGGCAAGGTGTGCGCCCATTGGCTGACGACCGGCCTGCCGCTGATTATTGCGGCACCCGTGATGGCCGTGATGCTCAATATGGATCAGGATGGCTTTGGCACCCTGATGATCGCCATGCTGATCGGCACACCGGCACTCAGCCTGATCGGGGCGATTGGTGCGGCACTGATTTTGGGGGCACGACGCGGCGGTGTGCTGGTGTCATTGCTGGTCCTGCCACTATATATACCGGTACTGATTTTCGGTGCCGGTGCGGTCGAGGCCGCATTGCTTGGCATTTCCGCCCAGGCACAGTTACAGATCATGGGGGCGATCCTGTTACTGTCTTTGGCTGCCGCCCCGTTTGCCACGGCCCACGCCATCCGGCAGGCCGTGGAATAACTTAAAACAGACGACCTTCGGCGGCATCGCCGCAAACGGACGAGAGAAAATGCATCGTTTCGCCAAACCAAGCGTGTTTCTGAAACTGACCGGGGCCATGATGCCCTGGGTGGTCGCGCTGACCGTCATTCTGACAGCCACCGGGCTTTATCTGGCCCTGATCGGATCGCCGGTTGACTATCAGCAGGGCAACACCGTCCGCATCATGTATATCCACGTGCCCGCGGCATGGATGGGACTGTTCTGTTATGTCGGCATGGCTCTTTGCGGGGCCATGAGCCTGATCTGGAAACATCCGCTTGCCGATATCTGCGCGCGCGCCACCGCACCGGTTGGCGCAACATTCACCGCCCTTACGCTTGTTACCGGGTCGCTTTGGGGCGAACCGATGTGGGGAACATGGTGGGTGTGGGATGCGCGTCTGACATCAATGCTGATCCTGCTGTTCCTCTATCTTGGCTATATCGCGCTGGTAAATGCCTTTGACGATCCCGAACGCGGATCAAAGGCCGGATCGGCCCTGGCACTGGTGGGCGCGATCAATGTGCCGATCGTCAAATTTTCCGTCGACTGGTGGAATACCCTGCATCAACCGGCATCGGTTGCCCGCATGGGCGGGCCCAGCATCGATCCCAGCATGCTCGCCCCGCTTCTGATCATGGCCTTTGCCTTCACCGGTTATTATTTCATCGTTCTGGTGCTGCGCGTTCGCCTTGAACTCAACCAGCGGCGCATCCGTGCGCTTCAACTCAGCGGCCTGTTTGACGAACGCCCCGTTGCCAGCGGCGATCATGACGAACTCGCCTATGATCAGGGTCACAACGCCGGAGCCAGCAAATGAACGAATTCTTCTCAATGGGCGGCTATGGCAGCTATATCTGGGCCAGTTACGGTATCGCAGCCCTTGCGATGATCATTCTTCTGATCATGACCCTGCGTGGCCTTCGTCAGAGCCAGACCGAACTTGATCAGCTTGAAACTGTTCTGAAAGCCCGCCGTCCCAGACGTGCCCGCACAACAGACCAGTCCCCGACTTCCTGAGCCCAAGCCTTCCTGAGCGGAGAATATCAAAGTGTCTCTTTCGCGTGCCAAATCCCGCAAACGTCAACGCATGTATATCGTCATGGCTGCCCTTCTGGCGGTCGGGGCGGCGGCTGCCTTGGCCCTTACGGCATTTGAAGATTCGGTTGTGTTCTTCTTCAGCCCGACCGAAATCGCCGAAAAATCGCCGATTGATCCCGATCAGCGCCTGCGCGTCGGCGGCCTCGTCGAAGAAGGATCGCTTAAAAAACTCGGCGGCGGTGAAACCGTCACCTTTATCGTCACCGACATGGCAAATGCGGTCACCATTTCCTATACCGGCATCCTTCCCGACCTGTTCCGTGAAGGCCAGGGCGTCGTCGCCGAGGGCCATATGGGTTCCGAGGGCCAGTTCATCGCATCCGAAGTTCTGGCCAAGCATGATGAAAACTACATGCCGCCCGAGGTCGCTGACTCATTGAAAAAAAGCGGTTATTGGGAAGAAATCGAAGCCCGCAACGCCGAACAGATGCGTAATTAAGCCACATTCTGCCATCATAAAAACCTCATATTGAAGCCATCAAAGCGGCATTAAACTGGGTGGATGCCTTGCTGTTTGACAGCAGGGGCTGAGTGGTGTTCGTTTGGTGAACACCACATATCGGGGAAATCTGAAGAACGCATGATCGCAGAGTTTGGACATTTTGCCCTTATCCTGATTCTTGCATTGGGAACCTGTCAGGCCGTCCTGTTCTGTCCGGCCCTGTTTCGCGCAAGCTATCGCGCGCTCGGCCCGACAACGACAATGACACCGGCAATTGCCGGCGGAACCTTGCCAGATGGACTGACCGGCAATATCCGGACTTCCGAAAATGTCGGTTTCGGTGTCTGGCCCCTGCCCTTTGCCATGTGCGTTCTGGCAATCATTGCCGAAGCCGCCCTGATCCATTCCTTTATTGTCAGTGATTTTACCCTGCCCGTGGTCGCCGATTACAGTCATTCATCTACCCCGATGATTTACCGTATCGGTGCCTCCGTCATCTCCGATAGCGGCGCCATGCTGTTCTGGGTCGCGACCAGCACACTCGCGACACTGATATACGCGCTGCAAAGCATTGCGCGCGGCGTTACCGAACAGGATCGTGTCGCCCTTGGTATCCTTGGCATCATTGTCGCCCTTCTGGCGGCGGTAACAATCATTGATGCCGATCCGTTTATCCGGTCGGGCATCGCACCGCTTGACGGCAACGGTCTTGATCCGGAATTGCAGGACCTTGCCGGTATGGCACGCGGGCCGATCCTGTATGCCGGTCTTGCCGGATTATCGGTGATTTTCGCGGTGACCTTTGCCGCACTGCCGGGTGCGAAGCTTGACCGTGCATGGTCGGAACAACTGCGCCCGTGGACGATGATTTCCTGGACATTGCTGGGCGGTGCCATCGCCATCAACGCCTACCGTGCTTATACCGAACAGGCATGGGGCAACTGGTGGTACTGGGATACATCCGAAAATGCATTATTGCTACCCTGGCTGTTGACCACGGCATTCCTGCATTGTCGGGCCGTTCTTGAAAAAACCGAAACCCTGAAACCCTGGACGGCTCTTTTGGCGCTGTCGGCCTTTGCTGCCGGCTGGTTCGGGACATTCCTCGTACGCTCCGATCTATTGGGTCCGTTGCCAACCGCCCTGCTCAGCAGCGGCGACGCTGTTGCCCTTCTGGTTGCCTTCTGCGTTCTGTTTGGCGGGGCCTATTTCATGTTCTGGCGGTGCGCGACCGACATGATCGATGACAAGGACTTCTCGCTGGTATCGCGCGAAAGCGGCATGTTCCTCAACAGTGTGATGCTCTCGGTTGCGGCGGCCACCGTTCTGATCGGCACCATTTATCCGCTGTTCCTGCGCTGGCTGGGCGGCGATATCATCACGGTTGGCCCACCGTTCTTTGTTCAGGCCCTGATCCCCATCGGTTTGCCACTTCTGTTTCTGATGGGCTTTGCCCCGACGCTGCGCTGGCGCAAGGACGAGGCATGGCAGATCGGGCGGCGGATGAAGCTGGCCGCCATGATGTCGCTGATCGTGATCCTGTTTGTCTGGATGCGCTTTATCGATGCCTCCCCGCTGCCGTTGCTGGGGATCGGTCTTGCGGCCTGGGTCTTTACCGCTGCCCTTGGTGATCTTTGGGAACGCCTGTGGCGTCAACCCGACCACGGCGAAGGCAAATACCGCAATCTGCAGCTTCTTGGCCCCCGCTATCTCAGCATGACCTTTGCCCATATCGGGATCGCCATCCTGATCGCCGGGGGATCGGCCAGTGCCATCTGGGAACAGCAGATATCGCTTTCGGCGCGCACCGGACAAAGTATTCAGATCGGCCCCTATAACCTGCAATACGAAGGTGTGGCGCTGCTGCCCGGTGAAAACTTCGCCACCCGCAAGGCGACCTTCATCATCTATCGCAACGCCCAGCCGGTCGCCGAACTGTTCCCCGAAGTCCGCTATTATCCGATCCGTGGCATCGAAACCAAGGAAGCCGATATCTGGCATGGACGCGATGGGGATCTGCATGTTTCCGTTGGCGAACGGGCCGAAGATGGCGGGCGTGTCGTGACCGTCCGGTTCCTGCCAATGATGCCCTGGGTTTGGGGCGGAATGTTACTGATGCTGATCGGCGGTGCCATCAGTATCTGTACGCGCATTATCCTGCGCTATAAGAAAAACGGAGTTCCCGCTTCATGAGATTCTGGATCGCAGTCATCCCGCTGGTACTCTTTGCTGCTCTTGCCGGTGTCTTTCTGACGAATATTGGTAAAGATACATCTGTTGTGCCGTCGGCCTTGCTGGGTAAACCAGCCCCCGATTTCCAGTTGCCCCCATTGCCAGGCCGTGACCGCGGATTGTCACGCGCCGATATTTCAAAAGGCGAGGTATCGGTTCTGAACGTGTTCGCCAGCTGGTGCATTCCATGTCGTGCGGAACATCCGCTCATCAAGCGCCTCGCGCGTGAGGCTGACGTTCCGGTTTATGGCCTGAACTACAAGGAAAAAGACCCGCAGGACGGTGTCAACTGGCTGGATGAACTTGGCGATCCCTATGCCGCGGTCGGGATGGATCTGTCCGGGCGAACCGGTATTGATTTCGGGGTCTATGGCGTGCCGGAAACCTTTATTATCGATGGCACCGGTCAGATCCGGTACAAACATGTCGGGCCCATCTCAAATCAGGTTCTTGAAGAAGTCTTGCTGCCAAAGATTGCGGAGTTAAAAGGATGATCCGTCGAAATTGTTCACTGTTCGCGGCCCTTGTCATTCTGCTGGGCCTGCACGCGGCACCGGCTCTTGCGGTCAATCCCGACGAGATGCTGACCAATCCCAAGCTTGAAGAACGCGCGCGCGACATCAGTCAGGGCTTGCGCTGTCTGGTCTGTCAAAACCAGTCGATTGACGATTCCGATGCCGATCTGGCCCGTGATCTGCGCATTCTGGTGCGCGAACGTCTGGTTGCTGGCGACACCAACGAAGAAGTCGTTGATTACATCGTCGAACGCTATGGCGATTATGTTCTGCTGAACCCGCCGCTGAAACCCGAAACCTACATCCTGTGGATCAGCCCGGCCGTTCTGGCGTTTCTGGCCCTGATTGCGGTGATCGCCTTTTACCGCCGCAAACAGCGCGAAGACGGTGCAGGCCCGAAATCGCTTTCCAATCAGGAACAGAAGCGGCTTGATGAAATCCTTGGCACGTCACAGGATCGCTCGTAACGATGCAGTTTGGCCGCCCCGCATATAGTATTCTCCCGTCGCGAGGTTCCCTGTGATCTGGCTTGGCCTTGTCATACTTGCCGCGTTTGGCGGGCTTGCGATCTATGCCAGCCTGCCGCGTCGGCCTGCGGGGGGGGATAACCACAATACACCCGATGCCCGCCGCGCCTTTGGCCCTATGGCGCGGATCGGATTTTCAACCCTGCCCGTGATTGCCGCAGTTATTTTGTATAGCGCGATCGGCATGCCACAAATTCCGTCGCGCCCCTATTCCGAACGGGCGGGCGAACGCAATCTTGCCGCCGCTGCGGCCGCGGCAAACGATGTGACCGATCCAGACTTTCAGACCGATCAGCAGATCCGCCGTCTGCTCAGTCAGATCGTCCTGTCGCTCGAAGCCAATCCCCGCAATTTGCAGGGCTGGATCGTTCTGGCGCGTGGGTCATTGCGTCTGGGCGATATCGAGCGGGCGGTTGCCGCCTTTGCGCGTGCCTATGCGCTTTCCGGTCATAATCCGTTACTCGCCATCGAATATGCCGATACACGCATTACCGCCCAACAAGGCCAGATTGACAAGGTGTCACGCGATCTGATCCTGCATGCGCTTGGCCAGATGCCAAACCATCAGCTCAGCCGCTATTACTATGGCATGATGCTCAAACAGCAGGACAAGTATCAGCAGGCCCTGAATGTCTTTACCGATCTCTACCGTGACATTCCAAAGGACGACCCGCTCAGCGGTGCGACCGAGGCGGAAATACAATTGCTGAACGCAGAAATCGCCGACGCAACACAGGCCGAACCGAACTAAAGCGTTTTGTGCCCTTCGCTATTGCGTAATCAGGGGACAACCGGTTCTGGTTGCCAGTTCCGGATCACATTTCGGATCGGTACAGATCATGTCAAACTGCTCCAGCTTGGCAAAAAGCATCGGCTTGATGACATTGAACTTTGTTGAATCGACAACAAGGATCTTGTTGGCCGCGGTCTCAAGAACCGCCTGTTTGATATCAACCTCATGGGGGTTGGAACAACTGACACCCCGGCTGATATTGACCCCGCCCGCCGACATGAAGGCGGTATTGATATTCAGGTTCAGAATGGCATTCACGCTGTTGCTATCGGCAAAGGATGCCGAAGACGCGTGATACATCCCGCCCAGCATGATGACCCGAAGGCCCGGCTTTTTGCACAGGATTTCGGCAACATTGATCGAATAGCAGATCGCCGTGATATCCCGATTTTCTGGTAACGCATTGGCGAGATAGGGAATGGTCGTCCCGCAATCAAGAAATATGGTATCGCCCGGTTTGACATAACGCGCGGCAATCTGACAGGCTGTGCGCTTGAGATCGGTATGCGAACCGCGTTCACGGTCCAAGATGTATCCAAGGCCACCGGCTGCTGGCGACTTGAGCGTGATGTACCCCCCCATATATGTGAAAATATTTTCACAATTGGCGACATCACGGCGGACCGTCATTTCCGAAACGCCCAGCAGATCGGCGGCATCTTTCAACCGAATGACATTGCTGACCTCCAGATTGCGGGTCAGGGCTTCTATCCGGTCCTGCGATTTGATCGACATTCAGACTCCGTTCACTGCCGATATACTGGCTGACAGGCCGCAGACACACCTGAAATGATGTCGAAAACCACTCAGCACAACCATAAATTTTATCCTAAAACCTCTGATTATAGCGAGACGGGCAGCAACTCAATCAAGTTCTGTTCTGATATGTTTTTGGCTTGACCGGATGTTAACCCGATGACAGGATCATTTCAATAAATGTTAAAAATTTAACAAAACGACGATAGCAACCCGTTATCGTCGAGGGAAACGTTACATGTCGAATGCTCCACTTCCCGCCGTTGCTGGCGATCTTGCCGCTTATATTGATCACACCCTTCTGGCGGCGGACGCCACCCCCGATCAGATTGTCTCGCTGTGCGCCGATGCGCGAAAACACGCTTTCAAGGCGGTCTGTGTCAATCCGATCTATATCCCGCTGGTCGTGCGCGAACTGGCCGATACCAATGTTCTGGCATGCTCGGTGGTGTGTTTCCCGTTCGGGGCCGATCCGGTTTCCGCCAAGGTTTCCGAAACCCGCTGGGTGGTTGAACAGGGTGCCCGCGAAGTCGATATGGTCATAGCACTTGGCCTGCTCAAGGCTGGCGATACCGATGCCGTTCGCGCCGATATTGCAGCGGTAAAAGAAGCCTGTGGCGATGCCACCCTCAAGGTCATCATCGAAACAGCATTGCTGACAGACGAACAGAAAGTCCTTGCCTGCGAACTGTCCAAACAGGCCGGTGCCGATTTCGTCAAAACCTCGACCGGTTTCGCCGGCGGTGGTGCCACTGCCGAAGACATCGCCCTGATGCGCAAAACCGTTGGCCCGGATATCGGGGTCAAGGCGTCGGGCGGGGTTCGCACCACCGAAGACGCATTCAAGATGATTGCAGCCGGGGCATCACGCATCGGTGCCAGCGCCAGCATTAAGATTATCGGTCAGTAAACGGTGCCGGTGGCCGCATCCCGGCCACCGGAAAATTGCTGTTTTCGGAACGAACCGCATGAAAAGCCTTGGCTTTCATGCCAATAAGACGCAGAAAACTGCCAGCTAAAAAAACGATTTCAATTTGGAGGTAACAATGAACAAGCTTCTTTCATCGCTTGTCGTCGCCGGTTCCCTGCTTGCAGGTGCGGCCCACGCAGACGAAGCGGTCAAAACGCCGGACATCATTTCGAAATTCACATCCGAAACCACCGGCAAGGAATATTCCATCGCCACCGTGGTCAAGGTTGACGGCATCGCATGGTTTGACCGTATGCGCGAAGGTGTCGAACAGTTCGGCGCAGACACCGGTCACGATACCTGGATGGTCGGACCGAGTGCCGCGGACGCTGCCGCACAGGTGCAGCTGATTGAAAACCTGATCGCACAGGGCGTTGATGCCATCAACATCGTACCGTTCTCGGTCGAAGCCGTCGAACCGGTTCTGAAAAAGGCCCGTGACCGCGGTATCATCGTGATCGCCCACGAAGCATCAAACCTGAAAAACGCCGACTACATCCTCGAAGCGTTTGATAACAAGGCATATGGCGCGAAGCTTATGGAAGTCCTCGGGACCTCCATGGGTGGCAAGGGTAAATATGCCGCCACCGTCGGCAGCCTGACCTCCAAATCCCAGAATGAATGGATCGACGGTGCCGTCGAATACCAGAAAGAACATTTCCCGGACATGGAACTGGCGACCGAGCGTCTCGAAACCTATGACGACGCCAACACCGACTACACCAAACTCAAAGAAACCCTGACCACCTACCCGGACCTTCAGGGTATCGTTGGCGGCCCGATGCCGACCTCGGCTGGTGCCGGTCGTCTGATCGCCGAACGCGGTCTTCAGGGTAAACTGCACTTCGCAGGGACCGGTCTGGTGTCGGTTGCCGGTGAATATCTGGCAAATGGCGACATCGAATACATCCAGTTCTGGGATCCGGCGGTTGCTGGCTATGCCATGAACATGCTGGCCATTATGGCGCTCGACGGCAAAGGCGACCAGATCAAGGCTGGTCTTGACCTTGGCCTTCCGGGTTACACCAATCTCAGCACCCCGGAAGGCAGCAATGCCAACCTGGTTTATGGCCAGGGCTGGGTCGGTGTGACCAAGGAAAACATGGACAAGTATAACTTCTGATTTCATCCTTTGGTGAAGGCGTCCATTAAGGACGCCTTCATTTTATTATGAGATCAGGCCCTTTGTTTCACGTTGACGGGCTTGTCATGTCTGAAAATTTCATTGAATTGCGAAACGTCCGGAAAGAATTTGCCGGCGTTGTTGCGCTTAAGGATCTTTCGCTGACGATCCGAAAAGGCGAAATCCACTGTCTTGCCGGTGAAAACGGTTCGGGCAAATCGACCCTGATCAAGATCATGTCCGGTGTATATCAGCCAAATGCCGGCGAGATTTACATTGATGGCAACAAGGTTGAAAGCCTGTCTCCCATGGCGTCCATCGAACATGGGGTTCAGGTGATCTATCAGGACTTCTCCCTGTTCGGGAACCTGACCGTGGCCGAAAACCTTGCCATGAATGTGCAGCTTCGCGAACAGCGTCAGGTTCTGAACTGGCGCAAGGTCCGCGAGATTGCCAAGGAAGCGGTCAAACGTCTCGGGGTTGATCTTGACCTTGATACCGATGTCGAAAAACTGTCCACGGCAGGCAAACAGCTTGTGGCGATTGCCCGTGCGCTGATGTCAGATGCCCGTCTGATCATCATGGACGAACCGACAACCGCCCTGACCGGCAAGGAAATCGAAACGCTTTTTCGCATCGTCAAGGATATCCAGTCGCGCGGGATTGCCATTTTGTTTGTCAGTCACAAAATGCGCGAAATGCTGGAAATCAGCGAACATATCACCGTCATCCGTAACGGCCAGAAAGTGGCCGACGGCCCGACCGGTGATTTTGACGAAGCCCTGATCACCCGTCACATGACCGGGTCTGATATCATTTCCGAACCCTATATCTGGGACCAGCAGAAATATGGTTCGATGCCGCCGCGCATTGAAACCAAAAACCTGACCCACGGAAACGATCTCGACAATATCAACCTCGCGATCAAACCGGGCGAGATTGTCGGTGTTTCCGGCCTGCTTGGATCGGGTCGCACCGAACTTGCCCTGTCCCTGTTTGGCATGATGCCCGGTTACAGCGGCACCATTTCGATCAACGGCACGCAAACCGTGCTTGATACGCCGCAAAAGGCGATCAGGGCCGGGGTTGCCTATGTTCCCGAAGACCGTCTCAGCGAAGGACTGTTTCTAACCCAGGGCATTGATCGCAACATGCTTGCGACCAGTTACGAAAAACTGGCCCCCGGCCTGCTGATTGATCATAACAAGGCCGAAGAATGGGTTGAAACCATGATCCGCGACATGCAGATCGCAACCCCCACCGGCAAAAAGCTGGTCAAGGAACTCTCGGGCGGCAACCAGCAACGTGTGGTGATTGCCCGCTGGCTTCTGACCAATGCCAAATTCCTGATCCTGAACGGCCCGACCGTCGGGGTGGATGTCGGATCGAAGGCGGAAATTCACCGGATCATTCGCGAACTGGCCCAAAAAGAAGGGCTGGCCGTGCTGATGATTTCCGACGACGTGCCGGAACTGGTCCATAACTGTAACCGTATTGTCCTGATGCATCGCGGAGCCTTTGTCGAGGAAATGGCATCTGCCGATACCTCCGAAGACCAGATCAGCGACAAGCTCAAGAATTTAACGTAAGGAAAAACTCGATGGCCTGGTTTCAAAAATCAGAGGTGGTCATCGCGGGCATTCTTGTGCTTGCCATGATCCTGATCGGGCTGGTCAACCCCGCCTTCTGGAGCCTGGACAACATGTTCAGCCTTCTGCGCAGCAACGTGATCATCGGCATCATGGCGCTTGGCGTTTTGCTGGTGATGATTTCCGGCGGGATTGATGTTTCGTTCCCGGCATTCGCTGTTGCCGCGATGTATCTGACCATCAAGGGCATGCTGTATTTCAATTATGACGGTGTTGTCCTGCCCTTCGTTGCCGCGGCGACGATGGGGGCGCTGTTTGGCTGCCTGAATGCGTTCTTTGTTTATAAATTCCGCATGATCCCGCTGATCGTGACCTTGGGTACGGGCAGCATGGTGCGCGGGTTCCTGCTGGGTGTTGTTGGCACCAGCATGATCAACATCAACAAAATGCCCGATGCCCTGATTGATTTCGGAAAGTCCGATATCATCAGCATGGTCAAACCCGATGGCACAACCTATGGCCTGACCGCGATGGTTGCTGTCTATGTCGTTCTGGCCGTGGCCCTGCATATTGTGCTGCGTTATACCATGATCGGCCGCGGGGTTTATGCCATGGGCGGCGATCCCGAAGCCGCCAGCCGCGTTGGCTTCAACATCCGCAAGATCACCTTCTTCATCTATTGTGTGGCCGGGGCCCTGGCCGGGTTTGCCGGCCTCCTGCACAGCGGCATGATCTGGCTTGCCAACCCGCGTGATTTCGTCGGTCTTGAACTGGACGTGATCGCGGCTGTGGTTCTGGGCGGTGCTTCCATCTTTGGGGGGCGCGGTTCCGTTCTGGGAACCATGCTGGGTGTGTTCATGCTGGTGATGGTGAAAAACAGCCTGATCATCATGAAGATCGACACGACGTGGCAGCGCGTTGTTGTCGGCGTCATCATTGTAATTGCCACCGCCATTACGGCATGGCGTGACCGCCGTGCGAATGCGTGAGGGGGCCGATATGAAACGTGAACTCGATTTCCGCAACCTTCTGAACAAGGACAACAATATCGTTCAGCTGATCGCCATGACGATCCTGATCTTTGTTGTCATGACCGCCCTTAGCCCGGATAAATTCCTGCGCTATTACAATTTTGAATCCATCACCTACACCTTCCCGGAACTCGGCCTTCTGTCGATTGCGATGATGATTGCCATGCTGACCGGCGGCATTGACCTTTCGGTGATCGGCATTGCCAACCTGTCGGGAATCTTTGCCGGGGTGATGTTCAAGAAATTCGCCACCGACGCCGGTGTTGCCGATACCGGTTTTGGCATTGTTCTGCTGGGTGGTGTTGTCGCCCTTGGCACCGGGCTTGTCGCTGGGGCTTTGAACGGTCTGTTGATTACCCGGTTAAAAATCACGCCCATTCTGGCCACCCTTGGCACCGGGCAGGTCTTTACCGGTCTTGCCATTGTCATGACTGGCGGTCCGGCAATTGTCGGCTTCCCCGAAGCCTGGGCCTTTATCGGCAATGGCAAGATCTTTGGTCTGGCAACGCCGTTTGTCCTGTTCGTGGTTCTGGCCTGCCTGATTGCCTTCATGCTGCGCCGCACGACCTTTGGCATCAATCTGATGCTGATCGGTACCAACCCGAAGGCCGCCCTGTTTGCCGGTCTGAAACGCGAAAAGATGGTCCTGCTCAGCTACATGCTGACCGGGGTGATGGCGTCCATCGCCGGAATCATTCTTTCGGGGCGTACCAATGCGGCAAAGTCGGATTACGGCACATCCTATCTGCTTCAGGCGGTTCTGATTGCGGTTCTGGGCGGCACCAACCCGGCCGGTGGCCGTGGCACGGTGCTCGGTGTGTCGATCGCGGTTGCGGCCCTGATGCTGCTGTCAAGCGGCTTCCAGATTCTGCGGTTTTCCAACCATCTGATCGATTTTATCTGGGGCGTGTTCCTTCTGCTGGTGATTGCGCTCAACGCCTATAAAAACCGTTCGCGTTAAACGAGGTGACTTCATGACTGCGTCAACCAAGGTTAACCTGCGCAAAACCTTCTTCGGCGACGCCGAACATGTCATCGCATCGCACGGTGGCATGTCGGCCAGCCTGTTTCGCTATGAAACCGGCATCGAAGCCGTCCGGCTGAAAAACGAACGCGGCTATCTGGTCATTCTGCCCTTCATGGGGCAGATGATCTGGGATGCGGTTTTTGATGGCGTGGATCTGACCATGGAAAACATGTTCAGCATGCCGCGCCCGGCCAACGTCATTGTCGAAACCTATGGCTGTTTTGCGTTCCATTCGGGGCTGCTGACCAATGGCTGCCCCGGTCCGACCGATACCCATCCGCTGCATGGTGAAATGCCCTGTGCCGAAATGGACAGTGCCGCCATTGAATTTGGCCATGACGACGACGGTGCCTTTATGGCGATCAGTGGCACCCGCGAATATGTCATGGGCTTCGGGGCGCATTACATGGCGCGACCCCGTGTGGTTCTGCGCCCGGATGCGACGCTTTTCGATATTCAGATGAATGTCGAAAACCTGTCGGGTGCAGCAATGGACCTGATGTATATGTGCCACGTCAATTTCGCGTTCTGTGACGGCGCACAAATCATCCAGCCCGCCGGTTTCACTCCCACCGACACCATCGTTCGCACCGAAGTCCCGGCCCATGTGCCGCGCAACCCGGATTACGATGCGTTTCTTGAAACGCTGGCGCAAAATCCGGCGGCGATGGAAACCCTCGACGAACCGCATCGCTATGATCCCGAACAGGTGTTTTACATCCGCAACGCCAAAACCGATGCGCATGGCAACACCGCCTGCATGATGCGCCGCGTCGAAGGCGATGGCTTCCACATTACCTATAACACCAATGATTTTCCCAAAACGGTCCGCTGGATACTGGCCAATCAGGATCAGAAGGTCGCGGCCTTTGCCCTGCCATCCACCTGCGAACCCGAAGGCTTCAACGCCGAAAAAGCCAAGGGACATGTCATTTCCCTGCGATCTGGCGAAACCCGGAATTTCTCGGTAAGGCTGGGCTATATGACGCAGGCCGAAAGTGACACGGCCGAACAGGCGATCCGTTCGCTGTAAATCAGGAGAATGAATATGGCAGGCAAAATTGCCATTGTCGGAAGCAACATGGTCGATCTGATCACCTATACGGATCGTATGCCGTTGCCCGGCGAAACCATCGAAGCACCACGTTTCGAAATGGGATGTGGCGGCAAGGGCGCCAATCAGGCCATCGCGGCTGCACGTCTTGGTGCCGATGTCATGATGGTCACCAAGGTCGGCGACGATATCTTTGCTGATAACACCATCCGCAATTTCGAAACATCGGGCATTGATACCCGCTTTGTCGAACGGGTACCGGGCACCTCAAGCGGCGTCGCCCCGATCTTTGTCGAACCGTCAGGCGAAAACTGCATCCTGATTGTCAAAGGGGCCAATGCACAACTGTCCCCGGCCGATGTCGACCGTGCTGCCGATGCGCTCAAGGAATGCGACCTGATTTTGATGCAGCTCGAAATTCCGCTGGAAACGGTCTATCACACCGTCGCCTTTGGTGCCGAACATGGCATTGAAACGCTGGTTAATCCGGCCCCGGCCCCGGCTGACCTCGACAGCACCAAAATCGAAAAGGCCACCTTCCTCGTCCCGAACCAGACGGAACTTGCGACGATTTCGGGTATGGCCGTGAATTCACTGGCCGATGCCGAAGCCGCCGCAAGAAGCCTGATCGCACGTGGTGTCAAAACCGTAATTGTGACACTGGGCGGCGATGGCGCGCTTCTGATCAATGGCAATGACGACGCAGTCCATATTGATCCGGTATCGGTCAAACCGGTTGATACGACCGGTGCTGGCGATGCCTTTATCGGCAGCTTTGCGCGCTACTATGCCGAAAACCGTGACGTCAAAGCCGCCCTTGAAATGGCCGTGCGGTATGCGGCTGACAGCATCACCCGTCCGGGTACCCAGAAATCATATGCAACCGTGCAGGATTTCGAAAAGTTCTGCCAATCGCTGTAATCAGGTCTGATCTTCGGACAACAAAAACGGGCGCAGTCATCTGTGCCCGTTTTTTATGTGGTCCGACGACGCGGCACAAATTGCACCGTCCCCTAGGAACCAATCAGATACAGCACACCCAGCAAAGCCGCGACAATCAGAATGAAAGTTCCCGCGACCGCCGCAAATCGCATCACCGGATGCAGTTTGGCAAGTTCCGTGGTTTCATCGCTCTGTGATTTATGGCCGCCTGCTTCGCGGTCTTTGTGGAACCGGCGAAGCGCCTCATCGCCACTCATCGGTGGCATCTGCATCCGGTCCAGAACCGTTCCCTGATCACGACGATCAGATGCCGGTTCACCATTGCGATTATTGTCTGCGGTCATCAATCCCGATCAGCGTTCGGCGGTCAGGCCGTCATCACCAGCACCAAGGTCCTGCGACTGGTAAACCGGCCACTGCCCCGCAGCAAGACGATCAAGCGACGGGCTGTCCTGCCCCAGACGCGACCGATACATCCAAAGGTTCGCCATCACACGCTCGATAAACAGGCGCGTTTCACGCGACGGAATGCTTTCGATGAAATAAAGCGGATCTTCGTTATCCTTCAGCGCCTTCTGCCAGCGCCCCAGATTGCCGATCCCGCCATTATAAGCCGCCATCAACTGCAAGAAGCCGTTATCGACCCCGTTCTGCCCCAGAAGATGATCGACATATTTCTGACCCAGCGACAGGTTGACTTCCGGCTCGTAAAGTTCTGCACGCTTTTCACCGCGATAACGGGTATTGCCGATATAGCTTGCGGTTGCGGGCATCAGCTGCATCAAACCACGCGCCCCGGCGTGGCTCCGCGCCTCGGCATTGAAGCCGGATTCCTGACGCATCAACGCATAAATCAGCGCCCGGTCAACCTCATAACCGCCTTGCGGCGCCCATGGCGGCACCGGATAAAGCGCATTGACGATGACCTCGCCGGTTTTCTGCGCGATATAACCGCCAAGCCGCATGGTCAGCGCCGCAAAATTGGCACTATCGGCAAGCGCCAGGGCCGCACGGCGCAGCTTGGCATCGTCGCTGGCTGCGGCCTTGCGCAATTCCTGTTCGGCCTCTTCACGCCTGTCGATCTGGATCAGGGCAAGGGCACGACGGCCATGCGGATCAAGCTTCAGCTTGTTGGCGCGATTTTCATCAAGCGCCAGACTGTCCCAGTCAAAAACGTCATCCCGGCCAAGCGACCGCAACGCCAGAAGCCCATAAAACGACCGCGGATATTCCGCGGCCTTCTGCAACATCTTGTCGGCTTCAACAAAACGTCCCGCCGCCAGATCAATCCTTGCGGCCCAGAACGCCCCGGCCGACCGCGTCCAGCTTGACGCATAGTCGTTCTTGGTCAGGGCCACAAAATGGTCATGCGCCTGATCCATCTTGCCCAGCCGCCACGCCGTCAGGCCCGCCGTCCAATGCGCCTGCGGCAGGTATTTGCCCGACCGCTTTGCGGCTTCGGCGGCATGGCGCAAAGCCAGATCGGGCTTGCCGAAATAATAATATCCCGATGCAATCGACGTCCGCGCTTCGTCCTGCTCATAGGCATCAAACAAACGCTTGGTTTCCAGTGCCTCAAGCACCTCAAGCGCGCCGGTGGGCCAACCGCCGCCGATCCGCTGGCGAATACGGCGTTTCAGAACCGAAGCGCGCGAACGCTGTGCCGATGAAAGGCTTTTGGTCGATTTGTGGTAATAGGGACGGATATCTTCGTAATCATATCCGGCACCGTTGACATACCCGCCAACCGGTTTCTTCGGATAGGTGGCATTGCCACGGCGTTGCAACGCCAGTTTGTAGATGGTCGGCGCTTCGGGCAGATCGGCATAAAGTGCCAGCCAGTCCTTCAATTCCTTGTAGCGCGACCGATACGCCGTCGGATGCAGATAGCGCTGTGCTTGGACATGCCCCATCAGCAGGTCATCGGACAGACGCGAAATCAGGTTGTCCGCATCTTTCCAGCGGCCCTGCTCCTGCACGGCAAAAATCTGTTCGTAAAGTTCCGCATCACGCTTGGACAGCACAGTCGGTGTTTTGACCGAGCCCGCATCATCACTGGCCGCAGGCGCACTAAGGGCGGCCTGTTCCTTGGTCGCCTGAGCGTCCGTTACAGGCAGCGCCAATGCAATGGCACCCAGTGCGGTAATGAAAACGGTGCGCCGAAATGCCGATATGGCACGCGGCAGCCTTGTTTGTAGTGCTTCGATCAAAACCAGTCTTTCCCCTACGAGACTCCGGCAAAGCCGTGTTTGTATCCCGAAGCAGTTTCTCGTCGCAACCTGTAGAGTGCGGTGTCCCCCCGCATTTGGCAGAGATATATACCAGCAAAAGCCGGTGCCGCGAAATGATTTCTCCGAAATCAACCACTTGGCGGGGGTGGCCGCACATTGCCTGCCCGCTGCATATCGGCCATGCATCGTGCGTTTCGTAAGGTAATTTACGACAATTTCTGCGCAACAGCCCGCAAATCGCGCCACGCCATCCGTTTCTGTTCCGGTGTCCGAAGCAGATAGGCCGGGTGGAACATCGCCGTCACATCGGCAACACTGGCAGCCCCCAGCGGAATTTCTTTCCACGTACCGCGCAACCGGGTGATGCCGCGGTCTTCTTCCATCAGGGTCTTGGCCGCACTGCCGCCAAGGCAGATAACAACTTTTGGCCCGATCAGTTCAAGATGACGGCGGACAAATGGTTCGCACACCGCGATTTCGGCAGTGGTCGGCTGACGGTTTCCCGGCGGACGCCAGGGCAGGATATTGGTGATATAGACTTCCTCGCGCGCAAAGCCGATGGATCGCAACATCGCATCAAGCAACTTGCCGCTCGGTCCGACAAAGGGTTCGCCCTGCCGGTCCTCTTCCGCCCCCGGTGCTTCGCCGACCAGCACCAAACGTGCTTCGGGGTTCCCCACGCCAAAGACGGTATTGCTGGCCGATTTCTTAAGTGCGCAGCCTTCGAACTTTTCGACCGCTTCCTTTAGATCGGCCAGATTTGTTGCCGCCGCGGCAAGGTCGCGGGCCGATTGCCGGGCTTCGTGTGGCGTATCGGATAACAGGAACCCTGCCCCCGGTGGCATGGGCGGCGGCGGGGTCATCGGGGTTGCACCACCGGCGGGCCGTGGCATCGCCGGGCGGGCAGCCGCGCCACCATTGGGCGGCAATGACGCACGGCCGGGCAGGCCTGCCTGTCGGCTCAGGCTTTCGGATGCCTTGAAACGGTCCAGCGGCTCGTCGGCAATCGCCTCGTCCGCGCCCATTTCAAACTGCCAGATCAATGCCTGCAGCGGGTCCAGGTTATTTACATCAAAATCTGTAATTGGTTTGCTCATCTACACAGGAACGGTGTATGTTGCGGCGCACTCTTTGGAATGGCGCATGGATTTCAATCGACTTTAACGATTTTGGATCACTTGCACCATATACAAACGTGACTCAAATCGGTACACCTATACCGATTAAACAATGAATGTGAGAAATCAGGGCTTGGGCGAGACTCTGATCGGTGAATACCGGCTTGTGACCCATACGGACGAAAACAGTCCGAAACGGTCGGCAGCCAAAGGAGAGAGGCCATATGGAACGCGAATCCATGGAATTTGACGTGGTTGTCGTCGGTGCCGGTGTATCCGGTCTGTCGGCTGCCATTCGACTGATGCAACTCGCCCAGGAACATGAAAAAGAAATCACCGTCTGTGTGGTGGAAAAAGGTTCCGAGGTCGGCGCGCATACGCTTTCGGGTGCGGTGATGGAACCGCGTTCGATGAACGAACTTTTCCCCGACTGGAAAGAACGCGGCGCACCGCTGAATGTCCCCGCTGGCAAGGACGAGTTCCTGATGCTGAGCGAAACCGGCGGTATCAAGCTCCCCACCCCGCCCCAGATGCATAACAAGGGCAACTATATCGTCAGCCTCGGCAATGTGTGCCGCTGGCTTGGCGAACAGGCCGAAGCCATGGGGATCGAAGTTTATCCCGGCTTTGCCGCCGCCGAAGTCCTGTTTAACGAAGACGGTTCCGTCAAGGGGATCGCGACCGGCGATATGGGCATCGCGCGCGATGGCACGCCCGGCCCGAACCACGAACCGGGCATGGAACTGCATGCGAAGTACACCTTCTTTGCCGAAGGTTGCCGTGGCTCGCTGTCCGAACAGCTGATCAAAAAGTTTGATCTGCGCAAAAATTCCGATCCGCAAACCTATGGCATCGGCATCAAGGAACTGTGGGAAGTTGACCCCGAAGTTCACGAAGAAGGCAAAATCACCCACACCACCGGCTGGCCGCTCGATAAAAACACCTATGGCGGGTCGTTCCTGTATCACCTTGATAACAATCAGGTCGTGGTCGGTTTTGTCATCGGTCTTGATTACGAAAACCCGCATCTCAGCCCGTTTGACGAATTCCAGCGGTTCAAAACCCATCCGAAAGTCCGCAAGATTTTCGAAAAGGGCCGCCGCATTTCATACGGTGCGCGTGCGCTGAACGAAGGCGGTTTTCAATCGATCCCCGATCTGGTCTTCCCCGGTGGCTGTCTGATCGGCTGTTCGGCCGGTTTCATGAATGTGCCGAAAATCAAGGGATCGCACACCGCGATGAAGACCGGCATGCTCGCCGCCGAGGCCGCGTTCGAGGCCCTAACTGCCGAAACGCCACCCGCTTCGATGGAAAGCTACCCGGAAAAGCTTAAAAACAGCTGGGTCTATCCCGAACTGCACAAGGTACGCAACATCCGGCCAAGCTTTGCCAAATGGGGCTACTGGGGCGGCATGGCCTATAGTGCGGTCGATACCTATCTGCTCGGTGGCAAGGCCCCCTGGACCTTCAAAAACCATGCGGACCATACCTGCCTGAAACCGGCGGCCGACATGCCGAAAATCGACTATCCGAAACCGGATGGCGTGGTCAGCTTCGACAAACTGTCTTCGGTGTTCCTGTCAAACACCAACCACGAAGAAGACCAGCCGATCCATCTGACGCTCAAGGATGCCAGCGTGCCGGTCGACGTCAACCTTGCGGTTTATGACGGGCCCGAAGCCCGCTTCTGCCCGGCAGGTGTTTACGAATTTGTCGCGGACGAGGATAAAGGCGGCAAACGTCTGCAAATCAACGCGCAGAACTGCGTGCATTGCAAGACGTGTGACATCAAGGACCCGACCCAGAACATCGTCTGGGTCGTACCCGAAGGGGGCGGCGGCCCGAACTATCCCAATATGTAAACGTCAAAAGGGCCGCGTCATGCGGCCCTTTCTCGTGATCCTGATGACCGATATGCGCCTATTCCGGCGCATAGCCAAATGCGGCGGGCGGATTGGCCGCCGTTTCGGTCCAGACACTTTTGGGCTGCATATATTCCATCAACCCTTCCTTGCCGCTCGACCTTCCATACCCACTGGCACCAAATCCGCCAAATGGCGACATGACATTGATCGTCTTGTAACTGTTGATCCAGAACGTCCCGGCACGCACATTGGCCGCCACCCGGTGCGCCCGATCCACTGATTGCGTCCACACCGCCCCGGCCAGACCAAACTTGCTGTCATTGGCAATCGCCACTGCCTCGGCTTCATCCTCGAACGGGATGACGGAAACCACCGGGCCAAAGATTTCCTCGCGCGCAATCGCCATGTCATTGCGCACATTGCCCAACACCGTCGGACGCAGGAAATAACCCTCCTGACACGCGGCCCCTTCCGGGCGGATACCCCCGGCCAGCAATTCCGCGCCTTCTTTCTGGCCTGCTGCCACCAACCGACGCACGGTCTGATATTGTGCGTCATTGTTGATCGGGCCGATCTGGGTTGCGCTATCCATCGGATCACCGACCGGAATGCGATTGGCCCCATCGACCAACATATCAAGGAAACGGTCAACCACATTACGCTGCACCAGCAACCGCGATCCCGCGACACAGCTTTGCCCCGCCCCGCTAAAGATCGCGGCCTGCGCACCCAGCACCGCCCGTTTAAGGTCGGCATCGCCAAACACGATATTGGCCGATTTCCCGCCAAGCTCCAGCACGCAGGGCACGATATTCTGTGCGGCTTGGGCCGCGATAATCGCCCCGGTGCGCGGCGATCCGACAAACACCACCTTGCGCGTCACATCATGGGTGGTCGCCGCAACCCCGGTCGTGGTGCCAAGCCCGGTCAGGACCGTAATCACCCCATCGGGCAAACCGGCCTTTTTCGACAGAACCCCAAGTGCTAGCGACGTTAACGGCGTCATTTCCGATGGCTTCAACACCGCAGCATTGCCGGTGCAAAGGGCCGGGGCCAACTGCCATCCGGCGGTAAAGATCGGCGCGTTCCACGGCGTAATCTGTGTCACCACGCCATACGGCTCGGGCCGGGTATAGTTCAGATGGCTGGTCGGGACCGGGATCACATCACCATGCAGCTTATCCGCCCAACCGGCATAATATTCAAACATCTCGGCAACTTTAAGCACCTCGACCTTTGTATCGCGGATCGGCTTGCCCGCGCTCACGGTTTCCAGCAACGCAAGCTGATCAAGGTGATCACGCACCTGCTGCCCGATCCGCCACATGATCCGGCCACGTTCGGCTGCCGTCATGCCCCACCAGACTTTCTGTCCGGCACTGGCCGCCTTCATCGCGGCATCCACGACGTCCGCCCCGGCATCCTTAAGGGCCAAAAACGCTTTGCCGGTCGCCGGATCGATCAGGTCGAACATATCACCGCGTCCGGGCATCATCGCCCCATTGACCCAGCTTCCGATCTCATCGCTGCCAAAAAACGGTGCCATCGCCTTGTGATAGTCACGTGCCATCAGTTTGCTATCGCTGCTCATGATTTGGCTCCTTTGTGGGTCGGGTCGCATTCGGTGATACGGTTGAAATCGGCATTGTCAGACAGCAGTTCCTCGCTCGCCGCCCAGATCTGCCCCGCCAGTTCCGAAACCGGCATCGCAACACTCTTGTCCTTGGCCAACGCCATGGCAAGACGCACGTCCTTTCGCATCAATCCCATGGTAAAACCGCTGTCAAAGGCCCCATTCATCACCCATTTCGGATAATTGACCTCGCTGATCGCACTGCGGCCCGATCCGGCATTCAGCGCCGCAATCAGGTTTTCGGTGGTTACCCCCGCCGCGTTGCCAAGCCGCACCGCCTCGCTCATGGTCAGAAGGTGGCTTGCCACCAGCATGTTATTGACGATCTTCACCGCATGACCCGCCCCCACCGGCCCGACATGGGTAATCTTCCCGCCCAGTGAATTCAGAACCGGCATCGCACGCGCCACATCGGCATCCCCGCCGCCAACCATCATGGTCAGATTGCCGCTATTGGCACCGGCCGGGCCGCCGCTGACCGGGGCATCAATCAGGATATGCCCCTGCATGCGCAGCACCGCATCAAGTTCGCGGGTCACATCGGGCTCGGACGTGGTGGTATCAATCACCAATCGCGGATCGATATCGCGTCCGCCAAGGCCCTCATCACCGCCAAGAACCTTGCGCACATGGTTTGCCGTCGGCAATGACAGGATGATCGTCGGGCACGCCTCAAACAATTCGGACAGTCCGGCGACAATCGTCACCCCCGACGCGGCGGCCTTGGCCTGACATTCCATCGAAACATCAAACCCGATGACCGAAAAACCATCCCGCAACAGGGTGCGCGCCATGCCCAGCCCCATATTGCCAAGACCAACGACACCAATGGTGCCGGTTTCTGGATTACTCACGATATTTGCCTCTTTGCTTTCAGACAGCCGGGCTCAGCCGGTGAAGGCACGCGCCTTCCCGTCACGGCACCGATGCGGTCCGATGTGATTTTTTGATTTTGCCCCCGAACTTTCCGGTGGATATCGGGCGAACTCAAGATCAATTGCCGGAACATGTTGTTGCCGAAACAGCAACACATGTGGTCTGATTAGGTGATCAGGCACACCGCCCGAAACATCGACCACCATTGTCATGCAGTAACATCATGAAGATCGACGACAAGCCGCTTCGCTATTTCCTTGCCGTGTTCGAGGCCGGATCCATCCGCACCGCGGCCGAAAATCTGCGCATCGCCCCATCCGCGATCAGCCGCCAGATCGCCGCCCTCGAAGCCCATCTTGAAACGCTTCTGATGGAACGCACCAAACGCGGCATCATTTTCACGGAATCGGGCCATATGGTCGCTGCCCATGCCAGACGCCGCTTTGAAATGGACGAAGCCTTTTCGGTCGATCTGGCGGCTGCGCGCGGTGCCATCGCCGGAAAGGTGCGCATTGCCACGGGCGAAGGCTTTGTTGTCGATCTGGTCAATCACGTTGTCCGCCCGCTTCGCGATGAATTCCCCGATATCCGCCTTGAAATCGATGTCGCGGGTACTGAAAAAATCACCCACGGCATCCTGCGTGATGATTACGATATGGGGCTTGTCTTCAACCCGCCGCGCAATCCCGATCTGGAACTACTGGCCGAGGATCACGCACCGCTTTGCGCCCTTGTCCCGCCGGGATTTGATCTGGCGAAAAAGGAAAGCTGCACGCTTTCCGATACGCTGAATTACCCGGCGGCCTTGCTTAACCCGCATTTTGGCGTTGCCAAACTTCTGGCCAATGTCGATCAGGGCAACCGGCTGGCCCGTGATGCGTTCCTGACCGCCGATTCGATCAATGTCGCGGTGCATTTCGTGCTGTCAGGCGGCGGCATCACCTTTCTTCCGGCCTTCGCCGTATCCCGACAATTACGCAGGGGCGAGGTCGTCGCGATCCCGATGACCGACCCTTTTCTCGCCCGTGTTCCATCCCATCTTCTGGTGCGCAAGGGACGCCCGAAAACCGCCGCTGTTCGGGCGGTTACCGGCATGATCCGCGACCGGATGGAGGCCTTCGGCTCTGCCTGGTATCCCGAAGAACACGCATAGCATCAAGGCACCTGTTGCCGTTCTGGCAACACAAGCATCCCAAAATGGCACTTGCTCCACCCCGGTCGAGTTTTCATTGTCGGACAAAATCCCCGGCGCCAAAAATGGCAGAATTGTGAAATCTGCCAATGCCGGGATACCGCAGGGATGATGCAACAGTTCTGGCCTTTTTTGACCGTGGCCATGGTTGCGTCGAACACGCCACGTCAAGGAGACTGGGAAATGAACGCGCTTCGGGGACAATTGGAGCTCTGGCGGCTCCACCTCGCCGTTATCGTACTCGGCGCCATCGCCGAACTGATCGGCATTCAGAAAATTCCATTTGGCATCGGCGCGATTTTGCTGCTGCCGCTGCTTTATGCCTTCGTCATGGCGGCATTGATGAACCCCAATATCATGCCGAAATTCGGGAAATTCATCCGCCAGAAGGAAGTCAAGGCCGCATCACCGCTGATCGTGATTGCGATCATGCCGTTTATTGCGAAATTCGGCACCACGATCGGCCCGGCAATCAATACCATCATCGATGCCGGTCCGGCCCTTCTGTTGCAGGAACTGGGCAACCTTGGCACCATCGTTCTGGCCTTCCCGCTTGCGGTCTGGGGCCTGAAAATGGGCCGCGAGGCGATTGGTGCGACCTTCTCGATTGCGCGTGAACCCAACCTTGCGATCATCGCCGACCGCTATACCCTCAAAAGCCCCGAGGGCACGGGTGTGATGGGCGTTTACGTGATCGGCACCCTGTTTGGCACCTTCATCTTTGCCATTCTGGCGTCCCTTTTCGCCAGTGCGGATATCTTTGATCCGCGCGCCCTTGCCATGGCATGTGGCATCGGCAGTGGCTCGATGATGGCGGCCTGCACCGGCGCGCTGACCGAAGTCATTCCGTCCATGAAGGACGAAATCCTTGCCCTTGCCGGGGCCAGCAACCTGCTGACCTATGCGACCGGGCTTTATGCCGGCCTGTTCATCGCCCTTCCGATTGTTGAAAAACTCTATAACGCGACCGCTGGCAAAAACGATATCGCCACCGCAAACAAGAAGGAGGCCTGATCATGTCCGAGAACGCAATTGCAATGGAACGTACCCGTCCGAACATTGATCTGACAGATCACGCCGTCACCCTTGTCATCGTCTGCCTTGTCGGGCTGGTGATGAATACGGTCGGCCCGGCGATCCCGCTTGCCGATGGTTTTGTCGGCATGGTGGTGATCTATCTGATCACCATGGTCGGCCTGCTTCTGACCCGCTTTGCACCGTTCTATCTGCCAAGTGTCGCATGGATTTCGCTGGTCGGTATTCTTGCAACCCTGCCCTGGACCCCGGGGTCGGAATGGATCGTCGCGCAGGCCAAATCGGTCAATTTCCTGGCCCTTGCCACCCCGGCCCTTGCCTATGCCGGTTTTGCGATTGCCAAAAAGGAAATTGAAGTCGCCAAACATTCCGGCTGGAAACTGGCACTGGTTGCCTGCCTTGTCTTCCTTGGCACCTATGCCGGGTCGGTTCTGGTTGCCGAACTGATCCTGCGCCTGCAAGGCGCCTGATCCAACACCATATAAACGGGGGCCATCCGCCCCCGTTCTTTATGACACGCAACAGAGTATGCAGATGACTGTCACCCAATCCTCCCTTCATCCTCGCGCCACCGAACTCGTTGATGAATTCACCCAATGGCGACACCATCTGCATGCCCACCCCGAAACCGCGTTCGAGGAAAAGCTGACCAGCGCCTTTATCGCGCAAAAGCTTCAATCCTTCGGGCTTGATGTCAAAACCGGCATTGCCAGAACCGGCGTTGTCGCCACCCTTCACGGCAAAAAGGGTTCAGGTAAACGCATCGGCCTTCGCGCCGACATGGATGCGCTTGATATCCACGAAACCACCAATTTACCTTATGCCTCGAAACATCCGGGCAAAATGCATGCCTGCGGTCATGATGGTCATATGACCATGCTGCTGGGGGCGGCCAAAATCCTCGCCGAAAATCCCGATTTCACCGGCACGGTCGATTTCATCTTTCAGCCCGCCGAAGAAAACGAAGGCGGCGGGCGCGAAATGGTCGAAGAAGGCCTGTTTGACAGCCACCCGGCCGATGCGGTTTACGGCATGCATAACTGGCCCGGCCGCGATGTCGGCACCATGGCGATGAAGCCAGGCCCCATGATGGCCAGCTACGATATTTTTGAAATCATTGTGGATGGCCGCGGCTGCCATGCCGCCATGCCCCATCTGGGCCGCGATCCGATTACCGCCGCCGGTCAGGTGCTGCTGGCCCTGCAAACCATTACCGCGCGCAATGTCAATCCGCTGCAAAGTGCGGTGATCTCGCCGACCCAGATTTTCGCGGGCGACACATGGAATGTCATCCCCGACACCGCCACCATCCGCGGCACCGTGCGCACCTTCGCGCCCGACATTCAGGATCTGGTCGAAGACCGCCTTAAAACCGTTGCCGATGCCACCGCCAAGGCATTCGATTGCACCGCGCGCGTGATGTATCAGCGCCGCTACCCCGCCACGATCAACAGCGAAGCCGAAACCGCCATCGCCTTTGCCGCCGCCTCACGCGTCGTCGGGGCCGATCAGATCGACCAGAACCCCGAACCCTCGATGGCGAGCGAGGATTTCGCCTTCATGCTCAATGCCAAACCCGGAAGCTATGTCTGGCTTGGCAATGGTCCGACCGACGGCAACTGCCTTTTGCATAACGCCGCCTATGATTTCAATGACGCGGCCATCCCCTATGGGGTGAGTTACTGGATATCACTGGTCGAGGAATGCCTTTCCGCGTGATTCGGAAGGAAAAGACGGCAAAAAACTACGCTATTGGTCAAAAGCAAAACTTCTCTCGATTAGCCTTGCAATTGAAAAGCCTGACAGTTTCGTCAGCGTCAGCCTCGACTGCACGTAAAAACCTGTCTCGCGCATCAATATGGCCCTTCGCAAGTTCTTGGAAGTCATCTGCCAACTCGGCAATACACGAATCTAAATAAGATCCGTTCTTTTGTTCGCACTCAAAAGATGGAAACCATAGACTAATCTTAACGATAGATGCTTCCAGGTAGGCTTGCTTCACTTGTTCCGAATCACAAATGGCAACCGATTGCTGCTTGCACTCTTGGTAAGCCAAAAAGTCCTTACGGATGGCTTCCACTATCATTTTAGTGTCTTCGATTTTACATTGCGCCATTCTATCAAGGTAATCGAAATAGTTTTTCATGCTCTGTTTACAGGCTTCAAATTCATCTTGGTACGTAAAGCCTTCGTCAAGCGAGATGCCTGTCGCACATATAGGTGCCCCCTTTATAAGTGGAGAGTTTGCTGTGATATGTTTCATATCGCCGCAGCCATAAGGGTACGTTTCGATGGGCCAGCTTGCCGCATAACCCGCAGGACGACTGCACGCTGTCAGACTCATCGCTGCCATAAGAACAACAGCCACAACAATATCACGCATCATATCATCTACCCCAAGCCCACCTAAAACATGGACACCTCAGCCCTAGACACCAAACATAATCACATCACGGTTTTCTAAAACAACTCCTAGATGCCATCCCCTATGGTGTGAGTTACTGGATATCGCTGGTCGAAGAATGCCTTTCCGCGTGATTTTCTGCATGATTTTCTGACGGAAATCTCGCATTTTCCTTGTTTAATCCCCAATCTGCGCGTTCAATGTCCGCCCTTTTTTGACTGGCGATGGATGTGTGATGCAAATCGCGATTGTAACGCTTGATGGTTTTAACGAGATCGACAGCTTTGTCGCGCTCTCGATCCTGAACCGGGCCAGGGGCAATGGCCTTCGTGCCGTCATTACCGGGCCCGGCCCATCCGTGACCTCGATGAACGGTGTCGAAGTCACAATACAGGAACCGTTATCCTTCACCGCGACGGCCGATGTCGTCCTGTTTGGCAGTGGCATCCACACCCGCGATCATATCAATGATCCCGATCTGATGGCGCAAATCCATCTTGATCCGTCGCGTCAGATGATCGGCGCGCAATGTTCGGGTGTGCTGTTCCTGCACAAACTGGGCCTTCTGCCCGCGACCATCACGACCGATACCAAAACCCGGTCCCTTCTGGCGCGCACCGATACCGTGCTTGAAGACCGCCCGCTGGTCGCACAGGGCAATATCGTCACCAGTGGCGGCTGCCTGTCATCACACTATCTGGCGGGGTGGGTTCTCGCACGTGCGCTTGGCACTGACAGGGCGATGGCCATTCTGGAATATGTCGCCCCGGTCGGCCAGAAATCGCATTTTGCCAAACAGGCGCGCGACATCATCGTGCCGCAGCTTGATGTTCCCGCCAAACGCCCGCTTTATTGCTAGCGATATCCTCATCACGGGAACGTTTTTGGCTTTGCGCAACCACCTGTGGGAAGTTGCCGTACAATCACATATGCTGCGCCCGGTAGATACCAAGCCAAATGGCAAATGCTTTGCCTTATATTTGCCGACTGGTTAGGGTTAGCTCCATAAAAGTTAGTGGCCCGCATTGAGCGCAGAAAATGCGGCCGGTTGGGAATTGCAGACGCAGGACAAGTTTTTGAAACGCCATCTGTTAAACATCGTCATTCCGATGACGGCTCTTGCCCTTTCGGCCTGCGGCACCACGTCGCAGCCCGCTGATCGTGCCGAGTTCGAATATCCGCAAAGCAACAGCTTCTCGGGCAATTTCCTTGCCGGCAAGGCCGCCCAGATCGAAAACCGCACGGACTATGCCGCGCGCTATCTGTTGCGCGCCCATGAAATCGACCCGGAAAATGATGATTTGCGCCGCCGCGCCTTTCTGGCCCTGATCGCCGAAGGCCGCATTGCCGATGCCGAACCGGTTGCCCGCGTGCTCGTCGATGAAAATCCCGAAGACCTGTTTGCCGTCATGACGGTGATGGATGCCGAAATCCGCGATCAGGATTATCAGGCCGCCCTTGATGCCGTATCGACCCTGCCGCAACGCGGGATCACCGCCCTGATCGTGCCGCTGGCAAAGGCATGGATCTATACCGGCCTTGATCAGCCGCAAAACGCCATGGCCGCCCTTGACGAATTGCAGGGCAACGGCTCGCTCAATCCGCTGTCGGAATATCATCGCGGTCTGATCCTGGCCTATTTCGATGACCTGAACGCCGCCGAAGTCGCGCTTGCCAGCGCCTATGGCGATCCGGCCGATGCGCCGCTGCGCGCGGCCGAAGCATTGGGGTCGGTCTATGAACGCAAAGGCCAGACGCAAAAGGCATCCCTTCTGTATGAAAGCTATATGGACCGCCATCCGCAGTCCCTAGCGATGCCCTATCACCTTGACCGTCTGGCAAAGGGGGAGCCCCCCACCAGCGTCATCCTGACCCCGGCATCGGGTCTGGCCGAGGCCTATCTTGATATCGCGACCCTGCTTAGCCAGGAAAACGCGGTTGATCCGGCCTTGCTCATGGCGCGTTATTCCCTGTCACTACGTCCCGGTGATGACATTACCCGTCTTCTGGTCGGCGAGATCATGGAAATCCAGGAACGCTTTGACGCAGCCGTCATTGTGTATGAATCGATCCCCAAAGACTCCCCGCATAGCTGGAACGCGCGCCTGCGCGCCGCGTCAAGCTATGAACAGCTTGGCAAGACCGACGATGCGATTGCCCTGCTCGAAACCATGGTCAATGAACGCAGCGACCGCCCCGATGCCCTGATCCAGCTTGGCGATATCCTGCGCATCGATCAGGACTTTGCCGGGGCGGCCAATGCCTATGACCGGGCGATTGAACGTCTGGGCGGCACGGATGCTGTCGGCTGGCGTCTGCTCTATCGGCGCGGCATTGCCTATGAACGCGCCGGAAACTGGCCAAAGGCCGAGGCCGACTTCCTCAAGGCGCTAGAACTTGAACCCGATCAGCCCTATGTCATGAATTATCTTGGCTATAGCTGGGTCGATATGGGCAAAAACTTCGATCAGGCCGAAGACATGCTCAAACGTGCCGTCGAACTGCAACCCGATGACGGTTACATCATCGATAGCCTTGGCTGGGTCTATTACAAGCTCGGCCGTTATGATGATGCGGTCGAACAGCTTGAAAAGGCGGTTGAACTCAAACCCGATGATCCGACCATCAATGATCATCTGGGCGATGCCTACTGGCAGATCGGCCGCTTCCACGAGGCCCGCTTCCAATGGCACCGTGCGCTCTCGTTCAACCCGACCGACGAATTGCGCGCCGATGTCGAGGCCAAGCTTGACGGCAAAACACCCCATGCCGGTGACGTTGCCGCAAACTGATTGATCGGGGATAAAGGGCATCCGCATCATGTCTTCGACCCATACCGAACCGGCCCCGGCCAAGCTCAACCTGTTCCTGCATGTCACCGGCAGGCGCGATGACGGCTATCACCTGCTCGATAGCCTCGTCTGCTTTGCCGATTGCGGCGATGTGATCACCGCAACCGCGCGCGATGACACCGAACTCACCCTTGCGATCACCGGCCCGATGGCGGGTGACCTTGGCCATGGCAATATCGAAGACAACCTGATCCTGCGTGCCGCCCGCCTGCTCCGGGCGGAGGCGAATGTGACACAGGGCGCTGACCTCACGCTTGAAAAAAACCTGCCCGTGGCGTCTGGCATCGGCGGCGGATCGGCCGATGCGGCCGCCACCCTTCGCGTGCTCTGCCGGGTCTGGCAACTTGATATCCCGACCGACGCCCTTGAAAAACTCGCCCTTAAACTCGGTGCCGATGTGCCGGTGTGTTTACATGGTAAAACCGTTTTGATGCAGGGGATCGGCGAAAAACTGATTGATCTGCCGGAATTGCCCAGCCTGTCACTGGTGCTGGTCAATCCGGGCAAGGCGGTTTCAACCCCTGAAATCTTTGCCGCGCGCGATGCCGGTTTTACCGACGAAAACCTGTGGGATCGTACGGCACGGTTTCAAAGTGCCGCCACCCTTGCCGCCGCCCTTCAGGACTGCCGCAACGACCTCACCCTTCCGGCATCGGGGATTTTGCCCGAAATCTGTGACGTACTGAATGCGCTGGCCCGCGAAGACGGCTGCTTGCTGGCCCGGATGTCGGGCAGCGGGGCGACCTGCCTTGCGATTTACGACACCGAAAATCAGGCGGAACGTGCCGCAAACGCGATTGCCGAAAGCCAGCCCGACTGGTGGGTGCAGGCCACCGGAATTCAAACAATGCAGGATCGCGCACGCGCACAAATCGGCGCATCCTTCCCGGCCTAAATCCCCGGCAAAAAAAGGTTCAAATAGAGGGTTGCACTCCGGCGCGGGGAACGCTATTTTCCGCGCCACACACGCTGATGGGGCGTGGCCAAGTGGTAAGGCATCGGTTTTTGGTATCGTGTACCGTAGGTTCGAATCCTACCGCCCCAGCCAAGACAAACCGCTTTGAGGAAAACCTCAAAGCGGTTTTCTTTTTTCTGGTGATTGCCCCCGATCTCTGCCGCAAAACATCCCCCCGATACGCATCTTAACGCTGGCAAAGTGATGATCGCTTTGGCATTGTTTCCCCAACAATAATTTCGCTCTTACGTTGCCGCCACGGCACCGCATCGGCCGACCCAAGATTTGAAAAACCATGTTCGAACAAACCTTCAAACGCCTTGATGATGTCCTGTGGAAAGAAGCAGGCTGCACGACGGAACTGGACTATACGGAACAATCATCATGGATGCTGTTTCTCAAATATCTTGATGATCTGGAACGCGACCGCGCGATGGAGGCCGAACTCCTTGGCAAACCCTACAGCTTCCTGATTGACGAAGCCCACCGCTGGGGCACTTGGGCGGCACCAAAGAACGCCGATGGCGAATTTGATCATGACAAGGCCGTCACCGGTGATGACCTGATCGCCTATGTCGATAATGACCTGTTCCCCTACCTTGCCGGGTTCAAGCAACGGGCCGAAAGTGCCGATACCATCGAATACAAGATCGGTGAAATTTTCGGTGAAATCAAAAACCGCTTCCGCAGCGGCTATAGCCTGCGCGATGCGCTGGAACTGGTGGACGAGCTTAAATTCCGCTCTCAGGCGGAAAAACATGAAATGTCCATGCTCTACGAAGAAAAAATCAAGCGCATGGGCAATGCGGGCCGCAACGGGGGCGAGTATTACACCCCGCGTTCCCTGATCCGGGCGATGATCAAGGTGATTGATCCGAAAATTGGGGAGCGCATCTATGACGGTGCTGCCGGGTCTGCGGGCTTCCTGTGTGAAGCCCACGATTATCTGCGCAAAGATGACCTGAGTGCCAATCAGCTTGAAACCCTTCAGCGCCGAACCTTCTATGGCAAGGAAAAGAAGTCACTGGCCTATGTCATCGCCATCATGAACATGATCCTGCATGGCATTGATGCGCCCAATATCGTCCATACCAACACCCTGACGGAAAACATCGCCGATCTTCAGGAAAAGGACCGCTATGACGTCATCCTTGCCAATCCGCCCTTTGGCGGCAAGGAACGCAAGGAGGTCCAGCAAAACTTCCCGATCAAAACCGGCGAAACCGCATTCCTGTTCCTGCAACATTTCATCAAGTCGCTAAAGGCTGGCGGTCGTGCGGCCATCGTTATCAAAAACACGTTCTTAAGCAATTCCGACAACGCAGCCAAAGCCATCCGCAAGGAACTGCTCGAAAACTGCGATCTGCATACGGTGCTTGATTGTCCTGGCGGCACGTTCCAAGGGGCAGGGGTTAAAACCGTTGTCCTGTTCTTCACCAAGGGCACGGCGACCCAAAATATCTGGTTTTATCAGCTTGATCCGGGCCGCAGCCTTGGCAAAACCACGGCCCTTACCGATGCTGATTTTGAGGATTTCGTGAAGCTTCAGGCGACCAAAGCCGAGAGCGAGAAATCTTGGACCGTGAACATCAACGATGTTGATAAGGCAGGCTTTGACCTATCCGTCAAGAATCCCAACAAGGCTGAAGAAGCACCCATGCGCGACCCTGAAGAGATTTTGGCCGAGATTACTGCGCTTGATGCGGAAAGCGCTAAAATCCTTGATGGTATTCGGGGGATGCTGTGATGTGGGAAACAAAAAAACTCGGAGATGTTTGCACCCTAGTCAAGCGAGGAGTTGCCCCAAAATATGTCGAAGAAAGTGGAATTTGCGTAATTAATCAAAAGTGCATCCGCGATCACAGCATCAATTTTGAGTTGGCTAGGCGACATAACTTTGCGGTTAAACCTGTACCTACTGAACGTTATATCCAACTTGGTGATGTTCTCATCAACTCGACAGGCACCGGAACACTGGGCCGTGTCGCTCAAGTGAGGTCAGAGCCTCATGAACCAGCAACCGTAGATACACATGTCACTATTGTTCGCCCGAAATCTGGCATGTTTTTCAACGACTTTTTTGGCTACATGCTAATCAAGATTGAAGACGAGATTGCTGGAAGCGGAGAAGGTACAAGTGGCCAAACGGAGTTAGCGCTTAGCAAAGTCCAAAATGACTTTAACGTGTCATACCCAACTTCATTGGAAGAACAAAAACGCATTGTCGCCATCTTGGACGAAGCGTTTGAGGGCATCGACGCGGCCATTGCCAACACCCAAGCAAACCTCGCCGCTGCCCGCGAGTTGTTTGATAGTTATCTTGGGCGTGTCTTTGTTTTGAACAGCAAGCATTGGCATCTCGCAACTTTGGAAGAAGTATGCTTCAAAATCACTGACGGGAAGCATGGTGACTGTGAGAATGAACAAAATTCTGGATATTATTTTCTCAGCGCGAAAGATGTTAAAAATGGCTTTCTTCAATACGAGAACGCTCGTGAAATCACTCAAAAAGATTTTGAAGAAACGCATCGCAGAACAGACTTGAGTCCCGGCGACATATTACTGACAAACGCAGGCACTATCGGCAGGACAGCAATTGCACTTGAAAACGAAAAAACGAAACGGACAACATTCCAGAAAAGCGTCGCAATCCTAAAGCCAAAAAGAGAGCTGATTGATAGCCGCTTTTGCCTTTACGCGCTGAAAGCAAACTTACGTGCTTTGATTGATTCCTCATCTGGCACAGCACAAAAAAATCTGCTTCTTAGGGATACCCGATCTTTCCAAGTACCTCTACCTAAAGACATTTCAGAACAGGTGTCTATTGCAAAAAAGCTGGAAGAATTTGAGAAGAAAGCCATTCACTTAGAAAGTTTGTACGAAAAAAAACTCGACGCCCTTCACGAACTTAAACAATCCATCCTTGCCAAAGCCTTCCGGGGTGAACTGACACGAGAAGAGATTGCTGCATGAATGAAGCCGAAACCCGTGCGGAACTGATTGACCCGGCCCTGAAATCTTCAGGCTGGGGTGACGTTGAAAACAGCCGCATCGGGCGGGAGTTCACCATCAATAATGGCCGTTTGCAGGGTGGTGGGCAGCGATCCCGTCGCGACATTGCCGATTATGTGCTGTTCTATCGTGGCAAGATGCTGGCGGTGATCGAGGCCAAGCGTCGCGACCTGCCCGATACCGAGGGGGTCGGACAGGCCAAGGCCTATTCGGACAAGCTTCAGGTACGTTTTGCCTATTCGACCAATGGTCGCGGCATCTATCAGATTGATCGGGAAACCGGGCAGGAAACCTATATCGACGCCTATCCCGGCCCGCAGCAGCTTTGGGATATGACATTTGCCACCACCAATGCGTGGCGCGACCGGTTTGCCGCCATCCCGTTCGAGGATAAGGGCGGCACATGGCAGGCGCGATATTATCAGGACATCGCGATTGACCGGACGCTAGAAGCCATAGCAGCGGGGCGAGAACGCATCTTGCTGACCCTTGCGACCGGCACCGGGAAAACCTTTATCGCATTTCAACTGGCGTGGAAGCTGTTTCAAAGTCGCTGGAACCTGTCACGCGAACCCAGCCACCGCCCGCGCATCCTGTTTCTGGCAGATCGCAACATCCTTGCCGATCAGGCCTATAATGCCTTTTCTGCCTTCCCAGAAGATGCGCTGGTCCGTATTGCGCCCGATGTGATCCGCAAGCATGGCCGGGTGCCGAAAAACGGCAGCATCTTCTTTACGATCTTTCAGACCTTCATGTCTGGCACGGATGAGGACGGCGAACCCGCGCCAAACTTTGGCGATTACCCACCGAACTTCTTTGATTTCATCGTCATTGATGAATGCCATCGCGGCGGTGCCAATGACGAAGGCAACTGGCGGAAAATCCTTGAATACTTTTCGCCCGCTGTTCAACTCGGTCTAACGGCAACCCCAAAGCGCAAGAACAATGTCGATACCTACGCCTACTTTGGGGAGCCTGTTTATACCTACAGCCTCAAAGAAGGGATCAATGACGGCTTCCTGACCCCGTTCCGGGTCAAACAGATCAGCACGACCCTTGATGAATATGTTTACTCCCCGGAAGATGAAGTGATTGAAGGCGCTGAGGAGCTAAAAGATAACCATCGTTATCGTGAAGGCGACTTCAACCGCATCATCGAGATCGAGCAACGCGAAGCATATCGCGTCAAAATCTTCCTGAATGCGATCAACCCGTCACAGAAAACGCTGGTCTTTTGCGCGACACAGGACCACGCCCTTGCGGTTCGCAATCTGATCAATCAGATGAAACAAAGCCCCCATCCTGATTACTGTGTGCGTGTGACGGCAAATGACGGGGCCTTGGGCGAACAACACCTTCGCACTTTTCAGGATAACGAAAAGACCATCCCGACGATCCTGACCACATCGCAAAAACTTTCGACCGGTGTGGATGCGCGGAATGTGCGCAACATCGTCCTGATGCGCCCGATCAATTCGATGATCGAATTCAAACAGATCATTGGCCGGGGAACGCGCCTGTTTGATGGCAAGGACTATTTCACCATCTATGACTTCGTGAAAGCCTACGAGCACTTCAACGACCCCGAATGGGACGGCGAACCAATGGAACCGCCAGAACCGATCATCCCGCCAGAAGGCGGCGGCGATGATGAGGATGAAGGCACTATCGTAGATCCCCCCGGTGGCGATGGTTCAGGTGAAGGAGGCTCCGGCGGCGGTGGCAGAGGTCGCGGTGGCGGTGGAGGGTCCGGCCCGCAGAAAATCAAAATCAGGCTGTCGGACGGGAAAGAACGCACCATTCAGCATATGGCAAGCACCATGTTCTATGGCCCCGATGGCAAGGTGATGTCGCCCGCTCAGTTCATCGAACTGCTGTTTGGCAAATTACCTGAACTGTTCCGTGATGAGGACGAGCTTCGCAAGCTTTGGGGGCAACCCGACACACGCACAGCATTGCTAGAGGGTCTTGCAGAGCGCGGCTTTGGCAATGATGAACTGTCCGAAATCAAGAAGATGGTTGATGCCGAAGACAGCGATCTTTTTGATGTCCTGTCTTATATCGCCTATTCATCCGTTCCGATCAGCCGCAAAGAACGGGTGGACGCGCACAGAGCAGACATCTTTAGCGAACATGATGAAAAGCTTCAGGCTTTCCTTGATTTCGTCCTGTCGCAATATGTCAAGGAAGGCGAGCGTGAGCTTGATAACGAGAAACTGCCAACGCTGCTCAAGGCGAAGTATTACAGCATCAATGACGGCGCAACGGCCCTTGGCGGCATCCAGCGCATTCGTGATGCCTTTATCGGCTTCCAGCGCCGTCTGTATGAATAACGAATAAGGTTTGGGGGAGTTTTCCAATGGGTCGAGCACTTTGGGGCCTGCATATGTCGAACGCACACGGCACAGCACCGATTGATCAAGGCTATATCACCATTGGCTGGCCCAATATGGGCGACCTGACAAAGCTCGCCGCAACGCGCGAAGCTTTCAAAGAACGCTTCAAACAGGTGGATACGGTTGCAAAAGAAGGAGCCGTTCCTGTTAAAGCGGGTGTTCTTTATCGCTTTGCCCACGAAATGCAGGTTGGTGATCTGGTTGCATACCCATCCAAACTGGACCGCATGATCCATATCGGCAGGATCACAGGCGATTATCAATTCCGACCTGACGCCCCAAATCGCTGCCCGCATCGCCGGGAAGTAGAGTGGATCAAGCATGTTCCTCGCTCCGAATTCTCCCAATCCGCACTTCACGAGATCGGATCGGCCATCACACTCTTTTCTATCAGCAACAACACCGAAGAATTCATGGCAACCCTTGCCGGTGAAGCGACAGGTGCAAACGATGTGGACGATGAAAGTGTCGAAGAAGTCTCGACACAGGTTGAAGAATCCACCGAGGACTTCATCATCAAGCGCCTGAAATCAAAACTGACCCCGTATGAGTTTGAAAAATTCGTTGCCCACCTGCTCACCCGCATGGGCTTCTTTGCGCGCGTTACATCGCAATCGGCGGATGGCGGCATTGATATTATCGCGCACAAGGATGAACTCGGTTTTGAACCACCGATCATCAAGGTTCAATGCAAACAGACACTTGAAACCGTTGGACGCCCCAAGGTGCAAGAACTACATGGCGCGATTGAGACGGGTGAACATGGTCTATTTGTTACACTTGGCACATATACCAACGACGCCAGAACCTTTGAACGCGGCAAGCCAAACCTGCGCCTGATTGATGGCCCCGGTCTGGTGGATATGATTTACAACCATTATGAACGGTTCGAACCGCGCTATCAGATGTTATTACCGCTCAAACGCACCTATATCCCCGGCCCGTCGATCAGCGCAGCGGAATAACCGGCCTGAACCAAACGGCGCAGCCTGAATAGGGCAGTGCCGTTTTCATTTATATCGCAACCCCCGCCATCCCCACCTTAAGCCCCCGCACAATCTCCCCATCGGTCGCGACCCGTCCGACCGCGTAACCGTCCCCCGCCGGGTTCACTTTCTTGCACGATGCATGCAGTTCCGTGGCCCCGGTTGTGCGCAGCAATTTTGCCGCATTTTCCGGCGTGATGCCGGATCCGGGCAGGATGGTGATCCGCCCTTCTGCCTGCGAGATCAGGCGCGCGATCATGTCCGCCCCCTGTTCGGCGGTCGGCTGCTGGCCCGATGTCAGGATGCGGTCAAAGCCAAGATCGATGGCACCTTCAAGGGCGTCAAACGGATCGGGCACCGCGTCAAACACCCGATGCAATGTCGCCCCAAGCCCACCCGCCTCGGACAGAAGATCGGCCAGCATGTCGCGATCAAGCCGCCCATCCGGCGTTGCCGCCCCAATCACGATCCCCTCTGCCCCGTGGTCGCGGGCAAGGGCGATGTCATGTTTCATCATCGCCACGTCAGACGCGCCATAGATGAAATCGCCGGGTCTTGGCCGGATCATCACCCGGCAGGGCACGGGAATATCGCGCAAACGGGCCATCGCCCCGGCACTTGGCGTCACCCCGCCCACTGCAAGGGCAGCACAATATTCAATGCGGTCCGCCCCGGCGCGCGCGGCCACCATCGCATCGTCAAAACTTTCAACACAGATTTCCAGAAGCGGTTTGATCCCGGCTGTCATACACCCGCCCCACCATCCAGCAGATGCAGCATCGCCGCCCCGCGAAGCCCGCCATCGCGGCTATGCTGCCCCGGCACCACCAAGGGCGCGTCATAACGGCCCAGAACCCGTTTGCGGACCGCGTCATCGATCATCGCAATCAGGCGGCTTTCGGATGCCAGCCCGCCGCCGACCGGCACACAATCGGGGTCGAGCACATTGACCATCAATGCAAGCTCCCCCGCGATCAGATCAACAAAGATGTCAACCGCGCGGGTCGCCAGTGCATCCCCAGCCTGCCAGCCATCGGTGATCTCGTAACTCGGCCGTTCCTGTCCGGGGGAAAGCCCGGCAATCTGCGCGTAAATCCGTTCAAGCCCCCGCGCCCCGCCCCAGGCATCAAGGCACCCGGTCCGGCCACAGCCGCACACCACCGGCGCAAGCCCATGGCGGATCAGCGCACCCGAAACATCATTGCCATGGCCCCATTCGCCGCGAATGCCGCTGCGCCCGCCAATGAACTGCCCATCCACCACAATGCCGCCGCCGACCCCGGTGCCAAGGATGATGGCAAAAACCGTCCGTGCACCCTTGGCCGCCCCGCTGCGTGCTTCGGCGAGTGCAAAGCAATCGGCATCATTGGCAACCCGCACATCGCGGTTCAGGATTCTGGAAAGTTCCGGACCAAACGGCCATCCCTTGATCGCCGGAATATTGGCCGAAATCACCGCCCCGGTCTTGGGGTCAAGCCCCCCGGCAAAGCTGATGCCGATATCGGCATCCTCGCCAAATTCACCGTCCGCATCGGCAATCAGCCCGGCAATCGCCGCAACAAAGGCATCGCGATCCTGCGTGGGTGTCGGCACCTTGATCTGGGACCGGATGTCGCCACTGGCGTCAAACGCCCCGAATTCGATTTTCGATCCGCCAATATCAAATGCGTACTGCATGCCAGCCTGCCCAAAACCCCGTGATCTTTCCTATCGGATATACCACAGGACCGCCGCCCGCAAAAACAAACGGCGTCCGCCACATGTGCGAACGCCGTTCCATATCGACAATCAGATTGATCAGGCGCGCAGCCGTGCCGCCAGATCATCATAACCCGGCATGCCCTTGACCGGCCCAAGGGCTGTCACCGTCGGCGTACCGCCCAGAAGCGACTTGCCCGCCGCACGCACCCGTTCAAGGTCAACCGCCTCGACCTTGGCAATGATTTCTTCCATGGTCTGCGGACCACCAAAAATCTGGATCTGGCGCGCAAGCGTTTCGCAACGACCGGAATTGCTTTCCATGCCCATCACGACCGATGCCTTAAGCTGTGCGCGCGCCCGGTTCACTTCTTCCTCGGTCAAATCGACCGTAGCGCGCACCAGTTCGTCACACATCACCGGCATCAATTCGCCAATGTCGTTCGGCCCGGTTCCGGCATAAATCGAAAACAGCCCGCCATCGACATAATGAGACGAGAAGCTATAGACCGAATAGACAAGCCCGCGCTTTTCCCGGATTTCCTGAAACAGCCGCGAAGACATGCCGCCACCCAGAAGCGTGTTGAACACCTGCAGATCATAGAAACTGTCATCGGTATAAGACACCGTCGGCAGGCCGAAAATCACATGCACCTGTTCAAGGTCGCGCTGCTCGATCCGGCTGCCACCTTCGTAACGAAGGGCTTCCATTTCATGATCTTCATGCGCCGGAAGGTTATCGAACTTTTCCGACACCAGATCGACAATCTGCTGATGATCGACCTTGCCCGATGCCGAAAACACCATGCGTTTCGGGCTGTAACGGCGTGACATGAAATCAAACAGATCATCACGCGATAGCGACGATACATTTTCAGGGCTGCCAAGGATCGACCGGCCCAACGCCTGATCCGGCAGGGCCGTTTCCTGGAAATAATCGAAAACAATGTCATCGGGCGTATCATTGGCCTGCCCGATTTCCTGCAAAATCACCTGACGTTCGCGTTCAAGTTCCTTCGCATCCAGCGTCGAATTCTGCAAAATATCGGCAATCACATCAATCGCCAGTTCCTGATCTTCATGCAGGACCTTGCAGTAATAGGCCGTATTCTCGCGCGAGGTATAGGCATTCATCTGCCCGCCAACATTCTCGATTTCCTCGGAAATCTGAAGCGCGCTGCGACGCCGCGTTCCCTTGAACGCCATATGTTCAAGCATATGGGAAATGCCGTTGATATCGGGTGTTTCGTTGCGCGCACCCACATCAACCCACGCGCCAAGCGCTACGGATTGAACATGTTCAAGGCGGTCGGTCGCAACGATCATCCCGTTGTCAAGCCGGGTGAGCTCGACTGTCATATAGCTTTACTCCTGTGTTTCATTTCATGCCCTCGTATTACTGTATTTCAGGCCGCACGTCGCCTGTCGCGAACATGCGCCATCAATGCACCAACATCATTGGACATGGGCTCGACCTTCTCAGGCCGGTCATATAGGTCAGACAGCCGTTCGGGCAAGTCCGGATAAATCCCCGATGCCTGTTTGACCGCATCCGGGAACTTCGCCGGGTGTGCTGTCGCCAGCGCCACCATCGGCACCGATTTGTCACGATTGCATTTGCGCCCGGCGACAATACCGATCACCGAATGCGGATCAACAAGCTCGCCACTGGTCGCCAGCACATCCTTAATCGCCGCCCGGGTTTCATCGTCACTTAAACGATAACCGTCGAAATGTTCCTGTGCGCGGGCAAACTGCCCTTGGGACATTTCCATGATCCCGGTTTCGCGGAACTTCGTCAGCATCCCGGCAATCGCAAGGCCATCACGATCATAAAGATCAAACATCAACCGTTCAAAGTTCGAACTGACCTGAATATCCATCGACGGGCTGATGGACGGCTCGACACCTTCCATCTTCATCACCCCACTTTCGAAAAAGCGGGCGAGAATGTCGTTGCGATTGGCCCCGACCACAAACTGCTTGATCGGAAGCCCCATCTGCATCGCGGCATAACCGGCATAGACATTGCCGAAATTGCCCGACGGCACGGAAAACGAAATCTCGCGTTCCGGCGATCCAAGCTGCGCCCCCGCCCAGAAATAATAGGCGATCTGGCACATGATGCGCGCCCAGTTGATCGAATTGACCGCCGAAAGACCGACCTCGTCGCGAAACGCATGATCATTGAACAATGCCTTCACAAGGTCCTGACAATCATCAAACGATCCCTCGACCGCGATGTTATGCACATTGTCCGACAGGATGGTCGTCATCTGGCGACGCTGCACTTCGGAAACGCGCCCCTTCGGATGCAGGATGAAAATATCGATATTTTCGCGGTCCCGGCACGCTTCAATCGCGGCCGATCCGGTATCACCCGACGTCGCCCCGACAATCGTGATCCGTTCGCCGCGCTTGGCCAGAACATGGTCAAACAGTCGCCCGACCACCTGCAACGCATAATCCTTGAACGCCAGTGTCGGCCCATGAAAAAGCTCCATCACCCAGTCATTGGCACCAAGCTGCTTAAGCGGTGCGACCGCTTCGTGATCAAACCCGGCATAGGTTTCTTCAAGGATGGTTTTAAGGGCCGCATCATCAACCGATCCGGTCGTGAAAGGCTGTATCACCTTATAGGCAACCTCGGCATAAGTCAGGGTCCGCAGCGCACGAATGTCATCGGCAGTAAAAGTCGGCCAGGTTTCCGGCACATACAATCCACCATCACGGGCCAGACCGGCCAAAAGGACATCATCAAACTGCAAAACCGGCGCGGTTCCCCGCGTGCTGACATAACGCAACGACCTATGCTCCTGAACTGGGCTTTCACAACATTCAGGCACCCCTGCCCCAAACGGGCAAAGACACTCCAAACCGAAAGTTAGTGAGGGGAACAGCCGCCATAGTCAAGGGTCAATCCGGCAGATCAGGCGTGCTTTGCGCAATATCGCGTAACGCCGCGTGATCGCTGCCTATTTATCAAGCTCGATCCCATGTTCCTTGAGCTTGGCTTCGGCTACGGCGGCACGACGCACCACCGTGCGATAGTTATTCAGCAGAATCCGCAGGATCGCCTTGATGAAGCGATCGGACGCCGCCATTTTCTGCTCAAACGTCTGGCGATTGATCGCAATCAGGACCGTGCGTTCACGCGCCCGCGCCGATGCCATCCGCGGCTGGTTGTCCACCAATGCCAGTTCACCAAAAAGCCCCCCGGCTTCGATGGTGCCAAGGATGACTTCTTCGTTGCCATTCATGGTCTTGAAGATTTCAACCCGGCCTTCCTGCACGACAAAGGCTGCACTTCCCGGTTTTCCTTCCCGGAAGATCACCTGATCGGCGGCATATACCTGCCGATCCATCACTTTCTTGTTGCCGTCGGTTATCCCCATGACACTTCCGGGAAAATGGACATTAAATCAGAATATCCTGATGTGGGGCTATTTGCCTGCCGTCACCTGTGCCGGAAGGACGAGTGATGCTATCAGATACCTATCGCCAATCAATCAGTTTCACCCGCCATATCTGTTTTCCATATGCGCCTTGAAGGCCGCCACGCCAAGCGGTTGACCGGTTGCCTCGATCAGAATCTCGTCGGTTGATTTGCTCGATGCCTTGCCGTGGATATTTTCGCCAAGCCACCCCATCAACGGGCTGAAATCACCGCGCGACAGTGCGCCTGGAATTTCCGGCTTGGCCTTTTTCGCTGCGGCAAAAATCTGGGCCGCTGCCATCGCGCCCAGCGTATAGGTCGGGAAATATCCCCACGCCCCCGACGGCCAATGGATATCCTGCAGGCAGCCATCCCTGTCATCGGGCGGCGTAATGCCCAGCAATTTGCCCATCATTTCGTTCCACGCCCCGGGCAGATCGGCAAGCTTCATGTCGCCTTCGATCAGGGCACGCTCCAGCCGATAGCGCAGGATCACATGCGCCGGATACGTCACCTCATCGGCATCCACGCGGATCAGGCCCGGCTCGACCCGTGTATAAAGCCGATGCAGGTTGCCTGCATTCCATGCCGCGTCATCGCCACCAAACGCCGTCTTGAAGACCGGCCCGGCATAGGTCAGGAATTCTTCCGACCGGCTGGCCTGCATTTCCACCAGAAGCGACTGGCTTTCATGCAAGGTCATCCCGCGTGCCTTGCCCACCGGCTGATTGCGCCACGCGCCGGGCAATCCGCGTTCATACATCGCATGGCCGGTTTCATGCAGAACCCCCATGATCGCCGATGTGAAATCATTCTCGTCATAGCGCGTCGTAATGCGCACATCATCGGGAATGCCGCCACAGAACGGATGATGTGAAATATCCAGACGGCCATGCTCGAAATCAAAACCGACCGCCTGCATCAGATCAAGGCCGACCTTGTTCTGAACCGAAACCGGGAACGGCCCGGCCGGGCTGATCGGGGCCGGTTCGGATTTCTGGCGTTCAATCACCTCGGCGGTGAAAGACGGCAGGAACGATTCCAGTTCGGCAAACAGGCTATCGATCCGATCAGACCGCATCATCGGATCATACTGATCCAGAAGCGCGTCATAGACCGACGTGCCAAGGGCCTCGGCCTTGGCCTTGCCCGCCTCTATCGACAGGTCGAGAACGGTCTGAAGTTTCGGCAGCAGTCCGGCAAAATCGTTATCGGCCCGCGCCCCGCGCCATGCGACCTCGCACGACGTCGCCGCCAGCGACATTTTCTCCACCAGATCGGACGGCACCGCCGTGCCATGTACCCAATTGCGTTTCATTTCCGCCAGATTGGCTTTCTGCCACGCATCAAGGTTCTCTGCGCCTGCGGCTTCGATCAAATCGCCCATATCGGGTGCGGTGATCAGTTCATTGGCCATGACATCAAGGGTCGCCAGTTGCTCGGACCGGGCATTGGCCCCGCCATTGGGCATCATTGCCGCCATATCCCAATGCAGCATGCCGCCTATATCGGACAGAACATTGATGCGGCGAAAACGGGCTTCAAGCGATTTATAGGCGTCAGTCATGGAAACTCCTGTTCGGCGGAACCGGAAAACGGGGCAAAAAAAGCACGGCCAAAACGCCGCACAATGGCGGCATCCGGCAATCAAAGGGCTGGATCACAGGCAGCCAGATCAGCTGTCTGCGCCATCCTTCTGCGGGCGGCGGTGATACAGAATAAAGATCACAATCAGCGAAAGCGCAAGGCTGTACCATGTGATCGCATATTGAAGATGATTGTTCGGAAGATCGATTTTGGCCTGACCACCAATCGGCAACCCGCCGGGGATTTCCGTTTCGTCAAGTTCAAGATAATAGCGGCTGGCAAGATCCGCCCCGCTATCCTCGGCCATCGCATCGACATCGACAAAGAACCACTGGTTTTCCAGCGGTTCGTTTTCCGGCTGAACCCAGTGTCGGGTCTGCGGCAGGCGCAACACACCCGTCACCCGAACATTGCCTTCAATAAGGCTGTCAGGCCGGGTTGACGGATCGCGATAATCCTGCGGCACCCAGCCGCGATTGACCAGAATGATCCGGCCATCTTCCTGTTCCAGCGGCGTGATCAGATGAAACCCGATATTGCCCCGGCGTGTGCGCGCCATAAGATACATTTCCTGATCGTTCAGGAAATGACCGTCGGCATAGGCAGCCCGGAATGCCATCGCCGGGTCCGGTGCCACATCGGTTGGCACGGCAATCGGCGGCTCGGACGCATGCGCCTGACGTTCCGCGATCAGGTTCTGTTTCCAGAACAGGCGATCCACCTGCCAGGACCCAAGTCCCAGAAGGATCACAAGGGCAAGACCGGCACAGATTTTGATCGCAGGGCTGGGGCGTGTCGTCAGAAGGGGCATCTATTGGGTTCAATCCTGTTCGGAAGTCGACCGATGGCGATATTGCAGCGCCACCATGAGGCCTTTTAACGGTCGCAGCAAGGCCAGTGTTACCCCGATGATGGTCGGAAACCATAACACCGCATGCAACCACAAAGGCGGCATATAGGTCATCTCGACCCAAAGCGCCAGCGGCACCACGACAAAACCAAGGATGAAAATGATGAAAATCGCCGGGCCATCACCGGCATCATGACCACGAAGGTCAAGACCGCACTGATCACAGCTCTCGCGAACCGTCAGAAAGCCCGAAAACAGCTTTCCCCCACCGCAGCGGGGGCATTTGCATGCCAGCCCGGTGCGTATGGGGGAAAGTGCTGGATAATAATCCATGGTCATTGGGTGACCGGTATCCTTTATTCGCCGCCCCAGATGTAAACGGCAAAGAACAGGAACAGCCAGACAACGTCAACGAAATGCCAGTACCAGGCTGCGGCTTCCAGACCGAAATGATGATCGGGTTTGAAGCCGTCCTTGATCGCACGGCCAAGGCACACCGCCAGGAACACCGTACCGACAAACACATGGAAACCGTGGAAACCGGTCGCCATATAGAAGGTCGATGAATAAATACCATCGGCAAAACCGAATGCGGCATGGCTGTATTCATAAGCCTGAAGACACAGGAAGATAACGCCAAGGGCAACCGTAATCGCCAGCCCCTGCACCATATCCTTTTTCTTGCCTTCAAGGCAGCCATGATGCGCCCAGGTCAGCGTGCAGCCCGACAAAAGCAGGATCAGCGTATTGAGGAACGGCAAATCCCACGGATCAAGGACTTCAACGCCTGCTGGCGGCCATTCGGTCACGCCGGGGCTGAAAATCACAAACGCGTTATGGAAGAATGCCCAGAAGAAGGCGACAAAGAACATCACCTCGGACGCGATAAACAGCGACATGCCATACCGCAAGCCGATCTGCACCACCTTGTTGTGGTAGATGCTGGACTCGCTGATCACGTTGCTCCACCAGCGGAACATCACAAAAAGAATGCCCGCCAAACCAAGTGCTGCCAGCCAGAAATCTGTCGGCGCACGATCCGAATGCATGAACATGACCATGCCACCGGTAAACAGCCCTGCCGACATCGCAGCCACCAACGGCCACGGGCTCGGGTCTACCAGATGGAACGGATGTTTCTGAGCGTGATCACTCATTCCTCGCCCCCCTCAATCCTCACAAATGAAACCTTTAAAGCTCTCTTCATTGGAAACCGGGATACCTGCACAATCATCAGGCCCTAGCCCCCATTTTCTTCGTCCCCGTCCGGCCCTTCGACCGATGCCTCGGCCTTATAGAAGGTATAGGACAGGGTAATGGTCTTCACGTCTCGGGTATTCGGGTCTTCTGCAATCGCCGGATCGACATAGAAACTGACCGGCATATCCACACGCTGGCCGGGTTCAAGCGTCTGTTCGTCAAAACAGAAACAGGCGATCTTGCTGAAATACTGCCCGGCCTTAAGCGGCGTTACATTGTAAACCGCCTGACCGGTAACCGGTTTGACCGACATGTTTTCGGCCATGTAATGAGCAAGGTTGTCTTCGCCCAGTTTCACGGTCATTTCGCGCTGCTCGGGCTTGAACTGCCACGGCAGACGGGAATTCACATCGGCATTGAACCGGATTTTGATGGTTTTTTCCGAAACATCGCGCGGCGCATCGGTGCCAACCTGCGTCGTGCCGCCATATCCCGTCACCTGACAGAACAGCGCATAAAGCGGGACCGAAGCATAAGACAGGCCAATCATGCCGCCAACAACGGCAACACAACCAAGCAATACGCGCTTGTTGCGCGCCTTTGTTTTGTCCGCATGCTTCTGATCAGCCATATATGCCCTAGCTCATCTTAAGAATGGTGATGGCGAAAAACAGAACCGCCAACCCGCCAAGAATGACAAGAAACGCCCAGTTCTTTTTGCGCCGTTTGGCGTAAAACGCGTCGAGTTCGGCTTTGGTCATTTTGGGCTCGGTCATGCCAGATATCCTTTGATCCAGACATCGGCGACCATCGCCCCGAACAGAACGAACAGATACAGGATCGAATATCCGAACATCTTGTGCGGTGCTTTTTCTTCCGCATTGCGCAACACGCGAACCGCATGACGCAGGAACCACAAACCGGTCAGTCCCGCCGTCACGCCGTAAAACACGCCAAGCAACCCGGTCGCGACCGGCACAAACGTGATCGGCAACAACAGGATCGTATAGATCAGCATCTGCTTTTTGGTTGCGGCCTCCCCGGCCACAACCGGCATCATCGGCACACCGACCTTGGCATAATCGCCACACCGGAACAGGGCCAGCGCCCAGAAATGCGGCGGCGTCCACATAAAGATAATCAGAAACAGCGCAATCGAATTGATATCGATCCCGCCGGTCACCGACGCCCAGCCGATCATCGGGGGGAATGCCCCGGCGGCACCGCCAATGACGATATTCTGCGGTGTGCTGCGCTTCAGCCACATGGTGTAAACAAACACGTAAAACGCAATCGACACCGCCAGAAGGGCGGCGGCGGCAAAATTGATCGCAACCGCCATGACGGTCACCGAAAGAATGGATAACGCAATCCCCAGCGATAGCGCCTCGTCGGCGGGCACACGCCCCGCCGGGATCGGGCGGTTCTGGGTGCGTTTCATGTGGATATCGATGTCGCGGTCGTACCACATGTTGATCGATGCCGCCGCACCGCTGGCAACGGCAATGCAGGCAATCGCAACCAGTGCCAGGAACGGATGCATTGTTCCCGGTGCAATCAAAAGACCCACGGCACCGGTAAACACCACAAGGGTCATCACACCGGGTTTAAGCAACGCGATATAGTCGCGCACTTCCGACACCGGTAATGCGGCGATGTTATCGATTGCAAGGGTCTGCTGGGCGGCCTGCTTGGTCATGTAATTCTGGTCTTCTTTTCTCGGGGCGGTCGTATGTTCCCCGCCGGGAACCCATGGTCACCGGCGGGGAACGCAAGATCGGATCAATTACTTGATGCGCGGCAGTTCGTCAAAGGTATGGAACGGCGGCGGCGAGCTGACGGTCCATTCCAGTGTATCCGCACCTTCGCCATATGGGTTGGCTTCGGCCTTTTTGCCACGGATGAAGGCATGCGCCACCACCCCGACAAAGAAGATCGTCGCTGCGAATGAAAGATACGCACCATAGGACGAAACAAGGTTCCAGCCCGCAAACGCATCCGGGTAATCGGCATAACGGCGCGGCATGCCGGCCAGCCCCAGGAAGTGCTGCGGGAAGAAGGTCAGGTTGACACCGATAAAGAACAGCCAGAAATGAATCTTGGCGCCCAGATCGGAAATCTCGTAACCCGACATTTTGCTGAACCAGTAATAGAAGCCCGCAAAGATCGAGAACACCGCCCCCAGCGACAGCACATAATGGAAATGCGCCACCACGAAATAGGTATCATGCAGCGGCAGATCCATGCCCGAGTTCGCCAGGATAACCCCCGTCACACCACCAACCGTGAACAGGAAGATAAACCCGATCGCCCACAGCATCGGTGCGCGAAGCTCGATCGAGCCGCCCCACATCGTTGCAATCCACGAAAATATCTTAACCCCGGTCGGCACCGCAATCACCATCGTTGCCGCGGTGAAATAGGCACGCGTGTCAACATCAAGGCCGACGGTATACATGTGGTGCGCCCACACGATGAAACCGACAACACCGATTGCGACCATGGCATAAGCCATCCCGAGATAGCCGAAAATCGGCTTGCGCGAGAAGGTCGAAATGATGTGGCTGATGATGCCAAAGCCCGGCAGGATCATGATGTAAACTTCGGGATGACCAAAGAACCAGAACAGGTGCTGATACAGGATCGGGTCACCGCCACCGGCCGGATTGAAGAAATCCGTGCCAAAGTTACGGTCGGTCAGAAGCATGGTGATCGCACCACCCAGCACCGGCACCGCCAGAAGCAGCAGGAACGCGGTTACCAGCATCGCCCACGCAAACAGCGGCATCTTGTGAAGCGTCATGCCCGGCGCACGCATGTTGAAAATGGTGGTGATGAAGTTCACCGCCCCCAGGATCGAGCTTGCACCCGCAAGGTGCAACGCAAAGATCGCCAGATCAACCGATGCATCGGGATGGCCAAGCGAGGCCGACAGCGGCGGATAAACCGTCCAGCCGGTCCCGGCACCGCTACCGACCACCGCCGACAGCATCAGAAGGGCAAAGGCCGGCACGAGCAGCCAGAACGAAATATTGTTCAGTCGCGGGAACGCCATGTCGGGCGCACCGATCATGATCGGCACGAACCAGTTGCCAAAACCGCCAATCATGGCGGGCATGACAACAAAGAACACCATGATCATGCCATGTGCGGTGACCAGAACGTTAAAGAACTGGTGATCTTCGATGATCTGGGTGCCCGGATGGGCCAGTTCCATACGGAACCAGACCGAAAACGCACCACCGATCAGACCGGCAACCAGCGAGAATGCAAGATAGAGCGTGCCGATATCCTTGTGGTTGGTCGAAAGGAACCAACGGGAAAAGAAACCGGGCATGTGATCATCATGCGAATGTGTGTCAGCGTGAGCCATAAATCTCTCCCTCACTCTGCCGAAGCCACAGAAACCGGCGACGGCAGATCAACCGACGCGAATTTCTCCTGGGCCTGTGCGACCCATGCTTCGTATTCTTCCATGGTCACGGCCTTGACCGCGATCGGCATGTAGGCGTGGTTCACGCCACACAGTTCCGAACACTGACCATAGAAGGTGGTGCCTGCATATTCGCCCGGAATGCGGGTCCAGGTTTCGTTCAGGCGGCCCGGCACGGCATCCAGCTTGATGAACAGCGACGGCATGGCCCAGTTATGGATCACATCGTCCGATGTCATGATCAGGCGGATATTGGTGTCAACCGGCAGAACGACGGGGTTGTCCACATCCAGAAGGCGCATCTTGCCCTCTGCAACGGCGGTTTCCTCGTCGATCATCAGGGAATCGAACGTGAAATTGCCGCTGTCGGGATATTCATACGTCCAGTACCACTGCTTGCCGATGATCTTCAGCGTCATATCGGCGTCTTCGACGCGGTCTGCGAAATACAGCAGACGGAACGACGGGATCGCAATAATCAGAAGGATCAGGACCGGCGCCACGGTCCATACGATTTCAAGAAGCGTATGGTGGGTGGTCTTGGACGGGATGGGATTCCGTTTCCGGCTAAAGCGGAAAAGAACATAAAGCAACAACAGCAGGACGATCACCGTAACGGCGGTCATCAGCCATGTCAGAAGAATAAAGAAATCATGGCCCTGTACAGCCACCGGCGAAACCGGGTGCTGAAGACCCAGTTGCCATGGCTCAGGCTGACCAACCGCGGCAAGCGCGGCACTATCCAGTCCGGTCAGAACTGCCAATCCCAGCAAAAGAATGGGAAACAGCATCTTGATCGACATGCGAATCTGCCCCCTCGCATTACATCTCAAGGCAATTTGTCCAAAGGAAAGCCACATCGTGACCCTCGACATATACGAACATAACGGGTTGTTCGTTCATCGAAAAGGTATGCCGTGATGACTCAACCATAAATCGGCATAGCCACCAGGATCGCGACGTAACATCAGACAAACCTGATTTTCAAACCCGCATGCACTGCGGCACAACGGTATGGAAGGCGAATAGCCTATCTTAACAGCCTGTTCCAGAAAAAACCTCGCTGCGTTGCACAAAAATATTACTTTTCCTTTCAGGAATTTAGCGCATGGGTTCAATTTTTTTCTAAATCCAATCCCCTACCCTTGCGATAGAAATGGTGCCATTCCTCATCGCGCCGGACCATCATAGCCCGCTTTGCTGCCACGCAACAGACAGGGCAAAATTATCCTTTAGGCGATACAAACCGCAGGTAAAATCCTTATTTAAGTACGGATTTATCGGCATCCCCCGAACGACGCGTGTTTTACCGCCAGAATCACCTCCGTTTGCCCACTTTATCCACAGGCAAAACCATCACAATCAATCATTTACCCTGTTCCGAGTCGTAAAATCATCACTCCCCGTTTCAACACCGGGCCCGGCATGCCCCGACCGCACGCATGAAGTTTTTCGAATGCACCGCACAAAGGTTGATAAACGCGGCGATCTCTGTGATTGTAATCACAAGGAAATCACCGGAAAAAAGCGCACCGGCTTCCGTATTTCGGGACACGAAACCTACATAAAAACGCGCAGATGCCTTTAATTGAGGGAATCTTCCCCAATATCAGGGGAGTGGTCTTGCCAAACTGATCGTTTGGCTGAAACCATTCTATGCAAAAGTATTATATTTTTCTGTTCCGGGATGATTTGTGGATTATCATCGGAACAGGATTACCGTGACGTTTCAGATCGAGGTTCGCTCATGTCCCGCCAAGGAAGCAAAAAGCTTTTCACCGCAGAGCTCCGGCTGCTCAACAAGCTGGAAAGTATGAGTGATATCGTCTCCCTGCCGCTACCGGCCCCGTCCCCTGATGGCGGCGGCGCAGTGGGTGGTGCGGATATGTCGACACTCCATAATGCGATCGAGGATCTGAAGGCAGAACTTCTGTCCGACATCCGCATCATGATGGAAGAACAGAAGAAGCTGAATGCGCGCGCCGATGATGATGATCAGGACGACGCCCGCAACGAGCTTCGCATGCTCAAGACCGAAATTCGCGCACTCGCCAATTCCATTCAGGAAACCAAGCGCGAAATCGCCGCCCTCTATACCGCGCCGGACGACAGCAGCGGCACGCGGATCAACATCGTCAAGGGCGAACTTGATTCCGTCGTCGCCGCGACCGAGGATGCCACCGCCAACATCCTTGAAACCGTCGAAAAAATCGATGCGGTTGCCCATAATATCCGCTCTGCCGCCCCTGATGACTACACGCAAGGGCTTGCCGACGACATCGTTGATCTGGTGGTCAAGGTGTTTGAATCCTGCAACTTCCAGGATCTGACCGGGCAGCGCATCACCAAAGTCGTCAACACCATGAAATATATCGAGGAACGCGTCACCCGCGTCATCGAAATCTGGGGCGAGGATGACTTTGGCGAATTTGATCTGCCCGCCGACCCCAAAGGTCAGGACAATCTCGATAAAACCGTCACCCGCGCACCGCAAAACGTCGAACGCGTCAGTCAGGACGAAATCGATCAGATCTTCTCGCAGGAAGAAATCGACGCCCTGTTTGACTGATCCGCTTATTGGCCTGAAACGTCACCAAAACATCAAAGCCTGCCGGAAACGGCAGGCTTTTTCATGTGCAGAGTTTGGTCCCGTGGCCTTAGGCGTGGCCCGCTTCGCCCGAGAGAAGTTCCGGGGCAAAACCCAGCTTGGCAAAGGCCTGTTCCCATTTGTCTTCGCAATCAACACCAAACAGAAGGTCGGCATCGGCATCGACATGCAGCCAGCCATTGGCAAGAATCTCGTTTTCAAGCTGCCCGCTGCGCCATCCGGCATAACCAAGGGCCAGAATGCTGCTTTTCGGACCTTCGCCAAGCGCAATCTGTTCAAGAATATCGACCGTTGCCGTCACCGAAACACCCGGATCGACATGCAATGTCGCCTCGTTCTCAAAATCGGTACTGTGCAGAACAAAGCCCCGCCCGCTTTCGACCGGTCCGCCGAAATGCACCTGAATATCTTCAATCGTCGGCGCCGGGCGCGCAATGCCAAGCTGTTCAAGCAATTCCGGGAAGGTGATGCTGTCGATCAGCCGGTTGATCACCAGCCCCATCGCGCCATCCTCGTTATGGGCACAGATATAAACCACGCTTTGCGAAAAACGCGGGTCGCGCATGCCCGGCATCGCCACAAGCAGCTTCCCTTCAAGATATTCGCCAGTGTGATCTCTAATTCCCATTCCCGAACTTTTCCTGTGCTGTTCACTCAAGCCTAGCGCGATCCGTCACACATTACCATCGAAAGCCACCCTTGGCGTCAAAACGGGTAAAAATGACATTGATCAAAGACGCAACGCGCCACTGCGCTACATGTAGGTAGCCTGACACGCAATCGACAGCAACACCGGCATAAAAATATGGTGTTTAAGATCACATCGATGGGCACACTGACCGGCACACCAACCTGCACACATCCCGGTAACGCAGTCGTGCCTTGCCATGAACATCAACAGCTATTAGCCATCGCCACATGGCACAAGGCAGCCGTTTGTGCCATATCCATGAAATGGAACATCATCGTTCCTGCCGCGCCCCGAAAGATGTAAAAAGACTTCACGACCAGAAGGAAGCCACCGTGATCCGATCTTTGTTCCTAGCCCTTGGCCTTGTGATTGCGACTATCCCCCCGTTTGGTGCGGGTGCAAGCGCGCAGACAGCGGCCAGCAACTGGGTTGACGAGGATTTTGCATCACTCCGCCTGATCAGTGCGCGCGATGCCATCAATGGCCGCGATGAAATCCGTCTTGGTCTTGAATTCGAACTTAAGCCCGACTGGAAAATCTATTGGCGCAGTGCCGGGGATGCCGGTTTCCCGCCGCAACTCGACTGGACCGGATCAACCAATATCGGCGACGGTCAAATCCGCTGGCCCGCCCCGCATCGTTTTTCGATCTTTGGCCTCGAAACATTCGGCTACAAGGATCACATCATCCTTCCGATTGATGTGCCGGTGACCGATCCCGCACAGGCCGCCCATATCGAGCTTGATGTCGATTATCTGGTCTGTAGCGACGTCTGCATCCCGGCACAGGCAAACTTCACCCTCGATATCCCCGCCAGCCTTTCGGATGGCGCAAACGGCGATACAGCAGGCATCAGCCGCTTTGCCCACGATATCGAAAAATTCGCATCCCGTGTGCCGCTTCGCGGGGACAACCTGCCGATGTCGGTCAGTGATATCTGGCAGTCGACCGCACAATCAGGCGAAAATGACCAGACCGTCCTGAATGTCGCGATCACCGGCCTTGATCAGACCGCATCCGACCCGGTCGAAATCCTGATCGAAGGCAATGTCCGCCTTGGCTTTGGCGTGCCGGTCCCGACCGCAACCGATGACGCAACCGGCACACAGCAGTTCCGGATTCCGATCTATGGCCTGAAAGACGATCAGGCCACGATTGGCGATGACGTGATCGTCACCGTTATCGCCGGCCCCCTTGCCATCGAACAGGACCGTCAGATTGCCGCCGCGCCGTCTGGCACAAGCAGCACAAGCACCACCACCAGCAGCAACGCGACGTCCAGCCCCGGCATCGCCACCACCAGCCTGTGGTTGCTGGGCGCGCTGGCCCTTCTGGGCGGGTTTATCCTTAATTTCATGCCCTGCGTCCTGCCGGTCCTGTCGCTCAAGGTGATGTCGGCGATGAAGGCCCAAGGCTCTGCGCGCAGTGCGACGCGCCGCGGCTTCCTTGCCAGTGCGGCGGGCATCATCACCTCCTTCTGGCTGATCGCGGCCGTCCTGATCGCCATCAAGCTTGCCGGTGGCACGATTGGCTGGGGCATTCAGTTCCAGCAACCCCTGTTCCTGACCGTGATGACGATCATCGTGGCCCTGTTTGCCTTCAATATGTGGGGTCTGTTTGAAATCAATGGCCCGGCCGAACTCGGCAATGCTGCCAACGATACCATCACCGCGCGCGAAAAATCCGGTCACCACCTTGGCGGTCATTTCCTGACCGGCATGTTCGCAACCCTTCTGGCAACGCCCTGCTCGGCCCCGTTCCTTGGCACGGCTGTCGGCTTCGCGCTGGCCGGCAGCAGCTTTGACATCTTCTGGATATTCACCCTGCTTGGCATCGGGCTGGCCGTGCCCTATCTGGCGATTGCCGCCCGGCCCGAAATCGCCCGCCTTCTGCCCAAACCGGGTCGCTGGATGGGCTTTGTCAAAGGCATTCTGGGCGTGGCCCTTGCTGGCACCGCCATCTGGTTGCTGTCGGTTCTGGCCGTGCAGATCGGGATGGGCGGGGCGATTGCGGTTGGCATCGCCCTTGTCATGGCCGGTATTCTTTTGTTTGCCCGCCATCGCACGACGGTGCAGAAACGCAAATATGTCTTTACCGCACTCGCCACCCTTGGCGTGCTGGCCGCCCTGTTCGCACCGGGCTTTTCCAAGGCCCCGCTCAAGAACACCGCATCGCGCACCAGCACCGAAACCCTGCCGTGGCGGGCCTTCGCCCCGGATGAAATCGCCCGCCATGTTGCCGATGGCAAAACCGTGCTGGTCGATATTACCGCCGAATGGTGCGTGACCTGTCAGGTCAATAAAAAGCTGGTCCTTGAAACCGACGATATGACCGCTGCCCTGACCGCCGATAACGTCATCCTGATGCAGGGCGACTGGACCCGTCCCGATCCGGTGATTTCGCAATATCTGGCGGGTTATGGCCGGTATGGCATTCCGTTCAATGCCGTATTCGGGCCCAAGGCACCGGACGGTGTTCTGCTGTCCGAACTGCTCGGCAAACAGGAAGTTCTTGATGCCATCGCCCGCGCATCCGGTGGTACCGACCTTGTGAAAAAGTGATGTGATGCACATCTTTTCGGGATCACGATAAACCGTGACAAAGATTTGAAACCATCGAAACCCCAACGGATATGATTGAAGATCAACCCGTTTTGCTGTTTGATGGCCCTAGAGCCTTTTCCGTTGGGATTGAAGCGTTTTGCCGGAGGCATTCTTCTGTCCCGCAAGGAAGGGATCGCAGAGCGTAGCGGGGCTACGGTCAAGATCCCTGACGCTGCGGGGCAGAAGAATGTCCCGGCCCGAAGGGTTCGGGTTTGGCGAACAAAATCGCTTCAATCCCAACGGAAAAGGCTCTACCCAATCACCAGAACAAGGGCGGCAATCAAGCCCCCCGCATGACGGAGAAAACCCCATGACCATCGAAGTCGGCAGCAAACTTCCCGAAGTCACGCTTTTCCGCGCCACCGCCGACGGCCCCGAAGCCGTCAACACCAACGAATTTTTCGCCGGTCGCAAGGTCGTTGTCTTTGCCGTGCCGGGCGCTTTCACTCCGACCTGCTCGGCCAAACATCTGCCGGGCTTCGTTGCCAATGCCGATGCCATCAAGGCAAAGGGTGTTGATGAAATCGTCTGCCTGGCATCGAACGATGCCTTTGTTCTGAACGCCTGGGCGAAGGCCGAAAATGCCGGTGAAAACATCACCATGCTGTCCGATGGCGACCTCGCCTTTGTCAGCAAGACCGGCCTTGAACTCGACCTGACCGGTCGCGGCCTTGGCAAACGCGCCAACCGCTTTGCCATGATTGTCGATGACGGCAAGGTCACTGATCTTGCGGTCGAGGAACCCGGCGCCTTTGACGTGTCGAGTGCCGAAACCGTGCTGGGCAAACTCTAAGCCCGAAACACCTGCAAAAAGCAAAAAGCTCCGCCTGATCCGCGGAGCTTTTTATTTTGATCTCGCATCCTTGCCTTGGGGGCAGGCCCCTAACGCGGCAGCAAAACCGGGATCGGTTCTGACCGGCTGTCAAAATCGCATTCAAAAGTCGGGTCGGTGTGTTTGGCAATGAAATGCACCACACCTTCGCGGAAATCTTCCTTGATCGGCGACCAGCTCATGAAGACACCGCCGCGATTGTCATATTCGCGAATGTCACGGTCATGGGACAGTTCAACAAAACTGTGGCCCAGATCTTCGGTGGCCCCGGCGACAAGCCATGACGGTTTGATCCCGCCATGCCACAGCAGATAGACACCGCCAACATTGTCAAGTTTCAGCTCGCTGAAATCATCGATCATGAACAGGCGATAATACTCGCCACGCGGGCTTTTCCGCCATTTGATATCTTGTGCTTTCGGCTGGCGCAAAGTGCCAAGCGACCAGAATCCCATTTCATCCTCCAAGCGCACCAAAACACGCGCAACTGCTCGTTACGCGCATCCCAACGCTGCTTTTGTTTTTATGAACTCGACGATATCCGAAAAATGTAAACTTTTGGTTGACCGATTACAAATCGCGATATCGCAAAATCCTGTTCTTAAACAAGACTTCTTCTGGGTTTCAACCCTGAATATAAGACGGGTACCCCGATTTGGAAATACTCAGTCGAACAATTTGTCGATGTCGTCCTGACTGATCCCCTCGCCTTCCAACTGCGGACCATTCAGAAGATCGTCATCCTCGTTCTTCGGCGTCCCGTCATCATTTTCGGGAACCGGCAGATCGGTAAAGGCATCCTCGCCCCAGATCAGGATCATGTTGTGAACCCGTTCTTCAACGAATTCAAGGGTCCGAACCACCTTGTTGATGCGCTGGCCGGTGATGTCCTGAAAGTTACAGGACTCGAAAACCTTGGTGACCAGAAACGCGATCTGTTCGACATGTTCGGCCACAAAGTCGGATGGTGCCGAATTTTTAAGCGTCATCGCCAGATCGTCGATCTGTTCGGCGGATTCAAGGATCGTATGCGTTGCCATTTCCGTATCCTTGATGATCGCATCAAGTTCGGTGGTCGCACTGACAAGGCGGTCATCCTCGGCCTTCGGATGACGCAGCGACGCGATCTGCATCTTCGCCCTGTGAATATGTTCGTTCATTTCCTCGATCTGCTTGCGGATCAGTTCGAGGTCGTCTTTGTCCGGTTCCGACGCACCCGGACGATTGCTATGGGTAAAATTGCTGCTGACCGGATCGGGCAATACATCCATCGCATCGCCATCCGATGCCGGTGCGATATGGGTGGCATCAATACTGCCCCCGGCACGCACCGCATCGCGCAGTTGGGCTACTTCCGACCTCAGGGCACGAATTTCATCAAGTACAGCCTGATTGATCCCGGATGCGTCAACGGTCGCAGCCGGTTTCGGCGCTGGCAATGGCGCACCTGCCCCCATACCGGTTTCAAGCGTCGGATCGAAAAAGGAATCCGACCAATCTTCGACCACACCACCCGAACGTTCTTTTAAACGGCGTTCTGCGGTGAAAACCTTCTGCACGCGACGTGTCATGGCTGACTTCAATCCTCCGGCAACGGGCTTGACCCGATCCCTGTTCCCCCGATCACCCACCCCCGTGGTCAGATGATCACATTAAAACGAGTATAAGGGTCCAGATTGCTACAAGTCCAATGGGTTTCAAGAACAAGCCTTTGAAAAAGAACACCCCGGCCAGATGACCGGGGTGCGCAAAAAGGTTATGTTGCGTTGCAAATCAAGCAGTTTCAGGCATCCAGCGCAGAACCGGCTTTCTTGCCGCTGCCGTCTCGTCAAGACGACGGCGTGGCGTCAGATACGGTGCATTCTTGAAGAATTCCGCATCGCCCGATTCTGCCTTGGCCACCAATGCCAGAACCGCGTCGCAGAACTGGTCAATCGATTCCTTGGTTTCCGTTTCCGTCGGCTCGATCAAAAGCGCACCATGAACGACCAGCGGGAAATACATGGTCATCGGGTGGAAGCCCTCGTCGATGATCGCTTTCGCAAGATCCAGCGTCGAAACACCGGTATCTTTCAGGAAATCATCGTCAAACAGGGCTTCGTGCATGCAATAGCCCGGAAACGCCACGCTCAGCTTGCCTTTAAGGCGCGCCAGCAGATAGTTGGCATTCAGAACCGCATCGCCCGACGCCTGACGCAATCCATCCGCACCGTGGCTTTTCATATAAGACAGCGCACGAATGAACATGCCCATCTGGCCATGGAACCCTTTCAGGCGACCGAACGGTTTGTTGCCGTCCTTCTCGTCTGCGGTTTCCACCAGATGGAATTTCTCGCCCTTGCGCACGACATAGGGGATCGGTGCGAACGGGGCCAGTGCGTCGGAAAACACAACAGGACCCGAACCCGGTCCACCGCCGCCATGCGGGGTCGAAAAGGTCTTATGCAGGTTGATATGCATCGCATCAATGCCAAGGTCCGCCGGGCGCACCCGTCCGACAATCGCGTTGAAGTTCGCCCCATCGCAATAGAAATACCCACCGGCCGCATGGACCAGATCGGCAATCTTGCGAACGTCGCGCTCAAACAACCCACACGTATTCGGGTTGGTCAGCATGATACCGGCCACATCGTCGCCAAGCTTGGCTTCGAATGCCGCAAGGTCCACACGGCCATCTTCGGTCGCGGGGATCGAATCAACCGTAAAACCACAAGCCGCCGCCGTTGCCGGGTTGGTCCCGTGGGCCGATTCAGGCACCAGAACACGACGACGGTTTTCACCGCGCGCATCAAGGGCCGCCCGGATCGCCATCATGCCGCAAAGTTCGCCCTGTGCGCCCGCTGCGGGCGACATGGAAACCGCGGGCATCCCGGTCAGAACCAGCAACCAGTGTGCGCAACTGTCGATCAGTTCAAGTGCGCCCTGAACCGTGCTTTCGGGCTGCATCGGATGCAGGTCGGCAAGACCGGGCATCCGCGCAACCTTTTCATTCAGGCGCGGGTTATGTTTCATCGTGCACGAACCCAGCGGGAAGAAGCCAGAATCGATGCCAAAGTTTTTCTGCGACAGGCGCGTGAAATGACGCACCACCTGCGGCTCGGACAGGCCCGGAAGACCGACATCGCTATCGCGATCAAGGCCGCCAAGGCGTGATTTGATGCCCGCTGGCTTCGGAAGGTCAACACCGGTACGCCCCGGTTCGCCCATCTCGAAAATCAGCTTTTCCTCAAGCACAAGTCCACGGTTACCGGTATGGGTGGTAAAGCTCATGCCAGCACCTCCTTCAATGCAGACGCAAGGTCCGCGATGTCTTCGTCGGTGTTGGTTTCGGTCGCCGCCACCAAAAGGTAATTGCCCAGATCGTCACGGTTCGGATACAGGCGCGACAACGGAACGCCGCCAAGAACACCCTTGGCAACCAGTGCCTCGACCACCTCGGCTGCCGGTTTGGCAAGCTTGACGGTGAACTCGTTAAAGAAGCTGTCATTGACCACTTCCGCACCCGGTACCGCATCAATCGCATCGGCGGTCTTGCACGCCGTTTCATGGTTAAGTGTTGCCACACCACGATACCCGTCTTCACCCAGAAGGCTCATATGCACCGTAAAGGCCAACGAACACAGCCCGGAATTGGTGCAGATGTTCGATGTCGCCTTTTCGCGGCGGATATGCTGCTCGCGGGTCGAAAGTGTCAGAACAAAACCACGCTTGCCATCCTGATCGACCGTTTCACCACACAGGCGGCCGGGCATCTGGCGTACCAGTTTGCTGGTCGTGGCAAAAAGCCCGACATACGGGCCGCCATAATTCAGGTTGTTACCAATCGACTGGCCTTCGCCGCAGACGATGTCCGCGCCAAAGCTGCCCGGTGACTTGACCGCGCCAAAGGCCATGGCCTCGGTAAACACCACAATCAAAAGCGCACCCTTGGCATGACACGCATCCGCAAGCTTGGTGTGATCCTGAATACGGCCAAACACGTCCGGATACTGGACAACCACACACGCGGTCTGATCATCGATCAGATCGTCAAGCTCATCCGCGGTTGCCTGCTTTTCCGGGTGCCCGTCACGACCGGCAACTTCGGTATCGCTATACTGGCAATAGGTTTCCGTGACTTCACGGTAATGCGGATGCAAGCCACCCGACAGAACCGCCTTCTTGCGGCGCGTGGCCCGGCACGCCATCAGAACGGCCTCCGCGCACGACGTTGCCCCGTCCCACATCGATGCGTTGGCCACATCCATGCCGGTGATCGATGCCACCTGGGTCTGGAATTCGAACAGATACTGCAACGTGCCCTGTGCGATTTCCGGCTGATACGGGGTATAGGCCGTCAGAAACTCACCACGCTGGATGATGTAATCGACCGTGGCCGGAACATGGTGGCGATACGCCCCCGCGCCCAGGAAGCTCGGCACGCTGGCCGTGCCCATGTTTTTGGCGGCCAGTTTCGCCATGTCGCGTTCGACCTGCAATTCACCAAGATGATATGGCAGATCGACCGGCTCGGACAGCAACGCGCCTTCGGGCACGTCGCTATATAACTCGTCAACGGACCCGGCCCCGATGGTTTCAAGCATCGAGGCGCGATCCGCACTGGTTAGCGGAAGATAACGCATATCTTAAAGGCCTTCGACAAAGTCTTTATACGCAGCTTCGTCCATCAGCTCATCAAGCTGGGACTCATCGGAAAGTTCCATGCGGAAGAACCAGCCATCGCTTTCCGGGGCTTCGTTCACCAGTGCCGGATTGTCATCAAGCTCTTCGTTGGCTTCGACAACGACACCATCAAGCGGCGCATAAACGTCGCTGGCGGCCTTGACCGATTCGACAACCGCCGCATCGCCATCCTTGGTCAGCTTTTTGCCAACTTCCGGCAGCTCGACATAAACGATATCGCCAAGCGATTGCTGGGCGTAATCGGTAATGCCAACGGTCGCGACACCGTCTTCATATTCAACCCATTCATGTTCCTGCGAGAATTTTTTAGCCATGGTAATTCGTCCCTGTAAGATCAGTTGTCTCTAAAATCTCGGTATCTTTTGCGGGCCGCAAACGCTGCCCGAACTCTTTTTTTCTGATGATCAGCCGCGATAGTAACGATGTGCCGCAAACGGCAGTTCGACGATTTCCGCCGGGCGTGCCTTGCCGCGCACCATCAGATCGACTTTGGTACCCGGGGCGGCAAATTCAATTGCGACATATCCCATCGCAATCGGGCCATCCACGGTCGGGCCAAAACCACCGCTGGTGATTTCGCCGATTTCTTCACCGTCACTGTTCAGGATCGGGGTGTGTTCACGCGCCGGGGCCTTGCCTTCGGGTTTGATCCCGACACGTTTGCGATCCGCCCCATTGGCAAGCTGATCAAGGATCACATCCGCACCCTTGAACCCGCCTTCTTCGCGGCGGCGCTTGTTGATGATCCAGTTCAGGTCACCCTCGACCGGGGTGGTCGTGGTATCGATATCGTTGCCATACAGGCAAAGACCGGCTTCAAGACGCAGCGAATCGCGCGCGCCAAGGCCAATCGCCTCGACCTCTTCCTCGGCCAGAAGCTTGCGCGCCAGTTCTTCGGCGCGCTCATTCGGCACGGAAATCTCATACCCGTCCTCACCGGTATAGCCCGACCGGGTGACAAAGCACGCGATACCGGCAATATCGATCTCGGCAAAGCTCATGAATTTCATATCGGCAACCGCAGGCGCAAACCGTGCCAGCACGCGGGCCGCATCCGGGCCCTGCAACGCCATCAATGCGCGATCATCAATCTCGATCAGCTCCACACCGTTATCAAGATTGGCCCGCATATGGACAATGTCATCATCCTTACACGCCGCATTGATCACCAGAAACAGGCTGTCGCCCGCATTGGTGATCATCAGGTCATCAAGGATCGTGCCATCGTCATTGGTAAAGGCGGAATAACGGGTGCGGCCGGGTTTCAGAATCGCGATATCACCGGGTACCAGCTTTTCAAGCTCGGCGACGCGATGTTCGCCGGTCAGGCGAACCTGCCCCATATGCGAAACGTCAAAAAGACCGGCCTTCGCACGGGTATGCAGATGTTCGCCCATAACGCCCAGCGGATATTGCACCGGCATGCCGTAACCGGCAAACGGCACCATCTTGGCACCCAGTTCGACATGCAAATCATAAAGGGCGGTTTTCAGCAGTTCGGTTTGATGATCGGCCATCAAGGTCTCCAGACAGGCGTTGAGAAACATAGCCGACCAGTGGCCAACCACGTCCCCCTCTGTCTTGGAGCCTGAAAGAATCACAGCCGGTTTGGATACCGGTCTGCTTACATCTTCGGCGAGGCGCACATCGATTTCTGATGCCGCCTGCTTTCCAGAGTCCCATCTCCCCGCGGTCCGTTTGCCTGAGAGTTTCCGGGGTGGTTGCTCCTTCGGCGTCCGCGCAATCCCTATCGATGCAATCCGACGCATCGATCAAGACCGTGGCACTCTCCCACGGGGATCATTTGGGTATGCCCCCTTATACGGATTTGAATCCGACCAGACCAGCCCCAAAAATCATATCCTTTCGACCCCACCCATTAGTATGAGGATTAAAAGCTCTTTTTTAGTCCCTCCGGCAAATGTCCATTCTTTTGTATGAGGATTACCGAAAACGAACTTTTGTCCAAAAACGAAAATCCCGCCACGCGATGCGGGCGGGATTTGATTATTCACTAAAAATGAATAATAGGCCGGATTATTAATTTTTTCCGAAGCGTCGATTGTAGTCGAGCTGGTCGGCACTCAGCTGGAAACCAAGATAGATTTCATAATCCGGACCGGCCCAGACATCATCCAGCGGCACGTTCAAAGTCACCTGCTCGTCGCGATAGCGCGCCAGGTTCAAATTGCTCGGAAACACCATGTCGACATCAAACAGATTTTTCTGGATAAACTCGCCGGACGGGTCCTTAAGTGCCACGAAATACTGGAGTTTTGCGTTGCGTCCCTGCGCTGCCGGGCCCAGTTCGGCATTGATCACCGGGCTGATGACAACGTTCAGGACCTTTTCTTCAAGGTCATAGCCGCAATCGCCCAGATATCCGGCAAATTCGGCTTCAAGGATAACATCGGTCAGGTCTTTGCCCTGACCATTGAACTGCACCAGACGGGCGGTATCATTGGGCAGGAAGGCACGCGGGCATGCCGGGACCGGCTGTTCTTCGAACGTGCCACACGCTGCCAGAAAACCGGCAAACGACACCAAACCCAATGCACAAACACGCCGCAGTCCGTTCGCAATCGTCATCCAAGCCTCTATAGAACTGGTCAAATTCGCTGTCATGCCCGATCCGGGCACAGCCGCGCGCAGTCTATTCGCTCCGATATGGCGACACAACCCGCTTCCGTTTGAAATCAGTGCATTCACAACAATTGCCACCAATACATGCATCCACATCCATCTTTGCATGGTGTCTGTCATTGCACGTCCGGTGCTGGCGGGTTATGTAACGAAGACACTTGAATAATCGCGGCTGGTGTCGCGCATCATGAACATTCGGACCCGTATCATGTCTGACAAAGCCGACCTTCGGATCATCCTTGCCAACCCGCGCGGTTTCTGTGCGGGGGTGGATCGTGCGATCGAGATCGTCGAAAAGGCGCTGGTGAAGTATGGCGCGCCGGTCTATGTCCGCCACGAAATCGTCCACAACAAATTCGTGGTCGACCGCCTGCGCGATATGGGTGCGGTTTTTGTCGATGAACTCGATAGCGTCCCGGACGGGGTTCCGGTGATCTTTTCCGCGCACGGCGTGCCGAAATCGGTGCCCGAAGCCGCCGAAAACCGCCAGCTTGAATATCTTGATGCAACCTGCCCGCTGGTGTCCAAGGTCCATCGTGGTGCGGAACGCCACCATGCGGACGGCAAACATATTCTTCTGATCGGCCATGCCGGTCACCCCGAAGTCATCGGCACCATGGGCCAGTTGCCACCGGGCAGCATGACCCTGATCGAGACCGAAGAAGACGCCGAAAACCTTCAGGTCGAAAACCCCGAAAACCTTGCGTTTGTGACCCAGACCACCCTGTCGCTGGACGATACGGCCAGGATCATCTCGATCCTGCAAGGCCGTTTCCCGGCGATCGAGGTCCCAAAGAAAGAAGACATCTGCTATGCGACCACCAACCGCCAGCACGCGGTCAAGCTGATCGCGACCGACGCCGATGCCATTCTGGTGCTGGGTGCACCAAACTCGTCGAACTCGAACCGTCTGGTCGAAGTCGCGAAACGCGAAGGATGTGACCGTTCGGTTCTGGTCGAACGCGCCAAGGATATCGACTGGTCAAAACTCGAAGGCATTTCGACCCTTGGCATTACCGCAGGTGCATCCGCCCCGGAAATTCTGGTCGAGGAAGTCATTGATGCCTGCCGTGAACGTTATAACGTCACGGTCGAAACCCTGACTTTGACCAACGAAAACGTCACCTTCAAGCTGCCCCGCCAGCTTGCCAGCTAACCCAGCTCTGATGCAGGAAATCCGGATATCCCATGGCCGTCTATACCGACGTTTCTGACGAAGATATCGCCCGTTTTGTCGCCGAATACGATATCGGCACCGTGATTTCGTTCAAAGGCATCGCCGAGGGCGTCGAAAACACCAACTTCCTGCTTCAGACCGATCAGGCATCCTTCATCCTGACCCTGTATGAAAAGCGCGTGAACCCGGATGATCTACCCTTTTATCTGGGCCTAATGGATCATCTGTCGGCCAAGGGACTGAACTGCCCGACACCGATCCACGGCAGGGACGGGGTTGCGTTACGCCGTTTGTGCGGACGTCCGGCCGCCATCACATCCTTCCTGAACGGCATGTCGCCGCGCCGGATCATGCCCCATCACTGCATGGGGCTTGGCACCGCGCTGGCGCAATTGCACACCGCCGGTCAGGATTTCGACATGTATCTTGGCAATGCGCTAAGTGTGAAGGGCTGGCGTCCGCTGTTTGAAAGCTGCCGTGCCGATGCCGATGGCGTTCAGCCCGGTCTTGAAAAACTGATCGAGGATGAACTGGCCTTCCTCGAAGCCAACTGGCCCCATCAGTTGCCCGCAGGCGTAATCCATGCCGACCTTTTCCCGGATAATGTGTTTTTCTTCCCCGGCAAGGACGACGTTTCCGGCCTGATTGATTTCTATTTCGCGTGCAACGATCTGCTGGCCTATGACATTGCGATCTGCATGAATGCGTGGTGTTTCGAACCCGATAACAGCTTTAACGTCACCAAGGCCCGCAACCTTCTGTCAAGCTATGGCAAGGTGCGCGCATTGTCCGATGATGAACTGTCCGCCCTTCCGATCCTTGCGCGCGGGGCGTCGCTGCGGTTCCTGCTGACCCGTCTTTATGACTGGATCAATACGCCCAAGGATGCGCTGGTCACACCGAAAAACCCACGCGAATACATCAATAAACTGCGCTTTCATCAACGGATCGACAGTGCCAGTGCCTATGGCCTGGGCGAGGAATAGAATTATATGACCGGAACGGACGACAAACGCGTCGAAATTTACACAGACGGCGCGTGCAGCGGCAATCCCGGCCCCGGTGGCTGGGGCGCGATCCTGCGATTTAATGGCGTGGAAAAGGAAATGTCGGGCGGTGATCCCGAAACCACCAACAACCGTATGGAAATGATGGCTGCGATCAGTGCGCTTGAAGCATTGAAACGCCCCTGCATCGTCGACATTTATACCGACAGCAGCTATGTCCGGGACGGAATTACCAAGTGGATTTGGGGATGGCAAAAACGCGGATGGAAAACGGCCGACAAAAAGCCGGTCAAAAATGTCGAGCTTTGGCAAAGGCTTCTGGAAGCTCTTAAAACGCATAAAGTTGAATGGCACTGGGTCAAAGGTCACGCCGGACACCCCGAAAACGAACGATGCGACGAACTCGCCCGTCAGGCCGTACCAAAATAAACGCATCCTAAATAAGAAAAACAAAATAAACTTGGTAGACAAGTCCTTGAAGCTGCTGGACTTCGATCCAAAATAGATGGGTCGAATTACTTTTTGTGAATGCTATATGAAAAAAATGAAATCAAACTTGCTTTTGGGCTGACTTCCAGATTGAGTAAGCACAGTCTTAGGGGTATTGGAGCCCACCCGAAGGTCGAGTATGGTTGCCATTAACTAGTCGATAGTGGGTGCCGAGGAGAAATACGCTTGTCGCGCGGATCGTACGGCTTTTTACAACGGAAGTCGCTTAGCAGCCGATTGCTTTTCATCGCGCTGCCGCTGGTTTCCCTGTTCTCCCTCGCCCTGTTCGTTGTCTTCGGATACGTCAGTTACACGGTTCTGCGCGATGATTTGAACGAGAAAATCGAACAAACCGCCGATATCAATGCCCGCGTTCTGGCAACACCGTTCTGGTATCTTGATGTCGACAATATCGAATCAGCCCTGAACGCCATGAGCCGGGATCGCGATATTGTCGCGGTGCAGGCATTGGGGGCCGATGGCACAGAATTCGCCCATACCGGCGTATCACAATCCGAGCTGAACGATACCCTGCGCCTGTCGCGTCGCGTGTTCTTTGAACGCAATAATGTGCGTCATGACGTCGGCGAGCTTGTGATTTACTTCACAGAAGCCCGCGTTCAGGATTTGCTGTTCCGCCGGATGGTGATCGACATGATCCTGTTCGGTTTGCTGATTGCGGTTGTTGCCGCAAGCCTTCTGATCGCGAACAAGCGTTCGATCAAGGAACCGCTGAACCGGCTTTTGCATTCCATCCGCATGACCAAACATGGTCGTCTGCGCCGCCCGGTGGAATGGAACAGTTCGGACGAACTGGGCCTTCTGATCCGCGAATATAACGAAATGGTCGCCCTGCAGGGACAGGCACAGGAAGAAGCCCAGCGTAAACAGGCCCTTCTGGAAGCGACCCTTCACAATATCGGTCAGGGGATATGCCTGTTTGATCAGGACCTGAACCTGATGGTCTGGAACGAACGTTATATCGAATTGCTGAACCTGCCGCGCGATCTGGTCAAGGAAGGCACGCCGCTTTCCGATATTCTGCGCTATAACGCCGAACGCGGCGAATATGGCGATGTCAGCATTCAGGCGCTGATTTCCGACCGCGTTGCGATTGCGCGCCGTCGCGAACCGTATCGCATGGAACGCACCCGCCCGAATGGCCGGGTCGTTCAGGTTGACCACAACCCGATGCCCGGTGGCGGTTACGTTGCGACTTATACCGACATTACCGAACGCAAACAGACCGAAGCCCGCATGCGCCATCTGGCCGTGCATGACGTGCTGACCAGCCTTCCGAACCGTACCCTGTTCCTTGACCGTCTGCGTCAGGCATTGCTATCCGCCCGCCGGTTCCAGCGCGGGGTCACGGTTCTGTTTGTCGATCTGGACCGGTTCAAGGACATCAACGATCACTTTGGCCATGACGTTGGCGATCTGATGATCCAGGAAATGGGGCAGCGCCTGTCGCGCATCATCCGTGATTCCGATACCGCCGCCCGCCTTGGCGGGGACGAATTCGCCATCATCCAGACCGATGTTCAGAATATCGAAGACACCATTGCCCTTGCCCAGCGCATCATCGATGAACTTTGCCAGCCATTCGATTGCCGTGGCATTCGCCTGCATTCGACCGCCAGTGTCGGTATCACACTGTTCCCCGAAGACGGCGAAAACCCCGAACAACTGGTCAAAAACGCCGATATGGCGATGTATGCCGCCAAGGCCGAAGGCCGCAACAATTACCGGTTCTTCCTGCCGTCGATGCACGAGAGGGTCAAGGAACGCAAAACGATCGAGGAAGATCTGCGCAACGCGCTGGAATATGACCAGCTTGAACTTTACTACCAGCCGAAAATCGATTGCCGCACCGAGCGGGTTGTCGGCGCGGAGGCACTGGTGCGCTGGCACCACCCGGATCGTGGTCTGATCCTGCCGGGCGAATTCATTTCGGTGGCCGAGGAATGCGGCCTGATCAACCGGCTGGGCGCATGGGTTCTGAACAAGGCCTGCAAACAGACGCAAATCTGGCGCGAAACCAGTCTGCCGGGCCTGCGCATTGCGGTAAACCTGTCACCGGCACAGTTCCAGGATGCCGAACTGGTCAGTTCCGTCACCCAGATCATGGATCAGACCCGCCTGCCCGATGGTACGCTGGAACTTGAAATCACTGAATCGATCCTGATGAACAACCCGGAAAAGGCCGTTTCAACCTTGAACGAGCTTAAGGCCCTTGGCGTGCGCATCGCGATTGACGATTTCGGCACCGGTTATTCATCCCTGAACTATCTGAAACGTTTCCCGGTTTCGTCGATCAAGATCGACCGGTCGTTTGTCAACGACATCCATGTCGATATGGATGACAAGGCAATTGTCGATGCGGTGATCGGATTGGGCCACAGCCTTAATCTTGAAGTCGTCGCCGAAGGTGTCGAAGAAGTCGAGCAGCACGAATATCTGCGCGACAAGGGATGCGACTTCATTCAGGGCTTCCTGTTTGCCAAACCGTTGCCCGCCGCAACCTTTGAAAGCTGGGTTCTTGAACGCCACGGCACTGAACAAGCACGGGTTGCCGTCAAGAGCTGAGCAAATCCGCAAAACCGCCGCAATCAATAAATCGCCGTTCCGGCCCCTTCCGGCTTGCCTTCGATGTTACGCGGGGCCGGACGTTCGGTTGACTTGCGATCCACCAGATCGACAATTTCGGAAATCACCCGCACCAGTTGGTAATCCTTGGGCGTGTAAACCGCCGATACCCCCATCTGACGCAGAACAAGCATATCGGCATCCGGGATGATGCCGCCAACAACAACCGGGATATGCCCCGCCCCGTGGGCGCGCAGTCCATTGACCACTTCGCGCACCAGCGGCACATGCGACCCTGACAGGATCGAAAGCCCGATCACATGCGCGCCTTCGTCGATGGCATTGCGCACCAGTTCATCAGGTGTCCAGCGAATGCCGTCATAAAGCACGTCAATCCCGGCATCGCCCGCCTTGACCGCGATCTGTTCCGCCCCGTTGGAATGACCATCCAACCCCGGCTTACCGACCAGCATTTTCATGCGTTCGCCAAGCTTTTCGGAAACCTCGTCCACGCGACTGCGCAGTTTTTTGATATCGTCTGCATCCCCGGTCACGATCATCGATGTGATGCCGGTCGGCGCACGATATTCACCAAACACCTGACGCAGCGTTTCGGACCATTCCCCGGTCGTGACGCCTGCATGGGCGCAGGCAATCGAACTTTCCATGATGTTGCGGTCTTCGCGGGCGGCGGCTTCAAGATCGGCAAGGCTTCTGGCAACCGCGGCCGGGTCGCGACCGGCCCGCCATTCTTTCAGTTTTTCAATCTGTTCCTGTTCGGCCATGTCATCGACCGTCAGGATCGATTTTTCCCCCGATGTCAGGGGTGATGCTTCGGTTTCGGTATAGGCATTCACACCGATCACCTTGGTCAGCCCGGTTTCGATATCGGCCAGACGGCGCGCATTGGACCGCACCAGTTCCTGTTTCATGTAACCAAGATCGACTGCGGCAATCGCCCCGCCCATGGCATCGATTTTCGCCAGTTCTTCGCGTGCACCGTCCTTAAGCAATCCGACCTTGCGTTCAATCGCCGGATTGCCGTCAAACAGGTCGTCATATTCCAGAAGGTCGGTTTCATAGGCCATGATCTGTTGCAGGCGCAGCGACCATTGCTGATCCCACGGGCGCGGCAGGCCAAGGGCCTCGTTCCACGCCGGAAGCTGCACGGCACGCGCGCGCGCATTCTTTGACAGCACCACCGACAGCATTTCGATCAGGATGCGATACACATTGTTTTCGGGTTGCTGTTCGGTCAGGCCAAGCGAATTGACCTGCACGCCATAGCGGAACCGGCGATATTTTTCATCGGAAATGCCATAACGATCCCGCGTGATTTCATCCCACAATTCGCAAAATGCCCGCATCTTGCAAATCTCGGTCACAAACCGGATACCGGCATTCACAAAAAATGAAATGCGCCCGACAACTTTGGCGAAATCTTCTTCGGGCACCTGACCGGATGCCTTGACCGCATCAAGCACGGCAATCGCGGTCGCCAGCGCATAGGCCAGTTCCTGCTCGGCAGTCGCCCCGGCTTCCTGCAAATGGTACGAGCACACATTCATCGGATTCCATTTCGGTACCTCGCGATAGGTAAAGGCCGCAACATCGGTGATCAGTTTCAGACTGGGTGCCGGCGGAAAGATATAGGTCCCGCGTGACAGATATTCCTTGATGATGTCGTTCTGGGTCGTGCCCTGCAGGCTGTCGCGCGGCGTTCCCTGTTTTTCGGCAACGGCAATATAAAGCGATAAAAGCCATGCCGCCGGTGCGTTGATCGTCATCGATGTGTTCATCTGATCAAGCGGAATAGCCTCAAACAGGGTCATCATGTCGCCCAGATGCGATACAGGCACGCCGACCTTGCCGACCTCGCCGCGCGCCAGAACATGGTCCGAATCGTAACCGGTCTGGGTCGGCAGATCGAACGCGACCGACAGCCCCGTCTGCCCCTTCGCCAGATTCTGACGATACAGCGCGTTCGATGCGCTGGCCGAACTATGCCCGGCATAGGTACGGATCAACCACGGGCGGTCGCGTTCCGGCTTTGCTGCACTGCGTTGATTTTCCATCGACATGGCGACCTCGCGTATCTTTATTACCCAAAAGCTTTATGTTTATTACAAGAAAACGTTATTAAATTACCTACTAGACATCACTTGGATAATTATATAACAATTTGTGCAACGCGATAAAAGCAAAAACTAAGAAAGCATTCGGGGAACCAGGCTACAACCCAAGGGAAACCGGTGCATTTCAGGGAAAATATCACAAGTTCCGTGGCTTGGAGGATTCGTCGACCGCAGCGCAACACAAGGTAATTTTATTACCAGCCATTTACAGCGCATCCCGGATCGACCCCGAACAAGGAGTGAAGGCCATGAATACGACTGCTGAAGTTCTGCCGTTCCGTGGTGGTCATGAAGAAAAAGACCTGTATGAAATCGGCGAAATCCCGCCGCTGGGTCATGTGCCGAAAAATATGTATGGCTGGGCCATTCGCCGTGAACGTCACGGTGAACCCGATACCGCCATGCAATGCGAAGTCCTGCCGGTGATCCAGCCTGACAGCCACGAGGTCCTCGTCCTCGTGATGGCGGCGGGTGTGAACTATAATGGTGTGTGGGCGTCGCTTGGCAAACCGATCTCGGTCTTTGACGTGCATGACCTGCCCTATCACATCGCGGGATCGGATGCGTCGGGCATTGTCTGGGCGGTCGGGTCAAAGGTCACACGCTGGAAAGTCGGCGATGAGGTCGTCATTCACTGCAATCAGGATGACGGCGATGACGAGGAATGCAACGGCGGCGACCCGATGCTCTCGCCCACCCAGCGCATCTGGGGCTATGAAACACCGGACGGATCCTTTGCCCAGTTCACCTGCGTGCAGGCCCAGCAGCTCATGCCGCGTCCCAAACACCTGACATGGGAAGAAAGTGCGTGTTACACGCTGACCCTTGCCACCGCCTACCGCATGCTGTTTGGCCATCGCCCGCATATCCTGCGACCCGGTCACAATGTTCTGGTGTGGGGGGCCTCGGGCGGCCTTGGATCGATGGCGATCCAGCTTATTACCACGGCGGGTGCCAATGCGATTGGCGTGATTTCCGATGAAAGCAAACGCGATTTCGTGCTGGGCCTTGGTGCGAAGGCCGTGATCAACCGCAAGGATTTCAATTGCTGGGGCCAGTTGCCAACCGTGAATGGCCCGGAATTTGGCGACTATATGAAAGAAGTACGCAAATTCGGCAAGGCGATCTGGGACATCACCGGCAAGGGCAATGATGTCGATATCGTCTTTGAACATCCGGGCGAACAGACCTTCCCCGTATCGTGCAATGTGGTTAAACGCGGCGGGATGGTCGTGTTCTGTGCCGGGACGACGGGCTTTAACCTGACCTTCGATGCGCGCTTTGTCTGGATGCGCCAGAAACGCATTCAGGGCAGCCACTTTGCCAACCTGAAACAGGCCGCCCAGGCCAACAAGCTGGTGATTGAACGCCGCATTGATCCCAGCATGTCCGAAGTGTTTGGCTGGGACGATATTCCGCGTGCGCATATGAAAATGATGCGCAACGAACACAAGCCCGGAAACATGGCCGTTCTGGTTCAGGCCAAACGCCCGGGCATGCGCACCCTTGAAGAAGCAGTCGACGCCTAACCCACATAAAGCGTCGACTGACCGTTGGTGGCCCTGATGCGTTCTCGCCCGATCCGCATCGGGGCTGCCACTTTTCAATCCTTGCCGAACCGGCAGGACAACAATGATAGTCTGCTTCATGCACCAGATGGACCGAACCCGAGGACCAGACCGATGAGCGATAATGCCCTGCTGCCCGAACTGACCCGGCTTTGCGATGACGCGCTGGCGGCCCTTGCCCCGGTGCATCACGCCGCCGAAACCGCCATGCGCGAAAGCGTGACGGTGGATGGCAAAATCGATGCCAGCGCACTGGATGAAAACCAGTATGCCGCCCATGGCTTTGCATGGTTTTCAACCTATGTCACAGCACTTAAGCAGATGAAGGCATGGGCTGATCGGCTTGAAACGCAGGGCAAATTCGGAACACTTGAACAATTGATCCTTCAGGCGGCCTTTGGCGAATATCTGGCGCAAATCCAAGGCGGCATCGCGATGTCGCAGGGCGAGTTCATCCGTCTTTCACCCCTTGGCGTTCCGGCTGATGTGATTGCCGCCCTTGGCGACAGCCGCGCGGTTGCGACCCTGACCGGTTCGGGCAACAACGACGCCACCCGGCGTGCGATTGCCGACCAGATCAAGGACAGCCTTGATACCGGCCGCTTTGGCGAAACCGGGCTTGAAGACGAAACCCTTGATATGGTCCGCGACCAGTTCCGGCGCTTTGTCAATGAAAAGGTCAGCCCGCATGCCCATGGCTGGCACGAACGCGACGAACTGATCCCGATTGAAATTATCAACGAGATGTCCGAACTGGGCGTTTTCGGCCTGACCATCCCCGAAGAATACGGCGGGCTTGGCATGGGCAAAACTGCGATGTGCGTCGTGACCGAGGAACTCTCGCGCGGCTATATCGGGGTGGGCTCGCTTGGCACACGGTCCGAAATTGCCGCCGAACTGATCCGCCTTGGCGGAACGGACGCGCAAAAGCAACATTACCTGCCCAAACTGGCATCGGGTGAAATCCTGCCAACTGCGGTCTTCACCGAACCCAATAACGGATCGGATCTGGCGCATCTGCGCACGCGCGCGACCAAGGATGGCGATACCTATAAGGTCACCGGCAACAAGACATGGATCACCCACGCGGCGCGTTCCGACCTGATGACGCTTCTGGCGCGCACCAACCCCGATGAAACCGGATATCGCGGGCTATCCATGCTGCTTGCCGAAAAGCCGCGCGGCACGGAGGCCGATCCCTTCCCGGCCAAGGGCATGAGCGGCGGCGAGATCGAGGTGCTTGGCTATCGCGGCATGAAAGAATACGAACTATCGTTTGACGGCTTCGAAGTCCCCGCCGAAAACCTTCTGGGCGGGGATGAGGGCCAGGGCTTCAAACAACTGATGGCGACCTTTGAATCGGCGCGCATCCAGACGGCTGCGCGTGCCGTTGGCGTCGCCCAGAACGCGCTTGAAATCGGCATGCGCTACGCACAGGACCGCATCCAGTTTTCCAATCCGCTTTACAGCTTCCCGCGGGTTTACGGCAAAATCGCCTGGATGGTGGTTGAAACCATGATCGCGCGCCAACTGACCTATTTTTCCGCCATCGAAAAAGATCAGGATATCCGCTGCGATATCGAGGCCGGCATGGCAAAGCTTCTGGGCGCGCGCGTTGCGTGGTCGAACGCCGATAACGCGCTTCAGATCCATGGCGGCAATGGCTACGCACTTGAATACCAGATCAGCCGGGTTCTGTGCGATGCCCGCATCCTCAACATCTTCGAAGGGGCGGCCGAAATTCAGGCGCATGTGGTAACCCGCGGTCTTCTGGGCCGATAGCCAACGATTGCCCCCCTGAACTCGTCTCCCTCCAGCGAACCGTGGCCCCGGTGAAAAACCTGGGCAAACTTGGCCCGTCACCCTTGACGGGCCTCTTTCTTGTATCAACCTAAAGTATGATATCTTTATATCTACCTTGCGGTGGTAACATCACCCCAATCAGCAGGTAAAAAATCGAAAAAATCGAAGCCTGCGCGGCCTGATGTGCCGATGGGGAAACAGGGAGAGACGTTTCATGAATCACGCGTCTGCATCACCGGAAAATGCAATTTTCACGCGTGCACATGCTGCGCGTGAAATCTTTGACAAACATGCCGACAAGCTCGCCGAAAGCCTTCTGGCAGAGCTGTTTGGCACAGGCCAAAGCAGCCGCAATCCGCACGATCCGAAGGCCCATGTCAGCGAACTGGCCAAACGCCTGCGCACCTTGATGGCGGCCAATAGCGGATCGGATTTCGATGCCTGCTTTGCCGATCACATTCTGGCCGATGCCATTGCCGGCATCCCCGCCAGCCGCATCGTCCAAGCCTACCACAACACAATCGAAAATTTCGCCAGGCTGGCGACGTCCGAGGGACGCGGCCGACGCGATCCCGGCGTTCTCGATGCCTGCCGTTCGATGCTGATGGGCGATATGGCCTGCCTGATGGCCAAGGCCGAACGCCACGCAGCACAGGCAAGGTCGGCATCGGAAATCCAGTCGATGTCGGAAATCATCGAACGCGAAACCGATAACATCATCGCCGAAGTCGGGTTTCAGGCCGGACGTACCAATGACGTCGCGCAAACCATGGCATCCGATGCGCATGATCTGTCGGAACTGGTTGAACGGATCACGTCAACCACCGCCATTGCCAGCAACAATGTTTCCACCGTCGCCTCCGCGACCGAGGAATTGCAGGCATCGAGCGAGGAAATCGCCGACCGCATCCACAAAACCAACGATATCGCCAGTCAGGCCGTGACCCGTGCACAGGAAACATCGGTCACGATGAACAGCCTGTCAGACACCGCAAGCGAGATCGGCAAGGTTGTCGATATCGTCAAACGCATTTCCGATCAGACCAAGATGCTGGCCCTTAACGCCACCATCGAAGCCGCCCGCGCGGGCGATGCCGGCAAGGGTTTTGCCGTTGTTGCCAACGAGGTGAAAAACCTGGCATCCCAAACCGAAAAAGCCATTTCCGACATCAACGCCCAGATCACCGCCATTCAGGACGCAACCTCCGACGCCGTTGGCGCGATTGAGGGCATCGGCGGCGCGATTGACGAAGTCAGCCAGCTGTCATCGGATATCGCATCATCGGTTCAGCAACAGACCGCCGCCATCAGCGAGATTTCAACCAGCGCGCAGGAAGTTTCCACCCATATGCAGGGCATTTCCAGCGACATCGCACTGGCAAGTGAAAGATCGCACAATGCCAGCAAGACATCGGAAAACCTGCGTATTCTCTCTTCGAATATCCGCAAGGATATCAACGAAATGGAAAACCGGTTCCGCGTTGTTCTGCGCACCAGTGACAGCAGCAACCGCCGCAATCAGGAACGCGTCCCGATTGCCGTTGATATCGAAATGGATTTCGGCAATGGCGACAAACGCAAAGGTGTTTCCGCCGATATGTCGGTTGCCGGTCTTCTGGCGCGCATCAAGGCCAGCGATCAGGACAATGGCAAACCGGTTTCGATCCTGCTTGATGGCAGCACACGTTTGCATGGCATTTTAAAAGCGGTTTCAGGTCTGGGATCGCATGTCCAATTCACCGAACTGGACGAAGACGCCAACCGCACGATCATGGGGCTTTTGCAAAAAACCCGCGATCACGACAACAAGATCGCCGAACTGGGCGCCCCCTTGGCGGCCCAACTGGCAAAGGTACTGGAAAACGGCATCCGCAGCGGCGAGATCCGCAAAGATGATCTGTTCCGTCCCCGCTACGAACCGATTGAGGGCTCTGATCCGATACAGTTCATGACGCCCTACATCCCCTTTACCGACCGGCATTTCACCCCCTTGCAGGAAGAAATCCTGCAAAAGGACAAACATATCGTCTTTGCCGCCGGGGTGGATATCAACGGCTTCCTGCCGACCCATAACAAGGTTTACAGTCAGCCACAGCGCCCCGGTGAACCGGCATGGAACATGGGCAATTGCCGCAACCGGCGCATCTTTGACGACCGGGCCGGCCTGATGGCGGCGCGCAACACCAAACCCAAACTGTTGCAGACCTACTTCCGCGACATGGGATCGGAAGTCGTGTTCATGAAGGAATGCGACATCCCGATTGTCGTGAATGGCGAACAATGGGGCAATCTGCGCATCGGATATCGCGCCTGATCAGATCGGGCAGCAAGATCGCAGATTGAAAAAAGGGGCAGATCGCAAGACCTGCCCCTTTTGCATTTTGACCTAGCGAAATTCAAACAGTTCGGTATGGAATGATTTGGCAGGCAACCCCTCGCGGACCAGATCGCGTTTCAATGCCGCGGCAAAGGGCTGTGGCCCGCAGAACCAGAAACTGGCGGCATGCCAGTCGGGAATATCGGCTCGAACCCGCTCCGCTTTCAAAAGGCCGTCCACATCGTCGCGCCAGACATGCAGGGTAACCCCGGCTTTGTGCGCCAGTTGCCGGATACGGTCCATCAGGGTCGCATCCTCGCTCGGGGCGACCTGATAGAAATCGATCTTCTGTTCGCCCGCAGCCGGTTTCAGCGCGAGTTCTTCAAGTTTTGCAAGGAACGGCGTCAAACCGATACCACCGGCAATCCAGACCTGACGATCATTGCCCTGCCCAAAGGTGAACCGGCCATAGGGCCCTTCAAGCCGGACGTCACCCCCGACGCGCAAATTATCCGGCAATGTTTCCGTATAATCGCCCAGTGCCTTCACCAGCAGGGTGATCTGCGGGAATTCCGGGTTCCAGTGCGAGGAAATCGTAAAGGGATGCGGGCGTTCGTCATCCCCAAAGGCAACGCAGGCAAACTGCCCTGCCTTGTGCCCCTGCCAGCCCGCCTCGGGCATGATGGTGATCTGCACGGTATCGATATCAGGCAGACGCACGATATTGACGATCTTTCCGGCGACCTGCCGGTTACGGCCGACCCGCCCGGCAAGGACAATACATGCCGATATCGTGCCCGCGATCAGAAGCACAGCCGTCACAATGCCAATCGGGCTGATCCAGTTGCCAAATTCAAACAGGAACATCGCATGCACCACCAGTACCAGATACGCCGCAGCGATAAAGGTGTGTGTTTTGGCAAACCAGCGATAGGGAAACCATTTGATCAGGGCAATAATCATCAGGGCCGCGGCAACATAGAACGCCCATTCGCCAATCCCCTCGGCAAAGCCGCGCTGACCGGCAAAGAAGCCCTGTAACTGGGAAAATCCGATCTGATCCCCATGCGACCTGCGCCGACCGCCTTCAATCAGACCAAGGGCCGATGCCCATTTCGGGCCATTCGACCAAAGCCAGTGGATCACGGATGTCACCAGAACCGTAATGCCAAGCCATTTGTGCAGCCGATAGGTCTTGTCGAGCCCGCCGGTATAATCTTCAAGCCAGACCGGACGTGTCGCCAAAATCATGATCAGGCTCATGATGGCAATCGACAGGGTGCCAAAATACTGGACCATGAAATTTCGAAGCTGAATGAATTCGGCAACCTCGAACAGGCCCGGATTGGCCGCCAGCCAAAGCAGCGTAATCACAGAAAGAAAACCGGCATAAATGAAGGATATGTTTTTCATGATCGTGGTCCCGAATGTCACCCCGCAGCCGGGAACACCCCGACAACGGAATGAACTAACCAGAAAAACTTCACCATATTATGCCAAATGGGGCATTAACTTGTATCAAACCGTATCAAAATACCGGTTCTGATACAAAAGGCGGGAAATCGATATCCCCGCCCTGTTGCATCTTCCGCCCTATCAGCTGTGCGAATGCAAAACCGCCTCGGCAATTTCGCGTTCGACATCCGCCGGATAGGCATAGAATCCCGGCTTGAATGACGATGCCCCACCCGATGCCAGCCAGTCGATCCCGCGGATCAGAATGGCGGAAAACGGATCAAACAGATCCTTGCCCGATCCCCCCATGCCCGGTGCGAGGTTAAGCAGGCTGCCACGGTTCAGAAGGTAAACTTCCTTGCCATTCTCAAGCGTGAAACGCTCGATATAGCGACGCATCCGGGTGCGTTCCTGCGTATCAAGCCATTTGACGTCAATTTCGGTATTGGAATGCCCGACATTGACCAGAATGACACCACGACGCGCCAGCTTGATCTGATCCGCGCCAAGGATGCCGGAAAAACCCGTCGCGGTAACGACAATCGCACACTCCCGAAGCCCGTCTTCAAGGCCAACAACCCGGCAACCGTGATGCTGGGCCTCAAGCGCACGAACCGGATCGCGTTCGGCGACGCAAACCACTGCACCCAGATTACGCGCCCGTTCGGCAACGCCGCGCCCGACCGGGCCAAAACCGATCACCAGAACCGAACGACCATAAAGCGCCAGACCGGTAACATTGGAAAACACCGGCCACATTTCCTGTGCCACGTGATGGCGGTTATGCAGGCGATCCTTGATCGCGATATCGTTCCAGTTAAAGACCGGGAAGGTGAAATCAAGCTTTTCAACGCGGTGAACGCCGGTCGTGGTCGCTTCAAGCGCGCCATCAACCTTATGGCCCTTTTTCACGAACGCCTCGATCAGCTCCCCACCCATATCGGCCACGATATCGGCCGGGCTGTCTGACAGGATATCGATGCTTTTGGCATATTCATCGGGCGTCATGCCGGAAAAGGCATGGACCTCGACCCCGTTCGCCGCCAGATAGGCCGCGGCAACATCATCGGTACTGTCGGGGTTGCACGCGCCCACCTTGACCGTGGCGCCTGCTTTGACAAACGGCAGCAGGGTCGGAATGGTGTCTTCAAGAACGTGCTGAAAACTGACGATGGTTTTGTCACGCAGATCACGTTTGGCAACGTAATTGCCGTATTTGGCCGTCACCGGGCAGATCACCTCGCGCCAGGCAAGGGTTTCATCGGTGATATTGGCGGCAAGTGCCGGATCCTTGATACGGCTGGTCGTCGAGGTGGTCATGGGTGGGCTCGCTTGAAACGTGGGACGAATACTGGATTACCCCCATGTGTTAATCCCAGCCCGGTCGGATGAAAAGCATTTCTGACCGGCTGGTCAGATTTTTCATCCGGCGGGCCAATTGATTGCACAACACCGGCAAACTAAGGACGCGCCGGAATTTCCAGACCACGCTTTACCGCCGGTCGCGCAAGCCCGCGTTCAAGCCATGCCGGAACGTTTTTCAGACTGTCATAATCAACCAGTGCCCCGGCATCATAGAAACCGATCAGATTGCGCACCCAGCCAAGGATTGCGATATCGGCAATGGTATATTCATCGCCCATGATCCAGTCACGCCCGGCAAGACGGGTTTCGAGAACACCGAGCAAACGTTTGGATTCCCCAACATACCGATCCCGCGGGCGTTTATCCTCATACTCGCGCCCGGCAAATTTGTGGAAAAAGCCAAGCTGACCAAATATCGGGCCAATCGCCGCCATCTGGAAAAACACCCATTGGATGGTTTCAATCCGGGCAATCGGATCAGACGACAGGAATTTTCCGGTTTTCTCCGCCAGATACAAAAGAATTGCGCCCGATTCAAACAGGCCAACCGGTTTTCCATCCGGGCCGCTCGGGTCAATGATGGCCGGGATTTTGCCATTCGGGTTCAGCGACAGGAATTCCGGTGTCCAGGTTTCGTCCTTGCCGATATCAATGAAATGCGGCTCGTAATCGATACCGGTTTCTTCCAGCATGATCGAAACCTTGACCCCGTTTGGCGTCGGCAGGGAATAAAGCTGCAGGATATCGGGGTCCTTGGCGGGCCAGCGTTTGGTGATGTCAAATGCGGACAGATCAGCCATCTGATTGTTATCCTTCCTGATGAGGGTCATGGCGGTTGATGGGATCGCACATTGCGCCAGATCATCAACCCCTATCCAACGTGATGTCCCCAAGATGCAGGATAAGACGGCCTTCCCGCCAGCGCGAATTTGGCAATTGACTGTTTCCCGCCCTGTTTCAGTCCCACGGCAACAACAGATCAGGCCAACCCGCGCATGCAGATTGGCCTGACTGGACTGCGACATGCGGACCAATAGTCATCCGCTGCCGATATGGGATTGCCTTAACCGCGTGTGATATTACCAGGCGCGATACGGCAGGAATTTACCATCAAGGGTCACAACAACACGGTCGCCCTTCGGATCGGCCTTGCGTTCGATATACATCTCGTAATCGATCGCGCTCATGATGCCGTCGCCGAACTTTTCATGGATGATTTCTTTGATCGTTTCGCCGTAAACGCCCATGATTTCATAAATGCGGTAAACCGCCGGATCGGTCGGCACCGCCTGTTCCCAGATTTTCATCGGGCATTCCTGCAGCACGGCGGATGCCTCCGCCGGAAGCTCCAGCAGCGCCACCAGCATGTCGGCCTTTTCCTTGGGCGCGGAATTCATGCCAAGGCAGACCGAGGTCGTCCAGACCGGGGACATGCCGATCTTGCTGGCGATTTCTTCCCAGCCAAGGCCCTTGGCTTTTTTGGACGTAATGATCAGTTCTTTCACATCTGCTTTTTTCACAGCTTTTCTCCACTTCACTGTCTGTGTCGTTACGAATTAGTCGGCACCATTCACCACCCGCGGACGGGCGGGTGTTTCGTCGGCACCTTTGTTGGATTTTTGGGCAACCTGCCCGTTCAGACCAAAACGGATGACGTTTGGTTCCGAAACGCCATCCTCGTCGCGTTTTCCGGCCAGTTCGCGGGACCGTTTGGCAAGGAATTCGACCAGATGGTTGCGAATGTCGTAATAGTCGGGATGATGGATGATATCGGCGCGAACGCGCGGACGTTCGATATCGACCTGTACCGATTCAGCCACCCGTGCATAGGGGCCGTTGGTCATCAGAAGGATGCGGTCGGCAAGAAGGATCGCCTCGTCCACATCATGGGTGATCATGAAAACGGTCTGATCCGACCCGGCCCAGATGCGGATCAGTTCATCCTGAATGCTGCCACGTGTCAGGGCATCCAGTGCCCCAAACGGCTCATCCAGCAACAAAAGTTCCGGCTGAATGGCAAAGGCCCGCGCAATCGAAACGCGCTGCCGCATACCACCTGATAATTGCGATGGCTTGCGAAGCTCCGCCCCCCCGGTCAAGCCCACCATTTCCAGATATTTGATCGAATGATCATGGACCTGTTTCTTGGTCCAGTTGCGATGGCGCGCCTGCACGGCAAAGGTCACGTTTTTAAGCGCGGATAACCACGGCAACAGGGAATAGTTCTGAAACACGATGCCGCGATCAAGACTGGGCCCCGATACTTCCCTGCCATTCATGATCACCGCACCGTCGGTCGGTTCATCCAGCCCGGCAAGGATATTCAGGATCGTCGATTTGCCGCAGCCCGAATGACCGATGATGCAGACAAATTCGCCCTTTTCGATGCCAAGATTGACGTTTTCAAACACGGTTAACGGATCAGAGCCCTTGGGGCCGGGGAACCGTTTGCTTAGTCCCTGTACGCTCAGGAAGGGTGTTGGCATGGTGCTTTTCCTTATTCCTGGTACTGCACAAGGCGGGCGCAATAGGCGAACGCCGTATCAAGAAGCATGCCGACAAGACCGATCATCAGGATCGAAAAGATCACACTGGTCAGATCCAGATTGTTCCATTCGTTCCAGACGTAATAGCCAATGCCGGTACCGCCCACGAGCATCTCGGCGGCCACAATCACCAGCCACGCAATCCCGATGGAAATCCGCATCCCCGTCAGGATGGTTGGTGCCGCTGCCGGAAGAATGACGATCCACGCGGTTTTAAGCGTGCCAAGTTCATGGGTGCGCGCGACATTGACCCAATCCTTGCGCACACCGGCAACACCAAAGGCCGTATTGATCAGCATCGGCCAGATCGAACAGATAAAGATCACAAAGATCGCCGATGCCTGACTGTCCTGAATGACAAACAGCGCAAGCGGCATCCACGCCAATGGCGAGATCGGGCGAAGTATCTGGATGAACGGATCAAGTGCCCGATACATCAATGGTGACATGCCAATCAGGAACCCGGCGGGAATGGCAATTGCCGCCGCCAGAAAATAGCCCGACAGCACGCGATAAAGCGAATAACCGATCTGAATGCCAATCCCCTTGTCGTTGGGACCGGCATCATAGAAAGGGTTGGAAAGTTCTTCCCACGCCTTGACGAATACCGCAGATGGCGGCGGCACAGCGGCCTTTGGCTCTGCCCCGCCCATCAGGATTTCATATTCTGTCAGTTCACTGCCCAGTTTCTGCTGGGGGCTGGCGGCCTCCCATATTCCAAGAAGAACCGCCAGCAAAACAGCAGACAACAGCAGCGCCCTGGCATTCAGGGATGCGATCATATCAGCTTACCCCTTTGCCAATCGGGAAGCTGTTGACATAGGCCTCGGGCTGATCGGGATCGAACACTTTGCCCATGATCGTGTATTTCTGATAGGTGCTGTCTGGCGCTTCGTAACCAAGGTCTTTCATGATCTTGGCGCAATCGGCCGCGACATAGACTTCTTCGGCGATTTTCTTGTAATCAACATCGCCGTCGATATAGCCCCAGCGCTTCATCTGCGTCAGAATCCACACACCCATCGAATGCCACGGGAACGGATCGAAATCGATGCGATCCGGCACGTTCTTGACCTCGCCCAGACCATCGGCATAACGCCCGGTCAGGACTTGCTCGATCACCGGCACCGGCTGGTTCAGATAGTTGGTCGGCGCAATTGCGGCCGAAATTTCCTTGCGGTTTTCGGGTTTGGATGCGTATTGCGTCGCATCAACAATCGATTTCAGAAGTGCGCCATAGGTATTGGGCATTTCATCGGCAAACGCCTTGGAACAGGCAAATGCGCAGCACGGATGACCTTCCCAGATATCCTTGGTCAGGGTGTGGATGAAGCCGATTTTTTCCCAGACGGCGCGCTGGTTGAACGGATCAGGCGACAGATAACCATCAAGATTACCGGCACGCAGGTTTGCGACCATTTCGGGCGGCGGAACGACACGGATCTGGATGTCCTTATCCGGGTCAAGGCCATGTTCGGCGACGTAATAACGCAGCAGGAAGTTGTGCATCGAATATTCGAACGGCACACCGAACTTGAAGCCCTTCCACTGTTTGGGATCGCGTTTATCAAGATGGTCGTTATGCAGGACAATCGCCTGCCCGTTGATGTTTTCAACTGCTGGCATCAGGAACGGGGTCGCGGTCGAACCCGCCCCCATGGTGATGGCAAGCGGCATGGGCGTCAGCATATGCGACGCGTCATATTCATTGTTCAGGGACTTGTCGCGTGCGACCGCCCAGCCCGCCGTCTTGATCACATCAACATCAAGACCGTATTTCTCATAAAAGCCCATCGGCTGGGCCATGATGATCGGGGTCGCACAGGTGATCGGAACAAAACCGATATTAAGCTTGGTCTTCTCCGGCGTGCCCAGATCATCAAGGATCGCCGCCTTGACCTTATCAAGCGGCAGGACCGATGCCAGTGCCGCCATCATCGTCCCGCTACCAACCATTTTAGCAAAGGAACGACGTGAAATTTCGTTATGCCCGAAGACAGAGCGGACCACCGCACTTTCAATCGCGCGATCCAGCATTTCCTCGCTGCTGGCAAGCTTGCCAGACGGTGATGCCGCCCCGTCAGCCGCCATATCGCTATGCGCGGGCATCGATGCCAGATCGTATGTGTCTTCGTGATGGTCATGACCGGCATGGTGATGTTTGCCGGTTGCGCAAGCCTCGCAGCCGCACGATTTGCTATGCCGCAGATCGCTTTCGCCACTGAATGGATCGCCCAGACTTTTGATAGACATGTGGTCACCCCCTGTTTTGTTTACGCCGCCCGTCAGGCGACACCGATATTCGGGGTGATAACAGCAACCGGCGTGCCAGATTTGTGCGGCGCGACAAACTCTAGGGAAAGACTGGACTTTGGCCCGAAACAGGCGCAATCTCAGGCCATACGAAATTTCGTAATTTACGATATTTCGTAACCATATTTACGAAATATCGTAGGCCGATCATGATGGATCAGATTGCAAACCCGCCACCCCCAACGGTTTCGGACGCCCTGTATCAACAGGCCCTTGCATCGCATATTCATCCGACTTTGCTGGTGCATCCGCAAAGTGATCGCATCATGTTTGCCAATCAGGCGGCGGCGCATTTGCTGGGCCGCAGCATTTCCGATCTGAAATCCACCGCCATGAGCAGCCTGCACAAGGGGCAGGTGCCAAGCCTTGTGGTGTTCAGTCAGGCCGCCCTTTATCACGGCTTTGCCTGGACGCGGGGCCTTAACCTGATGCATGCCGATGGCACCGAAATCCGGCTTGAACACGAAGCCCGCGCCCTGCATTGGGAGGACGAGGATTACCTGATCATCATCCTTTGTGATCTTGATGCCCGCCACCGCCGCGACGTTGATGCAGAGGCCGATAATTACCTGCGCGAAGGCATTGCCGAATGGCGGCGCGCCGAACGTTTTTTCCGTGAAATCGAACGCGAAAACCAGTTGATACTGGGTGCGGCGGGCGAAGGCATTTACGGGGTCAACAGCGACGGCGTCACCACCTTTGTCAATCCCGCCGCCGAACGCATGCTGGGCTGGACGGCAGAGGAACTGGTGGGCAAGGAAATCCATTCGATCATCCACCATTCGCATATCAATGGCGATCCCTACCACGCCGAACATTGCCCGATTTACAATGCGTTTCGCGAAGGCATCGTTCGGCGCGTTGATGATGAAGTCTTCTGGCGCAGCGACGGCAAACCGATCCGGGTTGAATATACCTCTACCCCGATCCGCGATCATGGGCTGGTGATCGGGGCGGTGATCGTGTTTCGCGATATCACCGAACGCAAGATTGCCGAGGAAAAGCTGCATGCGGCGCTTGCCGAAGTCGACCGCCTGCGCGAAAGGCTGGAACTTGAAAACGCCTACCTGCAGGAAGAAATCCTTTCAACCAACAACCACCATGAAATCATCGGCCAGTCCGAGGCGATCAATAGTGCGCTCAAACAGATCGATCTGGTCGCCCCTACCGATGCCAACGTCCTGATCACCGGGGAATCGGGGACCGGCAAGGAACTGATCGCGCGCGCCATCCATCAGGCAAGCCACCGGCGCGACCGTGTTCTGGTCCGCGTGAACTGTGCCGCCATCCCCCATGAACTGTTCGAAAGCGAGTTTTTCGGCCATGTCCGCGGTGCCTTTACCGGGGCCGTGCGCGATCGCGTTGGCCGGTTCGAACTGGCCGATGGCGGCACCCTGTTTCTGGACGAAGTCGGTGAAATCCCGCTGGAACTGCAGGGCAAGCTTTTGCGCGTTCTGCAGGATCAGAAGTTCGAACGCATCGGCGAGGAACGCACGCGCGAGGTCAATGTAAGGCTATTGGCCGCAACCAACCGCGATCTCAAGGAAGAAGTCCGGCTCGGCCGCTTCCGCGAGGACCTGTATTTCCGCCTCAATGTGTTTCCCATTGAATGCCGGCCGCTGCGCGAACGGCCCGACGATATCCCGCCCCTGGCGACACATTTCCTGCGCAATATCTGCCAGCGGCTGAACATCCCGCAACTGACCCTGACCAACGGGCAGGTCAGAAGCCTGATGAAATATGATTGGCCCGGCAATGCCCGCGAACTGGAAAACATTATCGAACGCGCTGCCATTCTGGCCCGTGACGGCAAACTTAATTTTGACCTGCCCGAACCCAACCGCCGCGAAACCGACCCCGGCAACGCCAACCCCGCCCGTGATCAGGCAAGTCCCGCATCCGCAATCCTGACCGAAGATGACCGGCGCAAACACGAATATGACAATATCATCCGCGCCCTTGAAACCACACGCGGCCGGATTTTCGGCCCCGATGGCGCGGCGGTGCTTTTGAATGTAAAGCCGACAACACTGGCATCGCGGATCAAAAAGCTTCGGATTGACCGGCGCGATTTCACGCCATCCGGCCAGCAATAGGAACCAGTCATCGGAAATCGCAAAGATTTTTCGATCTGCGACCTTGCCCCCGCCCGCAGTTTGACGCAGCATGTCGCCCCGCCCGGCACATTACCACCGCAAGGGCGGCACAAAGGAGTAGTCCGGTATGGCTGGATTTTTACAGATTGGCGTTCTGATCGCGATGGCCGCGGTCGCGGTTATTCTGGTGCTTGGCATCATCACCATGGCGCGCGGCAAGGATGCCAGAAAATCCAACAAGCTGATGCAGCTTCGCGTGCTCGTACAGGGGATTGCCCTTTTGCTGCTGGTCATCCTGTCCTTCATGGCGCTTGGCAAATAAAACAAGCCCGCCGGAGGTCTAGCCTCAGAAAGTCACGTCTCAGAATAACGGAATTCAAGATGGTTCAACTGACCCGCATCTACACCAAATCCGGCGACAAGGGTAAAACCGCCCTTGGCAATGGCACCCGCGTTGCCAAAAACGATATTCGCGTTGCGGCCTATGGCACGGTGGACGAAACCAATGCGGTGATCGGGGTTGCCCGCCTGCATGCGACGGGTGATGTCGATGCCATGCTGGCCCGGATCCAGAACGATCTTTTTGATCTTGGGGCTGATCTGTGCACGCCGGGTGACGGCAGCGACGATAACCCGGAACGCCCGGCCCTTCGCATTACGGCCACGCAAACCGAACGGCTTGAGGCCGAAATCGATGCGATCAATGCCGATCTTGATCCGCTGACATCCTTTGTCCTGCCCGGCGGCAGCGCCCTTTCCGCCCAGCTTCATGTCGCGCGCACCGTATCGCGCCGCGCCGAACGGCTGATTGTCGAACTTGCGGGAATCGAGGCGATCAACCCCGAAGCGGTGCGCTACATCAACCGCCTGTCGGACCATATGTTCGTTCTGGCCCGTCATGCCAATAATGGCGGCAAGGACGATATCCTGTGGCAACCCGGCCTGACCCGCTAGGCAAATATTCGAATAAATCCCTGTCTTTTCGGGGGCTGGTTGCCTATCAATGCCGCCAGATACTTCAGAATTTCAGTAAAGAGGTTATCGTTAACGTTAACCTCTTTACGTAAATTGACAAGCCCCGTAGCACCCCCTATTGTGCATCGCGGGGAAAACAGTAACATCGGGCCCCGCTACGGACTGCCCCGGCAGAACGCAGCAAGCCCATAGCTTCGACAACAAAAACGAACAGGTCTGTCATGAAGGTTCTTGTCGCCGTTAAGCGCGTTGTGGATTACAACGTCAAGATCCGTGTCAAACAGGACCAGTCTGGCGTTGAATTGAACAACGTCAAAATGTCCATGAACCCGTTTGACGAAATCGCCGTTGAAGAGGCCGTCCGCCTCAAGGAAGCCGGCACCGCGACCGAAGTGGTCGCCGTATCGCTGGGTGTGAAACAGTGTCAGGAAACACTGCGTACCGCCCTTGCCATGGGTGCCGATCGCGGCATTCTGGTCGAAACCGACGACGAACTGCAACCGCTTGCCGTTGCCAAACTTCTCAAGGAAGTCGTTGCCAAGGAAAGCCCGGATCTCGTGATCCTCGGCAAACAGGCCATTGATGACGACGCCAACCAGACCGGTCAGATGCTGGCCGCCCTTCTGGACTGGCCGCAGGGCACATTCGCGTCCAAGGTCGCCGTTGCCGATGGCAAGCTTGACGTCACCCGCGAAGTCGATGGTGGCCTTGAAACCATCAAGATCGATCTTCCGGCCATCGTCACCACCGACCTTCGCCTGAACGAGCCGCGCTATGCGTCGCTTCCCAACATCATGAAGGCCAAGAAAAAGCCGCTTGATACCCTAAGCCCGGCCGATCTTGGTGTCGACACCGCGCCGCGCCTGAAAACCCTGAAAGTGACGGAACCACCGGCACGTCAGGCAGGTGTGAAAGTTGCCAGCGTCGCCGAGCTTGTCGACAAGCTTCGCAACGAAGCCAAAGTGATTTAAGCGGGGGCCGATCAAATGAGCATTCTTGTTATTGCCGAACACGACAATACCGAACTGAAGGGCGCAACGCTCAATACCGTTGCCGCCGCACAGAAAATCGGTGGCGACATCACCATTCTGGTCGCGGGCGAAAACTGCCGTGCGGTTGCCGATGCGGCCGCAAAGGTTGCGGGCGTCTCGAAGGTTCTGGTTGCCGATAACGCGGCCTATGGCCATTTCCTGGCCGAAAACATGGCGGGTCTGGTCAATGAACTGGCCGGTGATTACAGCCACGTTCTGGTCGCCGCCTCGACCACGGGCAAAAACTTCATGCCCCGCGTTGCCGCACTAAAAGACGTCGCACAGATTTCCGACATCACCGATGTCGAAAGTGCCGATACGTTCGTCCGTCCGATCTATGCCGGGAACGCGATGGCAACCGTTCAGTCGTCCGACAGCCTGAAACTGATCACCGTGCGTACCACGGGCTTTGATCCGGTCGCAGCCGAAGGCGGTTCCGCAACCATCGAAGATATTGCAACTGCGAAAGATGCCGGAAAATCCGCTTTTGTCAGTCAGGAACTGACCGAGTCGGAACGTCCGGAACTGACCGCAGCAAGCGTTATCATCTCTGGCGGTCGCGGTATGGGCTCGGGCGAGAACTTCCACCTGATCGAACCGATTGCCGATAAACTCGGCGCTGCCATTGGTGCTTCGCGCGCCGCCGTCGATGCGGGATACGCCCCGAACGACTGGCAGGTCGGCCAGACCGGCAAAGTTGTTGCACCGCAGCTATACATTGCGGTAGGCATTTCAGGTGCGATTCAGCACCTTGCCGGCATGAAGGACAGTAAGGTCATTGTTGCGATCAACAAGGACGAAGAAGCACCGATCTTCTCGGTTGCCGATTACGGTCTTGTCGCGGACCTGTTCGAGGCCCTTCCCGCATTGGCGAGCGAACTCGACAAATAATCAGATCCCATCTAGGGTCAGAACAATCTAAAGAACGTTGTTCTGACCTTGTTTTGACCCTTGGGGATGAGTGGGGAACAAATGGCTTCGCTTGAAGATATCAAGACCATTGGCGTAATCGGCGCCGGTCAGATGGGCAATGGCATTGCTCATGTGATTGCACTTGCCGACTACGACGTCCGACTGCTTGACGTATCGGCAGAGGCGCTCGACAAGGCGCTTGGCCTGATTGGCAAGAACATGGATCGTCAGGTCAAGAAAGACCTGATCACCGAACAACAGAAAGCAGCAGCCCTCGCCCGGATTACCACGGGTACGGAATACAGCTTCCTGTCTGATTGCGATCTCGTGATCGAGGCCGCAACCGAAAACGAAGAGACCAAGAAACAGATTTTCAAGGCTCTGTGTCCGGTTCTGGGCCCCGAGGCCATCATTGCGACGAACACCTCGTCCATTTCGGTGACGCGTCTGGCATCCTATACCGACCGCCCGTCGAAATTCATGGGCATGCACTTCATGAATCCGGTGCCGCTGATGAAGCTGGTCGAACTGATCCGCGGCATTGCCACGGACGAGCCGACCTATCGCACCATTCATGAACTGACCAAGAAACTGGGCAAAGACACGGCAAGTGCCGAAGATTTCCCGGCCTTCATCGTCAACCGCATCCTGCTGCCGATGATCAACGAGGCGATCTATACGCTTTACGAAGGTGTCGGCAATGTCCGGTCCATCGATGATGCCATGCGCCTTGGCGCAAACCATCCGATGGGGCCGCTGCAACTGGCCGATTTCATTGGTCTGGATACCTGCCTGTCGATCATGCATGTCCTGCATGATGGCTTGGCCGATACCAAATATCGTCCCTGCCCGCTTCTGGTCAAATATGTCGAAGCCGGCTGGCTTGGCCGCAAGGTCGGCCGCGGCTTCTATGACTATAGCGGTGACGAGCCGGTTCCGACCCGCTAATCATTGCCAGGTTACGCATTCAAGGGCCATCGCATCGCTGCGGTGGCCTTTTTGCATTGGATTGATGATTTAACCAACGTGCAAAGCTTTTGATCTTTCGATCAGAAATTGCCCTGCTATGATGACGGCCAAGTAACCAAGACCAAAAAAAGAGTCCAGGTCAGGACCCAGGAGGCCGTCCCACATGTTTCTCGGAATAGATGTCGGCACATCTGCCGTTAAAGCGCTTCTGATGGATGAACATTCGCTCACCGTCGCCGAAACCGATGTGCCCCTGACGCTGAGCAACCCCAAACCATTCTGGAGCGAACAGCACCCCGATGACTGGTGGGCTGCGACCTGCACGGCGCTGGATCAGTTGAAATCATCCAACCCCAAAGCCCTTGCCGCGGTTCGGGCCATCGGCCTGTCCGGCCAGATGCACGGGGCGGTGATCCTTGATGCCGATGATAAACCGCTCCGCCCGGCGATCCTGTGGAATGACGGCCGGGCCAAGGCCGAATGCGATGAATTGCAGGCCGCCCTGCCCGATCTGCCATCGCGGGCCGGTGTGGTTGCCATGCCCGGCATGACCGCGCCCAAACTGATGTGGCTGCGCAAACACGAACCCGAAATCTTTGCCCGAATCAAAACCGTCCTGCTGCCCAAGGATTACATCCGTTTCTGCCTGACCGGCGAAAAGGTCACCGAAATGTCGGATGCCGCCGGTACGCTCTGGCTTGATGAAGAAAGCCGCAGCTGGAATTTTGACGCCATTGCCGCAACCGGCATGGATATCGCCCAACTACCCCGCCTTGCCGAAGGAAGCGACCCCACAGGCCATCTGCGCGGTGAACTGGCCGCGCGCTGGGACATGAAGCCGACCGTGATTGTCGCCGGTGGTGGCGGCGATGCCGCGACCGGTGGCATCGGTGTCGGCGCGGTCAGCCATGGCGACGGCTTCATTTCGCTTGGCACCTCGTCACAGATTTTCGTGGCATCGGACCGTTATCGCCCGAAACCCCACGAACTTCTGCACAGCTTCGCCCATGCCGTGCCGCAGCACTGGTTCCAGATGGCCGTACTGCTTAACGGGGCAAGCTGCCTTTTGTGGGCGGCAAACCTGTTGGGGGAAAAGGATATCGGCGCATTGCTGCAACGCACCGAAGCCGGACACAAGGCCCCGTCGGATGTTGTGTTCCTGCCCTACCTTAATGGCGAACGGACCCCGCATAACGATCCCTATGCGCGCGGCGTGTTCTTTGGCCTTGGCAGTGACACATCGCGCGAAACAATGGTGCAATCGGTACTCGAAGGGGTCGGTTTTGCCCTTCTGGACGGGCAATCGCGCCTGCATGCCGCCGGAACGCATTGCGAATTGCCCGGTGTCATTGGCGGCGGCGCGCGCAGCCGATACTGGATTCAACTGATATCCGACATCATGGGATGTCCGCTTGCCCGATACGAAGGGGCGGCCAAGGGCCCGGCATTTGGCGCGGCCCGTCTGGGGCGGCTGGCACTTGATCACGAAACGGTCGAGGATGTCTGCCAGAAACCGGTCATTCAGGAAGTGATCGAACCCGATATGCGCAAACATGCCGATTATCAGCCGCGATTTGCCAAATTCAGACGAATCTATGCTGCCCTGCGCGATGAATTCCAACCTGTCTGAATACGTCATCAGACCATACCGATTGCCTTACCTGACCGGCCTTTCAGCGGTGTGATGCATTTCACCTGAAATGTTGCATCCGGGTTCTTTAAACACCTGAAAAGATGCCAATATCAGTAAAAGGTATTAGAAATTTTCTAATCGGATAGTCCATGACCATTGCCATCGTCGGAAGTTCCAATATCGATTTTGCCGCCCGCGTTGCCCAATTGCCCAAACCCGGCCAAACCGTATCGGCCAAGGATTACATGACCGGCCCGGGCGGAAAGGGATGCAATCAGGCGATTGCCGTTGCACGACTGGGTCAAATGCCTGTTTTCATTTCCAAAATCGGCAATGATGTTCTGGGACGCAGCCTGATCGATACCCTGAACGCCGAAGGCTTTGACACCAACCAGCTGATCCAGTCGACCGACGCCCAGACCGGAACCGCCCTGATATCCATCGACGATGCTGGCGAAAACATCATCACGGTGGCCGGTGGGGCAAACATGACCATGAGCCGGGCCGACATCCGCGAAAAACAGGTGTTTCTGGAACATTGCAATTATCTGCTGGTGCAGCTCGAATGCCCGGTTGTTGCCATTGCCTGCGCAATGAAATACGCCCGCGAAGCTGGCGCAACCATCATCCTTGATCCGGCACCGGTGCCCGACCGGGTTGTTTTGCGCGATCTGATGGAACTGACCGACATCGTCACCCCGAATATCAGTGAATGTTCTGCCATGACCGGCATTCACCCCGACAATGATGAAACCGCCCACGCGGCCGCATCAAAACTGCACGAAATGGGCGCGCGTATCGTGGTGATCAAAATGGGATCAAGGGGCGCATTTTATTCCGACGGCGACCAGTCGGGCAGGGTCGAACCCTTTGACGTTGCCGCAATTGATACGGTTGCCGCGGGGGATTGCTTTAATGGCGGGCTGGCCGTTGCCCTGCATGACGGACGACCATTGCGTGATGCCGTCCGGTTTGCCTGTGCGACCGGGGCATTGGCGACCACGCGCTATGGTGCTGCCGACGCCGCCCCGACCCTTGATCAGGTTCTATCACTGATGGAAAGTGCTGATTGATCCCAATCAGGACGCGGCATCAATCAGATTGTTGAAATAGTCGATCACCCCGTCGGCATCCCATTTGGCCGTGCCTTCCAGTTTGCCGATAACCTGCCCGTTGGCATCGATCACGAAACTGGTCGGAAGGCCGCGCGCGCCAAATGCCCGTGCGGTTGCCCCGCGCGGATCAAGCACGACATCAAGATGGCCGATTCCGTTTTCATCAAAGAATTCCTGCACGATTTCCGCCCCACCGCGATCCTGACTAAGCGCAAGAACACGGAACGGCTTGCCATCCATTTTCGCCGCCAGTCGATCAAGATCGGGCATTTCCTCGATGCAGGGCGCGCACCATGTCGCCCAAAGATTGACCAGAATAACCTTTCCTTTCAGGTTCTTAAGGTCACTTTCGCTGCCATCGGCCTCGATGAAAACCGCCTTTTCCGGCAGGCTTGAGCCCTCAGGCACCGTCTCCATTTTCGAAAGTTCTTGCGGCAATTGCGTATCTGCAAAGGCAGGGCTTGCATAAATGGCCGATATGGCGACAATCACGCCCAGTTTTACGTAACGAAGCAATGCCTTCACAATACTCACCTTTCCAACGCTTGCGGATCACAATGACCGATCAAAACGCCACCGACCAGAAAAATGCCAACGCCCTGTGGGGAGGCCGCTTTGAAGCGGGCCCGTCCGCCATCATGGAAGAAATCAATGCTTCCATCGGCTTTGACAAACGCCTGTACGCCCAGGACATTCAGGGTTCCAGAGCCCATTGCGCCATGCTGGTCAAGCAGAAGATCATCCCCGCAGAAGATGGCGACAAAATAGTCGCGGGTCTAGACCAGATCCTTCAGGAAATCGAAAACGGCACATTCACCTTCTCGGCTGCCCTTGAAGACATCCACATGAATGTCGAAAGCCGCCTGCGTGATCTGATCGGGCCTGCCGCCGGTCGCCTGCATACCGCGCGCTCCCGCAATGATCAGGTCGCAACCGATTTCAAACTCTGGGTCCGCGACGTGGCACTGGCCGATCTTGAAGCCGGGCTCAAGGGCCTTCAGGAAGCCCTGATCGAACAGGCCGGCACCCATGCCGAAACCATCATGCCGGGCTTTACCCACCTTCAGGCGGCCCAGCCAGTCACCTTTGGCCATCATCTTCTGGCCTATGTCGAAATGTTTGGCCGGGATCGTGGCCGCGTTGCCGATTGCCGCACACGCGCCAATGAAAACCCGCTGGGTTCGGCGGCCCTTGCCGGAACGCCCTATCCGATTGACCGTCACATGACGGCATCATCGCTTGGCTTTGATCGTCCGACCGCGAACTCGCTCGATGCGGTGTCGGATCGTGACTTTGCGCTGGAATATCTGAACACGGCATCGATCACCGCCATGCACCTGTCGCGCCTGGCCGAAGAAATGGTGATCTGGTGTTCCGCACAGTTCAAATTTATCGGCATGTCGGACAAATTTTCGACCGGCTCGTCGATCATGCCGCAGAAACGCAACCCCGATGCTGCCGAACTGATCCGCTCCAAAATCGGCCGTATCGTTGGCTGCTACAATTCCCTGATGCTGTCGATGAAGGGGCTGCCGCTGGCCTATTCCAAGGACATGCAGGAAGACAAGGAACCGGTATTCGAAGCCCACGACCATCTGGGTCTTTGTGTCGCCGCCATGACCGGCATGATTGCCGACATGAAGGTCCATAAGGACAATATGCGTGCTGCCGCCGGTGCCGGTTACACCACCGCAACCGATCTGGCCGACTGGCTGGTGGCCGAACTGGGCATGCCGTTCCGCGACGCCCATCACGTGGTCGGTGCGACCGTGAAACTGGCCGAAGGCAAGGGTTGTGATCTCGATCAGCTTTCGCTCGAAGACCTTCAGGGGATCGAACCCAAAATCACCAAGGCCGTTTACGATGTCCTGACCGTCGAGGCATCGGTCAGCGCCCGTCAAAGCTTTGGCGGCACCGCGCCGGTCCGGGTGAAGGAACAGGTTGCGGCGGCAAAGGAAAGGTTCCTGAAATGAGCAACCCGATCTTTAAACGCAGCACAGTGATCGTACTGGCGGTGATGCTGGGCCTGTCTGTTGCCGCCTGCGGCAAAAAAGGCCCGCTTGAACCACCGACCGACGAAGGCCGCAACTATCCACGGACATATCCGGCACAATGAACCATTTTGAATATATTGATGGCGTCCTTCACGCAGAAGGCGTTTCCATCCCTGAGCTTGCCGAAAAAGTCGGCACGCCGTTCTATTGCTATTCCACCGCCACCCTTGAACGTCACTATCACGTTTATGCCAGTGCGTTTGACGGGCTTGATGCCACGGTTTGCTATGCCATCAAGGCGAACTCCAATCAGGCTGTGCTGAAAACGCTGGCCAAACTGGGGGCCGGTGCCGATGTGGTTTCGGTTGGTGAAATGCGCCGTGCCCTGCGCGCCGGTGTCGCCCCGGGCAAAGTCATTTTTTCCGGCGTTGGCAAGGCCGATGCCGAAATGCGCGAAGCCCTTGATGCAAATATCGCCCAGATCAATGTCGAAAGCATCCCGGAACTCGAAGAACTCAACCGGGTTGCCATCGACATGGGCAAAAAGGCTCGCATCGCGATCCGCATCAACCCGCATGTCGATGCCAAAACCCACGAAAAAATCGCCACCGGCAAGGCCGAAAACAAATTCGGCATCGACTGGACCCGCGCGATCGAAGTTTACCGCATGGCCGCCGCCATGGACGGGATCGACGTCACCGGCATTGCCATGCATATCGGATCACAGCTGACCGATCTTGCACCCTTCCGCGAGGCCTTCACCCGTCTTGCCGGGCTGGTCGAAAAGCTTCGGGCCGAGGGCATCAATATCCGCAATCTTGATCTTGGTGGCGGGCTTGGCATTGCCTATCAGGGCGAAACACCACCCCTGCCCGATGCCTATGGCCAGATGGTGCGCGAAACCGTCGGTCACCTTGGCTGTCACATCACGCTGGAACCGGGCCGCCTGATCGCAGGCAACGCCGGTGTGATGATTTCGCGCGTCATGTATATCAAGGATGGCGAGGCCAAACGCTTTGTCATTCTCGATGCCGCGATGAACGATCTGATCCGGCCAACCCTTTACAACGCCTATCACGAAATCATCCCGGTCGATGAACAGGCTGAAGGCGACAAACAGGCAACCGTCGATATCGTCGGCCCGGTCTGCGAAACCGGCGATACCTTCGGCAAGGACCGCAAACTGCCCGATGACCTGAAACCGGGTGATCTGGTCGCGGTCATGTCGGCGGGTGCCTATGGTGCGGTGATGTCATCGACCTACAACACCCGTGCCCTGACACCCGAAGTCCTGGTCAAGGGCGACGACTTCGCCATCGTCCGCCCGCGTCAGTCGATTGACGACCTGATCGGTTTGGACCGTATTCCCGACTGGCTGGACTGACCCGGACCGACGGCAGAACCCGAAAAACTTTGCAAGGCGGCTTTTCAACGCGAAAGGCCGCCTTTTGCATATCCCCATCCTGCCCGGCAGGTTTCATTGGCCCCTGACACCCCAAGGGTATCGTTGATCGTATCAGCACTTTCGGCTCATCCCTTTCGATCTCCCGGATGCAGGTCAATGCCCTGCCCGGACAAACCTCGGGCCCTCGCCGGACTCGCCCTCAGACGCCCAACGACCTCGCTGCCTGCCCCGGTTCCGTCCGGCACGGCCACAACCATCGACGCCGGACAAACCTCGGGCCCTCGTCAGACTCGCCCTCAGACGGTCCTCGGGCTCGCTGCCCGCCCCGTCCCGTCCGGCACGGCCACAACCACCGACGCCGGACAAACCTCGGGCCTCCAGCAACCCAACCGTCGCCGACGGACAATCATCGGGCTCTCTGCCGCCTCGATCACCGTCCGGCCAAGGCGACAAACTGCCACCCCGACATCCAGACACACCTCGGGCATCCGCCATTCTCACCGGCAGACGGACTTCAGGCGCACTGCCCCCAACCTGTCCACCACCGACGGGCCACAATCCGATGCCGTCACTGCTGCCATTTCTGCCGCTTCCGGCAAATCCGGGGGCCCTTCCCCGACAAGACGCACCTCTCCTGTCATGACAAATAAGGGTGTTCGAAATCTGTTAACCCCGACGCAAAATGCCGCCGTAATGGCTCCGCCATCCGCCGATGAGCATCCTGCGGAGTGCCCCGCCGCCCTGCCTCAATCCTTGCCGCTGCATCCTGATCACCTCTTTGATCCCGGCCCCAAACGCAAAAACCCGCGAGGCGCACAAGGCGCTTCGCGGGTTTCGGTCCGGGTGCATTTCTCCCGTTGACTTTGTCCTTATGCCACAATAAAAAGAACAAATCAAGAACTTTCTGAAAAAACTTTATATACCGCCAAAAACCGCCCCATCCGGGCCAGTTTTTATTTTGGCTCACGCGCGATCCTGACTTGACCCGCCGCGTCAAAGCCCCAAACTTAGATGAGGGTCCTGTCAGACCCAGTTGGCGTCACATGTCCCGAAAACGGGGCGATTGCAGGGGCCGAAATTCGATATGTCGATCATACCACCCAATCCCCGACTGGAACGTCATCTGCGCCTGGCGCGGATGATCATGTCGTGGGAACGGGTATGGCCGCGGCTGATCCCGCCTTTGACAATCGTGATGCTGATTGCCGGTCTGACCCTGACCGGTACCTTTGAAATGCTGCCCGCGACCGGGCATATCATTTTGCTTTCGATCCTGTCGGTTGCCGGTCTTGCTGCCATTATCCTGCCGTGGCGCCATTTCACATGGCCCAATCGCCGTGCTGTCCTGCAAAGGATGGAACAGGAAAACGGCCTTGAAAACAACCCGCTGCAAAGCCTTGAAGACCATATCGAAGATCGCGACGACCCACTGACCAGCTATCTGTGGCAAAAACAGTTGCAACGCCACGAGGCAATGCTGAACCATCTGCATCTACCGCGTCCGGTGCCGTCCCTTGCCAGGGTGGATCGATACGGGTTGGTCATCTTGCCCGTATTGCTTCTGAGCGTTGGCCTGTTTGCCGGTCACGACCGCATGAGCGAGCGGTTTTACAAGGCATTCAGCCCGCTGCAACGGCTGGGTACTGCTGATTTCAGCACGACATTGTGGGTGACCCCACCGGCCTATACCGGACAAATCCCGCGCGTCCTGCGGTTTGAGCAGGTTAAAGGCCCGCAAAAACAGGATGATGGCGGCTCTGACGCATCGCGCGTCATTGATGTCGACGTGCCTGTCGGGTCGACACTGGCCGGCAGCATCGGCAGCGTCTGGCAACCGACCCTGCATACGCCGACCGGTGAACGCGACATATCCGAAAGCAGCGACAACAGCTATGTCCTCTCGACCGCACTTGATCAGGCCGGACCATGGCGCATTTCGGTGTGGGGCACGGATCGGCTGACCCTTAATGTCAATCTGGTTGCCGATAAACCGCCCGCCCTTTCATTTGCAAGCCCGCCTTCGATTACCCGGCGCGAACATATCCGGCTGGACTACGTTGCGACCGATGATTACGGCATGAAAAACCTTGAACTGGTTATCACGCCCGCAACCGACGGCATTGGTCGCGAACAGTTTGGCACCATCGACACTATCCGTATCGATCTGTCTGGTGGCGACACCCCGGGTGGTCCGGCCGCCATGCCGACACGGATCGAAGGCCCCCGTTTCATTGATCTGGTATCCCATCCATGGGCGGGGCTTCCGGTTAATCTGCAACTGGTTTCGCTCGACAACGCCGGACAAAATGGCGAAAGCGACATACGTTCGATCATTCTGCCCGAACGTGAATTCACCCATCCCGTGGCGAAAAAACTGATCACGATCCGCCGCGGATTGCTGCGCTATCCCGACAAGGCCCTTGAAATGCGCAACGCCCTTATGCCTGTCATTTATGCCCCGCAGGCATTTAACGGCCATATCGGCATTTTTCTTGCACTTTCCGTGACAGAGGCACGGCTTTCGGCACATCTGCGCGACCGTAAGGTCCATCAGGACGTGGCCGGTTTGCTTTGGCACATCGCCGAAGAGATCGAACGCGGCAGCTATGGTATGGCCGAACGCAATCTGATGGAGGCCGAGGAACGGCTGCTGGATGCCCTTGCCAACCCGGACGTGACCGAAGCCGAAATCGCCGATCTGATCGAAAACTATCGCCGCGCCCTTAACGAATATATGGCCGCCCTCGCCCGCGAGGCACCGCAGAATCAGCAGAACCAGCAACAGGGCCCCGCCGCCATCCTTGAACAGCAGGACCTGGCACGTATCGTCGATCAGATCGAAGCACTCATGCAGGCTGGTGCGCGTGATCAGGCGCGCGCCCTGATCGACCGCCTGCGCGAACTGGTCGAAAACATGCAGGTCACATCGGGCGACGGCGGGGCCGATATCACATCCACCTTGCGCGAAATGCTTGATGGCATTCGCGATCTTGCCCGCCGCCAGCAGGACCTGATGAATCAGGGGGATAATCCCTCAAGCCCCGGCGGCAATGGCAACCGCGCCCGGCAGCAGCAAAATCTTGCCGGGGACGCACAGAGCCTGACCAATAATTCCGGCTTTGGCCAGTTTGGCAATCTCAGCGGCATAGAAACCGCGATAGAGGCCATGCAACGCGCCGCAGAGGCCCTTGACCACAATCGCGCCCACGAAGCCCTGCAACAACAGGGGCAGGCCATGGAAGCCCTGCAACAGGGTATTGGCGAGCTAAGCCGTGCTCTTGAAGGTTTAAGCCAGATGATGCCGATGCTTGATGAACTTCAGGGGTCGGGCAATCGTGATCCGCTTGGTCGGCCGGTGGGCGGCGATGGCACCACCGTCATCCCCGAAGTCGACACCCTTGAACGGGCATGGCGTATCTTGCAGGAACTCCGCCGTCGTTCCGGCGACCCGGACCGCCCGGTGATCGAACAGGAATATATTGATCGCTTGCTGAAACGGTTCTAAAGGCCGGTCAAAAGGACGACACAGATAAAACAAAAGGGCAGCGACGGATCGCTGCCCTTGTCATTTTCAGATCAAACCGGTCAGGGTTCGACCGCCTCGCGCGGGTCAAGGAATGTGACCTGCAAACGGGTTGCTGTCGGGTTCGGACGGCGGATTTTGGTTTCGACCGTCATGGTTTCACCAACCGGCAGCATCTGGGCTTCCATCGGCATGTCCGCCCCGCCCTGCACCGCACTTTCGTCATAGATCAGCGGCACTTTTTTGCGCTGAACCACACGATCCAGCGGATCGAGAAGCTCAATCAACAAATAGGGCAACGCCCGGTCGATCTCATCTATATTGACGATCTCGGCGCGAACGACAAGAACATCAACCCCGTCTTCCTCTTCGCGAGTCGGCGGCAATTCACGAATATCAAGGCCTTCGCCAACATGGGGCACATCAAGCCCGACCATGTCATAGACCTTGGCAATCGGCGGCCACAGATTGATCAGGATATCTTTGGCAAAATATCCGCCCGCACCAATCCCGCCAAGGATCAGGAAGAACAGGATCCAGCCAATCACACCCTTTTTCGATTTCGCAGGCGGTTTCGGATTGTTGCGAATCAGCTGCTGCGGGATGGGGGGCGGATCGGGAATTTTGTCCGCATCCTCGAAACCGGGATCAACCTGACCTGGCATCTGATCGGCATTGAAATCGGCACCAAGCGCGCCATCCTGATCGAAAGGCGGCGGCAGCTTGTTTTCCTGTGCTGGCGACGGGGTTTTCATTCCCGGCGGGTCCTGATGCCAGCTATTGCCGCAGTTTTTGCAGCGTACGGTTCTGCCCTTTGGGCCGATCGCCTCTGTTTTCACAGAGTATTTTTTTGAACAATCTGGGCAAGTAATGATCATTGCAAACCTGGCATCTCGATGTCAGCGGCATGAAACCCGGGGCACGGCCATAACCTGAGTGATTTCCGACGATCCCCCGAATTCGCCGGTGTAGGGCAGAACCTACACTATATGTAAATAGCGGCGATTTAACAGACTGTTAAGCACAGATAACTGAAGCTGCCCCAATTTGGATGGCACAGCATTGCACATATGGTGCTTAGATGACATCCGAAGAACTGTTTAAGTCGTCATATTTTCGGCCAATCTATAATGATACCCACTTTGGGATCAGCCAAATCGGACTTTTGCAATTGTTCAAGCGGCCCCATCATTATCATGTTATGTCGGGTCTGATACGTCGTGCTGCGATATGGAGCGCAAGTTTTGACTGAAGTCGTAAGTTTCAGGAATGTGGGTGTCCGCTATGAATCCGGGCCGGAGATTCTGCGCGATCTGAACTTTACCCTGCATCGTGGCAGCTTTCATTTCCTGACCGGGGCTTCTGGTGCGGGCAAATCGACATTGATGCGCCTGCTCTATCTTGCCCTGCGCCAGACACGCGGCGAGATCAATATTTTCGGACGCGACAATATCCGCATTCCGCGCGACGAACTGCCCGCCATCCGCCGCAAGATCGGCGTGGTGTTTCAGGACTTCCGCCTGATCAATCATTTGACGACTTTTGAAAATGTCGCCCTGCCGCTTCGCGTCGCCGGGGTCGAGGATCTGCAAATCCGCAAAAATGTGACCGAACTTCTCGAATGGGTCGGCCTTGGTGATCAGATCAATGCGGTTCCATCGCGGCTTTCCGGCGGGCAGCAGCAACGCGTTGCCATCGCGCGCGCGGTTATCGGCCGCCCGGCCCTGCTTCTGGCTGACGAGCCGACCGGCAACGTTGATGACCGGATCGCCATGCGGCTGTTATATCTTTTTGAAGAACTGAACAAACTTGGCACCACGGTGCTGATCGCCACCCATAACCGGCAACTTGTGCGTCGCTTTGGCCATAATCAATGGCTGCTTGAGGCTGGCACCCTGCACGACATCACGCATAGCGCGTAACCGACCAAACCGACGGCAACTGGCTCAGACAGGACCCAAAATCGATCATGGCTTTTCGTTCGCAACCGTCACATCTGCCACTTGATAGCGACTCATCGACGCGCTTTTTGCCAAGCATCGTCGCATTGATGGTGGCCTTGCTGACGTTTTCGATCGTTGGCCTGGCGGCCCTGCATGACAGTGTCGGCAAATGGTCCGGTCAGATCGAAGGCAGCCTTTCGATACAGGTTCCCCCGACCGGCATGGCGGATCGCGACCCCGAAGAACGCGAACAGGCTTTGCAGGCAACCGTTGACGATATTATCGAACAGCTCGCCGACATGCCCGGCATCTCCCGGATCGAGGAACTCAGCCCCGAAACCATGTCGGCCCTTCTTGAACCGTGGCTTGGCCCCGATGAAATCGTCAGCGAATTACCGATCCCGCGCATTATCGAAATCACCCCGGAAACCGGGTTTAATTTCGATATGCTTGAACGCCGTCTGGGTGAAATCGCCCCCGAAGCCGTTCTGGACGATCATCGCATCTGGATCGAACGGATTGCCGATGTTGCCTTTTCGGTGGAACTGGCATTGATGGCGTTAATCGTCGTGCTGTTTGGGGCAACGATGCTGTCGGTTGTTTTTGCCACACGTTCGGGTCTTTCAATCCATCGGACGATCATTGAATTGCTGCATCTGATCGGGGCACAGGATTCCTATATCGCGGGCCAGTTTGCCCGCCATAACCTGCGGCTGGCATTTTTCGGGGCATTGATCGGCCTTCTGATCGCCCTGCCGGTTTCAGGTGTGATCGCGTGGCTTGGCCTGCGGGCGGGATGGCCAATCCCGACACTGGTTTTCAGCCCGCTTTTCATCGGCATCATCATCGCCATTCCGTTCGTGGTCGCCGGTGTCGCACAGATGACGGCCAAAAGAACTGTGCTGCGTGTCTTGCGCAGAATGTTGTAACCTGCCTCACTCCTCCGTATAGTCGGCCTGCAGCGTCGTGATCATTTACTGTTTCGGATCATGACCTTGTCCCAAAAGGAGAGCCCTGTCGCATGCCAGCGTCCCGTCAGGCCCAATCATATGAATAGGCCGCCCCTTTCCGTTCAGCACCGACGACGCTTTCGCCGGTTCCGGTTTTTGCTATCGACCCTGATCCTGCTGGGGCTGGTCTGGGCGGGTGGCTTTATCTGGTATGTCGACATCATTCCAACTGCGGTTGATGAACCTGATCGCAAGACTGACGCCATCGTTGTTCTGACCGGTGGCAGTGAACGGCTTTCGGAAGGGCGCCGTCTTCTGACCCGCCAGCTTGCCAGAAAGCTGTTTATTTCCGGCGTCTATCGCGGGGTTGAAGTCGACGAGCTTCTATCGGCGGGCAAAGCCGATCCCCGGCTGGTTTCATGCTGTGTGGTTCTGGGTCATGTTGCGGAAAACACCCGCGGCAATGCGCAGGAAACGGCGGTTTGGGTGTATGAGGAAGGCTATAAAAGCCTGCGCATCGTCACGGCAAACTATCACATGCCGAGGTCGCTTCTGGAATTTCGCAGCCTGATGCCCGATGTCGAAATCATCGCCCACCCGGTGTTCCCCGATAACGTCAAGGTCGACAGCTGGTGGCGGTGGCCGGGAAGCGCCAGCCTGATCGCAAGCGAATATAACAAATTCCTGTTTGCCAGCCTCAGGAACTATATCCTGCGGCTGCTGCCAGACGGTGATCGCGCCAACCTGCATGGCCCCGCCCCGACACCAGAACCCTCCGGACAGGATTATTCCGCATCAAATCGCCCGGCGCAGAAATCGGGTTGAAGATACAGCGTTTCACTCGTGTCGTATAACTGTTACAAACCCTTTGACTAAGTGTTTGAAGGATCTGTCTGCATGAGAGCCCTGCGCGCGTTTTTGTTTAACGTGTTGTTTTTCGCCGGTACAACAGCACTTTGCATTTGTATGGTTCCCCTGATGCCGTTTGGTCGCAAGGCCAATCAGCTTGTTGGACATATGTGGTGTCATTTGACGCAAGGCGCGTTGGCCATCTCTGTTGGCATGTATAAACGTATTCGCGGCCTTGAAAACCTGCCCAAAGGTCCCTGTATTCTGGTTGCCAAACATCAGTCTGCGTGGGAAACCCTGACCTTTCACACAGTCGTGCCTGACCCGGCCTATATCCTGAAAAAGGAACTGACCCGCATTCCGTTGATGGGGCAGTTCCTATTGTTTTCCGGGCAGATTGCGGTCGACAGATCGGCTGGATCATCCGCCCTGAAAGACATGATCAAGGGTGCCGAACGTGCGCTTGAGGACGGCAGGCAGATCATAATATTCCCCGAAGGAACCCGCACACCGCCCGGTTCGGATCGGCCGTATCATCCTGGTATTTATGCGCTATACAAGGCGTTCCCCAATACGCCGGTCATTCCGGTTGCCATCAATTCCGGCATGTTCTGGGGACGTCACAGCTTCATGAAATACGGTGGCGAGGTCACCATGGAATTCCTGCCCGCGATTGAGCCGGATCTGGATCGCAAAACATTCATGAAAACGATCAAAAGCAGGATTGATGACCGCACGCGGGAACTTGAACGCGAAGCACAGGCCGAGTTTAATCTGCCGACCCTGACATCACGTGACGTCGAGATCGAGGAAGCCCGAGAAAAAGCCGAAGCCGAACAGCAGGAAGCCAAAACCGCGATTCCGATGAAATCCGTCGACCAGGAAAAAACGCCGTCCTGATCATACGGAGCGTTCGAACACCAAAAAGGCCGGAGTTTGATCCGGCCTTTTCGATTCTGTCCGTCCGGCAGCTTTTATGCTTTCCGGCGTGTCGCCTGCCAGATGCCAAAGGCAATCAATGTGATCCCGCCCAGATGGTAAATGTGCAGTTCCTCACCCAAAAAGATGATGGCAAGGATGCTGGCAAAAACCGGCATCAGATACAGAAACACACCGGCATTTGCCGGGCCGACAACCGCAACCCCCTTGTTCCAGAACAGATAGCCCAAAAAAGCGGGCCCCGCGCCGATATAGAAAATCTTGAGCATATCGGGCCATGCCGGATCAAGATGGGTAAAGAACGGCTCATTGCGAACAGTCACCGACCAGATATAAAGCGGAGTCAGGAACACCAACCCGATCAGGGCCGAAACAAACACGAGGCTTAGCGGATGCACGCCCTTGGGGGCGCGTTTCAAAAGCATCGAGTATGCCGCCCAGACCATTGCTGAAATCATCGCAAACAGATCGCCCGAGACAAAGTTCATCTCGGCAAAGACCGAAAAGTCGCCTTTGGCAATGATCACCGCCGTCCCGACACCGGCAATCAGCACACCAACCCACTGGCCAAGCTTGGGTTTATCGGCCGTAAGCACCGCTGCAAATAACAGAACCCAGACCGGGGTTGTCGCATTGAGAAGCCCGGTATTGACCGCCGTTGTGTTGTAAGCCGCCAGATAAATGACGATTGAAAACATGAAAACGCCGGTTGTTCCGATCAGGAACATCGACATTTTATGATCCGCCATCAGCCTCAGATCGCGTTTAAGGTGCGGAATACAAACCGGAAACAATAATACGGCGGCCACAACCCAACGCCAGAACGCCAATGCTTCAAGCGGCACCGTGGCATTCACCCCGCGTGCAACGACATGGTTTGACCCCCACATCATCGCGCAGGCAACCAGCATCAGATAGGCGGCCATCAATGGGGCATTGGCACCTTTGGACGTTGTGGTGGCGTCCGACATCAGATTCCGGCTCCCATATTGATTTCACCGTATTCGCGGCGCACCAGATCCATCAGATCATGCAACGGCGGGTCGACAATTCCCATCTCGTCAAGATGGCAGACCGTGTTTTCAAGATATTCCAGGTTCGGGCCAATATTGCCATGTGCCGCAACAATGATTTCAACCGCCGTTCGCACCGGCAGGTTTCCGGCGAACTGTTCATGCGTTGGATCGGCGACATAGGTGTGCGCGATCACCTTGCGTCCGTCGGCAAGCTCGACCTCGACATCGGCGGGAATATAGGTGTTGGTCACCAGTTCGCGTTCATCAAGATAGGCCTTGACCAGCGGCCAGTTGTCCGGCGCGATCCGAAACGCGTTCCCGACACATTCCCCGCCAACATTCAGCCCCAGAACCAACCCCGGATTTTCCGGTGTGCCGCGATAGTGATGGGAATAGATGCAAAAGGACCGGTGATAGCCGCGCAGCGTCGCGCGTGCCCGTTCTTCAAATTCGAAGCCCGGACGCCACAGCAGCGATCCATATCCAAATACCCATCTTTCCTGGGGCTCAGTCAAAATTTCCTCCGGTCATGCTGGCGTTTTATGTCCGGTTCTGAACCTAGCGTTTCACCATCACCAATGCCACCCCAAGTGCGGCAATTGCAAATCCGGCAAAGCCGAGCATGCCCAGATGTTCATCAAAAAGCAGCCAGGCAAAGAAGGCAGCCGTGGGCGGGACAAGGTAAAACATGCTTGCAACCCGGGTTGCCTCGCCCTGCTTGATCAAAACCATCAGAAGCATGATCGCCCCGATTGATAACACCAGAACCAGCCACGCCATCGCAAGAATGAAGTTCATGCTCCATTCGATCACCAAGGGTTCCTTGATCAGGGCAACCACCCCGACAAAGGCCGCGGCGGCAACATACTGGATAACCGTACCGCTCATCAGGTCCATGCCCGTGCAGAACCGCTTCTGATAAAGCGTCCCGGCCGTCATGCCAAACAGCGCCATGATGGCAAGCCCGATGCCAAAGGCCGTAATACCGATCCCGTCACCGATTTTGGGCACCAGCACCAACGCCACACCGATCAGGCCAAGAACAAGCCCCGCCCACTGGCGTCCACTGACACGTTCCCCAAGAAGGGCACCGACGACCGATGCGGTCACGACCGGCTGCAATCCGACGATCAAGGCCGCCAAGCCCGACGGAAGCCCCGTATCAATTGCCCAGAAAACACCGCCCAGATAAATCCCGTGGACAAGAACACCGGTCGTGCTGATATGGGCAACCTGCCGCCAGCTTTTGGGCCATTTGGCGCCCAGCAGCGAAATCACCGGCACCATCAGAACAATCACAATGGCGAAACGGGCAAACAGAAAGGTAAACGGGTCGGCATAGGGAAGTCCGAACTTTGCGCCAACAAAGCCCGTGCTCCAGAGGAACACAAACAAGAACGGCATAATCCGTGCAAAAGCCGGATGATCGGTGGCAGGCATGACGTTCCCCTTTTTCCGGCGAAAGATGCTGTTTGGGGCACATCTTTCCACCCGACGACGGCCTGCCATTTGCAAACCGTGAATTGATTATTTATCGGTCTTGTTTTTGCCCTTGGCGTCGCTTTGGCGGTCTTCACCTTCGGCCGAGAAATTGGTGAAATACTGCCCGGCATCGACAATACCACGGCGGATTTCACGCGTACGGCTGAACAGGTCGAACAGTTTTTCGCCCTCGCCCCAGCGGATCGCGCGTTGCAACGCCATCAAATCTTCCTGAAAACGGCCAAGAACCTCAAGGACCGCTTCGCGGTTGTTCAAAAACACGTCGCGCCACATCGTCGGGTCGGATGCGGCAATACGGGTGAAATCACGGAAACCCGATGCGGAAAACTTGATGACTTCCTGACGCAGTGCATCTTCAAGATCGGTTGCCGTCCCGACGATGGTATAGGCGATCAGATGCGGCAGATGCGATGTGATGCCAAGAATGCGATCATGATGATCGGCATCCATGCACTCAACCTTCATGCCACATGCTTCCCAAAGGGCCTGCACGCGCGCGGTCGCACTTTCCTTTTCACCGGGAACCGGGGTCAGGATGCACCACCGGCCTTCGAACAGTTCGGGAAAACCTGAATCCGGTCCGGAATGTTCGGTCCCGGCCAAAGGATGACCCGGCACGAACGAGACGCCTTCGTCAAGATGCGGCGCAATGTCACGAATGACCGCCTGTTTGACCGACCCGACGTCGGAAACAATCGCACCCTTTTTAAGTTTTCCGGCAAGCTGTGCGCCGATGGCTTCATTGGCCCCCACCGGCGCACAGATCATCACCAGATCGGCATCTTTAACCGCTTCCTTGATGTCGCAATAAGCTTCATCGGCAATACCCAGTTCAAGCACCCGGTCACGGGTGGCTTCGGAACGCACGGCACAGGTGATTTTTTTCGCCAGACCGTCGCGCAGGATACGACGGGCAAGTGACGAGCCAATCAGCCCCATGCCGATAAAGGCAACGGTATCAAAAAGCGGTTCGGATGCGGTGTTGGTCATTTTACCTGTTCACAAAGTCTTTGATCGCCTGAAGGCAGATTTCCATTTCTTCCTTCGTACCGATGGAAATACGCAACATCTGCGGCAGGCCATAAGCACCGATTTTGCGTGGGATAACGCCCTGTGCCATCATGAAATCATTGGCAGCATCGGCGTTTTTGCCTTCTTCCTTGGGGAATTCGACCAGAACAAAGTTGCCATAGCTCGGATGGGCGATCAGCCCGTCAATCGCGTTCACCTGATCACGGAACCACGCCAGTGTTTCGGCATTGTGACGCACGCAGGCATTGACGAATTCATCATCATCAAGTGCAGCAAGACCGGCTTCCTGTGTCGGAAGGGCCACGTTAAACGGATTGCGCAGGCGTTGCAGAACATCGGCAATATCAACCGGCGCATAGCACCAGCCAAGGCGAATGCCACCAAGACCATAAATCTTGGAAAAGGTGCGGGTCATGACGGTATTTTTACCGGCACGCACCAGTTCTTCACCGGCGGAATAATCTTCCTGACCGGTCATGAATTCGGCATACGCCGCATCAACGACCAGAACGATATCTTCGCGCAAACCATCACGCAGGCGTTTCATTTCCGCATCATTGATGTAGGTGCCCGTTGGATTGTTCGGGTTCGCGACAAAAACGATTTTTGTTTTTTCGGTCACAGCCGCCAGCAACGCATCAACGCTGGTAGTCATATTGGTTTCGGCCGCAGTCACCGGAACCGCACCGACACCCTTGGCCGCAATCGGATACATCAGGAAGCCATGCTGCGAATACAGCACTTCATCCCCCGGACCCGCATAGGCACGGATCAGAAGGGTGATCAACTCGTCCGAGCCGGCACCGCAGACAATCTGATCGGCTTCAATATTGTATTTCTCGGCCAGCTTGTTGCGAAGCGCCTCGCAACCGCCATCGGGATAGCGATGCAGCTTTTCAGCCGCCTTGCGGAGCGCCTCGATGGCCTTGGGGCTCGGGCCAAGCGCGCCTTCGTTCGATGAAAGCTTGATCACGCGGGTTGCACCATCGGTGCGCGACTTGCCGCCAACATAAGGCGCAATATCAAGAATGCCGGGACGTGGGGTGGGCGCAGACATTTCCTAGTTTCTCCCAGTGGGCAGGGCCGGTGACAATCAACCGACCGGTATTATCAACTCAGCGCGTCTTCAGGAATCGGCACGCCATAGGCACCGACAACACTGAGCCCTTCGGGATCAAGTCCCTGATCGGTCAGTGCACGTTGAAACGCTTCGGCGCGATTACAAAAGAATCCCGGCACATCAACAAGAACAAAACGCCGATCACCGGTTTCATCGGCAGAAAAGCCAAGGATTGCCGATCCATCGATGCCATTCGCAATTTTTTTGCGCGCCGTATCCATCGAAATCTCGTTTGGCAGGCTGACGATAAACAGCGTGCGATCATCACCGCTTTCTTCAAGCTCGATTGCCGCAAGGACAAATCCTTCGGTCTGCTCACCCCGTCCGACCGGACGTCCGCCAAATGGCAGTTTCGAGACAATGCGCACCGGGCTGTCATCGGACAACAAGGTCCACCATGGCTGTGCTTCGCCCAGTTCGGGTTTCGGGAACACACCGACCGCCGCGCGCCCTTCTTCAAGGGCATAAAATGCTTCGCGCGGTGTATCGAATTCGACGATTTCGTTCAGGCAGCCAAAGTTAAGGCGCGCAAGTTCCCAGCAATCCACCCCGTCGGCATTGCGGCAAAGGGCGACTGTATAAGGCGCTTCAAGGCGCGTTCCGGCAGCGATCATTTCGCGCCAGATCTGGATCAGGGCCGTTTTCGGAAAGGCACCATCGTGACGATCAACCAGTGTACGCATGATACGGGCTTCACGTGCCGGACGATACGGCACCTTGACCTTGCCACCGGCCGCAATCACCCGGTCCTTATAGGCCCCGACTGCCTGCACAACCTTGGTACGCCGAATGATCAGGGATTGCAGTGCCTGATCGATATCATCGATTTCCGCCCTCAGCCCGTTCAGGTCAAGATTTGCTAAATTTTCGTCGCTTTGCGCCATGATCCGCTCTTTTGTCAAACGGGGCCCAGTATTAGGACAGGGCAACCGAAAAGCAAAGAAAAGATTGACTAAATCCCGGTCTATTCCTAGCTAGAACAGGCTTGTTTTCTTTGATGCCAAGGAACAGCCAGCCCTGCCTGCAACAAAAACAACCTAATCCAAGGGAAACGGACATTCATGTCGACCGCCGCCAGCACAAATCAGCGCAGCAAACTTCCCGGCCATCACATGGTCCTTGGGGAAACGGAAAAGCTGCGTCTTGATAGCGGCATCGAATTCGGGCCGTTCACCATTGCCTATCAGACATATGGTGAACTTAACGCCGACAAAACCAACGCCATTCTGGTGTGCCACGCCTTGACCGGCGATCAGTATGTCGCCGATGAAGTTCACCCGATCACCGGCAAGGAAGGCTGGTGGCGTGAAATCGTCGGGCCGGGCAAAATCATCGATACCAACAAATATTTCGTCATTTGTTCGAACGTGATTGGCGGTTGCCTGGGAAGCACCGGGCCCAAGGAAATCAACCCGGCTACCGGCAAGCCTTGGGGCCTTGATTTCCCGGTGATCACGATTGCCGATATGGTGCGTGCGCAGACCATGCTGATCGATGCATTGGGCATCGATACCCTGTTTGCGGTTATTGGCGGCTCGATGGGCGGCATGCAGGTTCTTGAATGGTGCAAAAGCTATTCCCATCGCGTTTTTGCCGCCGCGCCGATTGCAACCAGCTTCCGCCATTCGGCGCAAAACATCGCGTTTCACGAAGTCGGGCGTCAGGCGGTCATGGCCGATCCGGACTGGTGCGGGGGCAATTACCTGCTGGAAGGCAAAAAGCCTTCCCGCGGGCTGGCCGTGGCGCGGATGACGGCGCACATCACCTATCTGTCGCAACCGGCCCTGCATCGCAAATTCGGTCGCAAGCTTCAGAACCGCGGGGCGATTACCTATAGCTTCGATCATGATTTCCAGATCGAAAGCTATCTGCGCCATCAGGGCAAAAGCTTTGTCGACCGGTTTGATGCCAACAGCTATCTCTATATCACGCGGGCGATGGATTATTTCGATCTGTCCGCCGATGCCGAAGGCCGCCTTGGCGAAGCCTTCGTTGGCTGCAAAACCCGTTTCTGCGTCATTTCTTTTTCCAGCGACTGGTGCTTTACCACCGCCGAAAGCCGCCAGCTGGCCCATGCACTGAATGCGTCGTCATGCAATGTCAGTTGTGTGGAAATCGAAAGCGACAAGGGGCATGATGCCTTCCTGCTCGACGAGCCGGATTTCCATATGGTGTTAAGCGGCTTTATCGAAGGCGCTGCTGAAATCCGGGGATTGAAATAGGTTATGAATCACTCTTTACCCAATGGCAGCGGCGTTATTCCGAATGATCGCATTCGTGTCGATTTGCAGGTTATTGCCGATATGGTCGAACCCGGCACCCGTGTGCTTGATATCGGGTGCGGCGATGGTGAATTGCTGGGTTATCTGACGCGCAGCAAAAATGTTGATGCCCGCGGGCTTGAGCTTTCCAACGAAGGGGTTCGCAATTGCGTGGCACAGGGTCTTCCGGTGATGCAGGGCGATGCGGATCGTGATCTTGGCGATTATCCCGACGGGGCGTTTGATTACGCCATCCTCAGCCAGACATTGCAGGCGACCAACCGCCCGAAACAGGTTCTGACCGAACTGCTTCGCATCGGTCAGAAAGCCATCGTTTCCTTCCCGAATTTCGGTCACTGGCGTGCGCGGTTTGATTTGATGTTCCGCGGGCGCATGCCGCAAAACCCGAACCTGCCGATCATGTGGTACGAAACTCCGAACATCCATTTTTGTACCGTCCGGGATTTTGTCGCCCTTTGTGATGAATGCGGCTTTAAGATCGAACGGTCGATGGTGCTGAATGAAAGCGGATCGAAAGTCAGTCTGGATAGCCATTCACGGCTTGCCAATTTCTTTGGCAATCAGGCGCTTTTCATGCTGAGCAAGTAGTTCCTGCCAACGCCTTTGTCATTTTTGCCATCACAATTGCCCCCCATCCACGTCAGATGACGAGCATGATCACGTGATGGGGACGTTATGGCAGTTTCATCGATCTACCAATTCACACGCAAGGCAGTTCTGATTATTGGCATCGGGCTTTTGGCCGCCTGTTCGCAAAAGGCCGAAACCCTGAAAATCACGGTCACCCAGTTTGGCAGCGCGACCGAGGATGCCTTTGATGCCTATGGCACGGCACAGACCGCGCAATTTGCACCGACACCAAAATCACAAAGCGCCCGACAATCCGAATTCATCACAAATATGGAAGCCTTCACAGGCAAGGTGACGCCATCCAATCTGCCCACTCTGCTTGATCCGGATGCGGTTAAAATCGATCCGAATGTTGCGCAACAATGGCAAAAGACACTGGCCAGCCTGCGAAACCAGTATCAGCAATTTGTCGCGATTTTCGATCAGATCGAAGCCGGATCGGCACTTGGGGCATCGGCGGTAACGGATACCGGTCCGATCCTTGAAAAACTACGCAATCAGCTTGACGCCATCACCAGCGATCTGGCCAAAGACCCGCCGCAATTTCTGGTGCGCCGTGGCACACTGATTGCCGATTTGAACAAAATCCGTTCCGAACCGAACGATGATGACGATGCCAAATCACTGCGTCTGCAAATCTGGTGGCAGGACTGGAACGCTTTGATGGCCGAAGAAAAACTGCTTCAGGCACATACATTGCGCAGTTTCATGGCGGCATCTGCGTTAGGCAGACATTTGCAAACGCAGATCGATAATTACGCCAAGCTGGATGTAAATGCCCTGATCGGGGCTGCCGAACAAGGCATAACACTGGCCAGAAAAGTGCGCAGCCTGTCCCCACCGGAACTTGTCGCCGAGGGCCGCAATCTGTTTGAGACCGCAACCGGCAGCACAACAGCCACACCGGCACAATAGGGAGATTCCCATGAACAATCTTGATGAATTGATCCGTGCGGCCAAAAACAGCTTTGTTGAAATTGACGCAGCCTATCAGGCAGCCGACATCAACGAAAAACTCGTGATGGCCGAAACGCGCAACAAGGCCGCCGATCAGCTTATAGCGCTTCAGGCAAAGCGACTGATCCGGAATGCATCGGCAATTACCGATGCGGATATAACCGAGATGAAGAACCTTAAAGACCGGATCGACGATGCCGCCCAAATCCAGACAGCCCTGCTGCAATTTGTCGGGTTGCTGGCAAAATTTGTCGGTTAATCCGTGTTCCAGCGCTCGGCATCGGCATCGTCCGATGCCTTCGCTGTGACCCAGTGATCGCCTTTGGGGGTTTGCTCGCGTTTCCAGAAGGGTGCACGGGTTTTAAGGAAATCCATGATGAAGTCGCAGGCTTCGAACGCGGCGCGACGATGGGCCGATAACGTGATCACCAGGACAATCCGTTCACCGGGTAACATACGCCCGAACCGATGCACAATCCGCACATCATCAAGCTGCCAGCGTCTGGCGGCCTCGTCTGCGATATTTTCAAGTTCGCGTTCGGTCATCCCCGGATAGTGATCAAGGGTCAGGGCCGAAACCTGATCACCACCATGAATATCACGCACCAGTCCGACGAAACTGACCGCCGCCCCGATATCGGTACGGCCATCGGACAGGGCTGCCAGTTCGGCGCCCGGATCAAAATCGTTTTCCTGAACGGATACGCGTGCCATGCGGAACCTTATCCTATGCAGCCCTTAGTCGAGATGCTTAAGCCCGGTGCGAAGATAGATATACCCGGTCTGAACCGTCACCAGCCCGGCAATCCATAACAGGATATCACCAATCAGGATCGACGGGATCATGTCCGGCGACGCATCGCCAACCAGAAGAAACCCGATGGCAAGGATTTGTGCCGTGGTTTTCCATTTCGCAAGCACCGTCACCGGCAGCGGTACTTTCAGTTCGGCCAGATGTTCGCGCAGGCCCGACACCATGATTTCCCGGCACATGATGATCACAGCCGGCAAAACAGCCAGACCGGAAATACGTTCAAACGCCACCATCATCATCAGGGCGGCGGCAACCAGAAGCTTGTCCGCAATGGGATCAAGGAACCGGCCAAGCGGCGAAACCACATTCATGCTACGCGCAAGGTAGCCATCAAAAAAGTCCGTTACCCCGGCAAAGGCAAACAGCACAAACCCGATCCAGTTGCCAATCGGCCCGTTGATATAGAAGGACGCGACCAATGCCGGAATCACGATGATGCGCGACAATGTCAGCAGATTGGGAATCTGGTTTTTCATAAGGGGCCTGTTTGCGGGTATGTGCGGCAGTAATAAAATTTCGGATGACCTGTTATGAGCCAAACCGCACAATTATTAAAGTCTTGAATATATGACAACAAGGGCGATGTTTCAGATGTCAAACAACCGAAACATCGCCCTTGCGTTTCAAACGCCTCAGTCCGCGGGGGCCTCGGATGATTTGCGACCAATGCTGAGCAACTGGTAAAGAATGATTGCCGCAAGCGTCGCCGTGCCGATCCCGCCAATCGCGAAACCACCAAATTGCACCGTGAAGTCGCCGCCCCCGAAAATAAGGGTAATACCAACGGTGAACAGATTGCGCGGATCGGAAAAATCGACCCGGTTATCCACCCAAAGGCGCACCATTGCCGCCGCAATAAGTCCAAATACCGCAACACCAAGCCCGCCCAGAACCGGTGCCGGGATGGTATGGAGCAACGCCCCGAATTTCGGCGAAAAGCCCAGCAGGATTGCAATTACCGCCGCAATCACAAAGATCAGGGTCGAAAAGACGCGCGTTACGGCCATGACACCCATGTTTTCAACATAGGTGGTCACCCCCGTACCGCCACCGGAACCGGCCAGCATGGTTGCCAGACCATCACCGACAAAGCCGCGCCCGATATAACGGTCCATATTCTGTTTGGTCATGCCACCAATCGCCTTGATATGGCCGAGGTTTTCCGCCACCAGAATGAAGGCCACCGGAGCGATCATGAACATTGCCGAACTTTCAAAGCGCGGCGCGACAAAGGATGGCATGCCAAACCACGCTGCCTGCGAGAGTTCTGTAAAGTCAATCGCTGGCATCAGGCCAAACCCGTTCCCCAACACCAGAACCAGCACATAACCCGCCAGAATCCCGATCAGAATCGAAACCCGGCGCACTGAAACCGGCGCATAGACAGAAACCATCGCCACCGACAGCAATGTCAGAAGCGCCACCAGCATATGCATGTTATCGCCGGAAATACCGTTGATCCCGACGGGTGCCAGATTAAGACCGATGGCCGCCCCCACCGCCCCCGTCACAGCCGGTGGCATCAGTTTTTCAACCCAGCCCGTCCCGGTTGCCATGACGATCAAACCAATCACGACATAAAGTGCACCCGCCGCAATAATACCGCCAAGCGCGCCACCGATATCCGGGTTGGGGCCAGATCCGGCATAGCCGGTCGCGGCAATAACCACCGCAATAAAGGCAAAGGAAGATCCCAGATAGCTGGGCACACGCCCCGCCGTGCAGATAAAGAAGATCAGCGTGCCGATCCCGGAAAACAGGATTGCAAGGTTCGGATCAAAACCCATCAGAAGCGGGCCAAGAATGGTGGCACCCGACATGGCGACAAGGTGCTGCAAGCCCATCGGGAACATTGCCCCCCACGGCAGACGTTCGTCAGGCATGACGGTAGAAGACCGGGTCAGAGACCAGGAAGGAAAATATCGCATCGGTTTCCTTAAGCTGACTTTTAGACGTTACCCCAGTAACGCACTCTGCCCGATCAGCATGGCGCGTTATCAAACCGCGTCGGGTATCGCGCCCTGACCGGCAAAAAGCAAGATGCCTGCCGCAGGTTTTTTATTCCGTGTCATGAAAATGATCGTAAATCTTGCGGGCGAGGGCGGCACTGATGCCATCCACCGCCTCAAGATCGGTTAAACCGGCATCCGCCACGCCGCGCGCCGATCCGAAATGATGCAGCAACGCCTTTTTACGCGCCCCACCCACGCCGGGCACATTATCAAGAACGCTTTTGCCGATCTGCTTGGACCGTTTGGCGCGATGCGTGCCAATCGCCCAACGGTGCGCTTCATCGCGCAAACGCTGGATGAAATATAAAACCGGATCCTGCATATCAAGACGCACGGGCGGTTTTCCGGGGATATGCAGCACTTCTTTGCCCGCATTGCGGTCAACACCCTTGGCAACGCCGACAAGCATCACGTCTTCGATCCCAAGGTCTTCAAACACTTCGCGGGCCACGCCAAGCTGCCCCAAGCCACCATCGATCAGACAAAGGTCCGGCCATGTACCGTTTTCCCGGTCCGGGTCTTCCTTTTGCGCACGCGCAAACCGCCGGGTCAGAACTTCGCGCATCATGGCGAAATCATCACCCGGCGCGATATCGCCCTTGATATTGAATTTGCGATAGGCACTTTTCATAAAACCCTCGGGTCCGGCAACGATCATGCCGCCAACCATGTTGGTGCCCTGAATATGACTGTTATCGTAAACCTCAATCCGTTCTGGCGTGCCGTCCAGTTCGAGTTTATCGGCCAGATCTTCCAGCAATTTCCGTTGCGAAGCACTTTCGGCCATGCGCCGCCCAAGCGCGTCCTTGGCATTGGTCAACGCATGTTCAACAAGCTTGCGTCGACCGCCACGCTTGGGCACCTGCAAGGTGATCTTACGGTTATTGTTGATCGACAATGCGGTTTCGACCAGTTCCTGACCTTCGATCTCATGCGATAGCAGCACCTGTTTCGGGGCCGGTTTATCGGCATAGAACTGCCCGACAAAGGCCGACAGGATTTCGGCAATTTCCGCCCCCTGTTCATGGCGCGGAAAATAGGACCGGTTGCCATAGTTAGAGCCCGAGCGGAAGAAGAAGACCTGAACACAGCTTTGCCCGCCTTCATGATGCAGGGCGATCACATCGGCCTCTTCTACGCCTTCCAGATTGATGTCCTGATGCGACCTGATCTGGCTTAACGCACGGATACGATCGCGATACATCGCGGCCTGCTCGAAATCCATCCGTTCAGACGCGGCAAGCATGTCGGCTTCAAGCTGCTTGAGGATTTTCTGGCTGCGCCCGGTCAGGAAGTCACGGCAGATATCGACAAGCGCGTCATATTCGGCTTTGGCAACCCGATCCACACACGGCGCGGAACACCGTTTGATTTGATACAGCAAACACGGACGCGACCGGTTGGAAAACACCGCATCCGTGCAGGAGCGCAGCAAAAAGGCACGCTGCAAATGATTGATCGTGTTGTTCACCGCCCAGGCGGACGCAAACGGACCAAAGCAACTGCCATCCTTGGCCCGTGCCCCGCGATGTTTGACGATGCGCGGATAATCATGATCCTCGGTGATCAGGATATAGGGGAAACTTTTGTCATCGCGCAGAAGGATGTTGTAACGCGGTTTAAGCTTCTTGATCAGGTTGGATTCAAGAAGAAGCGCCTCGGCTTCGGTGTGGGTGGTGATGATTTCCATCTGCACCGTCTGTGCGACCATACGGGCAATCCGTATCGGCAACTGCATCAGACGGGTATAGGCCACCACGCGCTTTTTAAGGTTCTTGGCCTTGCCGACATATAGAACCCGGTCCTTGTCATCAATCATGCGATAGACACCGGCCGATCCCGGCATGGTTTTCAGCGCATGTTTGATGGCCTCGACACCGCGCGCAGCTCCCCCGTCATAATCATCGCCTTCAAGCGACAATCCGATTTCCCGAGCGGGGTTTTCGGATGGGGTTTCAGGCTTCATCAGGCGTCTCCGGCAGATTTATTAAAAATCAAAAGTTGTGACGGCTGTCACTTCTCAAAGTGGCTTCCGACAATACCCAAAAAGATTAACGTCGCAACATCACTTCACAGAATCGCAACCCAAAAAAGATGTCCACCAAGGCTGTGGATAAGTTTGTGGGTAATAGGGGGGCTCTTTGCTGCACCCCTTGAGAGTCTTAACGTTCTATGAAGTGCACATTTATTGAGCAAACAATCTAAGTTATTGTTTTTAAACACAAAAAATACTGTCAACCTGAAAACATTCGGTAATACAGGAGTCAAAAAAGAATATTTTCCTTTGATTCCATGCCCCCAGATGCTTGTGCATAAGGGAGACAGCGATTCGGCCTAGAGGAATCACAGAGTCCCCGTCCAAAACCGTTAACAAAAGTAAATTTTAAGCAGATTTACGGATGGGATCAGCGCGCGATATTAAAGCGCTCTATTTCCACTCCGACCGCGGCAACGTCGTCAAAGACATCAAGCTTTTCAACTCGGACGTTTACCTTGCGTACCCGACGATCCGCCAGGCACATATCGGCCAGTTTTTCCCCAAGGGTTTCCACAAGGTTCACATGACCGTCACGGCAAATTTCCCGCGTGCCGGTCACCAGATCTTCGTAGCTTAAAACAGTGGCAATATCGTCATTCTGGACACCCTCGCCTTCCAGAACGGCAAGGTCCAGATTGATCCGCACCCGCTGCGGAGCATGTTTTTCATGGTCATATACGCCAATGGATGTCTCGACGACCATGTCGCGCACGAAGACACGACGCAAACTGCCGGCATGATCTGCATAGGGCAGTGTCGTAATGTTATCGTCCTGCTTAAGGCCTGCGGTCATGGTCTGGTCTTCCTTGTGCTGCGCTTGGTGCGGCCAGATGTCCGGAACCCAAGCCCGACGCATCATTCCTCTGGCATATTCTGTTCACCACTGGGCGCCCAATTGAGGTGCTGCCCGCCGTCAAGCGCTAACATTTGCCCGGTGATGGCTGGCGCGGCAAGGAAAAATCGTACCGCGTCGCAAATCTCTTGCGGGTTTGTCCCAATTTTCAGGGGCGTCTGATCGCATTGCTGATCGAAAACTTCCTGTGTTTGCCGGACACTAGGCAGTGCCGGGCCGGGACCAATCGCATTAACCCGAATGTGCGGCGCCAATGCCAGTGCCAGTGTCTGGGTCAGCGTCCAAAGGCCGGCCTTGGACAAGGTATAAGTCATGAAATGCGGTGTCAGATTCCAGACACGCTGATCAATCAGGTTGATGATGACGCCCTTTTGCCCGGCGGGCAGCCGTTTAGCGAAATCCTGCGACAACACAAACGGTGCGCGCAGATTGGCTTCCATATGATAGTCCCAGCCCTCACGCGTGGCGGTGCTGATATCATCATATTCAAAGGTGGATGCATTATTGATCAGCACACCAATCGGGCCAAGTGCAGCCGTTGCTTCGCGTACGACACGGCTGGTGTCTTCTTCCTTGCCAAGATCAGCGGAAATAACGCAGGCGCGACGACCGAGGGACCGGATTTCCTCGGCAAGCTGTTCCGCATCCCTGCGCGAGGAATGGCAATGAAGGGCAACATCATAACCCTGTGTCGCCAGATCAAGCGATAAAGCCCGTCCGATACGCTTGGCAGCCCCGGTTACAAGAGCCGTTTTAGGCATTTTCCCTGTCATCTGGTTTCCATCCCGTTCATCAAGATGCGCCCCTTCCCGGGGAAGGCAGCCCCCTTAAATATCGGCCGCCGTCATTTATGTTTGGTCATTCCGGAACTTACAATCAAACCCGCCAGCCGGTCCATAACCGCATTTACCGTTTCAGGCATGAAGATCAATCATGCCGTAACCAGACTCGCGACATATCCCAGATAAGCCAGAACAAAGACGATCCCGGTGATCCGCGACACTCCGCGCAGGAAATAGCCGACCACCAGCAAAAGAATGGTAACTGCCAGCATGATCCAAAGATCGGATTGCAGAATCTGGTCTGGCACGGCAATCGGCGCAATCAGCGATACACCACCGATGATCACCAGCAGGTTCAAAAGATTGGAACCAACAACATTGCCAAGTGCAACGTCGGAATGCCCGCGGAACGCCGCAACAATCGATGCCGCCAGTTCAGGAAGCGATGTTCCGAATGCGACAAGGGTCAAGCCAATGACGGCTTCGGACACACCGAACTGACGCGCGACAGAAACACCACCATCCACCAGCAGATCCGCCCCATAGGTCAAGGCGACAATCCCGATAACAGTGGCAACAATCGGCTTGAGCCAACCGCTTGGTACTTCGCCGACTTCGTCGACTTCTTCCTCATGCAGGTGGCTGGCATCACCCGGGCTTTTTTTGTCATGCTGATAGGTAAAGTACCAGATCGCTGCCAGAACCAGCAGCATCACCGCCCCAGCCCAGCGTTCGACAACGCCAAACATGCAAAGCCCGATGAACAGAACGGTCCCCAGCAGCATGGTGCCGCCATCGCGCACAACCATGGTCCGCGATGCCGTAATCGGTTTTAGAACCGCTGTTGCGCCGAGGATCAAAAGAATATTGGCAATGTTAGAACCAACCACGTTCCCCATCGCGATGTCGCCCGACCCGGCAAGCGCCGCATTCAGCGACACGACAAATTCGGGGGCCGACGTCCCAGCGGCAACCACGGTCAAACCAACAATGATCTTGGAAACCCCCATCAACAGCGCCAGACCGACAGCACCGCGAACAATGAACTCACCACCGGCAGTCAAAAGCACAAGACCACCGATAATCTGCAAATAGGGGATGAACTGTTCCAATTCCGGCCTGCTCGTTTGGGGAAATTTCTGATTGTTCCATGCCCTTTTACGGGCCAGCGGAACATGGCATTGCGAACGTAGAATAGCAAGCTGCGTCGTCCCGTCGTAATACCATTCGTCACATCGGTGTGATGCGGTTCCCACACTGGCACGCATACCGAAAGCAATCGTCGCGGTCGCCTGCTCTTAAGACGTGTCATCCATCACAGATGCCCTCTCATACGCGAAATTTCCATAGAAATCATAGGGGTATTTCCGCTATCCTGATTTGAACGACTTCCTTTACACGCCTATCTGCGCCGGACGCATAATCCATCATGTCACACAGCGTTCTTTTCGAGCTGTTCCTTGTCCTGACCGCCGCGGTGATTGCCGTCCCGCTGGCACAGAAATTACGTGCGAACTCGATCATCGGTTTCCTGATCGGCGGCTTTTGCATCGGCCCTTTCGGTTTTGGCCTGATCAGTGACCGCGAAGACATTTCAACCGTCGCCGAGCTTGGCATTGTCTTTCTGCTGTTCATGATCGGTCTTGAATTGTCGCGCGAACGCCTGCGCGTGATTGGGGGCCGGTTCGCGACCCTTGGTTTCCTGCAGATCGGCGTCACGATGGCCGTGATGTTCGGTGTATTGCTGCTGATCAATTACGATATGCCCGCCTCCATCGTGATTGCCGGAGCACTGGCCCTGTCATCAACAGCCATTATCCTTAAACAGCTTTCCGATGAGCGCCAGTTGCACACACGTTTCGGGCGTGCAGCCCTTGCCATCCTGCTGTTGCAGGACGTTGCGGTTGGTCCCTTCCTGATCATGGTGCAGGCCGCAGGCAATGCCGGGAGCGAAACCAGCCCCTGGATCAGCGCACTAAGCGGTGTGGGGGCGGTTGCTGTATTGTTGCTGACCGGTCGTTATCTGCTGCCACGACTGTTTCGGTATATTGCGGCCCTTAAAAACCCGGAACTTTTTGCAATCGGGACCCTGTTTGTCGTTCTGGCTGCCAGCACATTGACCGAAGCCGCGGGCCTTTCAATGGCGCTTGGTGCCTTTATCGCCGGAGTAATGTTGGCCGAAACCGAATTCCGCCATCAGATCGAAGCCGACATTTCGCCATTTCGCGGTGTTTTCCTGTCGCTGTTCTTCATGTCTGTGGGAATGTCGGTCAATGCCAATGTGGTCATCGGTCAGGCCGGAACGATCATTTTGTGGCTGATCGGGCTTCTGGTCATAAAGGCAGCGGTTCTTTTCGGATTGTCCCTGCTGATCGGCTTTAACCGGGCATCGTCAATCCGGGTCGCCATGAGCCTGGCCGCCGGTGGTGAATTCGCCTTCGTCATGCTTGCACTGGCATCGCAGAACGGGGCGGTTCCGATTGACATCGCCGTGATGCTGATCCCGGTGGTTGCGATTTCGATGGGTCTGACGCCGACTTTGATTTCGCTCGGCCATCGCATCGAACAGAAGCTTCATCCCAAGGAAACCGATCAGCTAAGCGAGATCTCGGATGAAACCGACGGCATTCAGAAACATGTTCTGGTGATTGGTTGCGGGCGCGTGGGCCGGGTTCTGGCCCGTCTGCTGCGCACCAAGGAAATCCCGTTTATCGTTCTGGAATCCGATGCCCAACAGGTTTCGCGTGGCCGAGCCGAAGGTCTGCCGGTTTATTTTGCCGATGGGTCCCGACCGGAAACATTTCGTGCCGCCCATACCGAACAGGCCCATATTGCCGCCGTTGCCATGGGCAACCCGCACGCAACGGAAAAGACCGTCGCCTTGCTGCGACAGCATTATCCGCATCTGAAAATCTTTGCCCGTGCCCAGGACATCACCCATATCGGTCCGCTGTCACGCAGTGGTGCCGATGCAGCCATCCCAGAGGTACTTGAAACCGGTTTACGCCTGTCCGATCACGTTCTGGCGGCCTGCGATATCCCGCAGGAAGATATCGATATCGAAATAGCCAAGTTCCGGCGTGCCGATATGCTGCTGATGAACGAACTTGCCCCGCGCACCGCGCGCCAAAAAACCGAAGACCAGGCACAAAAAACTGCCAAACCGGCAAAATCCAGGAAAAGCACCTGAAACGCAAAGACCCCCATCACAATAATGGGGGTCTTTCGTTTCGTCTTCCGGAATAACCGCAATCAGGCGGCTTCGACATCCAGTGCATAACCCGCGGCACGAACCGTGCGGATCACATCGCGCGTTCCCTTGACGTCATTCAATGCCTTGCGCAGACGACGAATGTGAACGTCAACCGTGCGGGTTTCGACATAGATATTCGGCCCCCAAACCGCATTCAGAAGCTGCTCGCGCGAGAAAACCCGCCCCGGATGTTCCAGGAAATAACGCAGCAGACGGAATTCGGTTGGGCCAAGATGGATAGCCTTGCCGTTACGACTGACACGATGGGCGGCCAGATCCATTTCGATATCGGAATAGATCAACTGCCCTTGTGGTTGCGCCGGACCGGATCGACGCAGAAGTGCGCGAATACGGGCCAGCAATTCACCAATCGCAAACGGCTTGGTTACATAATCATCGGCCCCGGTATCAAGGCCGCGGATGCGGTCGCCTTCTTCGCCACGCGCCGTAACCATGATCACCGGCAAATCGCGGCTTTCAGGCTTCCGGCGGATCTGGCGGCAAACCTCGATCCCTGACATCACCGGCAGCATCCAGTCCAGAAGGACCAGATCGACATGGGTTTCGGCCAGAATTTTCAACGCTTCGTCACCGTCCCCGGCTTCGACAACCTGCATCCCCTCGCGTTCGAGGTTGTAGCGCAACATGGTTACGATTGCAGCTTCGTCCTCGACGATAAGAACCGTTGGGTCCATCTTCCTATGCTCCAGTGTCACTCATTCGGTTCTACGACGGCAAAGTTCGCCGCGTCATTTTTTGGCCGAGTATCCATCGGCAGGTCTTCGCCCTTGATCCGGTAATAGATCGTTTCGGCAATGTTGGTCGCATGATCGCCAATACGTTCGATATTCTTGGCGATAAACAGCAGATGGGTCGATGCCGTGATGTTACGCGGATCTTCCATCATATAGGTCAGCAGTTCACGGAACAGGGAATTGTACATATCGTCAACTTCCTGATCGCGCGCCCAGACACGCTGGGCCTTTTCCGCATCACCTTCGATATAGGCATCCAGAACGTCCTTGATGATTTCCTGGCACAGCTTGGCCATGTTCGGGATCACCTGAACCGGGCGGATCGGCGGCACCTGGTTAAGAACCTGCGCACGCTTGGCGATATTTTTCGCCAGATCACCGATACGTTCTAGATCGTTGGACAGTTTAAGCGCGGTCACCACCTGTCGCAGGTCATCTGCCATCGGCTGACGCAGGGCCAGAAGACGTACGGCAAAATCCTGCACTTCCTGTTCCAGCGTATCGATACGGTGATCGGAAAGAATGACCTTCTCGGCCAGTTCAGAATCCCGTTTAACGATCGCACGAATGGCGGAAATCAGCTGACTTTCGGCAAGCCCGCCCATCTGCGAAATGATGTTGTTCAGACGGGTCAGTTCTTCGTCAAACGAACTGACGATATGATGTTTGTCATCGACCATCGAAAATACTCCTGCCCGGACTTAACCGAAGCGACCCGTAATGTATCCCTTGGTGCGTTCGTCCTTGGGATTGGTGAAAATCTGATCGGTTTCGCCCACTTCGACCAGCTTGCCGAGATGGAAAAACGCCGTGCGCTGCGACACGCGGGCAGCCTGCTGCATGGAGTGCGTCACGATCACAATGGTGTAGTTCGAACGAAGCTCATCGATCAGTTCCTCGACCTTTGCGGTTGCAATCGGGTCAAGTGCCGAACACGGTTCATCCATCAGGATGACTTCGGGGCTGACGGCAACCGCACGTGCAATGCAAAGACGCTGCTGCTGCCCACCAGAAAGACCGGTTGCCGGTTCCGGCAGACGGTCTTTGACTTCTTTCAGTAGACCCGCCCGTTCAAGCGAGGTCATGACGATTTCATCGAGCTCGTCGCGCGAATTCACCAGACCGTGAATACGCGGGCCATAGGCCACGTTGTCATAAATCGACTTCGGGAACGGGTTCGGTTTCTGGAACACCATGCCAATGCGCGCGCGCAACTGAACAACGTCGATTGCCTTGTCATAGATATCACGGTCATCAAGCGTTACCTTGCCCTTGATCGTGACACCGTCAATCGTGTCATTCATGCGGTTCATGCACCGCAGGAAGGTTGATTTGCCGCAGCCCGACGGGCCGATAAGTGCTGTGACCTGGCGTTCGACAATGTCAAGATTGACATCAAAAAGCGCCTGGTTGTCGCCGTAGAAAAGATTGAGGTCACGGGCCGTCATTTTCGGGCTAGTGACTGACGGCTCTGCCGTCATTGCGCTTTGAGTTACAACAGCCATTTTACCACTTCCGTTCAAATTTCTTGCGCAGATACACGGCCAATCCGTTCATCAGGATCAGGAAGCCCAGCAAGACCATGATGGCCGCCGAAGTCTTCTCGACAAAGGCACGTTCCGGACTATCCGCCCACAGATAAATCTGCACCGGCAGAACTGTCGCCGGATCAAGTGCCCCGCCTGGGATATCAACAATAAACGCCACCATACCGATCATCAAAAGCGGTGCGGTTTCCCCAAGAGCCTGCGCCATGCCGATGATGGTCCCGGTCAGAATACCGGGCATCGCCAGCGGCAACACGTGATGGGTCACCGTCTGAACCGGCGACGCCCCAAGACCAAGGGCAGCCTGCCGGATCGACGGCGGCACTGCCTTGATCGCCGCACGTGATGCGATGATGATGGTCGGCAATGTCATGAGGGCCAGCGTCAGACCACCAACAACCGGGGCCGACCGCGGCAGGTGCATGACATTAAGGTAAACCTCAAGCCCGAGAAGACCGAACACGATCGACGGCACAGCCGCAAGATTGTTGATGTTGACTTCGACAATCGTCGTGAACCGGTTTCGCGGTGCAAATTCTTCCAGATAGATCGCCGCCAGAACACCAATCGGAAACGACAGTATCAGTGTCACAACCAGGGTATAGAAAGACCCGACCGCAGCGCCCCAGATCCCGGCCAATTCCGGTTCGCGGGAATCACCATTGGTAAAGAACCGCGTATGGAACTGCTTTTCGACCGATCCTTGAGAGACCAGTGTATTATACCAACCAATTTCCTGATCATTCAGGCGACGGTCGCCTTCGTCTGTGTTTGCACTGATATAACCTTTGTTGAGCATATCAAAGTCGTCACCGGAAATCAGCCAGACCTTCCGGGTCTGTCCGATCAGAGACGGATTTTCAAGCACCCTCTCGCGCAGATCATAAGATGCCCCGCCCGAAACAATGTCATAGAGATCACGCCGTTCGCTACGTCCGCTCACTTCCGGGAACTGTTTGCTCAGTGCATCCCTGATCAGACTATCAAAATTGGCCCTGCCAATAATTGCCGGATCACCTGTTCCGTCCGGATCAATCTTGGCCGGGTCGAAAAAGATTTCCATCTGAACATAGGTCTGGAAAAAGGCACTATAACCTTTCGAAATGATCGAATAGCCAAGCACAACCAGCGCCATAAGAGCGATGGCAATTGCGCTTAAGCCGTAAATCTTGAACCTGCGTTCCGCTGCGTAACGTTTTTTAATGTTACGTGCCAATTTCGGGCTGTCCCAGTCAACCGGCGTGTGCAGATTGCCAGAGATCACTTTTGCGGCGGCTCTGTCTTCCATAAGCGATGCCATATCAGTCATATTTCTCGCGATACTTCTGAACAACCTTAAGGGCAAACACGTTCAGACCCAAGGTGATAAGGAAAAGAAGCAGACCTAGTGCAAATGCCGACAGGGTTTTGGCACTGTCAAATTCCTGGTCACCGACCAGAAGTGTTACGATCTGCACGGTAACAGTGGTCACGGCCTGCAACGGGTTTACCGTCATGTTGGCGGCAAGTCCGGCAGCCATCACAACGATCATGGTTTCCCCAATCGCACGCGACACCGCCAGCAATACCGCACCAACAATACCGGGCAGGGCTGCGGGGAAAATCACATACCGAATGGTTTCAGACCTTGTTGCACCAAGGCCATACGATCCGTCGCGCAACGACTTCGGCACCTGTGACATGACATCATCAGACAGCGATGACACGAACGGAATGATCATGACCCCCATGACCAGACCCGCAGCCAGCGCACTTTCGGAACTGACATCAAGTCCAAGCACAGCACCATTGTCGCGCAAGAACGGAGCAACTGTCAGGGCCGCAAAGAAGCCGTAAACAACCGTCGGAACACCCGCCAGAATTTCAAGCGCAGGTTTGGCAACGGCCCGGAATTTGGGCGATGCATATTCACCCATATAGATGGCAGAGAACAAACCGACCGGCACCGCCACAAACATTGCAATCAGCGTAATCAGCAATGTTCCAACAAAAAGCGGGATTGCGCCAAATGCACCGTCGGACGCCACCTGATCTGCGCGGATGGCCGTCTGCGGGCTCCATTCCAGACCGAACAGGAAGTCCAGCGGGCTGACCTTGCCAAAGAAATGCAGCGCTTCAAACAAAAGCGAGAAAACAATGCCGACCGTCGACAGGATGGCAATCGCCGAACACACGATCATGATATAGCGAAACAGCCGTTCGACATTGTTTCGCGCGCGCATTTCCGAAGAAATCCGGCGGTAAGACAGAGCCAAGCCCACCAGGGCAACAGACACCATCACAACAATAAGAGCAGCATTTGCGATGGTGTTAAGATTGGCAAGCCGATGGCCGGCCTCTACAATCTCGGGAGAAACGGTAAGATGTTCCCCGCCTCCGGCAGCAATTTGCGAGATGCTGTTAAGCGCCAAAGATAACAGCCCGGAATTGGACGTCACTTCTTCGGGAAGATCGGCAACGATCATTGTCTGAATGATCGTCCCTTCAGACATCATCCAAACCAGCAAAAGGCCCAAAGCCGGCAGGCCGCACCACAACGCCGTATACATCCCGTAATGCGCAGGCAGCGAATGAAGATTGCTGTATCGACCTTTCGACAGGGCCACCGCGCGCTGTCGACCGAAATAAAATGACACGGCACACAGGAGTGCCACAGCAAGCAGCAAATAGGTCAGGGACATTGCGATTAATCCATTTGCCAAAGAATGACCAAAAAACTTGGTGCGCGTTTAAGGCAGGTCCAAGAATAAATCAATTAAAGCCTGAAAACAAAGAAACCGGTGGCAGAAAAGGCTGCCACCGGTTGAAAGATCGCGTTACATGCTCAGCGGAGCAAGGTTCAGCGCAGCATTACGGACTGCTTCACGCTCGGCCGCATCCATCGGGATGAGACCACGGTCAGCAAGGTAACCTTCGTCACCAAATGCTTTGTCGGAGGTGAATTCGGTCAGATATTCTTTGATACCCGGAATGGTACCAACATGGGCGTTCTTGACATAGAAGTACAGCGAACGCGAAACCGGGTAATCACCAGCAGAGATGGCTTCGAAGGTCGGCTCAACACCGGCAATCAGGGAACCCTGAAGTTTGTCGCCGTTCTGATCAAGGAACGAGAAGCCGAAGATGCCAAGCGCATCATGGTTTGCTTCGAGTTTCTGAACGATCAGGTTGTCGTTTTCACCGGCTTCAACATAGGCACCGTCTTCACGAACGCCTTTGCAAACTGCACCGTGCTGATCTTTGTTGTCCTTGATTGCCTTAATGGCTTCGAAGGAGTCACAGGCCTCTTCAAGTACCAGCTCGGTGAAGGCATCACGGGTACCGGAGGTCGGGGGCGGGCCGAGAACTTCGATTTTAACGTCCGGCAGGCTCGGGTCGATTTCGGCCCAGGTGCTGTACGGGTTATCGATCAGCGACTTGCCGTCTTTCGAAGGAACGGTTTTGGCCAGCGCCAGGAAGATCTGTTCTTTGGTCAGGTCAAGACGCGGAGCATCTTTGGAGTTCGACAGAACGATACCGTCGTAACCGACTTTGACTTCGGTGATTTCGCTGATGCCGTTTTTGGCACAGGTTTCAACTTCGGACTTCTTGATGCGACGCGAAGCATTGGTAATGTCCGGATGCTGTTCGCCAACACCGGCGCAGAACAGCTTCAGACCACCGCCGGAACCGGTCGATTCAATAACCGGTGTCTTGAACGAGGTGGTTTTACCGAATTCTTCAGCAACCGCAGTTGCGAACGGGAAAACGGTGGACGAACCAACGATACGAATCTGGTCGCGTGCCTGAGCCGCGCCAACAAAGGCAACGCTCATCAGCGCCGCAACAGCAAGAGTCTTCTTCATGGTAAATTCCCCAGTAATTGTTCCAAACCGGAACGGTGCAACGATCTGCGAGGCGGACTCTAACGCTGGGTGCTTACGGTATTGCGTCACTTTTGTTAACATTATGTGACAACGCATCGGAGATGAAAAAGACCTCGAAAAAACCTTTATTTATCAAAGGTTTTCTAAAATAGATCCGGGCCGGAATCAAAACTGGAACCGGCATTTTTCCTGTTTCCAGCCGCAGGTTTTACAGTCTTCGTTACATAAACTGTAACATTGCCCCGAAACATCACCCGGACTGGATAGACGACGCCACGGCAGCAGACCATCAACTGTTTTCGGTTTCCCTGCCTTTACAAAGTCCCCTGAAAACACGAAGCTTGTTCATAAGATATCAATCCGTTGGGGACAAAGTAGCGCAGAACCGCGCAAAAGGGAGACGACCATGAGCACTTCGCTCGACGAGATTCAGGCACTGATCCAGAAGCTTTCCGGTGAACTGGGCGACATGTCCGAAGCCGCATCACGCCACATCGATGACCTGCATGTCGCGGTCAACAACATTGCGTCTCATGTCCTTGCCATGGAAGCCGTCATTGCGGTGATGGCAACAAAGGTCGATGTCAGCGAAGCCGAAGTTCAGAACTGGATTCGCGAAAAAACCGCTGCTTTTGCCGAAGACAGCAGCGAAGGTTCTGCCGCCGAAAGTATCGCCACCAGCCTGCTTGCGAAATAAGCGGTTTCGCAAGCAGTCTCTGCCAGATTGCATAAAAGCCCGCACGACGCAACGTCGGCGGGCTTTTGCATTTAGACGTCCAAACCGTTGTCTAGGCGATCTTTTCAGCATAGTACGGCAAAAGCTTTTCGGGGGTCGGTCCCCCCGCTGCCCAGTCAAGCAATTGCACCGTATGCACAACTTTCAACGCATCGGTTTCAAGCTGCACCATGCAGCCGATATTGCCCGTCGCAACCAGATCCGGTGCCGTGTTTCTGATATTGCCAAGTTTGCGGTCGCGCAATTTGCCCGCGATTTCAGGCTGCAACAGGTTATAAACCCCCGCCGACCCGCAGCATAAATGCCCTTCGGCAATTTCAAGCACCTCGTACCCGGCCTTTTTCAGAAGGTCGCGCGGTTCACGAATGATCTTCTGACCATGCTGCATCGAACATGCCGAATGATAGGCAACCCGCGCCCCGCCATGAGTCGCCCCGGCAAAACGATCCGCCGGGACATCAATCCCTGCCAGATATTCGGTCACATCACAGGCAAGGTCGGAAATTTTGGCCGCTTTCGCCGCGTAGTTCCGATCATGGCGCAACATGTGCCCGTAATCCTTGACCGTTGTGCCACATCCCGATGCCGTAATGACAATCGCATCAAGCCCCTCGCCCGCAAGTTCCCGGCTCCAAGCATCAATGTTGGCTTTGGCCTGTTGATGGGATTGCGCTTCCTTTCCCATATGATGGACAAGCGACCCGCAACAACCCGCCCCTTGGGCCACAACGATTTCGATGCCAAGGCGTGTCAGTAAACGAACGGTTGCCTCGTTTATCTCGGTCTCAAGAACCTGTTGCGCACAGCCGGTCAGGATGGCGACCCGGCCTTTGCGTTGACCAATTGCCGGGATCACCTGCGGCTTGTCGACCCAGCTTGGCGGCGGCATATGGCGCGCCCCCATTTTGACCATGCCCTTCAGACGGCCCGGCAAAAACCGTGCGAATGGCGATGCCAGTTTCGCCCCGATCAGCGAAAGCCTGAAAAGCGTCGGGTTTGGCACGACAATCGATAAAATCCGGCGCAACCATTTATCCGCAAACGGCCGGTCATAGGTTTCTTCGATATGGGCGCGCGCATTGTCGATCAGATGCATGTAATCGACACCCGACGGGCATGTCGTTGTGCAGGACAGGCACGACAGGCACCGATCAAGATGTTTGACCACCTTTTCCGTCGCCGGTTTATCGTTTTCCAGCATGTCCTTGATCAGGTAAATCCGCCCGCGCGGACTATCAAGTTCATCCCCCAAGGTCACAAAAGTCGGGCATGTCGCGGTACAGAACCCGCAATGCACACATTTCCGCAGGATCTGTTCACTTTCGTTAATTGCCGGGTGGGCAAGCTGGGCGGCGGTAAAGTTCGTTTGCATTACGCGTTCCCCCGCTTGGCAATCATGTGTCCGATCCGGCCCGGATTAAGGATACCTTCAGGGTCAAAATTCTCGCGGATTCTCGCATTGATCCGCGCCAAAGCCGCGTCCTCGGCATGGAAAACCGGCACCTGATTTCTAATATCTTCGGGCGCGCGCACCAGAACTGCCCGCGCATCGTAGGACACGGCAATGTCGCGCACTTTATCGGCCATCGCATCACCCCCGGCCAATTGCAGCCAGATTTGCGCCCCGGCCCAATCCATCATGATCTTCCCGCCGGTTTCGTCGGCCAGTTTCGCAGCAATCGCACCGCCAGATGCCGGTGGCCCGGAAACACGCCATAGCAATCCGATCCCCCCTGCAAACGGGGCAACATCGGCAACCGCCTGCCAGAACGCGTTGCTGTTGGCGCTATGAAGTTCTTCACTGGCACCGATATCGGCCAGAAGCTTACGCAATGCCTCGCACCGCCAGGCAACCGAGGGTGCAGGACCTTCAACGCGCAGCGCGACAATACCGGCCCCGATGCCGGTCACAATGTCCAGACCAAGTTTTACAACCTGTTCCCGCGCAATCCATGCGGCGGCCGAAACCTCGTTCTCGCTGCCTAGGGCGCGCGTCATGGCACTGCCTGCAATTTGCATATCGTCACAGGCGATCAGAACAGTTCGGGTTTTCTCGTCGCGCGGCATGACTTTCATGGTGATGGTATGCATCACGCCAAGCGTGCCAAACGATCCCGCCATCAGCTTTGACAGATCAAACCCGGTTACGTTCTTCATGACCCGTCCACCGGATTTAAAATCCTCGGCCCGGCCGCTGATGGCTTCAAATCCCAAAAGATGATCGCGTGCCGCACCGACCTTGATCCGGCGCGGTCCCGAAAGATTGGACGCAATCAGTCCGCCAATCGTTCCGGCATGATCCGCAACACCATCGGCGAGCAACCCCGGAAAATTTCCGGGTTCAAAATGGAATTGCTGGTTCTTATCGCGCAGCAATGCGTGAATTTCGGCAAGAGACGTGCCCGCCCGCACAGAAACCACCAGTTCTTCCGGTTCATAAAACATGACCCCGGTCAATTTCGACAGGTCCAGAACATGGTCGGCTGCTACCGCATGCCCATATGTTTTCTTGCTGCCCGATCCAATGATTTCAAGCGGGTTTTTTGAACCAAGCGCCCAACTGATGGCCTCACGCAATTGTTCGGGCGTGGTGGGGGATATGACTTCCGTCATTGCGGCTTCTCTCTTCCTCTCCTGATCCTTGCCAACCGGTTGGTGGGAACCGGTGGCAGGATTATTTTTCTTCTCGTCTCTCGTTCCGGCCTAAAAGCGCGGGATATCCGGGAACTTGTTGGCGACTTCGCGCGCATGCAGGGTTTTAAGCTCGCCACAACCATGCAAGGTCGGGAAAACCTTGCCGGGGTTCAGCAATTCATCCTCGTCAAACGCCAGTTTCAGGCGTTCCTGATGTTTCATGTCATCTTCGGTGAACATTTCAGGCATCAGATCGCGTTTTTCGACGCCAATCCCGTGCTCGCCCGACAAAACCCCGCCGACCTCGACACATAGTTTCAGGATATCGGCACCAAATGCCTCGGCCCGTTCCAGTTCGCCGGACTGATTGGCATCAAACATGATCAGCGGATGCAGATTGCCGTCGCCTGCATGAAAAACATTGGCAACCCGCAACCCGTGGCGTTGCGACAAAACCTGCATGCCGGACAGGACTTCGACCAGACGTCGGCGCGGGATGGTGCCATCCATACAGATATAATCGGGCGAAATACGGCCAATCGCCGGAAAGGCATTCTTGCGCCCCGACCAGAACAGCAGCCTTTCATCCTCGCTTTCGGAAATACGCGAATAAACCGCACCGCATTCACTGGCAATCGCGCCCACCCGTTCAATCAGATAATCGACCTCGACCTTTGGCCCATCGAGTTCGACAAGCAGCAACGCCTCGACATCAAGCGGATAACCCGCATGGACGAAATCCTCGGTCGCCTTGATGGCCGGGGCGTCCATCATTTCAAGACCGCCCGGAATGATCCCGTCGGCAATGATCCGGGCAACGCAATTGCCGCCCTCCTCGCTACTGTTAAAGCCAAGCAGAAGCGCGCGCGCCGTTTCAGGCTTTCGCAGAATGCGCACCGTGACTTCGGTAACGATGCCCAGCAACCCTTCGGACCCGGTAATCACCCCCAAAAGGTCATAGCCCGACTGATCCAGTCCCTTGCCCCCGATCCGAAGGATTTCACCCTCGATCGTGACCATTTCAACACCAAGGACATTGTTGGTGGTTAGTCCGTATTTCAGGGAATGCACACCGCCCGAATTTTCCGCGATATTGCCGCCAATCGAACAGGCGATCTGGCTGGACGGGTCCGGGGCATAATAAAACCCCTTATGTTCGACCGCGCGCGTGATCCCAAGATTGGTCACACCGGGCTGCACGACGACCGCCCTGTTGTCCCAGTCGATATCCAGAACGCGGTTAAACTTCATCATACTGATCGTGATCGCATCCGCCATCGGCAACGCACCGCCCGAAAGGCCGGTGCCCGCCCCACGTGGAACGACACGAATTTTGTGGGTATGGCAATATTTCAGGATGGCCGCGACCTGCCCGGTATTTTCGGGCAGGACCACGATCATCGGAAGCTGGCGATAGGCCATCAACCCGTCGCATTCATAGGGCCGGAGCCGGTCTTCATCAACAATAACCCCGCCGTCGTTGGGAACGATGTTCCGCATGGCAGCAATGATGTCCTTGCGACGTGCAAGGGTCGATTGATCCGGCTCAGGCATCCTAAGCATGCGACGTTTACTCCCTTAATTCGATCAGCAAATCCTTGCTGTCGACCTGTGTACCGGCGGGGGCATGAATGGTTGCCACGACCCCGTCCCTTTCCGCATGAACCGCGGTTTCCATTTTCATCGCCTCAAGCGAACAAATCACATCGCCCGCCTTGACCTTCTGGCCTTCGGCAACATGGACCTCGACGACAAGGCCCGGCATCGGGGCCGCGATATGAAGCTGGTTACCATCCTCGGCCTTTGGCTTGACCTTGCCCGTGGCGGCCAATGTCTTATCGGCAACCTTGACTGTCCGGGGCTGGCCGTTCAGTTCAAAGAACACGGTACGGTGACCTTCCTCATCCCCGCCTTCGGAGGTCGCGAGATAGCGGATCACAAGCGTCTTGCCCTTTTCCAGATCGACGGAAATCTCGTCATTCTGGCTCATGCCATAGAAGAAGATCGGGGTCGGCAGGATCGAGACATCGGCGTTGTGACTACGATGTTCGGCATATTCAAGGAACACCTTGGGATACATCACATAGGATGCAACCTCGGCATCACTGATGCTGCGATGGGTTTTCTTTTCGATTTCCTTGCGGGTTGCTTCGAAATCAATCGGGGCCATGGATTTACCCGGCCGATCCGAAAGGGCTTCGGCCCCCTTAAGCACCTTGCGCTGAAGGGCTGGCGGGAAGCCACCAACCGGTTGACCGATTTCCCCGCGGAAGAACGAAATGACACTATCGGGGAAGGCAATGTCCTTTTTCGGGTCCAGCACGTCCCTTTCGGTAATACCCGATGTCACCATCGTCAGCGCCATGTCACCGACAACCTTCGAACTTGGCGTCACCTTGACGACATCGCCAAACATCTTGTTGACCGCGGCATAAGCTTTCGACACTTCCGGCCAGCGTTCCTCGATACCAAGGGAACGTGCCTGCTGGCGCAGGTTGGTATATTGGCCACCCGGCATTTCATGGACATAAACATCCGATGTGCCACTGCGGATATCGCTTTCAAATCCGGCATAATACCGCCGGACCTGTTCCCAATAGGTCGAAACTTCTTTAAGCGCCTCGGTATTAAGCCCCGGATCACGTGGTTGCCCGATATAGTTATTGGCAATCGAACCAAGGTTTGGCTGCGATGTCAGGCCCGACATCGAATCCATGGCTGCATCCACCGCATCCACCCCGGCATCAATCGCGGCAATCACGGTGGCCGCCGAAATGCCGCTGGTATCGTGGGTATGGAAATGGATCGGAATATTGACCGTATCCTTCAACGCCTTGATCAGGGTCGTTGCCGCCGCCGGACGCAGAACCCCCGCCATATCCTTAAGCCCCAGGATATGCGCACCGGATGCCTCAAGCTCCCGGGCCATTTTGACATAGTAATCAAGGTTATATTTCGGGCGTTTCTCGTCAAAGATATCGCCCGTATAGCAAATGGTTGCTTCGCACAGCTTGTCGGTTTTCAGAACCGCATCCATGGCAACCTTCATGTTTTCGACCCAGTTCAGGGAATCGAACACACGGAAAACATCCATGCCGTGTTCTGCCGCCTGCTTGACGAAATATTCGACCGCATTGTCGGGATAGTTGGTGTACCCGACCGCATTCGACGCCCGCAACAGCATCTGTGTCAGGATATTGGGAACGCGTTCGCGCAGCTTGACCAGACGATCCCACGGATCTTCTTTCAGGAACCGCATCGCGACGTCAAACGTCGCCCCGCCCCAGCATTCCAGCGAAAACAGCTCCGGCAGCCCATGCGCATAATAAGGCGCGATTTCAAGCATATCGAAGGTTCGCATCCGGGTCGCCAGCAACGACTGATGGGCATCACGCATCGTGGTATCGGTGATCAGAACGCGTTTCTGATCCTTCATCCAGCGTGAAAAGCCCTCGGCCCCCAACTGGTCAAGCTTCTGCTTGGTGCCCGGGCGGATTTCACCCAGATCAATCGATTTCGGCATCACCGGCGCATGCAGGTTTGTCGGTACCACCCGGCCTTCGACCTCCGGGTTACCGTTGACCGTAACCTCGCCAATGAAACGCAGCAAACGGGTCGCGCGGTCGCGACGGCGCACGAATTTGAACAGTTCAGGCGTTTCATCAATGAACCGCGTGGTATATTCACCGGCCCTGAATTTCGGATGATTGATCAGGTTTTCAAGGAAGGCCAGGTTGGTCGCAACACCGCGAATACGAAACTCGCGAAGGGCACGGTCCATACGGTCGACCGCTTCGCGCGGGGTACTTCCCCATGCGGTGACCTTTTCCAGCATACTGTCATAAAACGGGGTGATCACCGCCCCGGAATAGGCCGTGCCACCATCCAGACGGATGCCAAAACCGTTGGCCCCGCGATACACCTTGATGATCCCGTAATCGGGCACAAAGCTGTTTTCGGGGTTTTCCGTCGTGATGCGGCACTGAAGCGCATGATCACGCAGCTTGATCTTGTCCTGCCACGGAATGCCGGTTTCCGACGGGAAACCGATGCGTCCCCCCTGCGCAACAAGGATTTGCGCCTTCACAAGGTCAAATCCGGTCACGCATTCCGTCACGGTATGTTCAACCTGGATGCGGGGATTGACCTCGATGAAGTAAAACTTGGATGTATCAACATCCATCAGGAATTCGACGGTCCCCGCATTGACGTAATTCGCAGCCTTGCCCAGACGAAGGGCTGCTTCGCAAAGTTCCTTGCGCTGTTCTTCGTCAAGGTAGGGGGCGGGTGCGCGTTCAACGACCTTCTGGTTGCGGCGCTGAACCGAACAGTCACGTTCAAACAGATGCACCAAAGTGCCATGCGTATCACCCAGAAGCTGGACTTCGACATGGCGGGCGCGACGGATCAGTTTTTCAAAATAAACCTCGTCATTGCCAAATGCAGCGGCGGCTTCGCGTTTGGCGGCCAGAACCTGCTTGGAAATATCCTTGGAATTCTCGATGACGCGCATCCCGCGGCCACCACCGCCCCAACTGGCCTTCAGCATGATCGGATAACCGACCTGATCGGCGATGCGGGTAACTTCATTCATATCGTCAGGCAATGCACCCGATGCCGGCATTACGGGCACACCGGCACTTTCTGCCAGATTACGCGCGGCAACCTTGTTGCCCAATGTCCGCATGACTTCGGAATCAGGACCGATAAACGTTATTCCGGCCTCGGCACAGGCGTCGGCAAAATCGGGGTTCTCAGACAGAAACCCATAGCCCGGGTGAATGGCATCAACGCCAGCTTCACGGGCAACACGCAGGATATCCTCGATATCAAGATAGGCGCGAATGGGTTTGTTGCCCTTGCCAACGGTGTAACTTTCGTCGGCCTTGAACCTGTGCAGGGCAAAACGGTCTTCGTCGGAAAAGATGGCAACTGTGCGAATGCCAAGCTCGTTGGCGGCACGCAGAACACGAATCGCGATTTCACCGCGGTTCGCGACCAGAAGTTTACGGATACGCTTTGGTGCAGAACGCGTCATGGACACCGGGCTCCTACCAGATTTGTAGGGCAGGTGCGTCCCTGTGCGCCCCTGCCGAAAACCAAGAGAAACGCCACGATATGATCCCGGAATGCGTTGCGGTGCGGGATGCCTGCAACGCCATACCATCTGTGGCGATAAAGGATGTCTGTCACGTTAAAACGCGTGCAGCGCATCCAGGGTTCCTGGCGCCCGGTGGGCAGGCGACGTGTCTGATATATGCGCAATGCGCTGCCTCTGTCAAAGCATGATCTTCGAAATTGGTAATACCAATTTCACTTTATCGCAGCCAGTGTCTTTTCACCATGTGGAAAATCGCGCCCGTGCCTAATGCAACCCAAAGGTTCGAAACCTGTGATCAGGCGCAGACTTTTCGTGCTTTTGTGATATTGTCCGGCCCGAAAATTCTTCCTGTATCCGAGACTGTTGTGCCCATGCGGAAAATCAATCTTCGACTAAAGTTTTTGCTGCTGTCGATCCTGCCACTGGTTCTGGCCGCTGCGGCAATATCGTATCTGGTATTTGCACAGGCCGAACGACTGGCCGAAGCAGAAATCAGAACGTTCGAACGCAACATTCTTGAAGCCCGCAAGGAAGAGCTTAAAAGCTATCTTGAACTCGCCCTTGCTTCGATAGATCACATTTATTCGGTCGCAAGCCCGCTGGATGCCGTTTCCAAGGAACGGGTCAAAAGCATCATCGAAGACCTGTCCTATGGCGAGGATGGCTATTTCTTTATCTATGACCGCGATGGTACGGCCCTTGTCGACCCGCCACAGCCATGGCGTCTGGGGCGCACATATTGGAACCTGCGCGATTTGAACGGAAATTCCGTCATTCAGGCGCTGATTTTCAATGCCGAAAAAGGTGGTGGTTTCCTGCGCCATGTCTGGGAAAAACCGTCAACCGGCGAACCCGCCGAGAAAATCGCCTATTCCCTGATGCTTGAAAAATGGGGCTGGATGATCGGTACCGGGATTTATATCGATGACATTTCCGAACAGGTGAAGGAAATCGAGACGGAGGTATCATCCCATATCCGTGACACGACAATATCGATTGTCGGCATCACCATTCTGGCGGTTTTGCTGGTCGGCATTTCGGGCACCGTCGTCACCCTTTCGGAACGCAAACTTGCTGATTCGAAGCTAAAGGAACTGACCCATCGGGTTGTTGATGTGCAGGAACAGGAACGTTTGCGGGTGTCGCGCGAATTGCATGACGGCATCAGCCAGATTCTTGTTTCCGTCAAATATTCGGTCGAAACCGCAATCGCACGCCTGGGACCGGAAAAGAATGCAGCAACCGAACCTATGGAAAAGGCCGCCAAGCGATTGCAGGATGCCATCCACGAAGTCCGTCGCATATCGCGCGACCTGCGTCCGGCCGTGCTTGATGATCTTGGCCTGCGCCCGGCGATTGAAAGCATGTGCAAGGAACTGGCAGACCGGTCCGACATGCAGATTGATGTCAAATCGGACAATATCGATGTGGTTCTCGATATCGCAAAGAAAACGACGCTCTATCGCGTCTTGCAGGAAACCCTGACCAATATCGAACGTCACGCCGATGCCACGCATATCAAGGTCACGATCCGCCGCGAAGGTCAAAGTGTCGTGATGAAAATCATCGATAACGGTGTCGGATTTGAAACCAACCGGTATATTCGCAACCGTGATCCGCGTGCGGGGATCGGCCTTCGCAATATGCGCGAACGCATGGAATTCCATGGTGGGGGCATGACCGTCAAATCCGAACCGGACGATGGAACAACCATAACTGCCTATATTCCGGTTTCGCGTGATAATGATCTACCCGTCACCGTCATCAGCGGCTAAGGTGGCAACAGATGTTTCGGCCCAGATGTTTCAGCAATGTGACAGAGAACTGAATTGACCATGAGCAGCGCAAATACCCCCTATTCGCCCAACCGTCCCATTCGTGTTTTGCTGTGCGACGACCATGCGCTGGTCATGGATGGCATTCGTTCGCGTCTTGAATGCTATGACCATATCGATATCGTCGGCGAGGCTGGAAACGGCATGGAAGCCCTGTCGCTGGCCGGAAATGTCAAACCCGACATCGTTCTGATGGATATCTCGATGCCGGTCATGAACGGGCTGGAAGCCGCCGAAAAATTCCGCGAAACCATGCCCGATATCAAGGTCATCATCCTGACCATGCATGAGAATCCGGAATATCTTCGTACTGCCCGACTGGCAGGTGCGCGCGGCTTTATACTGAAAGATGTATCGTCAAACGACATGGTGCGCGCGATCGAGGCAATTGCAAATGGCGGCGAAGCTTACAGTCCGACATTTGATCGCATCAGCAACACCGAAGGCGTGCCTGACGATGGCATGCCGCTGACCACGCGGGAACGCACCGTCTTGCGGCTTCTGGCCAAAGGTGCCAGCAACAAACATGTCGCCCGCGAACTTGATATCAGTGTGCGTACCGTGGAAACCCATCGCCGCAACATCAAACGCAAGCTCGACATCGACAGCTCCGCCGGCCTCGTGCGTTATGCGATAGAAAAGGGCCTTGTCACCCTGGACAGCACCGCCTGACGGCACGCCCGAAAAAGTCGTACTATTGTGATGTTTTTCACCTTTTGATCGCTATTAGGTTGAATTTACAAACCAATAGGGTAGATTGCTCAAAGATTTAGAGTGCTTCCATTTAACAGCCTGCGGCGACCGATCCTGCATCTGTCCCGTTCCGTCAGGGGGTTTTGTGAATTACTCCGCGCCGCAATCAACCATGCCAGACATGTTGCGCTGCCGCCGATGCGGCGTCCGGCAACTTGCGCTTTTCAACGATCTGACGGATGACGATTTCAAACTGGTTCATCTGCCGATTGAGGACATGGCAATTGCCAAACGCGCGATCCTTTACAATGCCGGGGACACTGCAAACGCGCTGTTCACCTTGCGCAGCGGTCTGATCAAATTGACGCATTATCTGGCCGATGGTTCGCAACGGGTTGTGCGCCTCGTCCGTCCCGGTGGCACAATCGGCCTTGAAGCCCTCGTCAGCGACAGCTTTGCCCATCACGCCGAAGCCCTCCAGGACAGCACGCTATGCCGGATTCCGGTTGCGGTTGTTGAAAAACTTGATCGTGAAAGCCCCCATTTACACAAACAGTTGCTCACACGCTGGCATCAGGCGGTAATGGAATCAGATAACTGGTTGACCCAGATGTCGACCGGATCTGCCCGGGAACGGGTTGCACGGCTGTGCCTTTATCTGTGTGATCATGCGGATGACAGTTGCGTTCTGCCCGGTCGGGAAGATATTGGCGCAATGTTGGGTATCACCACCGAAACCGCCAGCAGGATCATCGCCGAATTTCGCCGAAACGGTCATCTAAACCCGCGCTGCCGTTCGGAATTCGATCTTGATGTCAAAGCACTTCAGGTCGTCGCCGGACTTGATCACGAAGCAGCCTGATCAGATTGTGCAAAATCCGTCAGCGCATTGCATCGGGCAATGTTGTCTGGAATGCCGAATTTGGCCCGCACGCCTTCGATAGCCGTTCATATTCATCCGGGGTATCTATCGCACGATGGTCTTCGCGCCGCAAAAGATCAATGGCGCGCAAACGGCGTTTGAAATCCTGTCCATACTGGTTCAATAAACGCCGTTGCAGACGTTGCACCTCGCCCGCACCAACCGGTCGCATGGCGGCAAAGTCCGCCATGATTTCGGCGACCATGGCATCAAGTTCCCGCTGGATATCCTGTTCCATATGCTGATTGATCTGCACGTGCTGCCCTTCATGGGCATAAACCACATCATATTCACATGTGCCACGCTCTAGCTCGGATGCGACATACACCAGATGCTTGATCACTTCGACCTCGGGGTTAATCCGGATCGGATACAGACAGAATGCCCCAACGCCGACCTCGACCGGCTCCAGCCGCATGTCAAACCGTGCCTGAAGTTCATATTCGGTCAGGCCGGTCACAAGATAACGACTTCCCTGATTGGCCCGGTTGTTAAGCCAGCGCACAGACCGATGACGATCCAGCATCGGGTCCTGATTGATAAATGACAGGCTTGCAACAGGCGCACGCGCAACCGCACAACTGTTTTGTTGTGCGGAGGCATGATCGTTGGGCGTCACAAACAGAAACACCGCGATCAGAATGCATACTGCAACCGCGCCCCACCTGATCGATGATTTGGGTGCAACGTGTTTCGCCCTTTGATCTGCCATATAAAAGATACGTTAATTCGGTCTGACCGGTTTGATCAATCCGTCCCTAACTGTGTTTGACATGGGCAGCGCAATCAACGCAAAGCGGTGTGGTCGGGTCAAATTCCAGGCGCTTCTTCTCGATTTCTTCGCCACAATTGTGGCAGAAGCCGTAATCGGCATGCTCGATCCGGGCCAGCGTCTTTTCGATGCGATCAAGTTCGGCAGCACGACGGCGCTCCTGTTCCAGATGCATTTGCTGATCCTGAAGCGCATCCATCCGTGACAGGCGGCCGACGGCCTGCTGATCAAGCTCGACCGGCTTTCGATAATCTTCCGAATGATTTGAATGGGCATTTATATCCGCGCGTCGGTCTTCAAGTCGCTGACGCAAGAATGCAATGTCAATATCGCTACGCTCAGACATTCTGGTCCCTCACCGATTTGTTGCCGCCATAAAACATATATATGGGTAGCAACCGATGCATTTCGCCAAGGGGGGGATACGAATTTGTTCCACCCCGGCATTCGGCCTTGCCTAGCCACAGTTTCCGCAGGCATCCAACAGCTTCTCCATCGCCGCCTCCGCTTCGTCATCATCGAGTTTTTCGGCCTTCATCTTTTTCTGGATCTTGCAGCACAGTGCAGGACCATCGGCAAAGGCATGGTCTGTCCAGAACGGAATATCGGTGCCGAAATATCCAATCTGATCAAGGAACGACACACCATAATAATACGCCGCCCCGACCGAATTATAAAAAGTCGGGTCATCGATGAATCCGCCATCCGGCGTCATGGATTTGGTCAGACACCAGTCCATGATCGTGGAAATATCGGCTGATGCCAATTTCTGGCTATCGCTGTCGACTTCCGCCCAGCCAAGGTCAAAGATTTTGGCAACGTCATAATTGTTGTGATTGTTGAAGTCACCATTGTGCTTCCAGCCAAACGGATAGGCATCATCACGGATCGCCAGTGTCGTTTTGAAAATAGCGGGCCAAAGCCCGACCTTGCCATGCTGATACGAAATATTGTGGAACGTCAGACTAAGGTCCGGGCTTTTCAGAATATCGCCCGTATCTGTTTCAAACCAGCCGCCCCAATATCCCGATTGCGCGTCCTGCCAATCATCCAGCCAGCTTTTATAAGCTGCGATATAATCGTCGCTAAGATCGAAACCTTTGACATACTGGCGGAAATAATCGCGGATTTCGCTTTTGAAGCACATTTCCGACAAGGCGGCACTGACCGCGCCCAATGCATCGCGACGATCCAGACCATCGGCAAAAATCCGTGATGTTTTCTGACTGTCCAGCCAGGCAACAAGATCGGCGGGTTTGGCAATCGGCGACAGAAAAGTCAGCGGATAATCCGGTGCAATCCCCTTGTCTGCCAGCGCGTTGATCGCATCGATCATCGCATCCACCTTCAGGAACCACTGGTCATAGCATGGTCCCCAGGAACCATCGCTTGCCACCTGTTCCTCGGCCCAGTCCTGATCCTTGTTTTTCAGCGATTTTTCAAACTGGGCTATCTTCTTTTCCAGCCCATCCCAGTCAGCGGTATAAAGCAGCAACCACTTGCACTCGATCATATACTGATCGGACGCGGCCATGCTGTTGCCGGTCTGCTGGGCCGCAATCAGTTTTTCTTCCAGCGGGGCAAGCTTGTCGGCATAGGCACCTTTTCTATCGGAATAGTCCGGATCAAAAGCACTGAACTGCTGCTCTATCAAGGAATTGAAATCTGTCACGCTGGCCCCCTGTCATCGGTGTGTTCGACGACTTAAAACAGGTGCCGCCCGAAATGCAAAGTGAAACAGAAACAAAGATCAGAAACGACCATCAGTTCTGGGCCAACCAATTTCTGATCACACGCAATGCCTGTCCAGGATCGGTATCGACGATCCGGTTTGCAATATTGGCCTTGCGACGATCAATTTTCCCGTCGATACCGGCCACAGAAAAACTGTCAGCATCAATACCATCTCCCTCATCGTTCGGGCGATGACGGCCCGGCGATGATCCCGGCTGATAACGCGGGATCGGCGCCGACGGCTTTGGCCCGGGCAGATACCCCGGATCAGAAGAAGCCTGCCCGGATGATGCAGATTTTTTTGCCATTCAGAAATTGTCTCTCCGATCCGCTCGTTCTGACAAGAAGAATCACAATTGGTGTCTTTGACGTCAAATGCCCCACGAAACGGCCCAGAACGAAATTGATCACCGAAAACTTATATGATGCAGTACCCATATTAGGTTGTGTTAAACTTTAGTCGAATTCGCCGTTGATCGGGGCAAAAGATCATTCCTGTCCAAATGGTCGGGAAACCGGCACAGATCAAGGTCAAAACTCTTGACCTTGGCGTAACCGGGACCCTTCAATCGCTTCATTTCACATGGTTCAAGCGAAAACACGGCGGACCGATATGTTGTTTATCGATCCCAAAAGGTGCAAATAGGAAAATTATCCGCCTTTGCGTTGTAAAAACGAACAGCTCGCGCATCTTTAAAAGATCAGGGGAAAATCCGCTTTCAGAACTTTACCCGGAAATGGCTTTAGGATATTCACCACCTAAGAGTAGGATAATCGATACCTTTCGATAAGCATAAGAAATTCAGGGGAAGCCCGAAGTGTACAGGGTAGTGGGTTGCTTTATATCGCTGGTATTATTGCTGGCCGTGGTTTTGACCGCGCCCCGGAATAATGCATATGCAGCCGAATTCGGCGAAGCGCCGATGCTTGCCGAGATGGTGGTGAACGGCACATTGCCCCCGGCCGCAGAACGCCTGCCCAAGACCCCGATGATTGTTACCCCGACTGACAAGCTTGGCCAGTATGGCGGCACCTGGATGATGGCGCAAAATTCGGAACGCGATCACGCCCTTCTGATCAGGACGATCGGCTATGAACCGCTTCTGCGCTGGACCCCGCAATGGACAGACACGGTTCCCAACGTTGCTCTTTCGATGCAGGCCAACAGTGACGCCACGGAATTTGTCTTCCGGTTGCGTCCGGGCATGCGCTGGTCAGATGGTGCGCCTTTTACCGCCGAGGATATATCCTTCTGGTACGACGACATTTTACGCAATCCGGCTTTTGGCAATGCGACGCCTGAATGGCTGACCGCGGGCGGAAATCCGGTGCATGTTGAAAAAATCGACGAAACCACGGTCGCGTTCCGCTTCGACACGCCCTATGGGCTGTTTCCGACCTTTCTTGCCCGGCCTGAAGGTGTCGAACCGGTAAGCTATCCCGCCCATTTCCTGAGGCCCCTGCTTCCGAAATATAACAGGCACGCAGATGCCGATGCGCAAAAGCTTGGCTTCAAGGATTGGAAAGATCGCTTCCTTTCGGTGTTCGGAACGCCGGGCACCATAGACGATCCCAGTCGCTGGATGAACCCGCAGGTTCCGACCCTGAACGGCTGGAGTCTGACCGGGACATATGGCAAAGACGATCCGCTGGTTGCGGTTCGCAATCCGTTTTATTGGAAAATCGATCCGGGCGGACGTCAGTTACCCTATATTGATCGGGTTTCCTTTGATCTGGTCGGCAGCAAAGATGAAGCCGGTGACACCGCCATCACAGGCAGGGTCAATATGCAGGAACGCCATATTGGCCGCCGCGTGGACGAAATTCTTGCGGCCAATAACAATCTGCAATCCTTCACGCTGATTGAAAGCGACATGAATATCCTGACCCTGTCGCTTAATCTGAACGACAGGGACCCGGTGCTTCGCGACATATTCCAGAACAAGGAATTCCGCGTGGCCCTGTCGCATGCCATCGACCGCGACAGCATCATTGGCCGGTTCGTTCCCGGTGCCCTGCCCCATCAGGCAGCACCACGTCCCGAAAGCCCGCTATACCACACGGTTCTCGCACGCCAGTTCATTACCTATGATCCGGTACTTGCCGCAAGCCATCTGGCGAATGCCGGTTTGACACGCAAAGACGACGAAGGTTTCCTTCTGCGTCCCGATGGCAAAAGGCTGTCCTTTACCATCGATACCGAAGGCGCATCCCGCTTCGAAATGCTCTCTGCCGTTATCGATTACTGGCGTGATGTCGGCCTTGATGTGACGGCCCGCGACTTATCGCGTGATGTATTTGTCGATATGCGTGAAAAAAACAATCACCATGCCAGCGCATGGGGCGGTGATGGCGGGCTTGATGCCATGGTTCTGCCGATCAACTACCTGCCGGTATCCAGTGAATCATCCTGGTACGCCACCGGTTGGGCACAATGGTATTCCGACCCGGAAAATCCCGACGCGGTTGAGCCCCCGGCCGAGGTTATCCGTCAACTGGAACTCTATAACCAGTTGAAAGCCACCGCAGATGCAGAAAAACAGAATAAACTTATGCGCGATATTCTCGACATCAGCGCAAATCAGTTTTACGTTATGGGAATTGCCTTGCCCCCCAATCGCAAAGGGCTGGTGGCAAAGAACTTCAAGAATGTTCCCAAGGTCATCCCGGCGGCTTGGAGCTATGCCACACCGGCACCAACCAATCCATCCCAGTATTATCTTGAGAGCCAATAACAGAATTCACCGGCAATCAGGCTGGGCCAGGGTTTAGAGGTTGGCGTGAAGAAGCTTTTTGACCGCCTGTTTGGCAGTCTGGTTTTCAAGATCGGGATCGCAATTGTCATTGTCGAAACCATACTGCTTGGCCTATTTGGTGGTTACTATGTTCAATATTTCGGTGCAGAAATTGATCGGCGGATCGCCGAACAGATCAGTGCGCCCGGCCGCCTGATTCAGGATGAACAGCTCAAGATTTCCGTCATTAGCGATCCCAAGCAGCTTGAACTGCTGTTGGGACCGCATCTTCGCGAAGCCATGGCCATAGGCTTTGATGGTACGATCTATCACGCTATGGACCCGATGCTGATCGGATCCGATATTGCCTCTGTCCCGGATTTCCCCAAAGACCGGCTTTCTGCTGATTTGCGCAGTCAGGTGCTGTTTACCACCGATGGCCCGGATGGCCGCAACATGGTCAGCATCACACCCCTGTTCAGCCTGAACGCCAACCAGCCCTTCATGTTTGCTTATTTCAAGGTCTCGACCCTCGGTCTGGAACAAAGCCAGCGACAGATGCAGTCGGTTCTGCTGATCGGCTCGGTTCTGTGCATTCTGATGACGTCGGGACTGATTTTCCTTTTCATGCAGCAAACCGTTCTGCGTCGCCTGATCACGGCAGCGCAATTTGTTTCTGAAATCCAGTTTGGAAAGCTTAGCGCCCGCTTGAAACCGGCTGGTCGCGACGAAATCGGCGCGCTTGAACGTGGCCTGAACACCATGGCCGAAAGCCTGGAGCGGCGCACCAACCAGCACCAGATCGCCCAAGAGGCCCTTCGCGATAGCGAGGAACGTTTCCGCGACTTTACCCTGTCGTCCGCCGACTGGTACTGGGAAATGGGGCCGGACCTTAAAATCGCGTTTGCATCCTACAAATTCTATCAGCTGATCGAAGAACTGAACGGCTCCCCGCAGGGTCAATCCTTTGACAAACTGGGCCTCAAAGCCGAAACAGATCATAGCTGGAACAGTCTGGTCAAACGGCTCGAAAGTCATCTTGCATTCCAGAATTTCGAATTTTCCTGGATGTCGCGGGACGGACAAAAACATTTCGGGCGCATCAATGGCGTCCCGGTTTTTGATCTTGATGGCTCGTTCAAGGGGTATCGTGGCACCGGTAGTGACGTCACATCACAGCACCGCGCGACCGAAGAACAGCATGCCCTGCAACGTCAGCTCGCCACGTCACAAAAACTCGAAGCCGTCGGTCAGATGGCAGGCGGCGTGGCGCATGAATTCAACAATTGCCTTGCAGGTATTCTAAGCTTTGCCGAAGTAGCTCGCGCGAAAATTGATGATCCGGAACGGGTCAAGGAATATCTGGACCATGTGATTTCCCTTGGCGAACGCGCCACCAGTGTCGCCGATCAGCTTCTGATGTTCTCGCGCCGCCGGATTGATCAGCCGACCGTCGTTCAGGTCGATACAGCCATTACCGAAATGGAAAAGCTGCTGATCACGCTGCTGGAACACCGTATTGAATTGCAAATCTGGGCCAATGATGCCCCGCTATATACGCGGGTTGACCCGACACAGCTATCGGCCTGCATCCTGAACCTTGCGATCAATGCCCGTGATGCGATGCCCGATGGCGGCACATTGCAGATTTCCTGCTATGGCGCGACAGTCCCGCCTGCGGATGAACGCTCCCCCGATGACGAAGATGACATCTTCCCGAAGGCCGCCGCAGGCGACTATGTCGTGGTAACAGTTCAGGATACCGGCACCGGCATTCCTGCCGACATTCTTGGCAACATCTTCGAACCCTTCTTCTCGACCAAGGAACCCGGCAAGGGCACCGGGCTAGGACTGTCGATTGTTCATAGCTGGGTCGAAGAATCGAACGGCTTTATCGATGTCGAAAGCGTCGAGGGCGAAGGCACGACCTTCTCGATCTATCTGCCGCGCTCAGAAGCCGGAAAGGTCAAGGCATCCGCCTTGCAGGAAATCGACTATTTTCCCGGCAATGGCGAACGGGTTCTGATTGTTGATGATGAGCAATCCCTGCGCACGACCGCCAAGATCATCCTTGAAGATGCCGGCTTTGATGCCCTTGTGGCCCGCAGTGCCGAAGAAGCCCTGCAAATCATTACCGAATCCCATAAAACAGATCGCATTGATGTCATTCTGACCGACGTTGTGATGTCGGGACTGAGCGGACCGCAACTTGCGATCGAGGCACAACGTCAATATCCCGATCTGGCCGTCGTCTTCATGTCCGGCTATCCGGCACGCACACGCAAGGAAATGGAAAAGATGCTGGGCGACTATATCTTTGTCAAAAAGCCGTTCCGCCCGGCCCAATTGCAAAAAGCCATTCACGAGGCCCTGGCCCATAAAACCGAACGCCAGCGTCTTTAGAAACCTTGTTCGATTCGTTCAAGCTCATCCAATGTTCTGGTCTTCCGCACGGCAAGCCCCCCGCACGCAAAAATTTTATTATTCCAGCCACAGATAACCCATTGATATAAAACGGCTCACAAAAATGTCATCGGGTTCAAATGCCACATTGTGACAGCTGTCACTTTAAAAGTGTTAATTGAAGCCTAATCTCTAAGTCAGAAGCAAGGATATCTCGATATGCAGGTATCACAACTTCACGAAATTTGAGGCGAGGATACAATGATCGGTTCAGTGGGTTCAGGACTAAGTTCAGCAGCGCAAGCCGTTAATGACGCCATTACGCCGGGTGGCGGAAAAGATGGCGTATCCGCACCGCTCGCCGCTGCAACCTCCTCCATCCAGAAGGCTCAGGGCCTTGCTCAGGTTATCGGGTCCATCGTTACGGAACATCAGCCGCTTGAAACCAGCGGTGCACGCGGTACCCGCGTCAATCTTCTAGCGTGATTTTTCCCTCTCGTTAGCTTCCTTGGGTGGTTTTGACCACCCCTTTTTCTGTGTGCGTCCCTGTCCACAGCGGTCCCACCCGCTACCCGCTTCAACGTCATGACAAAACCCGTTGATCATGCTAATGTTTTTGCAGTTTCAGAACGGATAAACTCATGGCAACCAACCGGATTGGCAGCAGCGCCACACAAACGGGCCTTCTTGATGCCCGATCCATGCCGCAAGGCGTGCCTTCGGGTACGCGCGGCCGTGTTGCCGCGAACATGGATCAACCTTCATCCGACAGCTTCATCGCCGCCCAGCTTGCCCGTCTGCGCAATCTGATCGCCGCCGACCAGATTGACCACAATGCGCGGCGCGGGACATATCTGAACATTGTCCTTTGATCAGGCCTTATCCTGGCCTACCCTTGCCTTGTGGGATGACCAAAAACCCGGATGTAACGTTCGACCTGCCTGGGATCGCCAGAAATCTTTTCCGGATTGTCTGAAAGCTTGACCGCCGGATGACCATTGGCACTTGTCACCTTGCACACCAGCGACATCGGCTCAAGCCCTTGTTCCCCCGCCGGATCACAACCGCGAAAATCATTGGTCAGGTTAGTGCCCCAGCCAAAGCTCATACGGACCCGGCCATGGAAATGCAGATAGGTTTCGATAATCGCATCAATGTCGAGATTGTCTGAAAAGACCAGAAGCTTCTCGCGCGGGTCCTTGCCGTGCTTTTCCCACCATCGAATGATCTGTTCACCGCCTTCAATCGGCGGCGCACTGTCGGGGCGAAATCCGGTCCAGTCCGCCAGCCAGTCGGGCGCGCCTTCAAGGAACGCCGCCGTTCCATATGTATCGGGCAACGCGATCAGAAGATTGCCGCTGTAATGCTGGCGCCATTGCTCCAGCACCCGATAAGGCGAAGCCGCAAGTTCGTCATCATTTTTGGAAATCGCCGCTTCGACCATCGGCAATTCATGGGCATTGGTACCAATCGCCTCGATATCCGCGGTCATTGCCAGCAACACATTTGACGTGCCGATGAACCGGTTGCCGATCCCTTCTTTCAGGGCCTCGACACACCAGCGCTGCCACAAAAAACCATGCCGCCGCCGGGTACCGAAATCGGCAAGAACAAGGTCTGGCAAATCGCGAAGCCGCTCAACCTTTTCCCAAAGCTTGGCCTTGGCACGCGCATACAGCACATCAAGTTCGAACCGCCCGCGATTGCGCAACACAGCACGCGACCGCAATTCGGTAATGATCGCAAGGGCCGGTGTTTCCCACATAGAACTATGCGTCCATGGCCCCGTAAAATGCAGTTCAAACTGCCCGTCGATCTTGCGCAGTTCATATTCCGGCAATTGGAAATCGCCAAGCCAGCGAATAAATTCCGGCTTGAACATATGGCTGCGCCCGTAAAATGTCGCCCCCGCCAGCCAGATCAGTTCCTGGCGGGTAAAACGCAGGCTGCGCGCATGGTCAAGCTGCGCGCGTAATTCATCTTCATCAATGATATCGCCAAGCCTTATATGATGGCTGCGATTGATCAGCGAAAAGGTAACCTCCACATCCGGATGTTCCTGCCAGATCGCCTGCAACATCAGAAGCTTGTAAAAATCGGTATCCAGAAGACTGCGGATGATCGGATCAAGCTTGAAATTGTGGTTATAGGTCCGTGTGGCAATATCGGTAACGGTCATGAACCACCTGTCAGATTGGCAAAGATGTTCGCTTTGACATAAGTATCAATGTCCCCCGGCGAAAGCGCCACCCCGCAAACATCCCGACCGGCAAAAAAAGAAGCCCCGTACAAAGTACGGGGCCAGTTTGTTTGTCCGGGTGTATGGACAAGGGAGCTTGCGCAAAAGCGTGAAAAAGGGTTCACGCAGTTGCCTGGTTTTCGCTCATCGAGCGAATGGGGTTTTCCAGCTTGTCGACGATTTCTTTCGGCACGATCTGCCAGAAATTGCCGCGTTCGCGATCCCAATTGTCAAGGATGGTGCGTGCAAAACCACTGTCGGTTTCCGCAACATGCTCTTCAATCAGCGAACGACAGACTTCGTCCCAATGCTGGGTTTCAATACGCTGGTACAGGATGGAGCCATCGTTGACGACATCCCCAAAGGTGCCCTCGACGTCATAGATGAACGCCATGCCGCCGGTCATGCCAGCACCGAAGTTCTCACCAACCGCGCCAAGGATCACGGCGGTACCGCCGGTCATGTATTCACAACCGTTCGAACCACATCCTTCGACCACAACCGTCGCGCCCGAGTTACGAACGCAGAAACGTTCCCCGGCCTGACCGGCTGCAAACAGCTTGCCCGCCGTTGCACCATAAAGGATGGTGTTGCCGATAATCGTGTTTTCGTTGGTCTTAAGCGGGCTTGACGGTCGCGGGCGCAATACGATGGTACCGCCCGAAAGACCCTTGCCGACATAATCGTTGGCATCGCCCTGAACTTCGATTTTCAGCCCCTGAACCGCAAACGCGCCCAGTGACTGACCGGCAGAACCGCGCAAACGTACATGCAGATGGCCCGGTTTCAGGCCGGTCATGCCATATTTCTGCGTGATCAGCGACGAAATACGCGTCCCGATAGCACGCTGCGTGTTCTGAATGTTGTATTGCAGTTGCATCTTTTCGCCGTCTTCAAGCAATGCACGCGCATCCTTGATCATCTGGGCGTCAAGCGTATCGGGCACTTCGTTGCGCCCCTCAATCGTGCAGTAACGCTTGTGATCACCGGCATCGGCCTGTGCAAGCAGCGGGTTCAGGTCAAGGTCAACAAGGTCCTTCGCACCGCGGTGAACCTGCTGCAGCAGATCCGAACGACCGATGATTTCCTGCAGGTTGTCATAGCCAAGCTCGGCCAGGATATCCTTGACCTCTTCGGCCATGAAGGTGAACAGGTTGACCAGTTTGTCCGCCGTACCGACGAACTTGGCACGCAATGCCGGGTCCTGTGTGCAAACACCAACCGGGCAGGTGTTCGAATGGCACTGACGCACCATGATGCAGCCAAGCGCAATCAGGGATGCGGTGCCGATACCGAATTCTTCCGCGCCCAGCATCGCACCGATCACCACGTCACGGCCGGTTTTGAACCCGCCATCAACACGCAGTTTCACCTTGCTGCGCAGGTTGTTCAGCGTCAGAACCTGATTGACTTCCGAAAGGCCCATTTCCCAAGGAATACCGGCATATTTGATCGAGGTCTGCGGGCTGGCACCGGTACCGCCATCATAACCTGAAATCAGGATGACGTCGGCCTTTGCCTTTGCCACACCGGCCGCAATCGTACCGACACCCGAACGCGACACCAGCTTGACGCAAACGCGGCAACGCGGGTTGATCTGTTTCAGGTCATAGATCAGCTGCGCCAGATCTTCGATGGAATAAATATCGTGGTGCGGCGGCGGCGAAATCAGGGTCACACCCGGCGTCGCATGACGCAACTGTGCGATTTCCACCGTGACCTTGAAGCCCGGAAGCTGACCACCTTCGCCCGGTTTTGCACCCTGGGCGACCTTGATCTGGATTTCTTCACAGTTGTTCAGATATTCGGCAGTCACACCGAAACGACCCGATGCCACCTGCTTGATTGATGAACGTGCGTTATCCCCGTTCGAACGCGGCCGGAAACGTTCACGCGATTCACCGCCCTCGCCAGAGTTCGATTTCGCACCGATGCGGTTCATCGCAATCGCAAGCGCCTCGTGGGCCTCGGTCGAAAGCGCACCGTGGGACATGCCCGGGGTAACGAACCGTTTGCGGATTTCGGTGATGCTTTCAACCTGTTCCTGACGAACCGGTTTGCGGTCAGAACGGAAATCAAGCAGATCGCGAAGATGAAGCGGTTCACGCGAACGAAGCCCCTCCGAAAACTTGCGGAAGGTATTATACGACCCCGTAGTGACGGATGACTGCAACGTGTGGATCAGCGGACCGGTCCAGACATGGCGTTCACCCGAACGACGATATTTGTAAAGGCCACCGACCGGAAGGGTCACAACATTGCCGTTAAACGCTTCCTTGTGCTGGGCAATGCAACGACGCTGGATACCCTGAAGGCCGATACCCGAAATGCGCGACGGCATGCCGGGGAAGAATTCCGCCACCAGCGACCGCGACAGGCCGATACTTTCAAAGTTATAGCCACCGCGATAGGAACTGATGATCGAAATGCCCATCTTGGACATGATCTTGAGCAGTCCGGCATCAATCGCCGCCTTGAAACGCTGCATGACTTCGGCCGTGCTGCCGACATTGGGGAACAGCCCGCGCGCATAACGGTCCAGAAGACCTTCCTGCGCCAGATAGGCGTTCACCGTCGTCGCACCTACACCGATCAGAACCGCAAAGTAATGCACATCCATGCATTCCGCCGAACGGACGTTAAGCGAGATATAGGTACGCAGCGACGTTTTCACGAGATAGCTGTGCACACCGCCCGTCGCCAGAACCATCGGGATTGCGGCACGCTCGGCCGAAATGCCCTCGTCGGTCAGGATGATATGAAGCGCACCGCCACGAACCGCTTCTTCGGCTTCGCGCTGGATGCGGGTGATCGCATCGCGCAGTGCCGACGCGCCGCCATTGATATCGAACGTGGTGTCGATTTCGACCGCCGTATCGCCCATATAGCCGCGCATTGCGTCATATTCGGCATTGGTCAGAACCGGGCTTTCAAGCTGCAGCAGGTCGCACTGGCTTTCATCCTCGTCAAGGATGTTGCCAAGGTTGCCAAGCCGCGTTTTCAGGCTCATGACGCGGGCTTCGCGCAAAGAGTCAATCGGCGGGTTGGTCACCTGCGAAAAGTTCTGACGGAAGAAGTGATGCAAACCGCGATACCGATCCGAGAGAATCGCAAGCGGGGTATCATCCCCCATCGAGCCAATGGCTTCCTTGCCGTCTTCCCCCATAGGATGCAGGATCAGTTCAAGGTCTTCGTGCGTAAGCCCCATTGCCTTCTGCAAGCGCAGAAGCGCTTCCTTGCCAAGGCGCGCGGGTTCAGTGTGCTCCGGCGAAATCAGGTCATCAAGCACCTTGGTGCGACCCACCCATTTCGACCAGTCACGACGGTTCGCAAGCTTATCCTTAAGCTCGCTGTCATGGTACAGCTTGCCTTCTTCAAGGTTGATGGCAATCATCTGCCCTGGGCCAAGCCGCCCTTTTTCAAGGCAGCTCTCCTCATCGATATGCACCATACCGGCTTCGGAACCGGCAATCAGAAGACCATTGCCCGTCACCGCATAACGCAGCGGACGAAGACCATTGCGGTCGGTACCACCCATCAGCCACTTGCCGCCATAAGCTGCCAGTGCCGCCGGGCCGTCCCACGGTTCCATCACCGCGTTGCAATAGGCATAAAGGTTTTTATAGCTGTCCGGCGTCGATGCCTTTTTCGACCAGGCTTCGGGGACCATCATGGTTTTCACCATCGGCAGGTCACGACCGGCACGCACCATCAGTTCGAACACGGCATCAAGGGCGGCCGAGTCAGATGACCCCGGCTGAATGACCGGTTTCAGATCTTCGATAGTGTCGGAAAATGCCTCGTGCGCCATGCGGGCTTCGTGGCTTTTCATCCAGTTGACGTTACCGCGCAGCGTGTTGATCTCGCCGTTATGGGCCAGAACACGGAACGGCTGCGCCAACGGCCAGCTCGGGAAGGTGTTGGTCGAATAACGCTGATGATAGACGCAGAAATTCGAAACGAACCGCTCGTCACGCAAATCCGGATAGAAAATATCGACCTGCTCGGCAAGGAACATGCCCTTGTAGATGATCGAACGGCACGACATCGAACAGATATAGAAATCCTTGATCGCTTCGGACAGGACCGCTTTCTCGACACGACGACGGATGGTGTAGAGATCGACCTCGAACTGGTCTTCATCAACGTCACCCCGCGCACCGATCAGAACCTGTTCGATTTCAGGCCGCGTCTGGTTGGCTTTTTCACCGATAACCGAAACATCCACCGGAACCTGACGCCAGCCAAGAATGCCGTAACCCTGTTTCAGGATTTCGGTTTCAACGATGGCACGGCACCGTTCCTGTGCCGACATATCGATACGCGGCAGGAATACCTGACCAACCGCAATCAGGCTTTCCGGCGCTTCCTGATTGATAACCTTCAGATACGCCTTAAAGAAATCCTGCGGGATTTGCAGGTGAATGCCTGCGCCATCGCCGGTTTTGCCGTCGGCATCAACGGCACCACGGTGCCAGATCGCCTTAAGCGCTTCGATACCGGCTTCAACGACCTCGCGACGCGGCTTGCCATCAATCGCACCGACCAGACCCACGCCACAGTTGGCATGTTCTTCGGCCGGATCATACATACCGTGCGCCGACAGATGTTCGGCATTCTTTTCAAAACGGGCGATCTCTTGCGCGCCACGGTCATGAATAATCTTGTTCATAACTCTCTCTCCTAATGCGGCAGCGGGCTTAAGCAGCAGCTTCTTTGCGCGCCAGCAAATACTCATCGATCCGGTCAGCCGCATCGCGACCGTCACGGATGGCCCAAACCACCAGCGACGCACCGCGCGCAATATCACCGGCGGCAAAAACGCCATCCAGATTGGTCATCATCGAACGGAAATCGATTTTAACCGTGCCCCAGCGCGACACACCCAGTTCCGGCGCATCAAACAGGGTCGGCAGGTCTTCGGGCTCGAACCCAAGCGCCAGAATGACCATGTCGGCATCCATGGTGTAGTTCGACCCTTCGATCAGTTCCGGGCTCTGGCGGCCACCGGCATCCGGGGCACCAAGGCGCATCTTGACCGCACGTACACCGGTCACCTTGTCGTCGCCAACAAAGGCTTCCGGGTTGGTCAGCCAGACAAATTCAACGCCTTCTTCCTCGGCATTGGCCACTTCGCGCTGGGACCCCGGCATGTTCGCACGGTCACGGCGATAAAGACATTTGACCGATTTCGCACCCTGACGGATCGCGGTACGGACACAGTCCATGGCCGTATCGCCACCGCCAATAACCACAACGTTTTTGTCTTTGGCATTCAGCGTGCCATCGTCATAGGCGGCAACCGTGTCGCCAAGGCCGATGCGGTTCGACGTCGTCAGATATTCCAGTGCCGGATAGATATTGCCAAGACCAACACCGGGCAGCTTCAGATCGCGGGACTTGTAAACACCCGTGGCGATCAGAACGCTGTCATGTTTGCGGCGCAGTTCATCAAGCGTCGCGTCGCGGCCAACCTCGAATTCGGTGTGCATGACGACACCACCTTCTTCAAGCAGCTTCACACGGCGTTCAACGATATGTTTTTCAAGCTTGAAACCCGGAATCCCGTAAACCAGCAACCCACCCATGCGGTCATAGCGGTCATAGATATGGACTTCATATCCTTTAAGGCGCAGTTGTTCCGCAGCCGCCATGCCTGCCGGGCCACCACCGATGATCCCGACCGACATGCCGTTTTCCTGCGTCGGCTTGGGTGCCTTGACCCAGCCATTCGCAAAGGCGGTATCGGTAATGTATTTCTCGACCGACCCAATCGTGACCGCACCATGCGTTGACTGTTCGATCACGCAATTGCCTTCGCACAGGCGATCCTGCGGGCAGATGCGGCCGGTCACTTCGGGCATGTTGTTGGTGGCCGCCGAAATGGCATAGGCTTCTTCCATGCGACCTTCGGTCGTCAGGCGCAGCCAGTCCGGGATGTTATTATACAAAGGACAATGGGCCTGACAGAACGGCACGCCACATTGCGAGCAGCGCGCAGACTGATCCGCCGCGGCTTCTGTCTCGAAACCTTCGTAAATTTCATTGAAGTCCGTGCGACGCTCGGATGCTTCTCTCTTGTGCGGATATTTTTGTTCAAGATGAACAAACTTCAGCATCTTTTCTGTCATAGCGGCCCTCTAAAAGGGTTTTATGTTGCGGGTTGGCTTTTGTATACGCGCCGGTTTTGCAAGAATCCAGCACAAAATGCATGATAGGTCAACATTGCTGACCATTATATCCCCAAATAAAATCAGGATATCGGGAATTTCGGGATTTAAAGCGCTGAAAGAAAGTTTCATTAGTACCACAATGGTACTATTAATGCATTTCGTCTGTTTGCGCTAAGCTGCTATAAGCGGTGAGTTTTTGCCGATAACAGCGATCGAGGCCGGGGTGACGTTACAACATATAATTCTTCTGGCGGTCATCCAGGGGATCACGGAATTCCTGCCCATCAGTTCATCGGGTCACCTGATCCTGACCCCCGCCCTGACAGGGGCCGCAGATCAGGGTTTGTTGGTAGATGTTGCCGTTCATGTCGGTACACTGGCCGCCGTCCTGATCTATTTCTGGCGCGATGTTTTCGCGATGATCGGCGGATTCTTCTTCCTTTTGTCCGGTCGGATCAACCCCGGGGCCCGACTCGCCCTGCACATCATCCTTGCCACCATCCCGGTTGTCGCGGTCGGATTCTATCTGAAGGTCTCCGGGATCGAAGAACAGATGCGCTCGGTCGAAATCATTGCATGGACCACACTTGTATTTGGCATCGTGCTTTGGATTGCCGACAAGATCGGCATGACGATCAACCGGCTTGAACATATGCGTTGGGGCGGGGCGCTGTTCATCGGCCTTGCACAGGTTATTGCCCTCATTCCCGGCACCAGCCGTTCGGGCATCACCATGACCGCCGCACGGCTGATGGGCTATGAACGCGCCGATGCCGCACAGTTTTCCATGCTGCTGTCGATTCCGGTTATTCTGGGCGCGGGTCTTCTGGCCGGTATTGACCTGCAACAGTCCGGTGACATGGCCCTGACCATGGATGTCCTTCTCGCGGCGGGCCTGTCCTTCATTACCGCCCTGATTGCCATTGCCATGCTGATGAGCTGGCTTAAACGCTCCACCTTCACACCGTTCGCAATCTATCGCATCCTTCTGGGCGGCGGTTTGCTGGTGTGGATCTATGGCTATGGCGGCGGCCCGATCCCGCTCCTTGGATAAAACCGCAACTGACCATGTGATTGACGATGACAACCCGAATGTTTCTGCGTCCGCTTGATCCTGTTGCTGACGGTGCGGCTCTCCACGCCATTTTTGGTGATCCGGAATGCTGCACATGGCTTCCCGAACCGGCCTTTGCATCGGTCGCGGATACCATCGCAAAGCTCAAAGACTGGAACAGCGGCTTTGAAAAGACGTCATGGGTGGTCGCCGCGTCGCCGGATGGCCCAGCCCTTGGCCGCATCGCCCTTTATAATACCGGCGATGATCCTGACGTATGGGAAGCTGCCTGCATGATTTCCCCTGCGGCACGCGGGCAAAACCATGCCGCCCGTGCCCTGTCCCATGCAGTTGGGTATCTGTTTGAAACGACAAGCGCACGTCGCGTTTTTGCCGATATAGATCCGGATAACATTGCATCAATCCGGGTATTTGAAAAACTGGGCTTTACCCGCGAAGGTCTGCTTCGCGGGACCTGGAACACCCATATCGGCATTCGGGATTCGGTCATCTTTGGATTGATGAAAACAGATCCGATGCCCGATATCGGCCCGGCCCCCGTCGTGATGATATGAATTCGGTCCGACAACACGACCGGAAGGCATCAATCCTGCCAGATCGGCCCACCCGAAAGAATGACTTGCGCGCGCGCCGGGTCTTCCGGTGCATAACCGCTATCTTCGGCAAAACGCACTAAAAACGGCTCATGCGACATTAAAAAATCAATCGCACCCAGTTGGACTTCATTGCTGGTAATCCCGGCTTTCAGGTCATCAAGCCCCATACCGGTTTGCGCAAAAAGCCCCTCCAGCAACTCGTCATCACCTGCAATATGCGCGATTGCCCGAATGGCAAGCGTTTCTGCTGCTTCCTTGTTCATCGTCCATCTGCCCTTTGCCGCAAGACCTGTTTATTGACCAAAAGCACTAGCTGAACCACTTGGCCTTGGCCAACGCACGCCAGACAACCAGCCCGGCAATCACGATCAGAACCGTGCCGATCATACCGAAATTCTGCCCAAGCAACACGACAAGCCCCCAGAACCCGATAGTACCAAACCCGACAGCAAGTGCGAGGAACGCCGATTTTGTAAGGCTATCCTGATTTTTCTGGGCGGCTTCGGCGCGTTTGAGTTCGTCAACAATCTCGTACCAGGCAATCTGTTGCCAGCGGGAATATTTAAGGCCCTTGCGTGGACCTTTGCGCAGGAACTCGTCAAGCAGCTTGACGATATTGTTCGCGCGCTCCTCGGGTACGACATATTTGCCGAACCGCTCTTTCTTGCGCGGGCCTTCGTCTTCACTATCGATATCGTTCACCCAACCACTCCGAAAGCTGCCCGTTTTCAGGCCATGTCATCGGTCATAAGCGTTTCTGATTTATATCCGGTAAATCAGAAACGCCATGATGACGATCACACAGCACTTTATGCCCCGCAATGGATTGCAGGAAAAAGATCACGGCAGAAACCAGACGGTTGGAAATATCCAGGCTCAGGCAACAACCATTGCGGTAATTGCAATCACGCCAAATGCAAGAAGATGGATCATCATTTTCTCCTGTTGCTAGGGACATTCGTCCCGGTCAAACGTATGCATCTTACGTTTGTTCCTGATCCCTAATCTGCAAAACAGGTAATTTGATGGCGCAATTCCGCGCCAAAAACGGTGATCAAACAATCGTGACTGGGGAATATGGTGCGGGCGGCCGGACTTGAACCGGCAAGGTCTTTAAGGACCGGCGGATTTTAAGTCCGCTGCGTATACCAATTTCGCCACGCCCGCAAAGCGCTTACAAGGTTGGTGTCCAACCGGCAGAACAGGGTTCTAGCGCGGCTTTAAAAACGGCGCAATACCGGAATGCCTGATTTTATCAATCCGTAAAAGCCGAAATCCGATGCCATCGCACAAAAGCGAATGCGGCATTGCGACAGAATTGCCTGTCTTTCACCATATTACCCCCATTTTTCTGCGACACGGTTGCAAGGATCCCATCGGAATCAAACAGGCGTACCGGTTGACCGTGAAGAGGCGCAGCTACATTTCACTGGCTATCTCAGCATGTCTGGCATTTGCCATGCTTGGCCTTTTGCTGCGTCACGAAATCGTCCCGAATGCCAATGCCGAAGATGACGGCTCCGGTCGCCCCGACGCCCCGATTTTGCGCAGCGAAACACTGAACCGCGCCGCCAACCAGCAACGCCATATCGACCGCCTTTATGACAAGATGGAAAATGACCTGCTGGGCAGCACCATCGGCCCCCTGTTTCTTGACGATTCTGTTCCCGCGCCCGAACAGCCGCCCAATGCCCTTGCGCTTGGCACCGGGAATGCGACCACGATTGAAACCTTTGGCGGGCGCTCGGCACTGGCATCCATCGCCAAGAAACTGGATTTCGATACCGCAAATGGCACCTTCCCCAACCAGACCCGCCGCGGTGCCTCCCCGATCAGCCTTTGGGTCCATGGCAGCCAGACCGACATCGAAAACAGGGTTACCGATACCGGCTATAACCCGAACCTCAGCGGTGACGTCATTTCAATCGATACCGGGGTCGATTATCTGGTGGATGACAGCCTGATCATCGGGCTTGGCGTTGGCTGGGGCAGCACGCTTAGCGAGGCCGCCGCCCGTCAGGTACTGTATCGGGAAAACAACGTGACCTTTTCCCCCTATTTCGTGTCGCGCATGACCGAATGGCTTAACATTCGTGGCAGTGTGGGGATGGGCACAAGTACCATCACCCAGTCCGCCATCGATGGCGGCCCGGATGATCTCAGTTACGCCGAAAATCTTGAAAGTTCGACACTATCAAGCTCGATTGGTTTTGGCACCGAATACGACCTTGGTTTTCTGCCCGTCACCGTAAGCCTTGATGGCGACATCATCACCGCCCGCGAAGAATTTGAAAGCGCACGCGGTGCCGACGGGTCACTGATCCCGGCCAGAACCGCCCTGACCCAGCTTTTCGACAGCACCGCCGAGGCCCGCTACAACCTCGTGCTGGGTGATCATCGCCTTGTGCCCTTCGCCGGACAGGATCAAACCATCACCCTGATGAACCAGGGATACGGTCGATCCACCAATCGCCGCTACTTTGCCGGAAGCGAATATGCCTATGACCCGTGGAATTTCGGTTTATCACTCGAAGGATTCCGCGAATTTGCACCCAATACCGATCCCTTGGAAGGTGTTCGCTCTGAACTCAGCCTCAGTTCCGAACTCCCCTATGGCTACGGTATTCTAAGCCCCTATGTCACAAGCGAAAATACCAGTACCTATTCACAGCTGGGCGGCGGCATCACCCATGACTGGGGTGGCATTCCCGGCCAGATGAGCCTCGAAGTACAGCGCAAACTGACCTTTGCGACCGAACACAACAATCTGTCAGGGCTGATGACAATCCATTTCGATTTCTGATGCTTTCCCATGCGCGCCCCCATCTTGTGTCTTGGCGTAATAGTGCTGTGCGGTTAGGGTGCACAAAGAATTGAAACCGCCAAGACCAGCAGGTTCGCGCCATGACCCGATCCGATCGCGATGCGCCCGATACGTCCGACGCGCCCACCTCGCCCAACGCGCCCGCCGCGAAAGATACACTGACCCCGCCGGTGTTTGATCGCACCTTTCAAAAACAGTTCATCGATCTGTTGTTATGGCGGCGTGACGTACGGCGTTTTCGCACCGACCCGATCCCCGGGGACGATATTGACGACCTGATCAAGGAAGCCTGCCTTGCGCCATCTGTTGGCAACTGTCAGCCATGGCGCTTTGTAAAGGTCAACGATCCCGACCGCCGCAAAACCATCCGCGACAGTTTTGAACGCGCCAATCAGCAGGCGCTTAACGACTATCACGGCGAACGCGCCAGACTTTATGCGTCGCTGAAATTGCAGGGCATGGATCAGGCTCCCATACAGCTCGCCGTTTTCGCCGACGAGGAAACCGAGGCCGGCATGGGACTGGGCCGCAAAACCATGCCCGAAATGCTCGATTATTCCGCCGTCGCGGCCGTACAGCTTTTGTGGCTGGCCGCGCGCGTCAAGGGCATCGGGGTGGGCTGGGTTTCGATCCTTGAACCCGAAACCGTTCTCAAAACGCTAGACGTTCCGTCGCACTGGCGTCTGATCGCCTATCTGTGCATCGGCTATCCCGAAGAAGACCACGTCGTTCCCGAACTCGTCCGCGAAGGCTGGCAGGATCGCATCGATCCGGCTGCCCTGACGCTTGAACGCTAACCAAATTGATCATCAAAGGAAACCCCGATGTCCGCCGACAAAGGCCAACCGACCAATCCCGAACAACCCGCCAAGAAAAGCCTGCCGAACGGTCACTATTTCAAGATCATGGGCTATCTGCTGACTGCCGCATGGGTCGGCTACATTCTGGCGATTTCCGGGGGCGATACCACGCACCCGATGTTTGATTATATCTTTGTCGTTCCGCTGGCATTCTGGATTGGCGGCATGATCATCGGCAAAATCCTGCGCGCGCGCAGTGGTGCAGATCGGCCCTAGAGCCTTTTTATTCGCCCCTGCCGTCATTGCGGTCATTCCGGTGGCTTTTGCGTTCGTCCTCATAACGGTCGTTATCGGAAAAACCGCCCAGATTCATGATCCCGATGCCAAGACTGATGCCGCCAAACGTGATGAACAACCCGAAAAACAGCAACATGATAAAGATCGGCGCATCGCGTGATGCCATGGCAAGGCTGTAAATCCCGCCAATATCAAAAAACAGCACCAAGGCACCAAAAACCAGCGCCCCGAACCCGCCATAGGCGGTATGTTCAATCATGAATCTGACAATTGACCGGGCTTCGCGCGCAGCCCGGCTGTTGCGAATTTCATCCGTTTCCTTCGGGTCACCTGTCATACCGGTCCCTCCAACGCATCCTCAAACGATTGTCATAGCCGCAATGATAGCTCCGCCAAAATGATCAATCGCAATCCGCACGTTATGAAACGGCACCACTATCTTCGATAATCTCACGGCCGAGCTCGATGATCACCGCGCGAATGCGCTCTGATGCAAGGTCAACATCCTTGGCCTCTTCGCCCCGCACCACAAGCGTCGTGCCCAGCTTCCCCTCGCGCAGGAACGGATAGGACCCGATATCGGTATCGGGGAAATCATGCTGGATCTCGCCCAGGACCTTGGCAATCGTGCCTTCCGGGATATAACCGCCAACCGATCGCGATACCATGGGTCGCCCGCCGGTCAGCTGATGTTTGATCCCCTGGAACATCGCCTGCATGATCATCGGCACACCGGCCATGACATAGACATTTTCCATCCGGAACCCCGGTGCCTTGGAAACCGGGTTATCAATCAGATCCGCCCCCACCGGAATATGCGCCATGCGCAGCCGCGCCTCGTTCAGGTCGGCAGGGTTCTCATAATGGCTTTTCAGCAATTCATGCGCTTGCGGGTTCAGCTCGATCTCGACCCCGAACGCACGCGCCACACAGGGCGATGTAATATCATCATGGGTCGGACCTATGCCGCCCGTGGTAAAGACATAGTCGAACTTTGCCCGGCATTCATTGACCGTCTCGATGATCGTGGTTTCGATATCGGGAATCACCCGCGTTTCTGCCAGGCGAATGCCAAGCTTGTTCAGCTCCTCCGCCAGATAAGGCAGATTCTTGTCATGGGTCCGTCCCGACAGGATTTCATTGCCGATAATGATCAGACAGGCCCGAACCGCTTCAGACATCACAACCTCGTAAACTTGAACTCAATATTCAAATACGACCGCCAAGAGGGGTCGGATCGTCACAGAAAATCGCGCAACATCGCCACCAGCGGCACATCGGCAGGCGGCATCGGATAATCACCCAACCGGATCGGGCGCACCCATTTTACCTGCTGGCCTTCCATCGGGGTGATTTCCCCTTTCCAGACCCGACACAGATAAAGCGGCATCATCAGATGGAAATCATCATAGGTAAATGACGCAAAGGTAAAAGGTGCCAGACAGCTTTCGGTAATATCAATGCCAAGCTCTTCCTTAAGCTCGCGCACCAATGCCATTTCCGGCGTCTCGCCGGCCTCGACCTTGCCGCCGGGAAATTCCCACAGCCCCGCCATGGATTTGCCTTCGGGGCGTTGTGCGATCAAGACACGATGATCGGCATCCACCAGCGCCACCGCACTGACAAACACCGTTTTTTCGGGGATTTTTCCCTGCCGCAAGTCCACCGACATGCAGCCTCTTTCTGGATTTTGAATGGTCATGCGATTGTTTTATCCTGCATGGCGGCTTTCGCCAAGAGATGCATTTGACGGATACCCGCCCCTTCCCGATCCGGGTTGAAACGGCAATATCCTTTGCGTCATATTTCCCTGAAATAAAAAAGAACCCGATAGCGGGCTATCGCGTACAACAGTCAAAATCCAATCAATAATATCTGCTTTACGGTGACAATGCGCGTATTCAAACTGACGGCAAATGCCCTGATCGCGGCCCTGTTTCTCGCCGGTTGCGATAAGCTCGCCGCATTCAATCACCTTCAGGCTGGCGACTATCAGCCGACCGTTGCCGATCTGCGATATGGCGATGCGGATCGCCAGAAACTTGATCTTTATCTGCCTGCTGATCGCACAAAACCGGCCCCGTTGATCGTCTGGTTTTATGGCGGATCATGGGATTCGGGCGATAAGGCAAAATACGCTTTCGTCGCCAAACGCTTTACCGAAATGGGCTATGCCGTCGCCATCCCCGATTACCGGCTGGTGCCTGAAATCCGTTTCCCGGAATTCATCAAGGACGGCGCAAAAGCCCTCGCCTTCATCAAGCAATACAGCCATGACCATCCCGACCGCATCACCACAGGTCCAATCATCCTGGCCGGTCATTCCGCCGGTGCCTATAACGCGGTTCAACTGGTGGCCGATCAATCCTATCTGGCATCCGTGGGGATGACCGCCAACGACATTGCCGGGATCATCGGGCTGTCCGGCCCCTATGATTTCTATCCCTACGACGTCAAGGCAACCCAAATCGCCTTTGGCGATACCCCCGCCGCCCAAAGCCAGCCGGTCGAGCAGGATTTATTCCACATGCCGCCGATGCTTCTGATCACCGGCAACCGCGATCACACGGTCTATCCCCGCAATTCCCGCCGATTGGCCGAACTCGCCCCGGACACGAAACTGATTGAAATCGCCGACACCGGCCATGCCGGAACCCTCATTGCTCTGGGCAGTATCCTGACCGAAAACCGGGAAATTCTGGCACCAATGTCTACGTTTCTAACCAAACATCTGCCCGCGCCAACAAAGAGGACTGACGCATACTGAAACGTGCATCAGCCGCAATAGTCGTCGTCGCTCTCATTCAGTCCTATTTGTAACGCTACCCTATTTGATCTCGATATCCTGCGCCGCCTTACCTTCGCGATACAAGTCATATGCCTGGGTGAAGGCCGCCTCCAGGTGACGTGTGTAACGTTCGGAATCAAACAATGGATGCGTCGAACGGTTCTCAGCCAGTTTACGACGAATATCTGCCAGCTTTTCCGGATTCAAAGCCAGATCAAGGGCAATTTCTTCGTAATCCGCATCACTTCTGGCCACAAGCTCCGTCATGCCAACTGCATGCAGAAGACTTGCTGCGACGCGCGCAGCAAACTGTTTTCCGGACCGTGTAATGACCGGCAAGCCTGCCCAAAGTGCATCACTGGCCGTCGTATGTGCATTGACGTTAAAGGTATCAAGAAACAGATCGGCATGCTTTTGCCGCGCCAGATGTTCTTTCTCAAGAAGCCTTTGCGCAAAGACCAGGTGGTCCGGGTCAACACCACGCGCCTTTGCCTCGCGGCGCAGGTTGTTCACCGCCCAGTCATTTGAATGAAACAGCCAAAGAACGCTTCCCTCAACCTTGTTGAGCAACCTCATCCAGATATCAAATTCTCGCGGGGTAATTTTGTAATTGCCGTTAAAACAACAAAAAACAAACCCGTCGTCGGGCAATCCGAAGTCCGCGCGGGTCGTCTTTGTATCTGCTATTTCCCGGCAATTGTCATTTGGCTGATAACTGTCGGGCAGATAGATAACCTTTTCCGTGTAACAGTCTTTGTATTCCTGCGGGATGACAACCTTGTCGGCCACGATATAGTCGATGAAATCAGTGCCCAATGTTCCCGGATAACCGACATAGTTCATCTGGACCGGCGCCAGTTTATAGGCAAACACCGCTGTCCTGCCTTGGCGGGTGTACCCCTTCAGTTCAATGGCGATATCCAGATCCTTTTGGCGTGCGCGTTCCACCATTTCCTCATCGGAAACCCCGAACACATTTTCAAAAGAATCCACAAGACCCAGTAGCCGGTATCTCGTTTGACCCTGCTGAACTTGACCATAACTGAACGCATGGATTTCAAACCGATTGCGATCATGATGCTTAAACAGCCCCATCATCAGGGATACGGTCGCATGGTTATGAAAATCGGCAGAAAAATAGCCGATTTTCAACTTGGCCGTTTTCTCTTTCGGTTTTCCAAACACCGGCTGTGGTGGTTTATGGAAATTGGTGCGCGCATATGCCTGTGACCGCTGAAGCTGATGCTTCGGATCATCCTCATAGGACAGCATGGTAAAGGGCTCGATGGCCTGATCTCGCGTACCAATCCGATCCGCAACCCGTTCAAATTCGGTTATTCCCGACCAGTCACATAGAATGGCCTGAATATAAAGCTTCTGGGACAGGGCACTCCAATAATCCGTCCTCATCCTGCAGGCAAAGGCAAAACCCTCCTGCGCTGCGGTAAGCTTGCCTTTGTCAAACAGGACAGTTCCAAGATTGTTATAAGCTTCGGCATATTTTGGATTGGCTTTGACCGCTTGAACAAAATATGCCTCGGCCGCGTCCAGCCTGCCAAGTTTGTAAAGCACACCACCAAGCGTGTTGTAGGCTTCTGCATCATCCGGATTTGCTTTAATCGCCGCAACCAGGGTTTCGCATGCGGCGTCCATCTTACCCTGATGGAAATAGAGCGTGCCAAGATTTGAAAGTGCCTGTGCGAAATCCGGGCGAAGTACGATTGATTTTTTCAAGCTGTCTTCGGCAACATCAAGCAATCCGAGGCGAAAGGCTGATGCCCCTCTGATGTTCCAGGCCATCGCAGCATCAGGGAATTCTTCCACAAGCGCGCCTGCACCCGAAAATGACTGGCTTACCTGCCCTTTCGCGAAAAGACTCACAACTTCTTCAAGTCTTTTCTGCAATGGTCGTCCCTGATCCTGTCTCTGCGCAGTCAGGTCCGCAAGGGCTTTGCGTGCACGTTCGTTTTTCGGGAAAGCATTCAGAAACTCTTGATAAAGCCCGACGGCCTGCCCGACTTCCCCGTCGCGCACCAACTTTTTTGCCCGTCGTGCGACCTGATCAAATGTAAGCTTCAAACCCCGTTCTCCAAACAACCCGCAACATAATTCACCAGCATCCCCCAAACGACGACACACCTCAAATATCTAACCGTTTAAACGACTACGGTTACAATAAAGCTAATTGCTCCGTCCGTCTGGAAACAACTTTTACCACACAAAAAGCCCGGAAAATCTCTGTGATTTTTCAATCGTCATGCCTCGTCGCAAGGTCCATTTTCACCATCAGGTGCAGTCCCCGCACGGTGATTACCCCGGTGTCAGCCCCTAACCTTACGAAACAAAAATATGATCTGGTTCTTTGCCTTCGAAATAACGGTCATATGCCTCAACATATGCTTTTTCCAGATGCTTGGTATAAGTCGCCGAATCAAATAGCGGCGCGCTTAAACGGTTGTCGATCAACTGCTGGCGGATTTGAGCAAGCCGTCCGGGGTTTTCCACCAGATCAATGATCAACGCCTCATATTGCTCTTCGGTTTCTGACACCAGCTCAGGCAATCCAACCGCACAAAGCAGACTTGCCGCAACGCGCGCCGCAAAGCTCTCCCCGGTTTTTGTCACAATTGGCAACCCGGCCCAAAGCGCATCACTCGCTGTTGTGTGCGCATTGACATTAAATGTATCAAGGAACAGATCTGCATGTTTGTGGCGTGCCAGATGCTCGGGCTCTTGTAACCGTTCGGCAAATACGATCCGTTCCCGTGCAATTCCCCTGGCTTCGACCTCGCGCAACAGGTTTTCGCGAACGCCTTCATTGGCGTTCAACAGCCAAAGAACGCTGTCGTCATATTTCGCCAAAAGTCGCATCCAGATATCGAATTCTCTGGGCGTTATCTTGTAATTGCTATTGAAGCAGCAAAACACAAAACCCTTTTCGGGCAGTCCAAAGTCGCTGCGCGTCGTTGTTGTTTCGGGAATGATGCGGTTACGGTCATTGGGCTGATAACTATCTGGAAGATAGATCACTTTTTCGGTGTAAAACTGTCGCAGATTGTCAGGGATGATGACCTTGTCAGCAACGATGTAATCCATGAAATCTGCGCCAAGCGTCCCCGGATAGCCGAGATAGCTGATCTGGATCGGTGCCAAACGATAGGCAAAAAGCCCACTGCGCCCCTGACGGGTAAAGCCCTTCAGATCAACAGCGATATCAATTTTCTGCTGCCTGACGACCGCCACGATCTGCGGATCAGACGCCATCGAAATATCGACAAAGCTGTCAACAAGCTTGCTCAATCGGTCCCGTTTGACACCCTGTTTGACGATCCCATAGCTATAGGCATGAATTTCAAACTTCTCGCGATCATGATGCTCAAGCAATCCGATCATCAGAATAAGCGTCGCATGATCGTGGAAATCGGCTGAAAAATAACCGATTTTGATTTTTTCCGGTCGGGTCACCGGTGGTTCTGGCAACGGCACCGCATTCACGTGACACCGTTTGCGGATCATATTGGCCGCACGCTTTTGCTGGCGTTCTGCATTGTCATCGTATGAAAGCATGGAAAATGGCTCGACGGCATCGCCTTCAATACCGATACGCGGCGCAAGCTTTTCAAAATCGGCAATTCCCGACCAGTCACATAACAGCGCCTGCATATAAAGCTTTTGCGACATGGCGGGCATATTCTCGCCCTGAACCTGTGCAGCAAAACCAAAACTTTGCTGCGCAGCACTGATCTTGCCGCTTTTGAAGAAGGTATTGCCTAGATTATAATAGGCTTCGGCATAGTTCTTGTTGGCCTGTATCGCCCCAACAAAGTATTTCTCCGCCGCGTCAAATTTACCCAATTTGTGGTAAATGCCGCCAATGCTGTTGTATCCCTCGGCATATTGCGGATTGGTTTTGATCGCGTTGGCAAAGGCTTCCAACGCGGCCTGAAGCCTTTCCTGCTGATACAGCAAAACCCCCAGGTTGGCGTGGGCTTGGGTAATTTCCGGTTCCAGTTCGACCGCTTTGCGGAAACTCTGCTCGGCAAGGTCGAATTTCTTAAGGCCAAAGGCCGCCGCGCCGAGCAGATTCCAAACCACGCCAGAATTCGGCACTTCTTTTAACACCGCGTTCGCCGCATCAAATGACGCTTGGATCTGTCCGCTGTCAAACAACCTGCGAACTGCGGTCACTTTCTCCTGCAACGAACCCTTGGCGACTTCCGCTGGCAGCTTAAGCTCGGCAAGTGCCTTTCGCGCGCGTTCATTTTTCGGATAGGATTCCAGGAACTCTTCATAAAGCTTGATCGCCTCGTTCTTGCTTCCCTGACGCTCAAGTGATTTCGCCCGACGCCTGACCTGATCGAATGAAAGCTTCAAGTCCCGTTCCCCGCAACACACAAATTATCAATCAACCTGCCCGATCCCAAACTTGGGACTCCTCGGTCTCATTGTTACGTTCAGGCAGTATTTGTCTTCCATCATCATGAAAAAAGCCCGGATCAACAATCCGGGCTTTGTATTAATTTATGATTTCTGCCTTACGCCAGCTGACCGTGGCAATGCTTGTACTTTTTGCCTGATCCACACGGGCAGGCGGCATTGCGTGCAACACGGCCCCAGGTCGATGGATCGTTCGGATCAACATTACCCGAAGCAGCCCGCGAATGGACCGTTGCGCTGTCACCACCCTCGCCTGCCATGGCTTCGGGTTCCGGGTGATTTTCGTGCATTTCCTGCGGCGCGCGGCGCGGTTCCAGATCTTCCGGGCGGGGCGTCGATTGCAATTCAACATGTGACAGCATCTGGGTCACGCGTTCACGCAATGTCACCAGCATGCCTTCAAACAGGTTGAACGCCTCGCGCTTGAACTCGTTTAACGGATCGCGCTGGCCATAAGCCCGAAGCCCGATGCCCTGACGCAAATGGTCAAGGGCGAGAAGATGCTCTTTCCATGTCTGATCAAGCAGCTGAAGAACCAGGCTCTTTTCAACCTGGCGCATGATATCCGCGCCATAATTGGCAACCTTGGCTGCCATCTTGCTTTCGACCGCCTGCTCGATCCGCTGGCGCATGACTTCGACATCAATGCCTTCTTCCTTGACCCACTCGGCCACCGGAAGATCAAGACCGAACAGACGTGTACATTCTTCATGCAGGCTGGCGGCTTCCCACTGTTCCGGATAAACCTTCTCCGGGCAGTATTTGGTCACAAGGTCCTCGACAACCTCGCTGCGCATATCCGCCACATCTTCGGCAACATTCTTGGCCTGCATCAGATCGCGGCGCTGTTCATAAATGACCTTGCGCTGGTCATTCATCACATCATCGAATTTCAGTACGTTCTTACGAATGTCGAAGTTACGCGCCTCGACCTTCTGCTGTGCCTTTTCAAGCGCCTTGTTGATCCACGGATGATAGATCGCCTCGCCTTCCTGAAGGCCAAGCTTCTGAAGCATCCCGTCCATGCGCTCGGACCCGAAAATACGCATCAGGTCATCTTCAAGCGACAGGAAGAATTTCGATCCCCCCGGGTCACCCTGACGGCCAGAACGACCGCGAAGCTGGTTATCAACGCGGCGCGATTCATGGCGCTCGGTACCGATCACAAACAGGCCACCGGCATCAAGAACCTTCTGCTGATCGGCTTTGACTTCGGCCTTGATCCGCTCGATCCCCTCGGCACGCTTTGCGTCGTCTTCGATATTGGCAAGCTCGATCTCGGCACGCATTTCAACGTTGCCACCAAGCTTGATGTCGGTACCACGACCGGCCATGTTGGTGGCAATCGTGATCGCGCCCGGCGCACCGGCCTGTGCCACGATGAACGCTTCGCGTTCATGCTGCTTGGCGTTCAGGACCTCGTGCGGGACTTTACGTTCTTTCAGCAACGCGCCAAGAATTTCCGACTTTTCAATCGACACCGTGCCGACAAGGGCCGGCTGGCCGCGTTTGTGGCAATCTTCCAGAAGATCGGCAATCGCGTTCCATTTTTCCTTGGCCGTCCGATAAATTTCATCATCGGCGTCTTTACGGGCAATCGGGCGATGGGTCGGGATTTCGACAACCTGAAGATTGTAGATTTCCTCGAATTCCTCGGCCTCGGTCATTGCCGTACCGGTCATGCCCGCAAGGGTCGGATAAAGACGGAAATAGTTCTGGAAGGTGATCGATGCCAGAGTCTGGTTTTCGTTCTGGATCTTGACCTTTTCCTTGGCTTCCAGCGCCTGATGCAAACCGTCCGAATAACGGCGGCCTTCCATCATGCGGCCGGTGAATTCGTCAATGATCACGACCTTGTCATCCTTGACGATGTAATCGGTGTCCTTCTGGAACAGCTTGTGCGCCTTAAGCGCCTGATTGACGTGATGCACCAGATGCACGTTGGCAACGTCATAAAGCGTGCCTTCGGTCAGGATGCCCATCTGCTGCAAAAGCTGCTCGGCATTCTCGGTGCCATCTTCGGTCAGGGTGACGGCACGTGCCTTTTCATCCTTCTCGTAATCGTCCTCGGTCAGTTTCGGGATCAGCGCATCAATCGCGCGATACAACTCCGAACTGTCTTCGGCCGGGCCGGAAATGATCAGCGGCGTCCGTGCTTCGTCAATCAGGATGCTGTCAACCTCATCGACAATGGCAAAGTTGAACGGGCGCTGCACCATGTCTTCAAGGCGGAACTTCATGTTATCGCGCAGATAATCAAAGCCCAGCTCGTTATTGGTCGCATAGGTAATATCGCATGCATAGGCCGCACGACGCTGGTCATCGGTCATGCCATGCATGATCACGCCAACAGAAAGCCCCAGGAAGCCGTAAACCTGCCCCATCCATTCCGCGTCACGACGCGCAAGGTAATCGTTGACCGTCACAACATGGACGCCCTTGCCTTCGATCGCGTTCAGATAAACCGGAAGCGTCGAAACCAGCGTTTTACCTTCACCGGTTTTCATCTCGGCGATCTTGCCAAGTGTCAGAACCATGCCGCCCATCAGCTGCACATCGTAATGACGTTCGCCGCGGACACGCTTGGCAGCCTCGCGAACGGTGGCAAATGCGTCAGGAAGAATATCCTTCAGAGTCTCGCCCTTGGACAGACGTTCGCGCAGCCAATCGGTACGGGCGCGCAGTTCGTCGTCACTAAGCTTCTCGACTTCGGGTTCCAGGGCATTGACTTGCTCGACCGTGGCCCGCAGGGCTTTGACTTCACGATCGTTAGCTGAACCGAAAATTTTCCGGGCAATTACGCCGAGCATTAAAACGTTCCTGAACAAATGAAAAAACAGTTATGGGGCAACGGCTATATACCGAGGCCCGATCACAGATAGAACCCTGTCTGCCATCTGTCAACGGAACGAACCATTATCACTAATGTTAGGGCGGTTATGGCCGCAAAAAGTCCCGACCAAGGGCACGCAGTTATACAACCTTTGCCTGCACACGCAGATGTCACTTTCTTCACGCTTGAGGAAATCACAAAAAACACGTATGATCTGTGTTCAACTTTGAATTTCAGAGCAAGTAGCTCATCTTTTTCGCGATATCTCAGGGCTTGGGTGCCCTGCGCGAAAGAAGCCTCAGGAGGAGGAAATGGTGGATTTCTCCACGCTTAATCCCTTTCGACAGGGACAATCATCCCTGACCGACGCGCGTCAGCCGATTGCCACATCTGGCAGTCAAGCTGGTCAGAATGCAGGCAAAACCGGTGGCAATCCGACCCCGGTTGTTGATCCTGTTGACCTGTCCGAGAATGCGGTTGCCGCACGCAATGCGGATAAAAACCCGTTGCAGGCTGCCGGTTCGAAATCCCTGAAATCCGAACCGATGACCACCGACGAGCTTTTCGCCAAGGCGCTCGACGCCGCCCTTGAGCTGATCAAGGATGACATGGTCGAAATGTTCAAACTGGCCGGAATGGATGACAAGGAAGCCCTTGCCGCGACCAACGCGATGTTCAAGGGAATCCGCGAAATGGCTGCTGATGACGGCCAGATCGATTTCTCCTTCCAGCAGGCCATCGCAAGCCACTCGCGCACCGAAATTTCCTATGCAGGTGCCAATGGTGCGGGTGTCGGCGTTTCCGAGTCCGCGATGATGGCGATGCAGTCTCTTGATATCAACATCAACAGCGACACCGGCGAGTTTTCATTCAATTACGAGGCCTCCAAGATCCAGGTTGTCAGAACCGAAGCCGTTGCCATTGGCAACAGCATGGGGGCGGCGATGGGCGCGCTTGGTACCGTGATGAATGGCCTTGGCGGCGGCAATCTCGTCGATATGCTGGGGAACCCGGCCGGTGCGGGCAATGGCGGTCTTCTGTTTGATATGGAAGGCAGCGGAGTCGCTGACTTCATCCGCGATCTGATGCTTGATACCACCGGGGCCGCACCGGCCGCCGACGGCAAAGAAAATGCAGATGGCACCACCGAAGACGCCAGCATGCAGGAAATTCTCGCCAGCCGCATGGCCAAACTCAATGCCCAGATCATGGAACAGGCAACCCTGGTCGTACGTGGCGTGACCGAAACCATGGCCGAAGACGGTTCTGGTGATCCGATGCTGAAACTGTCGGTCGACATGCTGATGCCGATGGGCCGTTTCGGACAGGATGAAAACGGTGCCACCTTCCAGTTGCCGAACGGCGAAACCGTCTCCGTAATTGACCCAAGCCAGGAACAGGACGTTCTGGCCTGACCATAGCAGCACGGGATGGGGCCGCAGCAATTGCCCCCATCCCGCAGCCCTTCAGGAAGGAGGCGCTGAATGTTTGGACAAATCAATATCTCCAATTCTCCTGCCGATGCGACAGAACGCTATGTCGCGGCGACACCTAATGTCGTCACGAACGTCGTTGACGAAGCCAAAAGCACCGCGCAGCTGGAAGAAGACATCGCCCGGACGCGAAGCATCATCGACAATATCGAGATAAGCCAAGAAGCCAATGAACGATTGAAATCGACCGTCGAAGAATTCGACAAGCCGGTTTTTGAATTTCAAAGCAGCGCACTTGACGTTCTGAACCTGATGAAGCCTGCGCTTAGCGATGCGCAAAAGCGCATGAATAACGAGGCTTTCATCGTTCTTGCGATGATGGGAATCCCCCCGGAAAAGGCACGCGAAATTGCCAATTCCATGACGGGAAACACCCCCGAAGGGCTCGCCGTTTCAAATCTGGATGGCACCAACGCCTCGGTCTCAGCGCAAGAACTGTCTTTAAATGCCACCAACGAAACATCCGTCATATCTGCTGGCGGGATGTCGATCGTTTCACAAAGCTTCAAGCTTGACCTGACCCAGCTCGAAAGCCGTTTCTCAAAGATCAAAGGCAGCGCGAACATCTCGATCTCGGAATTCCGCGCCCAGATCGAAATGATCCGCATTGAAATCACCCAAGTCTATCAGAAAGATCCGCTCATCCTTGATCTTGACGGGGACGGCATCACCACCTCACACGTCAATGATAACAAACAGTTCGACATTGATGGCGATGGAACTATTGATCAAACCGCATGGGTTGGCGGCAATGACGCACTTCTGGCGCTTGATCGCAACGATGATGGCATCATAAATGATGGCACCGAATTGTTTGGCGATCAAAACGGTGCCAAGGACGGCTTTGCCGAACTCGCCAAATATGACGACAACAATGATGGCGTGATAGACAATAAGGACAAGGTCTTTTCCTCTTTGGTCCTGCTGCGTGCTGATGGCAGCCAAAGCTCGCTTGAAAGCGAAGGCATCAAATCGATTTCGCTGACAATGATCACCCCGCTTGATCAGCGTCTGATCGGTGGTGATCTGGTTGCCAAATCACAATTTGAGCGTGATGACGGCACCACCGGCACCGTTGGCGAAGTCTTTTTTGACGTTCGCGCCTGACGGCTATTTCTGGATTCTGGCAGAAACCGGTGGGCAAGGGCGCGAAATCACCCTTGCCCGCGCCATTATATTTTCCGCACTACATCAGCATTTCACATTTTAGCCAGATTGCTTTGAAAAAACCGTGACATCCGAGGGGAACCCTTGTGTGTCACGAGCGGATGTGATTTATCCGTGGGGTGAGGCATGGGGAAAAATCCCCCTTAAATGAAAAGTCTGGAGAAAATATGCTGCGCAAAACCCTACTCGCTGCGTCACTTGCGACCGTCATGTTTGCAAGCCCGGTTATGGCACAGGACGCTGCACCGGCCGAAGACCAGGTTCTTGCAACCGTCAATGGCGAGGAAATCCTGGAATCCGAAGTGCGCGCGACACAAGAGGGCCTGCCCCAACAGTATCGCCAGCTCCCGTTTGAAATGCTCAAGCCGATGCTTGTCGACCGCGAAATCAATCAGCGCCTGCTGATGCTTGCCGGTCAGGATGCGGGTCTTGCCGATGATGAAGAGGTCAAGAATCAGCTCGCAGCTCTTGAGCGCCGCCTCGTTGCCGAAACCTATCTTGAACGCGCAATCGCCGAGAAAGTCACCGACGACGCGATCAAAGCCCATTACGACGAATTCATCAAAACCAACGAGCCAGAGCCGCAGGTTCACGCGCGTCACATCCTTCTGGAAAACGAAGACGACGCCAAAGCCGTGATTGCCGAGCTGGATGACGGTGCCGATTTCGTCGAACTCGCCAAAGAAAAATCAACCGGCCCGTCCGGTCCCAATGGTGGTGATCTTGGCTTCTTCAACAAGGGCGACATGGTCGCACCGTTCGCCGAAGCTGCCTTCGCGATGGAGCCGGGCACATACAGCAAAGAACCGGTTCAGACCCAGTTCGGCTGGCACGTGATCCTGGTTGAAGAGAAAAAAGACGGCGTACAGCCGACCCTGGAAGAAATCCGTCAGCAGATGGAAGCAGAAGTCACCCAGCAGGCCGTTCAGGACCTGATTGAAGAACTTCGATCCGATGCCGAGGTGGTGAACAACACCGAAACCCCGGCCACAGACGACAGCGCAGAAACCCCGAAAAACTAAGCCCCACGGCTTAACCGGTTTCAAAGCTGAGATCCAAAACGGGGTGAGCCGTCCGGCATCGCCCCGTTTTTTTTGTCATCCACCCGTGCCAAATGCGCTACCTTTGGATTAATGGCAGGGTTACGTTCAACGAAGGAAATTGAACAGATGGTTGCGACGTCGCTTTCTCCGCTGGCCCCGGCCAGCTTCCCCGATCTTCCGGCAATTCCCGGTGTCAAACTGCATACCGTGACCCTTGGCATCCGCTACAAGGGCCGCCCCGATGTCCTTCTGGCCGAACTCGAACCGGGCACACAGGTTGCGGGTGTCTTCACCACCTCGACCACGGCATCGGCCGCTGTTCGCTGGGGACGCGAGGCGCTTAAAGGCGGCACCGGCCGGGCATTCTTTGTCAATGCCGGTAACTCGGTTGCCTTCACCGGCAAGGCGGGCGAAAAATTCGTCGCAGACAAGGTCGAAGCCGCCGCAAAGGCGCTGGGCTGCGACAAGACCGAGATTTTCACCGCCTCCACCGGTGTCATCGGGGAGCCGACCACCGCAAACCGCATCACCGATGCCCTGCCCGATCTTCTGGCAAATGACGCTGGCTGGCTTGATGCCGCCAAGGCGATCATGACCACCGACACCTTCCCCAAGGGCGCATCGGCCACCGCCACCATCCACGGTGCCAAGGTCAGCATTGCCGGTTTTGCCAAGGGTTCAGGCATGATCGAACCGAACATGGCAACCATGCTGGGCTTCATCTTTACCGATGCCGCCGTGCCCCATGCCGTGCTGCAATCCCTGCTTGCCGATTGCACCAACCGGTCGTTCAATGCGATCACGGTCGATAGCGATACCTCGACGTCTGATACCGTCCTTCTGGCGGCAACCGGCAAGGCGGGCAATGCCGCCGTCACCGGTATTGATGATCCGGCACTGGCCGGTTTCAAAACCGCGCTTGAAGACGTCATGCGTGATCTTGCCCATCAGGTCGTGCGCGACGGCGAAGGGGCGTCAAAATTCATCACCGTCAATGTCACCGGCGCCATCAGCGAAGCAGAAGCCAAAATCACCGCCAAAGCGATTGCGAACTCTCCGCTGGTCAAAACCGCGATTGCCGGTGAAGACGCCAACTGGGGCCGCATCGTCATGGCGGTTGGCAAATGCGGTGTGCAGGCCGACCCGAACAAACTGACCGTTTCCATCGGTGGCATTGTTCTGGCGAAAAACGGCGAACGCGTCGCCGATTATGACGAAGCCCCGGTCGCAGCCCATATCAAGGGCCAGTATATCGATATCGATGTCGATCTTGGCTTTGGCGATGGCACGGCCACCGTCTGGACCTGCGATCTGACACATGGCTATATCTCGATCAATGCGGATTACCGCAGCTGATCCGCTTGCCAGCCCCCAAAAGATCAAATCCGCCTTTCACCCGAAAGGCGGATTTTTTACAGATACCCCCGACCTTCAAAATCAGGCGTGATCGGGCAAACGCCCATTCAGGGCCGCGGCCACATTGGCTCCGGCAAAATCCACACTGCTCAGGTCCGTTTCACCAAATGCAACGCCGGAAATATTGGCGCGCACCATTTTGACTTCCGCCATCTTTGGCTGGCTGAAACTGGCATTGCGCATATCGGCCTTGGAAAAATCCGCACCGCTCAGATCGGCATACCAGATCACACCTGTTTTTTGCCCATTGCCATCACGTTGTTCAACGGCACCAAACCGCGCGCCCTGGAATATCGCCTTCTGGCAGTTGGCCCCGTTCAACCGCACACCGCTTAATATCGCACTATTGAATTTCGCCAGTTTAAGGTCTGCCCGCCGCAGTGATGCCATGGCAAGAATGGTGTCGACGAACAACGCACCGCGTAAAACGCAATTTTCAAAACATGCCGCCGAAAGATCCAGGCCCGAAAAATCCATCCCCGAAAGGTCACGCCCGGTCGCATCCAACGGCTTGCCCTGTCGTCCACCGGTCGAAAGCCATTCGCTATGTGCATTGACCAGATCGCGAATATCTTCGGGCAAGGGGGCCACTGCCTTGCTGCCAAGGCTGTTGGCCGTATTGGCCTGCGAAAGATCGACACCGTTCAGATCGACATTGCGAAGGTTCGCTCCGCTTAAATCGGTACCGGCCAGAACTGCATTATGAAGCTTCGCCCCCTTGAGGTTGGCGTTCTTCATCTTCGCCCCCGAAAGATTACAGCCCGTTAAATCCGCCCCGGCAAGATTGACGGCAAACATGTTCGCATCACTCAGGTCGGCATCCACCAGACTGGAACCCGACATATTGGCTTCCGAAAGATTGGCCCCCGCCATCATCGACCCTGCCATGTCGGCATTGCCAAGATCGGTGGCCCGTTTGACCCGGCGTTCCCGCCCGGCATCCATCACGATCATCACTCCGGACCGAAGGTCGGCCGCCTTGAGACTGGCGTTTCGCAACTTGGCCCGCGCCATATTCGCCCCGCGCAAATCGGCTCGCTCAAAGCTTGATCCTTCAAGATCGGCTTCGACAAAGTTGGTTCCAAACAGGTCACAGAAATTGAAACTGACATCCTTGATCACGGCCTGAATGAAGTTTGCTCCGGGCAGGATGGCGTCTTCAAGGCTGATCTTGCTCATTTTGATACGCGAAAGGTTCCCGTTGCGAAGCTGCATGCGCTTGCCACCGGGCTGCTTTAAAACATATCGCTGATGCTTTTTGATCGCCTCGATCAGCTCCGGTCGTGACACCATGTGATAGAATCAATCCCCCAGCAACCTGCCCCAACCGCAAAATGCAACGTTACAAAATTAGTATATCCGGGCCGGGCCCGTTATTTTCTGACACTATATGACATCTTGGAATTTGCCGGGCGCTTTCCAACAACCAGCCAACATAAATTGTAAAACAATTATGCTCGCCCGGGGCCTGTTCGATGCGGCATTGATCGACCCTGTATCGCCTGTGCACGACTCGCGGCCCGCCGCCGAAATGCGCCATCACATCCTGAACGTGCAGAATATCTTTTCCTGCAATTTTATTTAAATGTGATCGAGACCTTTGATCTGGCGGACAAAATCACCAAATTCATAGTCAGTTCTCGTGGCATGGACCTATTTTATGAATAATATCCTGTTCGTTGATGATGACGAAAACATCCTGAACGGCCTGCGGCGGCGGTTGCGCGGCATGCGTCCGGACTGGCACATGGTTTTTGCCACCAGTGCGGCTGCCGCCATTGAACTTGCAAGTCACGAAGAATTCGATGTGGTCGTATCGGATATGCGGATGCCAGGTATGGATGGCGCAACGTTGCTGAGCACCCTGCAAAAATCCCATCCACACGCCACCCGCATCATCCTTTCGGGCTTCGCCGAGGAAGAAGCCGTTCTGCGTACCGTCGGGCCAGCCCATCAATATCTTGCCAAACCGTGCGAAGACCTGGTGCTGATCGAAACCATCGAAAACGCGCTTGATTTGCGCAGTCTGCTGACCCGGCCGGAATTGCGGTCCCTCGTTGCCAGCATCGACACACTCAGTTCCCCACCCGATACTTACCTTCGGCTGGTCAAGGCACTCGAAGACCCGAGAATATCCCAGGATCAGATCACCCGGATCGTTTCATCCGATATCGCCCTGACCGCCGAAGTCCTGAAACTGACCAACTCCGCCTATTTCGCCATCGCCCAGAAAATCAGTTCCGTCTCCCATGCCGTACGCATGATCGGGACCGAGACGCTAAAAGCACTGGCCCTTTTTGTTGGCATTTTCCGCGGATTTGATGGCCCCAAAAGCGAAGCCGACAAATTGCTGCGCCTCTGCCATCGCAGCCAGCAGATCGGCGTCACCGCCGCCCTGATTGCCGAATATGAAAAACTGCCGCGCGCCATCTGCCACGCTGTTCCCTCGACCGGCATGCTCAGCCACGTCGGCAGCCTGATCCTTTACGCCAACCGCAATGCCGAAATGGCCAAGGTGATTGATCGGGTCGAACAGGAACATATCCCCATCGAACAGGCCGAAATCGAACAGTTCGGCGCCGGTCATCCGGAAATAGGCGCCTATCTTCTGGGTTTATGGGGCTTCCCCGCCCCGGTGGTACAGGCCGTTGCCTATCACCACCGCCCGATGGATACCCCGCATCGCGAAATGAACGTCCTTACCGCAATTTATGTCGCACAGGACCTCACCCGGCAGGTTGCCGCCGAAGAAACCGGCAAACAGGTCGAAAGCCATATCGACATGGAATATCTGAAAACCATCGGCAAAGCTGACCAGCTTGACGAATGGCGCATGATCGCGCGCGTTGTCGCCGACAAATACAAAACCCTGACCCAGTAAAGATCCGTGGCCATGGAAAAAAGCAAAGTCCTTTTCGTTGATGACGACAAAAACCTGCTGCATGCCCTGCAACGCAAGATGCGCCACAAATACGATTTTGAAATCGCCATTGGCGGGCAGGAAGCCCTGCGTATCCTGATGGAAGACGGTCCCTTTGCCGTCTGCATCGCCGATATGCGGATGCCCGGCATGGACGGTGTGAAACTTCTGACCGAAATCGGGCGCGTCAGTCCCGATACGGTTCGCATGATGCTGACCGGCAATGCCGACCAGCACACCGCCGTCGAGGCCATCAATCGCGGCCATATTTTCCGGTTTTTCAGCAAACCCTGCGATGACGAGGTGCTGGAACAGGGGATCAACGATGCCATCCGCCAATATCATCTGATCACGGCGGAACGCGATCTTCTGGAACAGACACTGGCAGGCAGCGTCAAGGTTCTGACCGATGTTCTCGCCCAGCTTAATCCCCTGATATTCGGCCGGTCCATGCGGGTGAAATCATGGTGCGACATGATTGCGCGCGATATTGGCTATCCCCAGCCGTGGGAACTTGGTCTGGCCGCCCTTCTTGCGCCGATTGGCCTGGTCTCGCTACCACCTGAAACGCTGGCGCGTCTGGCCATGGGCAAGGTTCTGCAACCGCTTGAACGCGACCTTTTGAAACGCACGCCAGAGGTCGGAAAACGACTGATTTCCAATATCCCGCGTTTGAACCATATCGGCGAAATCGTCTATCTTCAGTTCCGCAATTTTGACGGGACGGGCTTCCCCACTGACAACAGTCCGAAGGGTACGGATATTCCTCTTGGCGCGCGCGTGCTGCGTATCCTCAATGACCTTGCCGAAATCAGCACCAGCGACATGCCACTGGCCCAGAATTTCGATGAATTGAAAGAACATTCGCATCGCTACGATCCGGAACTTTTCGGTCAGATTTCCGACCTGCTGGCAATAGTTGACGACTCTTACGATGTCGATATCCATCCCAAGGGCCGCGAACAGGATATCTTGCTGAAATCGCTGCGTGTGCACGACTTCCTGATGACCGATATCGAAACCGTCGATGGTCATGTGCTGCTGACCCACGGCAACCACGTTTCCGAGGTCCAGTTGCAGCGCCTGCGCGTGTTTCAACAGATTCACAAATTCCATGAACCGATCCGCATTCGTCGTGGCGGCATGAAACCTTCGCAAAACGGTTGAAACACGGAAAGCCGGTATGAACGACACACACCACAATGACGAAAACCTCAAGGTCATCCACCCGACCAGCGATTCGGCGGGTACCGACGACTTGCTCGACGCGATTGATCAACTTGATGTCAGCCCCGAAGCCCTGAAACAGATTCATGCTCTTCTGAACGAACAGAAGAAACGCGAAACCGAGTCAAATCAGCGGCTTAAAACCATCCTCAACAGCGTTGTCGAAGGCATTCTGGTCATTGATGGTGCCGGGATGATCTGCGATTGCAACGAGTCCGCACTCAATCTGATGCGGGGCACGATGTCCGATATGCTGGGCCGGTCGGTTGATGCATTGTTTGTCGATCGAAAATCGACCGTGCGTCACAAATTACTCAACCGTTGCATCAATATCAGCAGCGGCACACTACGCTATGATTATACCGAAACCATGGGACAGCGCCTTGATGGCGATACCTTTCCGATGGAAATCACCGTAAGCCCCGCCAATTTCACCGGCGAAATGAGCTACCTTTACATTTTCCGCGATATCACGCGCCGCAAACAGGCCGAAGAATCGCAGCAAAAGCTCGAAGGTGAATTGCGCGAAGCCTTGAAACTCGAAGCCATCGGTCATCTTGCCGGGGGCATTGCCCATGAAATCAATACGCCCAGCCAGTATATCCGCGACAACCTGAAATTCCTCAATGACGGCTATGGGGCGCTGTCGCGCATTCTGGGGCTGGCGCTGCAAACGCTCTGGCAGAATCGCGACCGATTGCCTGAAAACACCTTCAGGAATTTTGCCCAGAAAATGCGCGATGCCGATCTGGAATTCCTGCTTGATGAAATCCCGCACGCCACCCAGCAATCCCTTGACGGCATCAATCAGGTGGCCCGCATTGTGCTGTCGATGAAGGAATTTTCCCATCCGGGCGGGGCGGAAAAAACCGCGACCGATATCAATCGCGTCCTGTCAAACGTCACCGTGATTTCGCGTAACGAATGGAAACATTACGCGCAGCTCGTCGAAAATTACGAACCGGAACTGCCGCATATCCCGTGTCACATCAACGAAATCAACCAGGTATTCCTCAACCTGCTCGTCAATGCCGCCCAGGCGATTGACGCCGCCGGACGCACGCCCGAAGAAGGCGAGATCAGGATCAAAACCACCTTCCTCGATGACAGTGTCCTGATCAGCATTTCCGATAACGGCACGGGCATCGCCAAGGAAAACCGATCCAAAATCTTCAACCCGTTCTTCACCACCAAGGAAGTCGGCAAAGGCACCGGTCAGGGCCTTGCCATCACCCACGACATCGTCCAGGTCAAGCATGGCGGGCGCATCTGGTTTGAAACCGAAATGGGCAAGGGCACAACCTTCCATGTCCTGCTCCCGGCCGAGGATCGGACAGGCAAACCCGATACGGTCAAAAAGGCTCCCGATAAAAAGAAGAAAAATGCCTAGGATCCCGATGTATCGCGACATCTTTGAATATATTGGATTTATCCAAACTGTTTCATAAGTTAGGGTTCGGCTTCTGAAAACCTCATCGGCGAAAACCCAATCTGGAGACCAATATGGCGTTGCGTCCGACCGTTCATGACGTTGCCCGCGAGGCCGGAGTCAGTCTTGCCACCGTCGACAGGGTTTTAAATGCACGAAGCGGCGTACGTCCGGCCACCGCGCGCAAGGTCGAGGAAGCCATGGCAAAACTGCGATATGAACGCGATATCGCCGCCGCCAATCTGTCCAAAAAACGCTTCTACCGGTTCTGCTTTATCCTGCCCAAGGGGCCCAACACCTTCATGCGCGGCCTGGAACAGGAAGTCGGCAGGATTGCCGAACACGGACCGCTTGATCGCATAGAAATCGAAACCATCATGGTCCCCGCCTTTGATGGCATTGCCCTGGCCGAGGTGCTTGACGCCATCGAACATCAGGCATTCGACGGTGTCGCCGTTGTCGCCACCGAATCGCAGGCCGTATATCAGGCCATAGAAGGATTGCGTCGGCGCAATATCCATGTCGTCACTCTGGTCAGTGACCACCCGGCTTCAGGACGCGAACATTTCATCGGGATCGACAACGAAGTTGCCGGGCGCACTGCCGCCGGTCTTTTGGGGCGTTTCTGTCACGCGCCATCGGGAAAGATTGCCGTCATCGCCGGGTCGATGCTGCTGCGCGACCATATGGAACGGCGCAACGGCTTTGAGCGGATCATCCGCAACGAATATCCGCATTTCTCGATCCTGCCCGCCATCGAAGGTCTGGATAATTCCGACCGGGTGGAACTTTTGCTGCGCGAAATGCTGGAACAAAATCCCGATATTGTCGCGCTCTACAGTCTGGGGGCGGGCAACCGCGGCGTCATTCGCGCCCTTGAAAAAACCGGCAAGGCCGGAAAAATCCCGGTGGTCGCCCACGAACTGACCGAACATACCCGGACCGCATTGCAAAACGGCATCTTTGACGCCGTCATCAATCAGGACCCCGGCCACGAAGCCAGAAGTGCCGTGCGCGTGCTCAAGGCACTGGTTGACGGACGCCCCTTCCTGAATGCGCAGGAACGCATCCGCATTGACATTTTCATGCGCGACAACCTCCCCTAGAATAAAATCTCAAACAGGCACTTTTAAATTCCTCTCTTTTGAGGTACGTTCATCAAAGACGCACGTACCTCAGAAATGCACCTGAATATCGCCACGTCCCAAAACACATCAACAAAAGGTTGCAAAAGCAGCCCCCGGGAGGAACCAATGAAACATATGTTTGGCGCTGTCGGCATCGCCGTATGCAGTCTGTGCACCGTCGCCGCACAGGCCGATACCACCATCAATATCCTGCGCGTTGAAACCGGCGATCCGGCCCAGAAGGCGTACCTTTCGACTATCGGCAAAGATTACGAAGCCAGCCATCCCGGCGTGAAAGTCAATTTCGAATATCTCGCCAACGAAGCCTATAAAAGCAAACTGCCAACCTTGCTGCAATCCGATGCTGCCCCCGACATTTTCTATAGCTGGGGCGGTCAGACGCTGGCTGATCAGGCAAAGGCCGGTTTCCTCAAAGACATATCCGGCCTGCTAAACAGCGATTTCCTTGATACCGTTCCCAAATCCGCGGTTAACGCCTATTCGGTCGATGACAAGATTTATGGTCTGCCGATCTATGCGACCGAGGTTGTCTTCTGGGTCAATAAAGACCTGACCGCCAAGGCCGGTGTCGATCACACCCAGATCAAAACCTGGGATGATTTCCTCAAAGCCGTCCAGAAAATCAAGGATGCGGGCGTTACCCCGATTGTCGCTGGCGGCAAGGATAAATGGCCGCTGCATTTCTATTGGGCCTATCTTGCGCTACGCTATGGCGGGGCGGATGCGATTAACGAAGCCATGCAGGATGATGGCGAGAATTTTGAATCAGAGCCCTTCGTCAATGCCGGCCGGACCTTCCAGGAACTGGTCAAGCTCGAACCCTTCCAGTCGGGCATGATGGGCACCAGCTATGAACAGGCCAGCGGCATGTTCGGCGACGGTGCCGCAGCCTTCCACCTGATGGGAGACTGGGATTATCTGCCGTCGCGCGCACGTTCCCAAAGTGGCAAGGGCCTGTCTGATGAACAGCTCGCCATCATGCCCTTCCCGATGATCGATGGCGGCGAAGCCGGTGCCGATGCAACCTTTGGCGGCATCAATGGCTGGGCGGTTTCCCATAATGCGCCTGACGAAGCGGCTGATTTCCTGCAACACATGATCAGCGCCAAATATCAGCGCGAAGCCGCCAAGGCCGGGATTTTCATCCCGATCGTCAAGGGAACCGACGACGCAATCGATAATCCGTTCTTCCAGCAGGTCGCCCGTGATCTGACGCAATCTTCCTATCACCAGATCTTCCTTGATCAGTATCTCGGTGCGTCCGTCGGCGCCACGGTGAATGATATTTCTGCCGATCTGGCACAGGAAGTCATCACCCCCGAAGAAGCCGCCGCACAAATTCAGGAAGCCTGGGACTTCCAGTAAGTCCTGACCCTGCATTTGGCCCTGCATTCGGGGGTGTTTGGCCCAACCCGGTTTCGGGTTGGGCAACGCCCCCGCCTTCTCCAATGATAAATGCTTCGGAGGCGGCCCATGCCGACCATCCCCCACGCCCCGCCGCACCTTTCGCTGGCCCAGCGCACAAGAAACGTCCTGACCAATGGCAAATTCGCGGCCCTTGTGTTGCTGCTGCCGCCTGCCCTGATCCTGTTCAGCCTGTTTGTCATCCTGCCCCTGCTTCAGTCGGGCTATTTCGCGTTCTTTAACTGGAACGGATATGGCGAACCGACCGACTATGTCGGACTGAAGAATTTCGAACAGATGATCGGGCATTCCGTGTTCCATTCGGCGATCTGGAACACGATCAAGATCGTTCTGGTATCGCTTCTGGTCCAGATGCCACTCGCCCTGTTTCTGGCCCTTCTGATCTATAAAAAAACACCGACCAACGCCCTTTTCCGGCTGATCTTCTTTGTGCCCTACATTCTGGCCGAAGTCGCCGCCGGCCTGATCTGGAGCTTCGTTTTCGACGGCCATTACGGCGTCACGGCATCGGTTGGGGGTGCCTTCGGGCTCGAACCCTTCTTCATTCTGGCGGATCGCGACTGGGCCTTTGTCGCGGTGATGACCGTGATCGTCTGGAAATATTTCGGCTTCCACATGATGATCTATATCGCCGCCCTGCAAGGCGTACCGCGCGATCTGATCGAAGCCGCCCGCATCGAAGGCGCAAAACCGTTTGATATCGTGCGCTATGTGCAAATCCCGCTGATCAAGCCCGCCATCATCGTCAGCGCCTTTTTCGCCATTATCGGCGCGCTTCAGGTCTTTGACGTGATCATCCCGCTGACCAATGGTGGCCCGTCCAACACCAGCCACACCATTGTGACCTATCTTTACACCTTCGGCCTGACCCGTCTGCGCATCGGTTTTGGCAGTGCCATCGGGGTTGTTCTGTTCATCACCGCGGTTGCCGTTGCCATTTTCTATCAACGTGCCGCCATGTCGCCGGGGAAAAAACCATGACAAGCAAAACCTTCCTGCGCAATCTTCTGCGCGTGACCATACTGTGCATCATCGCCAGCTTCGTCATCGCCCCCCTGCTTGCCACCGCCCTTGGCGGCTTTAAAACCAACGCCGAAATCCGCACCAGCGCCTTTGGTCTGCCCGAAAACTGGAATTTCGAATTCTATAACGCCATCGCGTCGGACCCGGCTTTCTGGCGCTATCTCGGCAATTCGCTGCTGATTTCGGTTTCGGCGGTGATCCTGACCCTGCTGGTCGGGGCGGCGGCGGCCTATGTGTTTGCGCAAATCCGCTTTTTTGGGTCGCGGATGCTGTTTTCATATCTGTTGCTGGGCCTGATGTTCCCGTTTGCAACCGCAATCCTGCCGCTGTTCATTCAGGTGCGTGATATCGGCCTTCTGGATTCCTACTGGTCGGTCATTCTGCCGCAAACCGCCTTCGGTCTATCACTGGCGATTTTGCTGTTCCGCACCTTCTTCGAACAGCTCCCGCGTGAATTGTTCGAAGCCGCCTATGTCGATGGCTGCGGCTATATCCGGTTTTTCTGGCGGTTCACCCTGCCACTTTCCACACCGATCCTCGCCACGGTTGGCGTCTTCGTATTTGTCCAGAGCTGGAACAACTTCCTGCTGCCTCTGGTCATGCTCAATTCGCGCGAAGCCTTCACATGGCCGCTTGGCATGATGCAGTTCCGCGGTGAATTCGTCACCGAATGGAACCGCACCCTGGCCTTCGTCACCCTGACGATCATGCCCGCCATCGTGTTCTTCCTCGCTGCCCAGAAATATATCGTCGCCGGCCTGACCGGTGGTGCTGTCAAAGGTTGATGCCATGTCTGCTGAAATGATCCAGAACCCCATCCTTCCCGGTTTCAACCCGGACCCGTCAATCTGCCGCGTTGGCGATGATTATTACATCGCAACATCGACCTTCGAATGGTTCCCCGGTGTGCAAATTCACCATTCCCGCGATCTGGTGAACTGGAAACTGATATCACGTCCGCTTAATCGCAAATCGCAACTCGATATGCGCGGCAACCCGGATTCCGGTGGCATCTGGGCGCCCTGCCTGACCTATGCCGATGGTTTGTTCTGGCTGATTTATACCGACGTCAAACGCAAGGATGGCGCTTTCAAGGATACGCCAAACTATCTTGTGACCGCACCCGCGATTGATGGCCCGTGGTCTGATCCGGTCTATCTCAACGCATCGGGTTTTGACCCGTCGCTGTTCCATGATGATGACGGCCGCAAATGGCTGATCAATATGATCTGGGATCACAATCAGGTAGTCGGTGAACGCTTTGTCGGCATCGCCCTTCAGGAATATTCCACCACCGAACAGAAACTTGTCGGCCCGATCCGCAACATCTATCGCGGGACCGATCACCTGTTTACCGAAGGCCCGCATCTTTATCGTCGCGATGGCTATTACTATCTGCTCGTTGCCGAAGGCGGCACTGGCTATAACCACGCCGTCACCATCGCCCGGTCACGCGAACTGACCGGCCCGTATGAAACCGATCCGGCCAAACATATTCTGACGTCCAAGGACAATCCCGAAAACCCGCTGCAACGGGCGGGTCATGCCGATATTGTCGAAACGCAGAATGGCGAATTTTATATGGTACATCTGTGCAGCCGTCCGCTGCCCGGCACCAAAAGATCACCCTTGGGCCGCGAAACCGCGATCCAGAAACTGATCTGGGAAAAAGGCGCATGGCCCCGTCTGGCCAATGGCACCAACCAGCCTGACCTGATGGTCCCGGCCCCCGATCTTGAACCCCATCCGTTCGAAGCCGAACCGTCACGGATTGATTTCACGCCGGGCGACCTGCCCGCCATGTTCCAATGGCTGCGCACCCCCGAACCCGAACGTCTGTTCTCGCTGGCCGAACGGCCGGGGCATCTGCGCCTGTTCGGGCGTCAGGCACCGGGGGGCGCATTCGAACATTCCCTTGTCGCCCGTCGCCAGAGCGACATCAATTACAGTGCCGAAACCGTTGTCGAATTTACCCCGCTGGACTTCCAGCAGATGGCGGGCCTGATGGCGTGGTACAACCGGTTCCAGTATCACTACCTTGCCGTCACCGCCGACGAAGACGGCAACCGGAAGCTCAACATCTATAGCTGCCCGGGCGATTTCCCCTCTGCCCGGCTGACCTACCCGCTACCGGCTTCTATCGACCTTCCCAAAGACGGTGTCATCCGCCTTGGTGTCGATGTGAACGGGCCGGAATTACGCTTCCGCTATGCCCTGCCGGGTGGGGACTGGACCATAATTGATCCGATCCTCGATCACACCGCCCTGTCTGACGAAGCCGGAAGCGGCGAAGGCACGAACTTCACCGGTGCCTTTATCGGCATGGCCGCCCACGACAACAGCGGTCGCGGCATTCACGCCGATTTTGCTCATTTCATCTATAAAGCCAACGGGGAACGCAACAATGGCTGACGTTCATCTCAGACATATCAATAAAAGCTTCGGCGCTATCGAAGTCATCCCTGATATCGAACTCGAAATCCCGCATGGCTCCTTTACCGTTCTGGTCGGGCCATCGGGTTGCGGCAAATCGACCCTGCTTCGCATGATTGCCGGTCTGGAAAAACCGACATCCGGGGCAATTGAAATCGGCGGCACCGACGTCACCGGTTTCGAGCCATCCGCACGCGGTATTTCGATGGTGTTCCAGTCCTATGCGCTTTATCCGCATATGACGGTGGCACAAAATATCGATTTTGGCCTGCGTCTGATGAAAATGCCCGCGACTGAGCGCGAAGAACGGGTCAGGGATGCCGCCAAACGCCTGCATCTTGAACCATTGCTGGATCGCAAACCTTCCGAACTTTCCGGCGGGCAACGTCAACGTGTTGCCATCGGGCGGTCGATTGTGCGCAATCCCAAGGTGTTCCTGTTTGACGAACCGCTTTCAAACCTTGATGCCGCATTGCGGACCCAGATGCGCGTTGAACTGGCAGAACTGCATCAATCCATCGGTGCCACCATGGTGTATGTCACCCACGATCAGGTCGAAGCCATGACACTGGCCGATCAGATCGTGGTGATGAATGCCGGTCGCATCGAACAGGTCGGCCCGCCGATGGAACTTTACGACAATCCGCAAACCGAATTTGTCGCAGCCTTCATCGGGTCCCCGAAAATGAACCTGCTGCCCGGTCAGGCCATTGGCCGCGATGACATCAAATCGGTCGGCATCCGCCCCGAACATCTCGAAACCCATATGGAAAATGGCAAATGGGCCGCAAAGGTCGGGGTGATTGAAAATCTTGGCAGCGACACAGTCGTCTATATGGAAACCGATGATTTCGGGCCCGTTACCGTGCGCCTGCCCGGCCATCACCCCTTGCGCACCGGGGATCGTGTTTTCCTGACCCCGGATGAAAAACACCTGCATCTGTTTGGCAAGGATGGCCGCAAAATCCACGCCAAAGACGCACTTTCTGCGCCCGCCACCTGAACGGAAAAACGCGTTATGACAACATCATCACTTGGCGTTGGTATCATCGGATGCGGTGTTATCAGCGAAATATACCTTAAACGCGCCCAAACCTTCCCGCAGATCGACGTCAAGGCCGTCGCCGATCTGAACCCGGACGCCGCACGCATCCGCGCCGAGGCATTCAACCTCGAAGCCCTGACCGTCGATGCCCTTCTGGCCCGCGATGACATTGATATCATCCTGAACCTGACGATCCCGGCCGCCCACATGGATGTCAGCGTGGCAGCGGTTCACGCGGGCAAACATGTCTATTCCGAAAAACCGCTAACCGGAAATGTCGCCGATGCCCGTGCCCTGCTCTCGCTCGCGGCCCAAAAAGCTGTTCGCGTCGGCTGCGCGCCCGATACCTTCCTTGGCGGCAGTCACCAGACCGCACGCGCCCTGATCGATCAGGGCAAAATCGGCACTCCCCTTGCCGGGACGGCTACCTTGATGCTGCCCGGTCATGAGCGCTGGCATCCCAACCCGGATTTCTACTATGTCCGCGATGGCGGCGGTCCATTGCTCGATATGGGGCCTTATTACATCACAGCCATGATCAACATGCTGGGGCCGGTATCGCGTGTTTCGGGCATGGGGCGAAGCAGCCGCACCACCCGCGTCATTGAATCCGGCCCCCGCAAGGGACAGGAAATTCCTGTCACCACGCCAACCCATATTACCGGTGTCATGGAATTCACCAGCGGCGCACTGGTTCAGATCACCACCAGTTTTGATGTCGAGGCACACCGCCACACCCCGCTTGAAGTCTATGGCAACGAAGGCACCCTGCTTGTGCCCGATCCCAACCGCTTTGATGGCACCGTCGCACTCTATCGCCGCGGCGAGGACTGGCAGGACATGCCAATGACGCATGGCTATGGCGACGACAATTATCGCGGGATCGGCATTGCCGATATGGCCGATGCCATTCTCAATAATCGTCCGCACCGTGCCAGTGGCAAACTCGCCCTGCATGTCCTCGACGTGATGGAAAACCTTCTGACCGCCACGCTGGAACAACGCACCATCGCCATCCAAAGCCACTGTGACCGACCCGACGGGCTCGCCCCAAACCTGTCCGTCGGCCAAATTCACGCATAAAGGATAAATCCATGCCCCAGAAATCAGCCCTCATCTTCTACGGCGGATGGGAAGGTCACGAACCCGAAGCCTGCGCCACCGTGATCGACAAAATGCTGCGCAACGAAAATTTCAAAACCGAACGCCACGAAGGCACAGACTGCCTTGCCCGCGAAGACCTTGATCAGTTTGATCTGATTGTACCCATCTGCACCCAGACAACGGTTGAAAAGGATGCGCTCGACAATCTGGTTGCCGCCATTGCTGCCGGAACCGGGCTTGGTGGTTTTCATGGTGGTATGGGCGATACGTTCCGTATGGAACCGGCTTATCAATTCATGGTCGGCGGGCAATGGGTCGCCCATCCGGGCAATATCATTGATTACCGCGTCACCATCACCAAACCCGACGATCCCCTCGTCGCCGGTATCGGCGATTTCGATTACCATTCCGAACAATATTACATGCATATCGACCCGGCGATTGATGTGCTGGCCGAAACCACCTTCACCGGCGAACATGCCGCGTGGATTGACGGGGTGAAAATGCCGGTTGTCTGGAAACACCGTTATGGCAAGGCGCGTGTCTTCTACTCGGCGCTTGGCCACGTGGCCGAGGAATTCAAGGTTCCCCAGATGCACGAAATCGTCCGTCGCGGACTGCTGTGGGCCGCACGCTAAGACCCGACACCGCGCATTGACAAAGACCACACCCGTTGATTTTCGGGTGTGGTCTTTGCATGTGAGGACACTGTCAAAAAATCGCCGGCCTATCGCGGCGCAAACAGGATGATCCCCGCCCCGACCAGACAGACCGCAACCCCGGTCATGTCCCATCTATCGGGCATTTTACCTTCAACCAGCCATAACCAGCCCAGTGAGGCCGCAATATAAATCCCGCCATAGGCCGCATAGGCCCGCCCGGCAAAATCGCTTTCAACCCTGGTCAGCGCCCAGGCAAACACAATCAGCGATAAGATGCCCGGCACGATCCAGAATGCCGATTTGCCAAGCCGCAGCCATGCCCAGAATGCAAAGCATCCGGCGATTTCGGCAATTGCTGCACCGGCATAGGCCGCGATGCTGTGCATCTTTCCCCCAAATCAGAATGCCGGGCGCAAATCCCCGGCATATTTGCCCGCCCAGTTGGTCAGAACCGGCGTCAGATAATTTTTAAGTGTTTCGGCACGGGCATCATCAATCACGCCATGCTGGCGCAGGATCGCGCCCATCGCAACCTCGGCCCCGCGCTGGGTGCCATCATCAATCTTAAGGGCAACGCCAAGACCCTGTTTGGGGAATGCTGCGCAATAAACGCCTTCCGCCCCAACCTTGACCAGCGCATCCTCGCCGCACACTTCCATGATCCCGGTGCAAAAACGCCCGGTGCCCGCCACCATGAACGGGGCTTGCGCACATCCCTTGCGAATACGTTTGATTGCCTCAATACGTTTCGGTGCCAATCCGCTCGGATCGGCCATCCGCGCCATGGCAAGGCCAAGGTCACGCAACCGCATCCCGATCACCGGAATGCCGCATCCATCAATGCCACGTGGCGTGGACGACAGATCGCAATCGCCCATTTCCTCCAGAACCCGGATCAGGCGCTGCTGAACCGGATGGGCTTCCTCGATATAACCTTGCGGATCATCGCCCAGATGCTGCGCCGTCGTCAGGAACCCGCAATGCTTGCCCGAACAGTTATTGTGCGCCTTTGAAAGCTTCACATGATCAGACGCCTGCTTGATCGCTGCATTCAGGCTTAGCGAATAATGCGACGCGCATTCCAGCGTATCGACCGACAACCCGATTTTCTCAAGCCACGCCGCCACCGTCCGGGCATGTTCTTCCTCGCCATTATGCGACGAACAGGCCAGTGCAATATGCTTATCCTCAAGCCCGAACGCATCCGCCGCCCCGCTTTCAACCAGCGGGATCGCCAGCAACGGCTTGATCGCGGATCGCGGATACATCAGCGCGTCGATATCCCCGCCCTCGGCAACCACCGTGCCATCGGCCTTCATCACGACATACCGCCCGCGATGGAAACTTTCGACCATTTCGCCACGGGTGGCTTCGACAAGGATCGGATTGGCAGCAATCTGGTTGGCAGAATTGGCAGACATCTTGGGGCTCTCCATGACTGGGCAAATTCAAAGACCGGGCGCATTCAGAACAGGATCAAACCTATGCCCGAAATCACCAACCAAAAGCAAGCATCACCCGTGACGCAGTGCAGCGCGATCACAATCAATCCGGCGGGACGTCAAATCTGGGCTTCCTTCTTTTCGAAGATGATCAACGAACCAAGGACCCACAAATGAAACGCCTCTATTCCCTACTCCTCGGATTGGTTCTGACACTTCCCTTGGCCATCCCTGTTATGGCTCAGGATCAGTGGGCAGACCCGCAAGATGCCATCGGACAATTATGGTCGGGCCGCGCACCAAACGGGGCTTCGCATACTTTCCCGGTCAATCAGTGCGATAACTGGGCTGCTTTACCCCAAAACGTGCAGGCCGTCTCGACCCAGACTTTATCCGGGTTGGTCGTGCCTTCGGTCAGTGCAACGCGCGCCGTTGTTACCAACGGCCTTCGCCAGATGGCGCAATCCCTGCACGCCTACAATGTCGCACAGGTGGCCGCCGGGAATTTCTATCCCGCTGCTGTTAATGGGCCTTTCGCGATGGGGCCTGCCTATTGGCAGGGGGCGGTTCGCTCACCACATGGCAACGCCGTTGATCACCTGCCCCGGATCGCGTTGGGCGGATTAAATACCGCCGCTTGCCCCAACTACGCAGGCAACCCGAACCAGCAACAGACAATGGATGCACTTGATAACCTGGCGGGCATCTCAAACAGCCAACGCTGGCATTGCGTTGCGCATCGTTTCTCTGTTGTCGGCGGTGCTGCTGTCCCGCTGACCGGCTATATCGAGTTTACCCAGCAGGAATATCCGGCCGATAACCAATATGCCTATGCCAACTCGGATGGCCGGATTGTCTACGACTATGTAAACAACCTCGTCTATTTCACCCCGGCCCATTATCGCCAATGGAAGAAAGCCGATTTTTCAATGGATATGACTGGCAATTACGGCTGCACGCCGGGTGGGACCTGCTGCGACCCGTTCTTCAAGATTGTGCCGTGATTTTGCAAAGCCGGTCCCAAAGAACTTCCCGGTAATTACAACCAATCATCAAGACGCTGTCGGCCAGGTCGAAAGTGCCTGGTCGATAACGCGTTCCAGCCTTTCACGGCTGAAACCTGCCTTGGCCTGTACTGCCATGCCATGCAGGATCGTCAGAACGAACGACGCAAGCACGCCCGGATCGGCTGTTTCAGGCAGATCACCCTCGGCCTTTGCCCTCTCGAACCGTTGGCGAAGCTGTTCTTCACCGACTGCACGGGCCTCAATCAATGCCTGTCGCACCGGTTCCGCATCATCCGATCCGGCAAGAACCCCGTGGATGCCAAGACAGCCGGTATGATCGGGGTAACGTGTGTTCAAATCAGCCGCCTGATACAGGATATGCGCTGCAACTTCGCGGGCCGTCGGCAGGTCGAGTGCCACCGGAATATAATCAAGATAGTGCGCGTAATAACGGTCCAGCGCCTTGCGAAACAGGGCTTCCTTGTTGCCAAACGCGGAATAAAGCGCGGGCCGTTCGACACCGGTTGCTTCTGTCAGATCGGCATAGGACGCGCCTTCGTAGCCCTTGCGCCAGAAAACACAAAGTGCCGCGTCGAGTGCCTTTTCCACATCAAATTCGCGATGACGTCCCATCAGTCCAATCCTGTTTTTCGTAATGATCGTTATTAAACCACTTGACAGTGCACGTCCAGTTTTCATAATGATCGTTATAGTAACGAACGTTATGAAATGTGCTGCCGCCATATTGGCCGACCAGCGCGGATCACACACAGGAAGGATTAATCATGACCGAAATTCTTCGCGGCAAAGTCGCCCTCATCACGGGCGGGTCGCGTGGCCTTGGGGCTGTCACGGCCGAAAAGCTTGCCGATCTTGGCGCAAACGTCGCCATCAGCTACGCGTCTTCCGCCGACAAGGCCCATGCCGTCATCGAAAAACTCAAATCCAAAGGTGTTCGTGCGATTGCAATCAAAAGCGATCAGTCGGATCTGGCCTCTGCCAAACCATTGATCGATGCGGTGATTGCCGAATTCGGCAGGCTCGACATCCTTGTGAATAATGCCGGCATCGCCATTCAGGGGCAGTTGGTGGATGATCCCGAACTTGATGGCGAAAAATACAATCGCCAATGGCAGGTCAATGTCATGGGGACAATCGCCAATACCCGTGCGGCCGCCCCCAAACTTTCTGACGGGGGCCGGATCATCTTTATCGGCTCACTCCTTGGCAGCCACGTTCCCTTCGCCGGTGCGGCCGACTATGCCGGGACCAAAGCCGCCCTTGTCGGCTATGCCAAGGGCGTTGCCCGTGATCTCGGCGGTCGCAACATCACGGTCAATGTCATTCAGCCCGGCGTGATGCCAACCGACATGGCCACCGAAGTCCTTGGCGACAGCGTGCCCGATGCGCTTCTTGACATGCACCCGATCCGCCGGATCGCGACACTCGACGAAGTCGCCGAAACCATCGCCTTCTTTGCCGGGCCGCATGCCGGTTACATCACCGGCGAAACCGTCAATGTCGCGGGTGGCATCGGCACCTGATGATCGCCCTGATGCGGGCGGGAAAATTCCCCCTTTGCCTGCCCGCATCGCTTTCAAAGGCAAATCCAAAGGTAAATCTCCCATGACGATCATCGGCATCATTGGTGCGGGCGAAGTTGGCAGCCATATCGTGCCTGCAACCCTCAAACCGTCGCCAATATCGGAATCGCCGTCTGGTTCTTGTATTCCTTAAGCACAAGGCTTGACTGCACATCACGCACATTGGGCATCGATAAAAGCTTGTGCGTCACGAAATCCCCAAAGCTTTCAATATCGCGCGCCAGCGCCACCAGAAGGAAATCCTGCCGACCGGTCATCGCCCAACAGGACATGATCTGCGGCAGGTCGTTCATCGCCTTGGCAAAATCCTCTGCCCCTTCTTCGGTGTGGCGTTGCAGGCGGACCTGAATGGTTGCCAGCACGCCAAGCCCGGCCTTCCTGCGATCCAGCAACGCGACCGTCTGGCGAATGATCCCCGATGCCTCAAGCTGCTTGACCCGGCGCAGGCACGGCGATGGCGACATACCGACCTTTTCGGCGAGCTGCACATTGCTGATCGATGCGTCACGCTGAAGGATTTGCAGGATTTTGATGTCGGTCGGGCTTAACAGCATATCGGTCATTTTTCGCCCTCAAAATGGTTTATGCGGTCATATTTGATCAACCATAACGCATTTTGATCCCTATATCGCGCGAAAATGACATTTGAATTGATGTAAAATGGTTCATGCAGAAAGTCTCATCAGGGAGCAAACGAGGACCGTCATGGACCAGAACAAAAATCTGCGCGGCGATTACAGCCACATCAATGATGACTACACCGTGGCCCAGGACTGGGCATCCTATTCCGCGGCCGAACATGACCTTTGGCGCAAACTTTATGCCCGTCAGAAGGCGATCCTGCCCGGCTATGCCGCCCCGGACTATATCCGCAATCTTGAAAAACTTGATGCCGCCGATGGCATTCCGCATTTCGGCCGGGTCAGTGAGAAGCTCCATGCCGCCACTGGCTGGCACCTTGTCGCGGTGCCGGGGCTGGTGCCCGATGATGTGTTTTTCGATCATCTCGCCAACCGGCGTTTCCCGGTGACCGTCTGGCTGCGCAAGCCCGAGGAAATCGACTATCTGGTCGAACCCGATATCTTCCATGACTTCTTTGGTCATGTGCCGATGCTCTATGATCCGGTCTTTGCCGATTATCTGGCGGCTTATGGTGCCAAGGGCCCCGAAGCCATTGCCAAAGGCGGGCTCAAGAAACTCGCCCGCATGTACTGGTACATGGTCGAGTTCGGCCTGATCATGACCGACCATGGATTGCGCGCCTATGGGGCGGGCATGCTGTCATCGCAAACGGAAACCATCTATTCCGTCACCGATCCAACCCCCAACCGGGTGGCATTTGACCTCGAACGGGTGATGGCAACCGACTATGCCATTGACGATTTCCAGAAAACCTATTTCGTGCTGACCGACTATCAGCAGCTTTTTGATGCGATGGATGCGGATTTTGCGGCACTCTATGACCGGCTCGCCCACCGCCCGGCCATCGATCCGGCAGACACGCTTGCCGGTGATCAGCTTTATCATGTCCACGGGGACGAAAACCACACGATCACCATGCCATCAGGTGATCCGGCGCAACTTCGCCACGCCTGAGATGGCATTTAAATAGTATGATATGAGGAATACGAAAAATCGGGTCCAACGGCATTTTTTACCAAAAGACCCGATTTTTTGATTATTCACTGAAAACGAAAAATGCAGGCGATTACCAAAAATAGTTCAGCAATGGCTCATGGATTTATCAAGCGCCCGGTTAAGCTGCTCGATCACCACCATCGGGCTGGCATCTTTGCTGATAAAGTCCGCCGCGCCAAGGGCATCGGCCTGGGCCCGCGTATCGGCATCATAATGGGCCGAGAAGAACAGAACCGGCACTTCAACCGCATTCGGATAGCGGCGTCGAATCTCGCAAAAGGCTTCAAACCCGCTCATCCCGGGCATTTCAAGATCCAGAATGATCGCCCGCGGATAAAGACCGTCCAGTTGGTCGATCAGATCGTCGGCACAATCAAACCCTGCCACGTCATAGCCGGCACGGCGCAAAACGGTTTCAAGAGCCGCCTTGGCGCTGGGGCTGTCGTCGGCAAACACCACCAGACCGTCATTCATTGGTCGGGGCGGCACGGCGCTAAGCGCATTCATGGATGGCAATACTCCGAGATTTGGGACAGCGCCAATCTGGCAGACGAAAATGTCAAATTGGTTAAACCCCGCAATTTTTCCCAGAAACCATCACAATCCGGCCAAAGTATAATGGCAGCGGCACGCCATTAATATCCGTTCATCGACCCCATCCTTGGCAGAAAACAACCACTTTTCAGAAGGATAACGTTACGGAATGCTGATGGCTGGCCGCAACATTGATCTAAATAGGTATTTCCATGCCTATTTACGTAATTATGGGCGGGTGCTATAAACACCGCCATGTCGCAGATGCGATATGAAACATTCTTTCGGGAATTCGGTGCGGTCCGGCGAAAGCCCGCGATCAAGGCCGAAGCTGCCCTCGCAACTGTAAATGCGCCGTTTTTGACGGTGCATAAGCCAGATACCGAAAGATGGCTCTTGTTTCTGCCGGACCGGGCGGGGTGTACCGGGCGGAGGGAATCCGTTGTAAAATAGATATCGGCCCAGATCCGAAAAGATCCGACCGCGACCGGGAGAGAGCATGACAGACCCGTTAAAGCTGGCCTCAGAGTTTCCAGCCGCCGATTATGCAAGCTGGCGTCAACTGGCGGAATCCGGCCTGAAAGGCGCATCCTTTGACAAGAAACTGGTCACAAGGATGCTTGACGGTTTCGCGATGCAGCCGCTTTACACCAACGACGATCAGGACGACGCAACCCGCCTGATCCATCAGGTCCTGTGTGCCGCCGTCGATGCCAAGGACGCCGCCAGCGGCTGGGACATCCGCCAGCTTCATGACCATCCCGATCCCAAATCGGTCAATGCCGCGATTCTCGATGATCTGGAAAACGGCGCAACGTCGGTCCTGCTATGTCTGGATGCCGCCGCACGCACGGGGGCGGATATCACATCGGGCGATGCTGGCATTGACGGCATTGCCATTCACTGCCTTGCCGATCTCGATGCTATACTTGACGATGTCTATACCAACCTTGCGACCGTCGCACTTGATGCCGGTGCCGCCGCCATCCCGGCCGCTGCGCTTTTGGCCGCGCGCCTTGAAAAGGATGGGCAAAACAGCGCCGACGCGGATGACGATTTTGCAAGCGACGCCGCACCGGCCTTCAACATCGATCCGATTGGCACATTGGCCGCAACAGGGTGCCTTCCGGTTTCAGCCGATGATGCGATCAAACAGGCCGCCGATATTGCCGCCGATCTGATCGACCGTTTCCCCCATGCCACCGCCATCACGGTAAATGGTGCGCCGTTTTACAATGCCGGAGCAACCGACGGGCAGGAACTCGCCTGCCTGCTGGCAGGTGGTGTCACCTACCTTCGCGCGCTGACCGATACCGGCATGGTGATTGATCAGGCGGCAGGCGCGATTGCGTTCAATGTTGCGGTTGGCACCGATTTCTTTGCCGGGATTGCCAAGCTTCGTGCGCTTCGCCTGATGTGGAGCCGGGTTCTTTCGGCATCGGGTGTCGATGATGCCACCATCACGATCAATGCGGTATCAGCCGAAATGGCACTGTCGAAGGTTGATCCGTGGGTCAATATGCTGCGCACCACCGTCACCAGCCTGAGCGCCGGTCTGGGCGGTGCCGATAGCGTTATCTGCCTGCCCTATGATCATCTGATCGGCCTGTCTGATGGCTTTGCGCGCCGCATTGCGCGCAACACCCAACTGATCCTGCAGGAAGAAAGCAACGTTCATCGTGTGATCGACCCGGCAGGCGGTTCATGGTTCATCGAAAACCTGACCCGCGAACTGGCATCCAATGCCTGGGGCCGGTTCCAGTCACTTGAAGCCAAGGGCGGCATTATCAAGGCCCTTGCCGACGGGTCCCTGCAAAAGGAGATTTCCGAAATCTGGCAGAACCGCGCAAACCGCGTTGCCACCCGGCGCGATCCCCTGACCGGGGTGTCGGAATTCCCCAACATCACAGAGGCCAAAGTCACCTGCGATGCGCAAGACCTGACGACAATCCGCAAGGAAGCCAAAGCCCGCCAGACCGGGTTTAAGGATGCAATCGGCATCAGCCTTGAGGATCTGATCACGGCGGCCAAATCCGGTGCCACCATCGCACAGATGTATGAAGCCCTTTATGGCAAGGCCGCGGGCACAACCATCGATCCGCTGCCAACCCATCGTCTTTCGGAAAGCTTCGAAACCCTGCGGGATCGTGCCGATGCCCACAAGGCATCAACCGGCAAATTTCCGCAAATCTTTCTGGCCAATCTGGGCCCGGTTGCCAAACACACCGCACGCGCCATGTTTGCCCGAAACTTCTTCGAAGCGGGCGGGATCGAGGCGATTACCAATAACGGCTTTGCCGATGCCAGCGATGCCGCCAAGGCATTTGGCGAAAGTGGTGCCAGGATCGCGGTGATTTGCGGATCGGACCCGCAATATGCCGACATGGCCGCCGATATTGCCAAAGCCCTTAAACAGGCCGGGGCGACCCGCATTTACCTTGCCGGGCATCCCGGCGATGCGAGGGCCCATTACGAGGCGGCGGGTATCGATGATTTCATATTTATCGGGGCGGATGTTCTTGCGATCTGCGAGACAGCCCTTTCACATCTGGGGGTAAAATAACCATGACCCGGATTCCGGACTTTTCCGATCTGCCGCTGTTTGATCGTGCTACTTCCGGCCCGACCAGCCCGGTCAACACCGCACCCTGGACCACGCCCGAAGGCATCGACGTCAAGGCCGTCTTTGGCGCGGATGATCTGGCGGGGCTTGATCATCTCAACACCATGCCGGGCATGCCGCCCTTCCTGCGCGGCCCCTATCCGACCATGTATGTCCAGCAACCCTGGACGATCCGGCAATATGCCGGTTTTTCGACCGCCGAAGAATCCAACGCGTTTTATCGCCGCAACCTTGCCGCCGGGCAAAAGGGCCTGTCGATTGCCTTCGACCTTGCCACCCATCGCGGCTATGACAGCGACCATCCGCGGGTAACCGGCGATGTCGGCATGGCCGGTGTGGCAATTGACAGCATCTATGACATGCGGACCCTTTTTGATGGCATTCCGCTCGATCAGATGTCGGTATCCATGACCATGAATGGCGCGGTTCTGCCGGTGATGGCGCTTTATATCGCGGCTGCCGAAGAACAGGGTGTGAAGCATGAACAGCTTTCAGGCACCATTCAGAACGACATTCTGAAGGAATTCATGGTCCGCAATACCTATATCTATCCGCCGAAACCCTCGATGCGGATTATTTCGGATATCTTTGCCTTTACCTCGCAAAACATGCCGAAATTCAATTCGATCTCGATTTCCGGCTATCACATGCAGGAAGCCGGGGCGACCGCGGACCTTGAACTGGCCTATACTCTGGCCGATGGCATCGAATATGCCCGTGCCGGTCAGGCTGCTGGTCTTCCGATTGATAAGTTCGCGCCGCGTCTGTCGTTCTTCTGGGCGATTGGCATGAATTTCTTTATGGAAATCGCCAAAATGCGCGCCGCCCGCATGATCTGGGCCAAGCTGATCAAACAGTTCGATCCGCAGAGCCCCAAATCGCTGTCATTGCGGACACACAGCCAGACATCAGGCTGGTCACTGACTGCCCAGGATGTGTTTAACAACGTCATCAGAACGTGCGTTGAGGCGATGGCATCAACCCAAGGCCACACGCAGTCCCTGCACACCAACGCCCTTGACGAAGCATTGGCCCTGCCGACCGATTTTTCGGCCCGCATTGCCCGCAATACACAGCTTTTCCTGCAACAGGAAAGCGGTACGACCAAGGTTATCGATCCGTGGGGCGGGTCCTATTATGTTGAACGGCTGACCCGTGATCTGGCGGAAAAGGCATGGGCCCATATTCTTGAGGTCGAAGAACAGGGCGGCATGGCCAAGGCGATTGAGGCCGGCATTCCGAAAATGCGCATCGAAGAAGCGGCTGCGCGCACGCAGGCCCGCATCGATAGCGGCCGTCAGACATTGGTCGGCGTGAACAAATACCGTGCCACCGATGATCGCCCGGTGGATGTCTTGCAGGTCGATAACGCCGAAGTCCGCCGTCAGCAGATCGCCAAGCTGGAACGTCTGCGCGCCGAACGCAACAATGCGGATGTTGAAAGCGCCCTTACCGCCCTGACCAATGCCGCCGATCAGGGAAATGGCAATCTGCTTGAACTTGCCGTGCAGGCCGCCCGGTCGAAATGCACGGTGGGCGAGATTTCCGACGCGCTTGAAAAGGTCTATGGCCGTCATCAGGCCGTGATCCGGTCGATTTCGGGGGTCTATAAAACCGAAGTCGGTGCCGGTAACGAAGCGCTGGCCAAGGTTGACCGGCTGGTAAACGAGTTCGAACAATCCGAAGGCCGCCGCCCGCGCATCCTGATTGCCAAAATGGGGCAGGACGGGCATGACCGCGGCCAGAAAGTCATCGCAACCGCCTTTGCCGATCTTGGCTTTGACGTCGATATCGGCCCGCTGTTCCAGACACCCGAAGAAGCCGCCCGGCAGGCGGTCGAAAACGATGTCCATATCGTCGGTGCCAGTTCTCTTGCCGCCGGTCACCTGACACTTGTGCCGCAGCTTCGAGCGGAACTGGACAAGCTTGGCCGCGAAGACATCATGATCGTTGCCGGTGGTGTTATCCCGCCGCAGGATTTTGACAAACTTTACGAAGCCGGGGCAGAGGCGATCTTCCCGCCGGGAACCGTGATTGCCGAAGCGGCCTGTGACCTGTTAGAAAAGCTGAAGGAATCAACGTCCGAAGAGGTAGCCTGATTGTGAAGGCAAGATCGTGACAGAAACCGCGCCAAAGAGTGTACCCCAAAATGCACCGGAAACACTGCGCACCCTATCGGGCGGTCCCAAGGGCCAGCCCCGCAAAACGGTGCGCAGGCGGGTTCTTTCAACCGACGAGATTGTTGATGGCATTCTGGCCGGTGACCGCACCATTCTGTCACGCGCGATCACGCTGGTCGAAAGCCGCAATGCCAGACATTTTGATCAGGCGCAGGACGTTCTTTCGCGCCTGATGCCCCATACTGGCGGGTCGCAGCGGATCGGCATTACCGGCGTGCCCGGTGTCGGCAAATCCACCTTTATCGAGGCCTTTGGCAAAAACCTGACCAAGACGGGCAAAAAGGTCGCGGTGCTGGCGGTTGACCCGACAAGTGCGCGGTCAGGCGGCTCGATCCTGGGTGACAAGACCCGGATGAATGAACTTTCCATCGATCCGAACGCCTATATCCGCCCATCGCCCAGCAGCGGCTATCTTGGCGGGGTCAATCGCATGACCCGCGAAACCATTTTGCTGTGCGAGGCGGCCGGTTTTGACGTGGTTCTGGTCGAAACCGTCGGGGCCGGTCAAAGCGAAATCATGGTCGCCCAGATGACCGATTTCTTCCTAGTTCTGATGCTGCCCGGGGCCGGGGACGAATTGCAGGGGATCAAGAAAGGCGTTCTTGAAATCGCCGATCTGATCGCGGTCAACAAGGCCGATGCCGACCCGGCCAAGGCGCGCGAAGCCAAACGCGAATATTCATCCGCCCTTCGCATCCTGCAACCCAGCAGCCATCATTGGCGCCCGCAATCGATCATGGTTTCCGCCCTGATCAATGACGGCCTTGATCAGGTCTGGGATTTGATCAACCAGCACCGCACCATCATGGAAAACGAAGGCGAGTTCACTGCGAAACGGGCGCGTCAGCAACGCGACTGGATGTGGACCATGCTGCGTGACCGTTTGCTTGAAACCTTTACCGCCCGCGAAGATGTCGCCGGACGCCTCAAAGCCCTAGAAGCCGATGTTCTGGCCGGGTCAACCAACCCGACCGCCGCGGTCGAGGAAATGCTTAAATTTATCACCAAACCTCCTTCATGTTGAAGGCGGTATGTCTATATACTCTATAATATTACTCCATCCTTGACCTATCTCCTTAAGGTTATCATACGCTTTGTTCGCTGCGTGAATGAGCCTTGTTATACTCACAATTCCAGTGCTCAATTTACTTAATCGGTCAGAAATGTCAGGAGAAGCTCCGCCTTCTGCTACCTTTATGTCCTTTGCCAGTTCATAGCTGGCCCCTAGTATACTCCCTGCACCAAATATAGAATATGTATCCAAAGAAAACTTCAGATTCTCGATTCCAGAAATCAATGAATACTTCACATAAGGAGGAAGATCAGAATTCAAAAATTTTTCGATCACATCATCACTGACATTCTCTCTTATCTGATCAATATCACTTTCATTCAGATAACTGATAGGATTAGATCTATTTAACTCTGAATATAGCGCCCTAACATTAGAAACATTTTGAGCAGATAAAAATCTGTTGACAGATGAACGATAATTTGAATTTAAATTTTCAAAAAGAAAGATTCCCTCGAACCTTTCAATAGACCGCAATGCATCAGCTTTAACTTCTTCATCAATGTGATCACTATCCAGAGAACCCACGAGGCATAAAAGGTCATCAATTCTTCTTTGGTAATTTATTATAATTTTGTGCGAATCAGTACCTTTCTCGCTAAAATTCATAGCAAGTACTTGGTACGTTGAGAAATTCTCAGATGATGCCAAAGATGAAAAATAAGAACACATACTTACAACTTCTTTTGCCGGGTTAGTGTATTCAGGCATGAAATCTCCCTTACAAAACACGTTTTGAATAATAATCTAATATCGCATTAATAAATGCATACAATACATAATTAAAAACTTAAATAAAAAAAAGGCCGCGCAAAAGCGCGACCTTTGATCGGATAGCTCATCGCAGCAGGTCTTATTTCTTTTCGCCAGCTGCTTCGAGTTTTGCCTTAAGAATTTTCAGCTTTTCGACGGCTTCATTGATTTCGGTGTCGAGATGCGCCAGGTCTTCACGCTTGTCACGCGGCATGGCTTCGATCTCGTTCAAAGCTTTTTCGATGATATAAAGCAAATTCTGTCCTCCGTTATTGGCTGCCGGTTATATGACAGCTCGAAATCTCTTTGTCTTAAGCAGGCCGTAATTCGGCCTGTCATAATCGCCACCGTCATAGCCCGGTTTGCTGTCAACCCCCATGATCCTGATCAACAATCCGGTCAGGCCGGGTCAACGGCTTATTGGTGGCGCATCCTTTTTTGATGCGCACCAATGAACCGCCCGGATCGTATGCCGGACCCGCACGTTATTCTACCCAAAACAGGGGTAAAGAAACAGGGATACAAGACAATGTCTGGTGAAAAAAGACCGGCAGGCTAGCCGTTGGTGGCAGGCTGTTCGAGTTTGTCTTTGAGGATTTTCAGATTTTGCGCGGTTGATTTCATCACGGTTTCAAGACGTGACAGTTTTTCACGGGCATCGCGCGATACGGCTTCGACTTCGTCCAGCGCACTTTCGATGACATACAGCATTTTCACACTCTCCTGCCCGAACCATTCGTTCGGGTCGTTTTATTGTGATTGACCTTATGAAGGTGGGCGGGAAATTCGCTGAAACCTTGTCGGAAATAAGCCAAATCGGCCTTAATTCGCCGATCCTGCTGTTGGCAAGGCAAACCTGGTCTGTGATTTTTGACCGGCATGATGTTGCGGTTTGTGTTAAAAGCCGCGCACTTGATTTCATGAAACGGGATAATCTGCACATGACGCATCTGGTGCTTGCACCAATGGAAGGACTGGTCGACTGGCGCGTTCGGCAATTGCTGAGTGCGACGGGCGGGTTTGACCTGTGCGTGACCGAATTTATCCGTGTGTCGCAAAACCTGTTTCCGGCCCATGTGTTTTACCGTTACTGCCCCGAATTGCTTCAGGGCGGCAAAACGGCATCGGGCACGCCGGTTCTGGTGCAGTTGATGGGGCATGATCCCGAACTGATGGGGGAAAATGCCGCCTTTGCCGCATCCCTTGGCGCGCCGGGGATCGATATCAATTTCGGCTGCCCGTCCAAGACGGTGAATAAACGCGAAGCCGGTGCATCGCTTTTGAAATGCCCCGACAATCTGTTCAATATCGTCTCAAGCGTGCGCCGGGCGGTTCCCGATCATATACCGGTCAGTGCGAAAATCCGTCTGGGTTATGCCGACAAGGAACTGTTTCTGGACAATTCGCGCGCGGTTGAGGCCGCCGGTGCCCAGCACCTGACAGTGCATGCGCGCACCAAGCTGGAAGGATACAAACCGCCCGCACATTGGGAATATCTGGCACGCATCCGCGACGCCATTTCAATCCCGATGACGGCCAATGGTGAAATCTGGACCGTTGAGGATTACGCAAAATGCCGGGATATTTCCGGCTGCACGTCCTTCATGCTCGGCCGCGGGGCGATTGCCGCCCCGGATATCGCCAATCGCATCAAGGCGTTTGAAGCCGGTGAGATCCTTGAAAAACAAAGCTGGTCAGATGTCCTGACGATGCTTTTGACCTATATCGATCTGATGAGTGCCGATGACACTACCGAAAACCATCAGGCCGGGCGCATCAAGCAATGGGTGGCGATGATCCGCAAGGGGCATGAACAGGCCGCCGATTGCTTTGACGAGATCAAGCGCATTCGCGACATTCACGAGCTTCGCGCCAAACTGACCATAGACCGCGATAACCCGGAAAATCAGCGGCCAAATATTCCGATTGCCGCCGAATAGACGGTAAAGACAGACAATCAAAAGAAAAGGCAGCATGGTTGGCTGCCTTTGTCATTTCCGGGTCAGGTGATCCAAACGATCCGCGATCAGGTGCCAAACCCGAAATCATCGGCATCAAGATCATCGGTATCATGGACGCCCATCAGGGTGACGGATGCATCATTGCCAAGTTCAATCACGACATTGCCATCGGTATCAAGATGCATGTCGTTCTTGATCTGGTTGAAGTTGCTGTAATTCCATTCCGACAGATTGATGATGTCCTCGCCCGGGGTGAAGTCGGTGATGATGTCGTGACCGTTGGTTTTGCCGATCTCGAACTCGTCCCAGCCCGAACCACCGGTCAGGGTGTCGTCACCGGCACTGCCATACAGGCGATCATTGCCCGCCCCGCCCAGAAGCACGTCGTCGCCCGAATTGCTCCAGAGGATGTCATTGCCGTTGCCACCATCCAGCGTGACATTGCCATAGGTTTCATAGGAGCTGGTCAGATCGATGATGTCATCGCCATCACCGGCCTCGATCACCTCGATATTGCGGATGCGCGGCGAAATGCCCGGATCGCTGACCGTGTCGGCAAGGAATAGCGCATCATTACCGCTGGTCAGTTTCAGGGTATCGGTGCCATCGCCACCTTCGAAGATGTCGTTCGACTGGTTATAACCGTTCAGATTGACATATTCGCCAGTCCCGACATCACCAGTGTAATCATGGCCCCAACCATTACCGTGATGGCCGGTATGGCCCCAGCCGGTATTGTTGTCATGGCCATCTTCGCCCGGCGCGCCATCATTAAGCGCATGCCAGTTCGAGCTCCAGGTGTCGTCGGCATTGTATTGCAGAACGTCATCACCGGCACCGCCGTTCAGAACGTCGATGCCATCGCCGCCAGATAGGGTATCGTTGCCCGCACCGCCCCAAAGCGTGTCGTTGCCTTCGCCGCCATCAAGGACGTCGTCCCCGGCGTTGCTCCAGATAATGTCATTGCCGGTTCCGCCAAGAACCGTCACATCGCCATAGGACTGGGTTTCGCTGGTCAGGTCGACAATATCGTCGCCGTTACCGGCATCGATGACTTCGATATTCGAAATGCGCGGCGAAACGCCCGGATCGGTGATCTTGTCGTCAAGGAACAGGGCATCATTGCCGCTGGTCAGGGACAGGGTATCGGTACCGTCACCCCCATCAAAGATATCCTGCGAACGGGTATAGCCCTGCAGATTGACCTGTTCGTTGGTGCCATCCATATCCGGATCGCCGACATTCTTCGCGGCATAGCTGCCCGACCAGGTCGCGTCTTTCTGATATTCGATGATGTCGTCACCGGCACCGGCACCGATCAGATCGCTGCCCGATCCGCCATTGATGACGTCATTGCCATCGCCACCCCAAATGGTGTCATTGCCGCCATCACCGCCCAGAACATCATCGCCAGACAGGCCGGACAGCAGGTTCGCACCATCATCGCCAAACAGGTAATCGTTGAAGTTCGACCCGATCAGATCTTCGATCGAAGACAGGACGTCATATCCATCACCACCAACGGCGGTACCGTTTTTCAGGCTGACACCAACCGCGGATGTCGCATTGGCATAACTTGCGGTATCGCGGCCCGATCCCCCCGAAAGGGTATCGTTGCCCTGACCACCCATCAGGGTGTCATTGCCGCCATCACCATAAAGCCTGTCATCGCCTGATCCGCCGAACAGGGTATCGTTACCGTCGCCGCCCCACAGACGGTCGTTGTTTTCGCCGCCATCCAGAACATCGTTGCCATCCCCGCCAAGGATCGAGTCATCGCCGGTGCCGCCATTGATCACGTCATTGCCGGCTTCGCCATAAAGCTTGTCCTGACCCTGACCACCCAGCAGCGTATCGGCCCCGTTACCCGCCCAGACACGGTCATCGCCCGACCCGCCATCCAGCGTATCATCGCCTTCGCCGCCGGTGATGCTGTCCTGACCGCTGCCGCCGTCAATCAGGTCATTACCGTTATCACCATACAGCTTGTCGTCGCCATCACCGCCATAAAGGCTGTCATTGCCATCCATGCCCGACAGCGTGTCCTGACCATTCAGGCCAAAGACGGTATCGTCACCCGAAAGGGCTGCAATCGTGTCATTGTTGCTGGTGCCATACAGGACATCGTCATAGGGGGTCGGCCCGGTCGATGCTTCGACACCGACAAACATGTTCGCATTCAGGTCGCTAACCGCGACACCGATCAGCGTCAATGTCCCCTGCCCATTCAGGTTGATCACGGCATTGCCGTTTACATCACTCATCAGGCCACGCAGTTCGGCCCAGTCATCGACATCAAGGGCAGACAGATTGATCTGGTCACTTGCCGGATTGAAATCGGTAACGACCTTGTCGCCGGAATTATCCGAAACGATGATCTGGTCCGAACCGGCACCACCGGTATAGGTATCGTTGCCAGCCCCGCCATCCAGCGTATCGTTGCCGTCACCACCCAGCAGCGTGTCATTACCGGCATCACCCGACAGGGTGTCGCTTCCGATACCGCCTTCGAGCAGATCATTGTCATTGCCGCCCGACAGGACGTCATTTCCGGTGCCACCCGAAAGCGTATCGGCACCGTCGCCACCCATCAGGGTATCGTTGCCATCCGCACCCGAAAGGGTGTCATTGCCCGCATCGCCCGAAAGCACGTCATTGCCAAGACCGCCATTGATGGTATCGGCACCATCGCCGCCCGAAATGACATCATCGCCCGCTTCGCCCGAAAGCTGGTCATCACCGGCCGCGCCATAGATCGTGTCGGTATCATCACCGCCGGTAACAACATCATCGCCATCCATCGCATCGATGAAGTCCGAACCGCCGCCACCAGAAATCACATCGTCGCCCGATCCACCGATCAGGGTGTCATTGCCCGCACCGCCCGCGATCACATCATGGCCGTCATTGCCATGCAGGCTATCGTCGCCGTCGCCACCGTCGATCACATCATTGCCGTTGCCGCCCGAAATCGTATCGTTTCCGGCACCACCCGACAGGTTATCGTCGCCGTCATTGCCAAGGATGGTGTCATTACCATCCCCGCCATCGACCACATCATTCCCGGCCAGTGCATCGATATAATCATCTTCGCTGGTGCCCAGCAGGACATCATCAAACGGTGTTGCGCCAACCGGGCCTTCGATGCCGACAAACATGTCGGACGTGACTTCGTTCAGACGCACACCCAGCAGCGTGACCGAGCCATCCTGGCCCAGATCGATGACAAGATTGCCATTAACCTCGCTCAGACGCGGGGCCAGTTCGGACCATTCGGAAATGCCAAGCGCATCAAGGGAAATCTGGTCAACACTGGTGTTGAAATCGGTAACGACCTTATCGCCGACAAGGCTTGTGACCTTGACCAGATCGGCACCCGACCCGGTCGAGATACGGTCATTCCCCGATCCGCCATCCAGTGTATCGTTGCCATCACCGCCCACAAGGCTGTCATTACCAGCCCCACCGTCAAGCGTGTCGTCGCCTTTTTCACCGTTCAGATAGTCGTTGCCATTGCCACCGATCAGGGTATCGGCGCCATCGCCGGTCCAAATCGTGTCATTGCCTTCGCCGCCATCGACTGTATCGGCACTGACATCGGCTTCTACATTGTCAAACGTATCGTTGCCATCCCCAAGATCGACAACGTTGTTCTGGCTGTTGCCATAGACGTAATCATCATGCGCCGACGCAATGACACGTTCGAAATTGGCAAGAATATCGCCTGCGGCATCACCACCAAATGCGCGACCGCCTTCGCCCGGTGTTCTGGCATTGGCATCGGTATCGCCAAGATAAATCTCGACCCCGGCATCCGATCCCTCATAGCTGATCGTATCAATGCCATCGCCGCCATCAAGCGTATCGGCACCCGCACCGCCTTCGATGGTGTCATCCCCGGCACCGCCCGAAAGGACGTTTGCCCCGTCCGATCCGGTAATATCGTCATTGCCATCTGATCCGATGACATTTTCAAAGCCGGAAATAGTGTCGTTGCCGGTTTCCGCACTGCTTGCGGTACCGGCCGACAGATCAACCGTGGCACCACTTGCCGCCTGGGTCAGGTCAAGGGTATCGGTGCCTGCACCACCCGAAAGCGTGTCATTCCCGGCACCGGCGATGAAGGTGTCATTACCGGCCCCGCCATAAACGGCGTCATCACCCGCACCCCCGTCCAGAACGTCATCACCATCCGCACCAGACAGGACGTTTGCCCCGCTTGATCCGATAAGCGTATCCGCCCCCGCCGTGCCCAGAACATTCTCGAAGCCGGAAATGGCGTCCGTACCGGTGGCATCGCTGCTTGCGGTGCCGGTCGACAGGTCAACCGTCACACCATTGGCGGCAGCGAAATCAAGGGTGTCGGTGCCATCACCACCGGCAAGAATATCGTTGCCCGCACCGGCAACAACCGTGTCATCACCCGTACCCGCATCAACCGTATCGGCACCGGCACCTGCGGTGATGACGTCATTGCCATCGCCCGCCAGAATAACGTCGTCGCCCGCCCCGGCATCAAGGGTATCGTTACCGGCACCCCCATCAAGCGTATCATTGCCTGCCCCGCCATAAAGACGATCAGCACCATCGCCGCCGGTCAGGATGTCATCACCATCGCCACCATCGAGCATGTCGTTGCCGATACCACCATCAAGGGTATCGTTGCCGCCATTGCCGATCAGGCTGTCATTGCCCGCACCGCCCGAAAGCAGGTTATCGCCATTCGATCCGGTCAGGGTGTCGCTGCCGCCCGAACCAATCAGGTTTTCAATGCTGGTCAGGGTGTCTGCTTCGCCATTGGCAAGCTGTGCGGTACCGGTTGCAAGGTTCGCACGAACCGCCGCGGCCGAATTGCTGTAATCCGCCGTATCGTTGCCATCACCACCGCGCAGCGCATCATTCCCGGCACCACCCGAAAGGGTGTCATCACCAGAACCGCCATCCAGCGTGTTGTTCTGCGCATCACCCCTGATGATGTCATCATGGGCAGAGCCAACAACATTTTCGACCCAGTAGATACCGTCATTCCCGGCACCACCCGTGGCAGTGTAATTGGCCAGATCGACATTCACGCCCGATGCCGCGTCGTCATAGGTCACGGTATCGATGTCACCACCGCCATGGATGATATCGTCGCCTTCACCTCCGCGAAGCGTGTCGTTACCCTGCCCGCCGATCAGCGTATCGTTGCCTTCGGCACCATCAAGGATATCGCGGCCATAACCACCATCAAGATAGTCGTCACCCGCGCCGCCATAAAGATTGTCGTCGCCAAGCTCGCCATTGATGCGGTCATCACCTTCGTTGGCCCAAAGCGTATCGTTGCCGCCGCCACCATTGATGGTGACATCGCCATAGGCAATCGTATCGCTTGTCAGATCGACAACGTCATTGCCTTCGCCCGCGTTGATAACCTCGACGCCGTCAAGGCGCGCGCCGTCGGCAACCGTTTCTTCAACCACCGCATCAAAGGTGATGGAACGCACGAAATAATCGCTGCTGTCACCACCCGATGAACCATCGGCATAAGGCTCGCTTTCGAAGGCGAGGTAACGGAATTCAACCGGATTGCCGAGACTGTCGGTGACACTGATCGTTGCCGTGCCAACACCGCCACTGGTGTAGCTGATCGTGCTTTCGTCAAGCACACCCGACGCAACCAGATTGCCATCGGCATCAAAGGCCTGCCAGGAACCGACTTCGCCGCCATGTTCGGCCGCAATCAGGTTGGAAACCTGAACCGTGGCATTGCGCGCATTGGCCCCCAGATCGACAACGACGGCTTCGCTTTCGCCGGTATTGCCATTGTGGTTGATCTGGCTTCCGGCCGGTGAACCGCCGTTATTGCCAATACCGTTGCCATCAAAGGTCACGGTGTCATCGGCCGCGGCAAGGTTCAGTTTGCCATCTTCACCGACATAGGATGTGCCAAAATCAAAGGCATAAAGATTTGCATCCGACCATGCGGCCTGCACGGCACCCGATGATGCCGAATCCGTCAGGCCCAATGTCCGGGTTTCAATCGTGCTACCCGTCGTCTGGCCATCGCCCAGTTTGCTGCCATCAAGGATCAGCGCATCACTGCCACCGGTCAGGTTCAGGGTATCGGTACCGTCACCACCGACGAAGGTATCATCCGAGATGTTCTTGCCACCGATATCGGCAAGATCGCCGGTGCCATCGGCGCCCGGGCTGCCGGTATTTTCGGTGGTTTCACCGCTTGCGGCCGTGCCATCGGCTTCAAAGTTCAGAACATCGTCGCCGGATCCGCCATCAAGGGTGTCGTCACCCGATCCACCCGAAAGCGTATCCGCACCATCGCCACCGTTGAGTTCATCATTGCCGGTGCCGCCGCCAAGCGTATCCGAACCGGTCCCGCCATCGACGGTGTCATCGCCCGAACCACCCGTCAGGGTATCGTTGCCCGCACCACCATCAATCGTGTCATCACCGGCACCGCCATCGACAACATCGTCCCCGGCAAGCGCATCAATGACATCATCGCCATCGCCACCGGTAAGGCTGTCGTCGTAAGGCGTACCGCCATCCGTCACACCGGTGAAATCATCGGCTGAAAGATCAAGCGGATTGACACCTTGCAGCGTGATCGTGCCGCCGGATGGCAGATTGATCACCGCATCGCCAAGCGAATTGCCGGTGATCAGATCACGAAGCTGGGTCCATGTTTCAATGCCCGTGCCATCAAGGGTCAGTCTGTCGGTCCCGACTTCGAAGTCGGTGACAACATCATCATCGGTGCCATCGGCAAAGATAAAGCTGTCATTCCCCGCCCCGCCCGAAAGCGTATCGTCGCCAGTCCCGCCATCAAGGGTGTCGTTACCCGCCCCTGCGGCCATGACGTTATTGGCATCCGATCCGGTCAGTCCATCATCGCCCGAACCGGTTGTGACATTTTCAAAGTTCGAAATGCTGTCCGAACCGGTTTCTGCCGATTGCGCCGAACCTGCCGCCAGATTGACCGTGGCACCACTGGTTGCGTTGCGCATATCGATGGTGTCATTGCCATCGCCACCATCAAGACTGTCATCACCGTCACCCGCGATAACCGTGTCATCGCCTGCACCGGCATCGACATAATCACTGCCCGCCCCATCGGATACGACATCATTACCGTCACCCGCCACGATCCGGTCATTGCCATCGGCACCGTCAATCGTATCGTTTCCTGCACCGGACGATATGGTGTCATCGGCGGAACTTCCGGAAATCGTATCGTCACCAGCACCCGTAACGACCTGTTCAAAGCCCGAAATGGTGTCGGACCCGGTTTCCGTGCTGCTTGCCGTGCCATTTTCAAGATCAATGACGGCCCCGCCATCGGCATTGGTCAGATCAAGCGTATCGGTGCCATCGCCACCGGCAAGAATATCATTCCCGGCATCACCGATAACGCTATCGTCACCCGCACCGGCATCGACCGTATCATTGCCATCACCCGACGAAATCACATCGTTGCCGTCACCCGCGGTGATCACATCATCGCCGGAACCCGCCGCGATATCATCATCACCCGCCCCGGCATCAATCACGTCACTGCCGGAACCCGTATTGATATGGTCATTGCCATCACCGGCAAGGACGCTGTCATCCCCGGCACTGGTCCAGATGGTATCGTTGCCCGCCCCACCATCAACCGTGACATCGCCATAGGAATGAACCTGGCTGGTCAGATCGACAATGTCATCACCGTCGCCGGTTTCAATGATTTCAACGCCACTGATCGACGGATTGGCGGAACCATTTTCATGATCGCGATCCAGAATGATGGCATCGCCACCCGACGTGCCCACCAGCGTATCAATGCCTTCGCCGCCATCATACTGGTCATCACTGATGCCAAGACCGTCAAGATCGGCAATTTCGCCGGTGCCATCGACACCCGGACTGCCCGCATGATCGGTGGTATCACCCGACTGGCCGGTGCGATCCGCACCGAATTCCAGAACGTCATCACCCGCACCACCGTCAAGCGTATCCGTGCCCGGGCCGCCGATCAGGGTGTCGTTGTCGGCACCACCACCAACAGTGTCGTTACCAGCACCACCACCGACGGAATCATTACCATCACCGCCATCGACCGTGTCATTACCGTCGCCACCGTCGACCGTGTCGTTACCGGCACCACCGCCAACACTGTCATCGCCCGTGCCGCCACCAACGGAATCATCTCCGTCGCCGCCATCGACCGTGTCATTGCCATCGCCACCGTCGACCGTGTCGTTACCGGCACCACCGCCAACGCTATCGTCGCCCGATCCGCCACCAACGGAATCATCACCGTCGCCGCCATCGACCGTGTCATTGCCATCGCCACCGTCGACCGTGTCGTTACCGGCACCACCGCCAACACTGTCATCGCCCGTGCCGCCACCAACGGAATCATCGCCTTCGCCGCCATCGACCGTGTCATCACCATCGCCACCGTCGACCGTATCGTTGCCATCACCGGCACCAACCGTATCGTCACCGCTGCCACCGCCAAGTGTATCATCACCCGGCGTTCCGACATTTTCGATTCCGGCAAAGTGATCCGGCGTCAGGTCGCCAACAGCAACACCCGAAAGCGTTACCGTGCCACCGGAAGGCAACGTGATCACCGCACCATCCGGACCATCGGACAGAATCGACTGCAATTCGGTCCAGCTTGTAACACCGATATCGGGCAGGGAAATCACATCGCTGGCAAGATCAAAGTCACTGACCAGATCGGCATCGCTGCCATCCTCAAAAACAAAGACATCCGCGCCATCGCCACCGGTCAGGGTGTCGTTGCCGTCACCTGCGGCCAATGTATCATTGCCCGCACCGCCCGAAAGGACGTCGTCGCCAGCCCCGCCATCGATCACGTCATCACCAGCACCACCATCAATCGTGTTGGCCGCATCATTGCCGGTAATGGTATCGGCATCTGCCGAACCGGTGACATTTTCGAAATTGGCAATCGTATCGGAACCGGTTTGCGCACCATTCGCCGTACCAGCGGCAAGATCAACCGTTACCCCGCCACTAGTGCCCGACAGATCAAGCGTATCAATGCCGTCGCCGCCATCAAGGTGATCGTTACCGGCATCAATCGAAACCGTATCGTTGCCTGCACCGGCATCAATCACATTGTTCGCGGCATTACCGGTGATGGTGTCATCACCATCCGTCGCGATCACATTTTCAAAGCCGGAAATGCTGTCCGAGCCAGTGGCATCGCTGCTTGCCGTACCATTGGCCAGATCAATTTCCGCGCCATTGGCCGCAGACATATCAAGCGTATCGGAACCGTCACCACCCGAAAGCGTATCATCGCCGATACCGGCCATGATCGTATCGTCACCGGCACCGCCCGCGATGATGTCATTCCCGGTTCCGCCATCAAGGATGTCGTTATCAGCACCCCCATCGATATTATCGGCACCCGCACCGCCCAGTATATTGTCAGAACCGGCACCACCAAGGATGACGTCATCACCATCATTGGCCCAAAGGGTATCGTCACCGGCACCGCCATCAATCGTGACGTCACCGTAAGAATGCGTTTCACTGGTCAGGTCGACAACATCGTTACCCGCACCGGCATTGATGTTTTCAATATCCACAATCGACGGGTTGGCGGCACCGCCACCGGCGTGATCGCGATCCAGAATGATGGCATCATCACCGTCGCCTGCCTGCAGGGTATCGTTGCCTTCGCCACCGACAAAGCTGTCATCAGACAGGTTTTTGCCACTGATATCGGCGACGTCACCGGTGCCATCCGTCGTCGGGCTGCCGACATGGTCGGTGGTTTCACCCGACGCCGCGACATGGTCCCCGTCGAAGGTCAGGACATCATCACCGGCCCCACCGTCAAGCAGATCGGCCCCGGCGCCACCGGCAAGGGTGTCGTTCCCTGCACCGCCCGAAAGGGTGTCATCACCCGCACCACCCGAAAGGATGTTATCGCCATCCGATCCCAGAAGGGTATCGTTGCCCGAACCACCGGTCGCCCCTTCGATATCGATCAGCGTATCGTTGCCATCGCCGGTCGTGCCGGTCCCCGCGGCCAGATCGACCACAACCGGATCGGTCCGATCCGAATAATCGGCGATATCGGTGCCATCGCCACCGACAAGGGTATCACTGCCGGTACCCGCCTGCAGGGTATCGTTACCCGCCCCGCCCAGAATGGTGTCATCGCCCGCACCACCGGCCAGCACATCATCCCCGGCACCGCCTTCGATCACGTTGTTGGCATCATCGCCCGAAATGGTATCGGCATGGTCGGACCCGATCACGGTTTCAAAACCGTCAATCACATCATTTCCGGCACCACCGGTTGCGGTACCATTGGCAAGGTCGACGGAAACGCCTTCTTCGGCCCCTTCGTAGGACAGCGTATCATCGCCTTCGCCACCAATCAGGGTATCGTCGCCGCCATTGCCGTAAACGGTATCGTTGCCTGCGCCGCCATCCAGGATATTGGCGTTTTCATCACCAATCAGGATATCGTCGCCATCCCCGCCGGTAACATTTTCGATGCTATCAAGGGTATCGTTTCCGGCTTCACCAGTTGCGCTACCTGTGCTCAGGTCAACGGTGACACCTTCGGAAGTGTCGGAATAATCGGCGGTATCGTTACCGTCACCACCATTGAGTTCGTCATCACCGGCACCACCGATCAGGGTATCGTTGCCTGCATCGCCATTGATGACATCATCACCGGCACCACCATCAACAATATCGTCACCGTCCAGCGCATTGATTTCATCGCCAAGCTGGCTGCCCTGCAGGACATCGTCAAATTCAGTACCTTCGATGGTGACATAGCCAAAGAAGTTATCCGGCCCGAGATCATCGACCGAAACGCCTTCAAGCGTGATGCTTTCACCCGGGCCGAGCGAGATAACCGCATTGCCGTTGGCGTCATCGAACATGCGATCGGCAAGATCGCTGTAATCCTCAATCCCGTAGGATGACAGATCAATCACATCTTCGTTGACGTCAAAATCGGTAACCGTATCGCTGCCGCCGCCCGGGGTAACAACAATCATGTCTTCGCCGTCGCCGGTGATAATGACGTCGTCGCCATCGCCGCCAATCAGCGTATCATTGCCCGAACCACCATCAAGCGTATTGACCCCGTCCGCCCCGATCAGGGTATCGGCAAAGTCGGTACCAATGACCCGTTCGACATCGCGAACAATGTCATTGCCACCCGAACCCGATGCATACTGGTTGACCAGATCAACAACAACCGGACCTTCGACATTGGAATAATCGACCGTGTCGATACCGTCGCCACCATCAATGATGTCGTCACCGGTATCGCCATAAATCCAGTCATTGCCGGTGCCTGCCTGAACAATATCGTCACCCGCACCGCCCGACAGGGTGTCATCATCGGCACCACCGTCGATAACGTCATTGCCGGTACCACCGGAAAGGGTATCCGATCCCGCACCGCCGGTAATTTCGTCATCACCACTTCCGGCATCAACAACGTCATCCCCCGAACCGACATTGATCACGTCGTTCCCGGCACCGGCCGTTACGGTGTTATCAGCAGCATTGCCATTGATTGTGTCGTTGAAGTCCGAACCGACGACATTTTCGATATTGGCAAGGGTATCGTTGCCCTGACCGGTCGCTGTGCCTGTGGTCAGGTTGACATTCATCGCCCCGGTTGCGGCACTGTAATCCACAGTGTCAGAATCCGCACCACCGTCGAGCACATCATTGCCTTCGCCACCGACCAGCACATCATCGCCAGCCAGGCCCGAAAGGGTATTGCTGCCATCGGTTCCGGTCAGGGTATCTGCATATAACGTCCCGGTAAGATTTTCGATGCCGTCAAGAACATCATTACCATCACCACCGGTTACAGTGCCGGCCGTCAGATCACCAACTATTCCGGCACTTTCGGTCGAATAATCGACCGTATCGGTGCCTGCACCACCAATCAGCGTATCCGACCCGGAATTACCAACCAGGGTATCGTCACCGGCATCACCCGACAGGGTATCGTTACCCGAACCGCCAATCAGACGATCATTGCCATCACCACCCGAAACGGTGTCATCCCCGCCCAAAGCATTGATGATATCGCCACCGTTTCCGCCAACCATTTCGTCGGCATTTTCCGTACCAAGACGAACGTCGACACCGATGAAGTTTGCCGCGGTCAGGCTGCCTGCCTGAATATTGTTCAGTGTAATCGTATCGCCGCTATCAAGCGTGATGATCAGATTACCATCGCCATCCGCACTGAACTGGGATTTCAGGGCATCGAAACCGGCAATATTGAAATCGGTAAGATCAATAACATCAACGGCCGGGTCGAAATCGGTAATCGTGTCATTGCCATCGCCCGGGCGGAAGACAACCTGATCAGCCCCTTCGCCAAGCGTCAGAATATCGTCGCCAACCCCGGCATCGAAGGTGTCGTCACCAGCCCCGCCAAGGAAGATGTCCGTGCCTTCCCCGCCAAGGAAAGTATCGCTGAATCCTGAGCCTTCGATGATTTCGATACCGTCAAGCGTATCGGTTCCGGTTCCCGTCCCGCTGACGGTATTGTTCGCGGTATCAATAACCAGCCCACCGGTCGCATCCGAATAGGTTGCCGTATCAAGACCTTCACCACCGATCAGGACATCATCCCCGGCACCTGCACGCAGGATATCGTCGCCTGCACCACCATCTAGAATATCTGCCCCGCCGCCACCGGAAATGACGTCATTTCCTTCGCCACCGGTCACATGGTCATCGCCCGCACCCGCGGTGATCGTATCAGCGCCGACACCACCATCGACAGTATCGTTCCCCGTGCCACTATCGATGACATCATTGCCTTCGCCACCAAGGACGACGTCATCGCCTTGACCTGCAACAATCGTATCGTTACCGGTACCGCCGTCGACCGTATCGTTGCCATCACCGGCATTGATGACATCGCTGCCTGCCCCACCGGTAACAATATCGTTGCCGGAACCCGTGGTCACAACGTCGCTGCCGTCGCCACCATCGACGGTGTCATTTCCGGCACCGGTATCAATGATATCGTCTCCGGCACCACCAGAAACATAATCCTCGCCGCTGCCGGTTGTCAGCGTATCTTCACCGCCCGCACCGATAACCGTGTTATCGCCATCCCCGGCATTGATAACATTTACCTCATCGGTCGCGGTGATAACGTCATTACCGTCACCGGTAACAAGGTTTTCGATATTGGTGAAGATGTCGGTTGTTGTACCGTCTGTTGCCGTACCGGCGGCAAAATCAACAGTCAGATCACCCGAAACGTCTGACAGATCAAGGGTATCGGAACCTTCGCCACCATCAATGGTGTCTGCGCCGCTGCCACCGCGAATAACATCATTCCCGGCACCGCCCAACAGAACGTCATCACCATCACGGCCATCAAGGGTATCGTTCCCCGCACCACCATCAAGCGTATTACGACCTGCATCGCCTTTCAGAGTATCGTCGAAACGCGAACCGGCAATATTTTCAAAATTGGCAACCTGATCGCCTTCAGAACCACCGACGACACCGGTTTGCAGATCAACCGAAACACCACCGGCGGCACTGTCGTAGGAAAGGGTATCTTCGCCGTCCCCACCATCGAGCGTATCGTTGCCGGCACCGCCATCAATCAGGTCATCGCCAGCCCCGCCGCTAATGATATCGCTTCCGGCACCACCAGATATGATGTCATTACCAGCCCCGGCCGAGATGGTATCGGCGTTGGCGCTACCGGTGATGGTGTCGTCAAAATTCGTCGCAACAATTTGCTCGATATCGCTCAGGATGTCCGTGCCGGTATCCGCACCAGTCGCGATATTGTTGGCAAGGCTGATATCCATCCCCGACTGGGCATTACTGAAATCGATGATGTCCGAACCGGCACCACCGATATAGGTATCATCACCTGCTTCGCCGACGAATGTATCGTTGCCTGCACCGCCATCCAGCACATCATTGCCCGAACCACCGGACAGCGTATCGTTCCCCGCACCGCCCGATAGCACGTTATTGGCGTTATCACCGATAAGGGTATCGTCAAAATCGGTGCCTGTGACATTTTCAAAACCGGAAATGTCATCTGTGCCGTCGGCACCTGTCGCGACGCCGGTTACCAGATTGACAACCTGCCCGCCGGATGCCTTGGAATAATCCAGTGTATCGACACCGGCACCACCGCGCAGCGTATCATCCCCGGTTCCACCCGAAACCGTATCATTGCCACCGCCCGCATTGATGATATCGTTCCCCGCACCACCAGCCAGGCTGTTTGCACCCGACGTCCCGGTCAGGGTGTCATCAAATGCGCTACCCGTCGCATCCTCGATATCCGAAAGCGTATCGGTACCGTCAATCTTGGTAGCAGTGCCACCTTCCAGATCGACATTAACCGCACCTTCGCTTGCGCTGTAATCAACACTGTCGGTGCCGGTTCCACCGGAAATCACATCATTGCCGGCACTTGTATTGAAAACATCATTACCGGCACCACCGATCAGCGTGTTATCGCCACTGCTGCCGGTAATGGTATCGTTAAGGTTTGAACCGGTAACGTTTTCAACATTCAGTACCTGATCGCCGGTCTCGGTATCGGTTTCACCGGTTTCAAGATCAATGGTAATGCCGTTCAGGCTGTTGCTGTAGTCGACAGTATCGTTACCCTCGCCACCATCAATAAGATCTGAGCCAGCGCCGCCGGAAAGTGTGTCGTTGCCACGGCCACCGAGCAATGTGTCATCACCGCCGCCACCAGCAATAATATCGTTGCCATCTTCACCCGACAGGGTGTTCGCGGCCTCGTTACCGACAAGGGTATCGGCAAACTGCGTGGCGATAATATTTTCGATGCCTGTGACTTTATCCTGTCCAAGACCGGAAACATCGCCTGTCGACAGGTTTGCCGAAATGCTGCCGGTTGCGGCACTGTAATCAACCGTATCAACCCCGTCCCCGCCAATCAGGGTGTCATTGCCCTGTGTTGCGGTAAAGAGGTCATCACCGGCCCCGCCATTCAGGACGTTCGCGCCGCTATCGCCCTTCAGGACGTCGTCGAATTCCGACCCGATGACATTTTCAATATCGATCAGTTTGTCCTGACCATCAGCACCGGTCGCACTAAGGGCGGACAAATCAACATTCACGCCACCGTCGGCATTTTGATAACTGGCCGTGTCGTTACCCGCGCCACCAAACAGCGTGTCGTCGCCGCCAAGCCCTTCGAGCAGGTCATCACCGGCACCACCGGCAAGAATGTTTCCTTCATCATTACCGGTCAGGACATCGTCCCCGGTACCGCCAATGACATTTTCAATATCAAGCAGTGTGTCGTTCTCAAATCCGGTCGAAGCCGTACCGTCTTCAAGATTGATCTGCATATCAGCGGTTTTGTCACTGTAGTCGGCGGTATCATTACCCGCACCACCGTCCAGTATATCGTCCCCGGCACCACCATCGAGCAGGTCATCCCCGGCACCGCCAAGCAGAACGTCATCACCTGCCAACCCGTCCAGCGTATCGTTGCCATCCAGACCCGATAACGTGTCTTCGCCAGCGGTACCGGCGAGAATGTCATCGCCAGACGTTCCAACGATGTCGCGGATACCGATGAAATTGTTGGCAGAAATCTGGTTCAGGCTGACGCCTTTGAGAACCATGCTGGTATCTTCGCCGAAATCAACAACCAGATCACCATCCGCATTGACCGACATGCGGCTGTAAAGTTCGTCATAGGTGTCTATCGCGAGTTCGGAAATGTCGATCTGATCGTAATTTACATCGAAATCTGTAACGGTGTCCTGACCGTCACCCGCAGACAATTTGTAAATGTCCGCGCCGAAGCCACCGCTGAGCGTATCGTCACCCGCGCCACCACGAATAACGTCATTGCCAATTCCGGCCGAAATAACGTTTGCACCGTCACTACCGATGATCGTGTCATCACCGGTGGAACCGATAACATTTTCGACGTTTGAAATGCTGTCCGTCCCGGCCTCGCTTGTCGCAGTGCCCGCGGCAAGATCGATATTTACAGCGCCCGAACCAAAGAAACTGACGGTATCCGTTCCCGTACCGCCATCAATGACATCGTCGCCATCGCCACCATACAAAAGATCATCACCAGCACCGCCGGAAACGGTATCGTTCCCTAAACCGCCCGCAATTGTATTATTGGCAGAATCACCTGTAAGGATGTCGTCGAAATCCGAACCCGATATGTTTTCGATTTCCGAAAGCGTGTCATTGCCAGCCGCACCAGATGCCGTTCCGGATGCCAGATCAACGCTAATAGCACCTTCTGCGTCGGTGTAATCCACAAAATCCTGGCCCGCACCGCCAACCAGTTGGTCATCCCCAAGGCCACCATCAAGTATGTCGTTGCCAGCCCCACCGGAAATCTGATCGTTTCCGGCACCACCGCTCAGATCATCATTGCCGGAACCACCTTCGATCCGGTCATCGCCAGCACCGCCATCGATGCTGTCATTGCCGCCCAACCCCTTCAGAGTGTTGTTCTGTGCATCACCAGTGATCGTGTCGTTGAAGCTAGAACCCGTAACATCTTCGATATCGACAAGCGTGTCGCTATTGCCGTTGGCGATAAAACCACTGCCATTGTTCAGATCAACCGTAACAGCAGATTCTGATGAATAATCGACCGTGTCCTGACCATCGCCACCATCAAGCGTGTCATTGCCAAGCCCGCCCGAAAGCGTATCGTTGCCAGCACCGCCATAAACAGTGTCCGCACCAGCCCCCGCGTTGATGGTATCATTGCCACCAAGGCCATCGATGATTTCGTCAAAGCCCGTACCAACCAGAACATCGTCACCTTCGGTCGAACCAAGGCTTTCAATGCCAACAAAGTTATCAGCGGCAAGCTGATCCGGTGAAACACCGGTCAGGGTCAGCGTCTGGTCATTGATGGAAATGACGGCATCGCCATCGGCATTGGTTTCGATCAGGCTTTTCAGTGCTTCCCAGTTCGGAAGGCCAAAGCTGCTCAGATCAATACGGTCTTCACCAATATCAAAATCGGCAATTTTATCTTCGCCGGAAGTCCCGTTGAAAATAAAGGTATCCGCCCCGGTGCCACCAGCAAGATAGTCGTTGCCTGCGCCACCATTGATCAGATCATTACCAGCACCACCCAAAATGCTGTTTGCACGATCCGAACCAGTCAGAACATCATCGAAGTCCGAGCCAACTGCATTCTCGATTTCCTTGAGTGTATCGGTGCCTGCACCACCAGTTGCCGAGCCCGAACCCAAATTAACCTGAACGCTGCCTTCTGCACTGGCATAATCGACGGTATCAGAGCCATCCCCCCCCACAAGGGAGTCATTGCCCGCCCCACCGATCAGCGTATCGTTGCCTGCCCCACCAAGAAGCAGGTCATCGCCATCGCGACCATCAAGGATGTCATTTCCGGCACCGCCAGAAAGCACGTTATTCTGGTCATCTCCGGAAAGCGTATCGTTATAGGATGATCCGGAAACATTTTCGAAATTGGCAAGTGTGTCCGTACCCTGACCTGTTGCCGAACCTGCATCAAGATCGACATTCACACCACTGCCTGAATCCTGGAACGAAACGGTGTCAGTACCTTCGCCGCCGTCAAGTGTATCAGAGCCGACCCCGCCAACGATCACATCGTTGCCAAGACCACCATCTATGATGTCGTCGCCAGCATCACCGGATATAAAGTCATTCCCCGTGCCGCCATCGACGACGTCATTTCCAACGCCCCCCGAAATGACGTCATTGCCAGAACCACCTGAAATCGTGTCATTCCCGGCATTGCCCGAAATGCTATCGTTGCCAGCCTTGCCATCGATCACATCGCTGCGGCTGGTACCAACAAGGGTGTCGGCATTTTCTGTACCGTCCAGCGAACGAATACCTTCAAAGTTCTTGAAGGTCAGGCTATCGGGATCAACGCCCTGCAAGGTGACAATAGAATCACCAATCGTGATGGTCGCGTTTCCATCGCCATCCACACCGATAAAGTCTGCAATGTCAGAAAACAGCTCAAGACCATCGATGCCCTGAATGTCGATGATGTCATTTTCAGGATCGAAATCCGTGATCAGGTCATTGTCGCTATCGGTCGAAATAACAAATGTATCCGAACCGGCACCGCCCGAAAGCGTGTCTGCGCCCGCCCGGCCATCAATCGTATCGTTGCCGGCACCGCCCCTAAGGATATCGGAACCCGAACTGCCCAGCATGCGATCATTGCCGGCCGAGCCTTCGACCTGCTCAAACCCGTCAATCTGATCGACAAAATCGCCACCGGTAACAGTTCCGGCTTCGAGATCGACGGTTACACCACCAACCGGGTTGCCTGCGGCGTCGCTATAGCTAAGCGTATCGAAACCGTCACCACCCGACAGCGTGTCCGAACCCGCACCACCAAATACGGTATCGTTACCCGCGCCGGTATCAATCTGGTTCTGCGCACCATTTCCGCGAACGGTATCGTTACCGTCACCGGTTGTCACATTTTCGATATCGATCAGCGTATCATTGCCATCGCCTGATGCTGTTCCGGCATCAAGATTGACGTCCATATCGGCGTCGACATCACTGTAATCGGCGGTATCGGAACCCGCACCGCCATCAAGGGTATCGTCGCCGCCACCGCCAGCAAGAATATCGTCACCGGCAAGGCCGGTCAGGATATTATTGCCGTCATCGCCGGAAATGATGTCGGAACTTGCCGAACCGCGAACATTTTCGAAGTTGGAAACGGTCGACAGACCGGAATTGGTCTGGACGGTGCCCGCCGCAAGATCAACAACCGCACCGGTTTCACTGCCAAGGGCGAGCGTGTCAGTGCCTTCGCCCCCATCAAGCGTGTCATCCCCGCCACCACCGGCGACCAGATCGTCACCCGCTCCGGCCGAAATGACGTTATTCGCACCATCACCGATCAGAACGTCATTGCCCGCACCGCTGACAATGTTTTCAACGCTGCTAACCGTATCGACTTCGCCGCTGGTGTTGTCTGTGACGGTCCCGGAACCCAGATTAACCGTCTGCGCACCATCGCGTGCCGTCAGATCCAGCGTGTCGTTGCCCGCACCGCCGATATAGGTGTCATTGCCTGCCTCGGCGACAAAGGTATCGTCACCCGCACCACCATCAAGCGTATCGTTACCATCGCGGCCGGTAATGGTGTCGTTGCCGGCCCCGCCCTGAAGCACGTTGACACCGCTGTCACCGGAAATCGTATCGTCGGAATTCGATCCGATAACGTTTTCGATACGGTCAAGAACGTCATTGCCATCGGCACCGGTTGCGCTACCGGCGGCAAGGTCGACATTCACCGCGCCATTGGCACCGGAATAATCAACCGTATCAATACCTTCCTGACCGCGCAGGGTATCATTGCCCGCACCGCCCGAAAGCGTGTCATTGCCATAACCGCCCGAAATGACATCGTCACCGGCACCACCGCCGAGGATATCATTGCCGTCAAAGCCATACAGCGCATCATCGCCGTCAGTACCTTCGGCAACATCGTCGCCATCGCCTTCAAAGATGCGCCCGAACCCGCGGAAATTATCCGCAACAAGACTGTCAGAACTGACCCCTTCAAGGGTCAGAACACCCTGTTCACCGAAATCGATAACAGCGTTGCCGTTGCCATCATCGCTCATCATCGATTGCAGGGTCGCGAAATCGGTCACGCCCAGCTTCGAAAGGTCGACCGTATCTTCGGCAATATTGAAATCGGTGACCGTATCGTTGCCGAAATTCTCGGTCAGTTCGATGTCATCCTTGCCCGAACCGGTCGTCAGCGTATCGTCGCCTGCGCCACCGGTCAGGGTATCGATGCCATCCCCGCCAATCAGCACGTTATTGCCGTCATTGCCGGTAATATGATCGTCGAAGTCCGACCCGATGACGTCTTCAACCATTTGCAGGACATCATTTCCTGCCCCACCGGTTGCCGTGTTCTGCGAAAGATCAACGGTTACCGCATCGGTCGCATCGGTGTAGCTGACGGTATCAGTGCCATCGCCGCCCTGGATATGATCATTGCCAAGACCGCCGCGCAGGAAATCGTCACCCGAACCGCCTTGCAAAACGTCATTGCCGGTACCGCCAACCAGAAGGTCGCTGCCTTCGCCACCCTGAAGAATGTCGTCTTCGGAACCGCCATAAAGGCTGTCATTGCCTTCACCGCCCTGCAAGACATCCGCCCCAGCACCACCATCAAGGCTGTCATCGCCAAGGCCGCCCTGCAGCACGTCGTCACCAAGACCACCATCGATGACGTCATTGCCATCACTGCCCTGCAACGTGTCATTCCCGGCAGCCCCGCCAAGGAAATCATCACCATCAGTACCGTGGACAATATCGTTCCCCGATGTCGGGGTGTTGTCATAGATGCTGGTCTCGTCGCCTGTCTCGTTTCCGCTGTCTGAAGCGCTGCCGCCAGTATCGTCGCCAGTGTCGTCACCAGTAGCGTCCCCGGCTTCGGCATCCGTCTCGCCAGTGGTTCCACCATCAGTCTGTTCGCCCGATGTGCTGTCGCCGTCTTCAGCACCCGCGTCAATCGGGTCGGCTTCGCCATTCGTGGTTTCGCCGCCGGTCGCATCCTCGGCTCCGCCTTCATCCGCGCCAGCATCTTCACCAACAGTCTCATCGCCAGTCTCATCACCGGAAAGACCGGTTTCATCCGTGCCGGTTTCGGGCGATGTTTCGGCCCCGGCCTGAAGACCGCTATTGGTGTTTTCCTGTTCGGTCTGGCTCTCTGACTGCGACGGCTGTTCTTCGCCGTCCGTGCTGTCATCACCATCGCCCGACGCAGGCGTATCTTCATTCAGAACGTCTTCGCCCGCACCGTCCGAACCGCCAAGGCTGTCATCTTCGGCACCGTTACCCGCGTTCGTTTCATTACCCGCCGCGTCCGAACCGGTTTCAGCACGGGGTGTTTCCTGATCGGGCTGGGTTTCCCCGTCGGCTCCCTCATTCGGTGAACCATCGGAAGTCTCACCATCGGTTTCAGTCGAAGGGCCCTCTTCGGTTCCGGATGTTTCCGAACCGTTTTCTGCCGGGGTCTCTTCGCCTTCCGTTACTGGATCAGCCGAACCTTCCTCGGTGGTGTCCGCGGTGGTGTCATCCGCGCCATTTGAAGTTTCTTCATCACCGGCGGTGCCGGTTTCAACCGCACCATCACCCGATGCCGTGTCGTCGACCTGATCCGGCGATGTGTCATCGGATGCGTTATCGGATGCTTCATCCTGTGCACCGGTTTGTGCATCACCCGTCTGCGCCTGATCCCCGCCGGTGGTCGATCCGGTTTCAGTTTCCTGCGAAGCACCACCGGTTTCGTCGGCACCATCCGTCCCGTCACTGCCAGTTTCCGATCCCGTGTTGGTATCGGCACCAGCATCAGAGCCCGTTTCGGCGCCATTTTGATCGGTAGGGATTGTCTCATCGACAGTGGTGTTCGGATCGGTTTCTTCATCCGTTCCGGCATCACCGGTCGCTTCATCACCCACACCCGAACCGGTGTCGGTTCCTGTATCGGTTCCTGTGTCGGTTCCTGCGTCGCCGCTTTCCTCGGCGATGGTGTCATCACCCGATCCGCCAGACGCAGAATCATCGCCAGCCCCGCCATCGCTTTCCGACTGAGAGCTGTCCCCACCGCCACCGGAAGAAGCCTGATCACCCGTTTCGCTACCGCCCGTATCACCGCCGGTCGTATCAGTTTCGCCCGTCACCGGATCATCCGACGGGTCTGATGCCCCACCGGTGGTATCCCCAGCATTTGACCCAGCAGTATCGCCGGTCGTTTCACCAGAATTTTCAGAACCGCTGTCCGCACCGGTATCGGTCTCGGCTGCCGTATCACCGCCTGATGCATCGTCATTTGCCGTGCCGGAATCCGTGTTGCTGCCGGTTTCAGATGCGGCATCATCGCCGGTTTCAGTTTCTGTCCGGCTTTCGGTCGCGCCATTTTTCAGATCGACAACAACACCCTGTTCGGACGTGCTGTAATCAAGGGTGTTGCGGCCCGCGCCACCGTCAATAGAGTCATTACCGCCACTGGTGCCAAAGGTATCGTCGCCTGCACCACCCGAAAGCGTATTGTTTCCGGCATCCCCGCGCAGAACATCATCGCCCGATGTCCCGGTCAGATTTTCGATATTGCTAAACGAAACGGTATCGTTGCCTGTCGCACTGCCTGCCGTACCGGTCGAAAGATCGGCCGTTACGGCATCATCCGAACCGTCAAATGACAGCGTATCGTTGCCAGAACCGCCATCAACAATATCGCCGCCGCCATTGCCCGAAATCACATCGTCGCCAGACGTGCCCTGGATAACGTCATCACCTGACGTTCCGTCAATGATGGTTGCGTCGCCCGACGACAGATCGCCGGAACTGTCCAGCGCGACATCGGTCAGTTTCGGGGCATCAACAAGAGTGATTTCGGAAAGCTGGGCAATGCTAATGCCCTTAAGCGTCAGCTGATCACCGGACGCAAAGGTAATGACGACATTGCCCTGACCGTCATCCGAGGCGCGCGAAACCAGATCGGCCGCACTTTCAATGCCGAGATCATCAAGAGCCAGATAATCTTCGCCAAGGGTGAAATCGGTGATGGTCGCCTGACCAAATCCGGCCTGCAAAACAAATGTATCGCGGCCTTCGCCACCCGTCATTTCATCCTGGCCCTCGCCCGGTACCAGGATATCGTCACCCGCACCACCGATCAGGGTGTTGTCGCCCGCATCCCCGATCAGGATGTCGTTAAACGACGTGCCGATGACGTTTTGAATATTGGTGAAGGCCTGCGTTGCAGGGGATTGTGAACCTGACGCGCCCGACGAACCGGAATCAGAATTACCCGCAACAGAGCGATCCCCTGCGCGGTCATCCAGCACCTGTTCGATATCAGCATCCGTTAAACCGGTGCCATCGTCCTGATTGGCGGGCGAAGCCAAGATTCTGCTCCCTACTTGGGATTAATTTTTCAATCCATTGAATACAGAAGACAAAGCGGCCTTCTATATACAGTAGTATAGACGCCAATCAAGCACCCATCAACGGAAGATGCGCACTGGAATCGCTAAATTACATTTTTTTCATGTTTTCCCGGGATTTGAAAGGCGAAATTCGCCTCTGACAGAATCTGTCAGGTTGTATAGGGTAGGTAGAAAGACCCCAAATCGGGCTGGAAGACCTATTGTTCGCGGAATGCGCGATCAAAACTGTCGGTGATCGGGGCAAACAGATAGGCGAGAATCGTTCTGGCACCGGTGACGATCTCAAGCTGTGCGGCCATTCCCGGCGATAAAATCATGCCTTCATGTTCGGCAAGGCTTTCCGAATCGATTTCGATCATTGCCTGAAAATACGGGCGACCTTCCGGGTCGGTCAGACGATCCGGCGACACATCCGCCACAACGCCCTTTACCGGCGCAAACCAGCGCTGGCTGAAAGCCGTCACCCGGATATTAACCTCAAGCCCCTCATGCACGACATCGATATCGTTCGGCGATACGCGCGCCTCGATCACCAGCTTGTCGTCCTGCGGCACGATTTCAAGCACTTGCGCACCGGGCGGGATCACTCCGCCAACGGTGGAAAACTGCAAATTGGTGACCGTACCGGAACGCGGTGCCTTGATGTCGGACCGCACCAGAATATCCTCCGCCGAACGTAACCGTTCATTCAGGTCTGAAATCTCGCCCTGGATATCGCGAAGCTCGGTATTGATGGTTTGCAGATTGTCCCGTGTCAGCTGCGCCTGACTGGATTTGACCTGCTGGATTTGCTGCTCAATACGTGCGATATCGGCCGAAAACCGTCCGATATTGCCAAGAACCTCGACCAACCGGCTTTCAAGCTGAAGCAGACGGGTGCGTCTGGCATAGCCAAGATCGACCATGGGCTTGACCATGGCAAGCTCTTCCTTGACGATGCCAACCTGCTGCTCGGATGCGGTTTTCTGTTCCTGCGTGCCGATGATTTCGCGGCGCAGTTCCTTGATCCGTTCGTCATAAAGTTCAAGTTCGCCACGAAACGCGTTTATCCGGCTTTGAAACAGGGTTTCCTGCGATTCAACAATCCCGACATATTTCGGATCATAAAGCGGCGCGGGAAACTGGATTCTGTCCTTGCCGCCACGTTCGGCAATCAGGCGGGCCTGTGTCGCCAGCGCATTGAGGTATCGGTTGTTCAGCAGGTCATAACTGGCCCGCGCACGCGTATCGTCAAGCCGGATCAGGACGTCGCCACCCTGCACACGCGCACCATTGCGCACCAGAATGTCACGAATGATCCCGCCTTCAAGATGCTGAACACTCTGCCTGCCCGAAAACGGTGCGACCACGCCGCTTGCCGTTGCGGCGGAATTGATGCGCGCCGTTGCCGCCCACAAGAACACCGATCCGACACCCAGGATCAGGATCAGAAGGCCGATCCGCACCAGCGGTCTGACATCGGTTTCAAGTTCACGCGCGGTTGGAAGCTCCACCCCTGCCATCAGACACCACCCTGTCTGCGACCAGCCGATCCTTCAACCACCCGAAGCTTTGGCGGGTCACTGCGTTTCGGGCGCGGGGCGGCGGCAGACTGCTGTGTTCCACTTCGCGCCCTGCGGGCTTCTTCCCGCGCGGCGGCCTTTTTCGCCAGAACCTGTGCACGCGCTTCTTTGCGGCTGGCCTCAAGGGCGGCCTCGCGGGCGGTCTTACGCGCGCTCAGTCTTTGTTTTTCCTGCTTTTCACGGGCAATGCGCATCCGTTCGGCACGGTCGTCCGCTGTTGTTTCGGCCTTTTTGCGGGTGGCCGGGCGCATGGTCATCATGGTGCCACCCGGGGTCGGTTGCGGCACCATTTCGGTGCGCTCGATCCCGGCCTTTGCACTGGCTTGTGTTGCACGCCCTGCCTGTGCGCGGGTTGGGGTCGGCATAATACCGGCGGGCAAAGGCGGCTGTTCCGGTGTTTGATTTTGCGCCGAATTCTTTTCAATGATCGGGCGCGGTGCATCCGGGTTGGGCACGGCAATTCGTTTGGGCGTGATCCGCATTTGTCCATCACGCGCCGGTTCGGCAGCAGGCGATGCCACGGGTGCAGGTGGTGGCGCGATCATCTGATCGGCCTTGGCCCGCACCGGCACGACCTGAATCTGACCGTTGGCAAGGGCAAGGATCGCATCGGCACGCACCAGAATTTCGCGTTCGTGACTGACGATAAAGGTCGTGATCCCGGCACGGCGCACGATATCAATCAGCCCGCTGATATGCCCGACACCATGGTCATCAAGGGCGGTTGTCGGTTCATCCAGCAACAACATGCGCGGCCGCCCGAACAAAGCAGCGGCAAGGGCGATAAGCTGTCGCTGCCCGCCCGAAAGGTTGCGCCCGCCCCGTTCAACCCGGGTTTCATAGCCATCAGGAAGATCAAGGATGAATTTATGCGCCCCGGCCAGTTCGGCCGCCTGAATGATGTCGCGCATTTCGGCATTGCCAAGACGGGCAATATTTTCGGCAATCGTGCCGGGAAACAGGAACGGGTTCTGCGACAGATAGCCGACCTGCGGTCCAAGTTCGCCGCGATCAATCCGCGATGCTTCGATTTCATCAAGCTTGACCGATCCCGATCCGGGCACCCAGATGCCCATGATCAGCTTCAAAAGGGCTGTTTTACCAACCCCGTTAAACCCGGCGATGGAAATCACCTGCCCCGGCCCGGTCTTGAACGAAAATCCCTTGAACAGAACATTTCGGCTGCCCGGCGGGGCAAAAACCAGACGATCCACGGAAACTGACATACCGCGCCCGCGTGGCAGCGGCGCAGGTGTCGATTGACGTTTATCCAGAAGGATCTTGTTCAGCCGTTCGAACGAATTGCGCGCCGAATTCCAGCTGCGCCATGCCGAAACCGCGCCATCAAAGGGTGCCAGCCCGCGCATCCCCATGATCATGGAGGCCACCATGATCCCGATCGTGATGCTTTCAGTCAGCACCAGATAGGCCCCAACCCCGATAAAACAGACCTGCATGGCCAGACGGATGAAATGCGAAAGCGTTGTCGATGTCCCGACCCGTCGGCTGGCCTGGCCTTCCCAATACAACGCATCGGACTGATCAGCCTGCCAGCGCTGGCGTGCGGACGGGGTCATGCCCATGGCTTCCATCGCCTCGGCATTGCGGATATAGGTTTCTTCCTGCGCGATGCCGCGGTTCTGGCTTTCTTCGGACCGGTCGACCGAAATCTTTGCCGCCGCCTCGTTGGCAATCGCGATCAGGATCAGGATCGTCGCCCCGGCACAGGCCACAAGCCCAAGCCGCGTGTCAAAGATGAACACCACACCGATATAGACCGGGGCCCACATGAAATCGATCAGGGTAAAGGGGCCCGATCCGGTCAGGAACCCGCGCAGACCATAAAGATCGCGCAACGGTCGCTGGCGCATATTGTTGCCGCGCGCGGCCTGTTGCACGACATGGGCAAACAGATCCCCGCCAAGCCGAAGATCAAGTGCGGTGCCAACCCGGATCAAAAGGCGCGAACGCAATTGTTCCATCGACGCAATGAACAGCAGCACCAACGCGATGCCAAGCGTCAGGAGCAAGAGCGTATCGACACTGCGGCTGGAAAGGACACGGTCAAACACCTGCATCGAATAGATCGGGATGACCATGTTCAGCATATTGATGACCATGCTGAATCCGCCGACAAGGGCAATCGACCGCCAGAACACCCGTTCCAGCGGGGTGCGATCCCCTTCCCGTGTCGCGCCCGCCTTGCGGACCGACTGGATTTTGTCCAGCAGGGTCATTGTGTTCCTTCCCAAACCCCGTTCGCAGCAAATCTTGTATCACATCAAATATGGCGCACGCGCCAAGCGACCCGCGACAAACCTGTTACGAGCCACCTATCCGATTGCATAAGCACTATTCTAGGGCAACATATAAGGATGTGTTAACAAATTAAGGAACTTCAACGATTTGCGGGCAATAATACGCTGGTTCCGGCATTGCGTAATGCTGCATTTTGCCGCGAATCCGAAAAAACATGCCCGCAGGCAGACATGCCGGAATTGCCGACAACCTGTTGGAAATCTTCCTTTTTCTGATTTGAATTGCGCCAACTCAAATCAGGCGGCGTGCGTTTGGCTTACCCTTGGAGCACGTCGCAAGGCGCAGGCAAAGGTACGTTGCCCTTGCCCTTAACATCTAAAAACATACCTTTTAAGTCAGGGAAAAAGAATCGGGACACCCCATGGAAAACGAACCCTCAAGCCTGCCTGTCTTCCTGCAACGCTTTCTTGCCATCAGTCCGGGCGGCAATTCGCACACCTTCCCGTTAATGGCCTGCATGGCCGGGGTTCTGGCGACCTGCGCATGGATGCTCGGTGGATTATCCATGGCAATTTCGGCCGCGATTGCCGTTGCGCTGATGCTTGTGCTTGCCCCGATGATATCCCCCGAAGTCCTGATGAAATTGTTGCGCGCCCGCCCGCTGGATGCCGCTTCCTTCCCTGCCATTCACGAAATGGCGGCGATGCTGGCGCGCCGTGCCGGGCTTGATTACCTGCCAAAGCTTTTCCTGCTGCCGGGCAAGGGGGTGAATGCAATCACCACCGGCACCGCCGAAGAAACGACCATCGCGATATCAAATGATGCCCTTCATACGCTTTCCCCGCGCCAGATGCGCGCCCTGCTGGCCCATGAAATCGCCCATGCATGGCACGGCGATACGCGCATCCTTCTGATGACCGACGTGCTGTATCGGGCCACATGGACCATTGCCCTGTTCGGATTGATGCTTTTCATTTTTGGCAACTTTGATCCGCCAAACTGGATGGTCATTGTCTTTGGCGTGGTCCCGACCGTAAGCTTCCTGTTGCAGCGCGCCGTGATCCGGGATCGTGAATTCATTGCCGATCACGGCGCAAGCGACCTGTTGAACGGCCCCGAAGACATGATCGAGGCCCTTTTGCATATCGATCAGATCAATCGCCGCCGTTTGCGCCTGATCCCTTATCGCAGCACGCAACCACCCTTATTGCTTGATACCCACCCACCGGTCAGCGCCCGCATCCGGGCATTGCGCGACCTTAAACCCGGCACGTGGCAGAAATTCTTTGAAAACCGGCGACCTCCCGGCACAAAATAGCCCAACCTGACAATAACCACGTGCTTCTTTCATGCCCCTATCGCCCACGCCAGATCAGGAACTTGGTCCCTGCCCGATTTGCGGGCGGATGATGATCGCGGGCGACAGTGTCGACCGCCATCACTGGACGCCGAAATCAAAGGGCGGCACGGATACCCAATGGCTGCACCGCGTCTGTCATCGCATGATCCATCGATTGTTTGACGAAACCACCTTGGCGCGCGATTTCGATGTACCGGAAAAAATCATCGCCCATCCCGATATGCAGACATTCATCCGATGGATACGCAAAAAGCCCGTTGATTATATCGACTGGCCGGAAAATGCCGGACGATACGGACGCAATCGCCGCCGCAGCCGTTAAAATCACGAAAACACGCAACAGGCCGATTGCATTTTGCAGCCGACATAAAGGTTTACCTTGCGCGACCGGGCCGATATACGGCCCCAGTTTTGCGGCGACAAACCGTGTTGCAATTGGCACTATGAAGACCAATCACCCCCAAGAACGGACAAAGGAAACCAGATGCCAAGCCTCGACATGCTGAGCGAACTGATCCCGGCCTTTGTCACGTTATTTGTGATCATTGATCCAATCGGGCTGGTGCCGGTCTTCATCGTCCTCACACAGGGGACCGATACCAGACACCGCCGCCGCATGGCGATCCGGGCCTGCATCGCAAGCTTCCTGATCCTTGCCGCCTTTGCCGTTATCGGCGAAAGCGTGCTTGGCATCTTTGGCATTCACATGCCGGCCTTCCGGATTGCCGGCGGAACGCTTCTGTTCCTGATCGCGCTTGAAATGCTGTTTGAACGCCGCAGCCAGAAACGCAACCAGCGCGCCGAACAGGTTCATCAGGAACTTGAAGACGAACACGAACTTGATCAGCAGATCACCGATGCTAAACCGGCGCAACCCGACGAAGAACCGGACGATATTTCAATCTTCCCGATGTCGATCCCGTTCCTTGCCGGTCCCGGCTCCATCGCGACCGTGATGCTCTTGATGGGCAAATATGAAAACAGCGTGGTAATGCAGGTCAGCGTCGTCGCGGTTGTCGGCCTTGTCATGCTCTGCGCGCTGACCATGTTCCTGCTGGCCAATCTGGTTGCCAAACGCCTGAGCCCGACGGTCGCCACGGTTATCTCCCGCCTGCTCGGCATGATCCTGGCCGCCCTTGCGGTCCAGTTCATCATCGACGGCATCAAGCAGGCGTTTTTCTGATCGACACCTTCGACGTTACCTAGCCTTTCAGACCCGCATGAGCCAAAGCAGCAATAAGGTCCGTTCGGGTGACAATGCCGATGATCCGGTTATCTTCGACCACCGGAACCGCATCACAGGCCCCATCCGCCATCAGGGGCAACAAGGCGGCAATCGGGGTATTCGCCGTTGCCCGCGGTTCTGTCACCGACATGATTTCGATGGCCCGGATCGGTACATTGCGACGGCGATCAATCAGGCGCGCCATGGCGGCAAGCAATCCGCGATCCAGACGAAGGGCGTCTTCGGTTGCGCGCCGGATCAGATGGATCTGGAAAATCACCCCGATAAAACGTCCATCATCCTCAATGACCGGCAATGACGTAAATCCGTGCCGCCGAAACAGATCGGCGACCTCGTTAAGCGGGGTTTTGGCATTCACCGTCACCAGATCGCGCGACATGATCTGACCGGCCGTAATTGGCCCGGCGCGATGGGCCGCGACCTGAAATTCGGCCGCCCCGATCAGGCGCGCAAGGTCCTCGACGCCGAGGTTCAGCGACTGGCGATATTGCTGCAAAATGGAATTCAGCTCCCCCTCGTCCAGACCAAGCCGCTCAATCGGGGAACGGTCCGCTGTCTGAAAGGGGCTCTTGTCATCGAAATGGCGCAGCGGATATTTCCGCCCGGTTGCCCGGGCATAAAGTACTGCCGTCAGAACAAGAATGGCCGTGATTGCCGCAACCGGTGTCACGGCGAACTGAAAGCCAAGCTCGGTTGCGATATCCGGGTTCATCGCAACAACCATCGCAACCGCCCCGCCCGGCGGATGAACCGCACGCGCCAGAATCATGACCGTAATCGCAAGCCCGACCGCCACCGCCACCCGCAAAACCGGATCGGGGATCACATAACAAACGGCAACCCCGGCAAGGGCGGCAACAGAGTTGCCGACAATCGCCGACCACGGCTGCGCCAGCGGGCTGTTTGGCACGGCAAACAGCAGCACGGACGACGCCCCGAACGGCGCAATCAGATAAAGCCCCGCCCCCTGCAGATCAAAGAACGACAGAACAAAACCGGCAATCCCCAGCCCGATCAGCGCCCCGAACCCGGCACGGATGGCTTCCTTATGCGTGCTGGCCGGTATCGCCGGATAAAGCGCGCGAAAATTGCGAAGTTTCATAGGATTGGTTCATTTCCGGCCCATTATTGAACATTTAATTATTGTTCAATTTTTATAAATGCGATTTTTTCTAGTATTTGTAATTCGCATCCCCGTCAATAACGGCAACCGATAAACACCAAACAAAAAAGGAGGGCACGCGGCCCTCCTTTCGAACTTTTCGCGCCAAGTCCCTTGATCGCAATGCCCCGCACAAGGCCGGATCGCGCCCGCACTGGCTGGCAATATTTTACTGTGCGGCAAAAACATATCCGCCATAGGCAACAAGCATCACAATCCCGATCCCCCGCCCGATGGTTTGACGGCGCAACAACACAGTCAGGACCAGCGATACCGCGATCATGATCGGCAGATCAAAGGTCAGGAAACGACTGGCAACCGGGATCGGGGTAATGATGGCGGTCAGGCCAAGAATACCCAGAATGTTGAAAATGTTCGACCCGACGATATTGCCGATGGCAATTTCCGACTGCTTGCGAAACGCCGCGATCAACGAGGTGGCGAGTTCCGGCAAGGATGTGCCAACGGCCACGACCGTAAGCCCGATAAAGGCCTCTGACACGCCAAAGGTCCGGGCAATCGTCACAGCCCCATCGACCATGAAGCGCGCGCCAAACATCAACGCCACCAGCCCGCCAATCACCCAGATCAGCGACAGCCACAAGCCACGCGCCGGAACCGGCAGATCACTATCATCAGCAACCGGCGCATTGCGCGACTGGCGATAGGCAAACACAAGATAGGCAACAAGCGATACAAACAGGATACCCCCGGCAACGCGCCCCATCATCCCGAAGGCAAAGATCGGCACAAGGATAATCGCGGCCGCCATCATCACCGCCGTGTCGCGTTTCAGCGTATCGCCAGAAACCCGGATCGGCCAGACAAGGGCCGACACACCCACGATCAGCAAAATATTGGCAATGTTCGATCCCACGACATTACCCAGCGCAATATCGGAAGCTCCGCGCAGGGCGGCATCAACCGAAACCAGCAATTCCGGGGTCGATGTGCCAAATCCAACGACGGTCAAACCAATCAGAAGCGGCGGCATCGCCAGACGTTGCGCAATCCCGACACTTCCGCGCACCAGCGCCTCGCCGCCGAAAAACAGACCGACAAGGCCAGCCAGCAACAACAAATATTCCAAAATAGAAGCTCCCCATCACGCTGCGGATCGATATTGTCACAGCATCCAACGCGCAGATGTGTGTGCGTCCCCGGCCTCGCGCAAGTGACCCCGATTACATTTCCGCCCGCAAAGCAAAATGGCCGGGAAATTCCCGGCCATTGATGCAGATTTCCAGATGGATATCAATCCCAGCGCTTGGTCGCGCGGATGATCGCATCGGTATCGATCTGGTAATATTTATAAAGATCAATGCTGTCGCCGCACTGGCCAAACGCATTGACGCCAAGCGGGGCGACGGCGTGACCGCGGACCGAACCAAGCCACGCCAATGCCGCCGGATGACCATCGATCACGGTAACAAGCCGCGCATCCGATGCCAGCGGCTTCAGAAGGTTTTCGATATGGGCCATGCGGCCTTCGGTTTTGCCTTCAAGGCGCGCCCGTTCCAGATCCTGCCATTCGTTATAAAGACGGTCGGTCGATGTCACGGCAAGCAAGCCAATCCCCGGATGATCGGCTTCAAGCTTTTCCCATGCGGCAATCGCTTCGGGGGCCATCGCCCCGCAATAGGCAATCGCCATTTTGCAATTTTCACCCGGTTCGCGCAGCCAGTAACCCCCCGATACGATTTCGGATTTTGTCGCATCGGAAAGGTCACGTTCCGGCTGTGCCAGCGGTTTGGTCGACAGGCGCAGATAAACCGATCCACCGTCGGGATTTTGCAGATGATCAAAAGACCAGCCCATGATGGTCGCAAGTTCGTCGCCAAAGCTTGGCTCGAAACTGGTCAGGCCCGGTTGGCCCATGCCGATCATCGGGGTTGAAATCGATTGATGCGCGCCCCCTTCGGGCGCCAGCGTAATACCGCTTGGCGTGGCAACAACCATAAACCGCGCATCCTGATAACAGGCATAATTCAACGCATCGAGGCCGCGCGCAATGAACGGATCATAAAGCGTTCCAATCGGGAACAGGCGTTGGCCAAACAGGCTGTGCGACAGGCCAAGGGCGGCCAGGTTCAAAAACAGGTTGTTTTCGGCGATGCCAAGTTCGACATGCTGGCCTTCGGGCGATCTGATCCATTTCTGGGCCGAGGGCACCTTGCGTTCGCGGAATTCATCGGCAAGATTTTCACGCGCAAACAGCCCGCGCTGGTTCACAAACCCGCCAAGGTTGGTCGATACCGTCACATCGGGCGATGTGGTGACGATCCGGTCCGCCAGATCGCTATCTTTCAGTTTCGCAAGTTCATTCAGGATTTTGCCAAAGACTTCCTGCGTGCTCGATGTCTCAACCCGGGCATAGGGCATTTCAGGGATATCGATGACGGTTGCCAGCTTCTTGCGCGATTTGCCGTCATTAAACGGGGCGGCATCGATATAGGCACGGACCTTGTCCTCGGCCACGTCAAGACCGGCGGCGTAATCCCATTCCTGCCCGTCCCCGATATTGTTCTGTTTTTTGAACGCATCCATCTGGGCCACATTCATAAGCCCCGCATGGTTGTCCTTGTGCCCCTGAAGCGGGGTGGCATAACCCTTGACCGTATAGGAGATAAAGATCGTCGGCTTGTCATTGGGAACGGAATCAAACGCATTCAAAACCGCTTCCATGCAATGCCCGCCCAGATTGGTCATCAGGTCATGCAGGGCATCGTCATCATAATCGCCAAGCAGGCTTGCCAGCGCATTGTCGCCCGGCATATCGCCAAGGATCTGTTTGCGCCATGCCGCACCCCCCTGGAAGGTCAGGGCGGAATAGACATCATTCGGTGCCTCGTTCAGCCATTTTTTCAATGACTTGCCACCCGGCTTGGCAAAGGCATCATGCAGTTTGCGGCCATATTTGATGGTGATCACGTTCCAGCCAACCGCGCGGAAAAACCGGCCGATCACCCGGAACAGATGCGCATCGATCATGCCGTCAAGGCTTTGACGGTTGTAATCGATCACCCACCAGACATTGCGAATATCATGCTTCCAGGTATCAAGAAGCGCCTCATAGATATTGCCTTCATCAAGCTCCGCATCGCCAACAAGGGCGACCATGCGACCGGGCTGTTCCCCACGCGGCAGCATATCCTTGTAACGCAGGTAATCCTGCGTAAGCGCCGCAAAGTTGGTGACCGCCGCCCCAAGTCCGACCGACCCGGTCGAAAAATCAACAACATCGCCATCTTTGGTCCGCGATGGATAGGATTGCGCCCCGCCAAAGGCGCGGAAGTTTTCAAGCTTTTCTTTCGACTGGCGACCAAACAGGTAATTGATCGCATGGAAAACCGGCGATGCATGCGGCTTCACCGCAACCCGGTCCTGCGGGCGCAGGACGTTGAAATAAAGCGCTGTCATCAATGTGGTCATCGATGCACAGCTTGCCTGATGGCCGCCGACCTTGATGCCATCGCGTTTCGGGCGGATATGGTTGGCGTTATGGATGGTCCAGCTTGATAGCCAGCGCACCTTTTTTTCAATCTGGCCCAGCATCTCAAGATCCTTGGCCGCCACGCGCCCGGTCGAGGTTGCTTCGATCATTTCGCCAATTTCAGGTGTGCTGTTTTGTGCTGACATCTTTATCTCGCCTCTCGCTGGCGTTTCGGCCCGGTTGCACCGGCATTGCCGCACGCCTTATTTCGGTATGGATTTGCGTATTTTTGCTGCTGCGCGACGCCAATCAAGCGAAAGCAACAAAAATCGCAGGATTGACGAAACTTTCAAAAAACCCTCGTTCAGCCCACGCAAGTTTTTTGAAATTCGTCGAATGTGGCACACAGGCCCGGAATTGATTTTTGGCTGTCTTCAATCCCGATTCGGGATGCCTTAGAGCCTTTTCCGTTTAGATTGAACCGTTTTGCCGGAGGCATTCTTCTGTCCTGCAAGGAAAGGATCGCAGAGCGTAGCGGGGCTACGGTCAAGATCCTTGACGCTGCGGGGCAGAAGAATGTCCCGGCCCGAAGGGTTCGGGTTTGGCAACGTTTCGCTACGTTACACCGCTTGAACGATGCCCCGCATCGCCCTTGCGCGCTGTGCCTTGCAAAACCGTTCGCCAAACGCGAACAAAATCGCTTCAATCTAAACGGAAAAGGCTCTAACGCTGCCAAGGCGGTTGCCGCATGGCGCGGAACGGCACCCACGCCATGCGCAACCTTATACGGACCGCAAATCGTTCGGGGGGTGCGGTCCGCCTCCCTTGTTCGGGAAATGCCTGAAAATGCCGGGCTATTATTCGGCGGCAATCGCCATCTGATCCCCATCAAGCGCCTGCTCAAGATCGGCAAGAATATCGTCGATGCTTTCAAGACCGGCGGACAGACGGATCAGGCCATCGGTGATCTGATACTCCGCGCGTTCTTCGGGCGTGTAGGTCGAATGGGTCATCGATGCCGGATGCTGGATCAGGGTTTCGGCATCGCCAAGGCTGACCGCGCGCGTGATCATGTTAAGACCATTCATCAGCTTGCGGCCTTCCTCAATCCCGCCTTTAAGCTCGAACGCGATCATGCCGCCAAAGCGGGCCATCTGCTTTTTCGCCAGTTCATATTGCGCAAAGCTTTCAAGACCGGGATAGAAAACCTTTTCGACCTTGGGGTGGTTTTCAAGGAAGGTCGCGATTTTTTCGGCATTGTCGCAATGGCGTTCCATACGAAGTTCAAGCGTCTTAAGGCCCCGCATCACCAGATTGGCGTCCTGCGGCGACAGAACCGCACCGGTCATGTCTTTCAGGCCGACAAGGCGGACCTGTTCAAGGTCCTCCGCACGGCCAATCACCGCACCGGCCATCAGGTCCCCATGACCGCCCAGATATTTGGTCGCCGAATGCACGACGATATCAGCCCCCAATTCAATCGGGCGCTGCAGATACGGCGTGCAATAGGTGTTATCCACCACGACCTTCGCCCCATGTTTATGGGCGATGTCGGAAATGGCTTCGATATCGACCAGGCGCATGTTCGGGTTGGCCGGGGTTTCGAAATAAACGATTTTGGTTTTGTCCGAAATCGCCTTTTCAAGTTCCGTCGGATCGGTCAGATCAACATGGGTATGCTTGATCCCGAATTTTTCCAGCCCGTGGCGGAAATAGGCAAACGTGCAGCCATAAAGGGTGCGATCGACAATGATCTCATCCCCCGGCGCAATGAATGTCCAGAAGACAGACGTAATCGCCCCCATGCCCGATGCGGTTGCAAGGGCCGCTTCGCCGCCCTCAAGCACCGCCAGACGGCTTTCAAGAAGGGCCAGCGTAGGGTTGCCGATCCGCGAATAGATAAAGCCCTGCTCTTCACCGGCAAACATGCGCCCGCCCTGCTCGGCGGTTTCAAATGCGAAGGTGGAGCTCATGTAAACCGGCGGGTTCAGCGCGCCATTATGGCTTTGCGGATCATAACCATGATGGATGGCGCGGGTGGCAAAACCGGATTTGGTGTGACGCGGATCAGACATGGAAGGCTCCCGTTATTTGAAGTGTTCTGCCTCCATAACCGCAAGGCCCATGCCAGAATTGAAAACCTTGTCATTTCAGATACTTAGTAAAATCGCGCTTCACCCGACTGTAAACTTATGTTTACAAAAACCTTCACCAACCACGACATTTCGCCAAAACTACTGGAAAACAGTCCCTTACGACTGTATAGTTTTCGTTACAGTGTAAACATTTCGGTACAGTCATGCGTTTTGAAATCACCGGGGAAAACAGGGTCGGCATCACGCGGGACGTCGTCAATGTGCTGGCGGATTTCAAACTGGATATCCGCGCCTTTGAGGTCACGACCCACCATATCTTTGCCGATATCCCGGCAATCCGGCCGGAACGTTTTCCACTGCTCGCCCATCGCCTGATGCAGCTACCCGGCATTGAGGACGTCAAACCGATTGACCGCCTGCCGACCGAACGAAGGCGTGCGCAGCTTCACGCAACCCTTGCCGCCCTTGGCGATCCGGTGATCGCGGTGGATGCCAACGGCCTGATCGCACAGGCAAACCCCGCCGCCCAAAACATTGCAGGCTCCCCCGATGCGCCGCTGCGCGACCGGCCCTTGGCCGATTTCCTGACCGACCCGGATATTAACGATCTGCGCCAAAGCCATTTCCGCCTGCCCGAACGCGAGGTCACACTGGGCGGTCAAACCTATCTGCTACAGGTCGAACCCATCGGCCATGTCGATGACGGCACCGATGCCGCCGATGATGAACCGTGGGGCGGGGTCATGGTGTTTCACCGCGCCGCACGCCTTGGCCGCGTCATGACCGCCCTTCAGGATCGCAGCCACACCGGCTTTGACGACATCATCGGCCAAAGCAAGGTACTGGCACGGGTCAAGGCACAGGCAAAACGACTGGCATCGGTCGACGCCCCGCTTCTGATCCTCGGTGAAACCGGCACGGGGAAGGAGCTTTTTGCCCGCGCCTGCCATCGCGCCAGCAACCGCGCCGATCAGCCATTTCTGGCGCTAAACTGTGCCGCCATGCCCGAAGGCCTGGCCGAAAGCGAACTGTTTGGCTACGCCGCCGGGGCCTTTACCAGTGCGCGGCGCGGCGGCAAGCCGGGGCTTCTGGAACTGGCCGATGGCGGCACGTTGTTTCTGGATGAAATCGGCGAACTGACACCGTATCTGCAGGCCAAGCTTCTGCGCGTGTTGCAGGATGGCCGGTTCCGGCGCGTCGGTGGCACGGATGAAATTGCGGTTGATGTCCGCATCATCAGCGCGACCAACCGCGACCTTGACGCCATGTCGCATGACGGCACATTCCGCGAAGACCTTTATTTCCGCCTCAACGTCCTTGGCATCACCCTGCCACCTTTGCGCGACCGTCGCGAAGACATTGCCGAACTGGCCCTTTATTTCGTCACCCGCACCGCCCAGCAAACCGAACGCCCCACACCCCATATCGCAAGGGATGCCCTGTCCTGGCTTGCCAGCCACGATTGGCCCGGCAATGTACGCGAACTGGAAAACACCCTCTTTCGCGCGGTCGCCCTGCTGGATGGCGACATCCTGACCGCACGCGACCTGACCACCACCGCAAGCAGCCCGCCCGCCACGGCCACGGATGAAACCGCAACATCCCGCGATCCCGCACCCACCGCCCCCGCAACCGACCCGATCAATGCGGCCATCGCGCAAGACACACTTGCCGAGGGGATCGACATGCTCGAACGTGAAATGCTGATGCGCCTTTACCCGGATTATCCAAGCTCGCGGAAGCTTGCCGAACGGCTTGGAATCTCGCACACTGCGATTGCCCGCAAGCTTCGCAAATATGGCATTTCCGGTTGATCTTGCCACCCATGTTGCATTGCGGCATGATCCAACTAACTTAGGAGGAGGAACAACTCCTCACCCACAGGGAGAAACATCATGCTGACAGGCAAATGCGCACTTGTTACCGGCTCCACCAGCGGCATCGGTCTTGCGATGGCCAAGGCCCTTGCAGGGGCCGGGGCGGATGTCATGCTGAACGGCTTTGGCGACAAGGACGAAATCGAAGCCACCCGCAAATCGCTTGAAACCGAATTTGGTGTGACCGCGCATTACAATGGCGCGGACCTCTCCAAACCCGATCAGATCGAAGCCATGATGAAAGATGCCGCCGCAAAATTCGGCGGTGGTGCTGATATCCTGATCAACAATGCAGGCATCCAATACACCGCCCTGATCGAGGATTTCCCGCCGGAAAAATGGGACGCGATCATTGCGATCAACCTGACCTCGGCCTTCCACACGACGCGCTTTGCCCTGCCGAACATGAAAAAGAAAAACTGGGGCCGGATCATCAATACCGCCTCCGCCCACGGGCTTGTCGCCTCACCGCAAAAGGCCGCCTATGTCGCGGCCAAGCACGGCATCATGGGCCTGACCAAGGTAACGGCCCTTGAAACCGCCGAAATCGGCATCACCGCCAATTCAATCTGCCCCGGCTGGGTCCGCACCGAACTGGTCGAACGCCAGATCGAAGCCAAGGCCAAGGAAGGCGGCATTTCCGTCGAACAGGCCGCAACCAATCTGGTATCGGACAAACACCCGTCCAAACAGTTCGTCACCCCGGAACAGATCGGCCAGACCGCCCTGTTCCTGTGTTCGGACGCCGCATCACAGATGACCGGCACGCATATGTCGGTCGACGGTGGTTGGACCGCACAGTAAAGCTTTCATGCAGCTATTTGACACCGAGCGGTATCATTTCTTCGATTTCAGGATAAATGGAACCGTTCGGTAACAAAAATCACCCCAAATACCGCCCCAAATGCTCCACCAGCATCCGGATTTTCGGGCTGAGGTGCCGATTGGTCGGGTAAAGCGCCCAGATACCTTCATCGGTCGGCTGGAATTTGGACAGGACCGGGATCAGATCACCGCTGGCAATCCACGGATCGACGTAATAGTCGGGCAACTGGACAATGCCGATGCCCTTTAGCGCGGCATCCAAAAGCGCCTGCCCGCTATTGGCGTGGATCGAGCCGTGAATGCGGATGGTGCGTTCCCGGCCGTCTTCTTCAAACCGCCAGTAATCCAGCGTCCCGACAAGGCAGTTATGGCGCGCTAGTTCCGAAAGCGAATACGGCTCGCCGCGTTTGGACAGATAGGCTGGCGATGCACAGACATGAAGGCGGCGGGTTGAAAGCTGCTGGCTCATCAGACTGCCGGTCGTGCCATCCAGCCGCCCAAGCCGGATCGCCATGTCATAGCCTTCCAGCACCAGATCAAGTTTCTGGTTGGTAAAACGGCACAGGACTTCAAGTTCCGGATATCGCGCCACGAAATCATTGACCAGCGGCGCAATCACGGTTTCGCCGTAGGTTGTCGGCGCGGTCAGTTTAAGCTTGCCACGCGGCACCTGTGTCAGGGTGCCAATCGCGCGTTCCGCATCCTGCAAGCCATCCAGCAATTGCCGGCAATGCTGGTAGTAAACCAATCCGGCTTCGGTCGCGCTGACCTTGCGCGTGGTGCGGTAAAAAAGCTGCACGCCAAGCTTTTCTTCCAACGCGGTGATCTGGCGGCTGACCTGGGCCACGGAAATGCCAAGCTGCCTGGCGGCCGCCGTAAAGCTTTTGCGTTCCGTCACCGCGACAAATTCGCTGATCCCGTCCCACGCATTCATTGTTACACCACCGTAAAAGTCATTTACCGAAATACCGGATTATCAGATCAGGGGAAATAAATACACTGTTGGCAGTAAATCATTCAAGCCGGAGGAGCGACATGAGCGCCCAAACCATTACCTGCAAAGCCGCCATTGCCTGGGAAGCGGGCAAGCCGCTATCGATTGAAGACGTTCAGGTCGCCCCGCCCAAGGCCGGCGAGGTCCGTGTGCGCATCGTTGCCACCGGCGTTTGCCACACCGATGCCTTTACCCTGTCGGGCGAAGACCCCGAAGGCATTTTCCCCGCCATCCTTGGCCATGAAGGCGGCGGGATTGTTGAATCAATCGGCGAAGGTGTCACCAGCGTTGCGGTCGGCGATCACGTGATCCCGCTTTACACCCCGGAATGCGGCGAATGCAAATTCTGCAAATCGGGCAAAACCAACCTGTGCCAGAAAATCCGCGCCACCCAGGGCAAGGGACTTATGCCTGATGGCACCACGCGCTTCTCGCAGAATGGCAAGCCGATTTACCATTATATGGGCTGCTCGACCTTCTCGGAATATACGGTTCTGCCGGAAATCTCGATTGCCAAGGTCAACAAATCCGCCCCGCTTGAAGAAGTCTGCCTACTGGGTTGCGGTGTCACGACCGGCATGGGGGCCGCGACCAACGCCGCCAAGGTCAAACCGGGCGACAGTGTTGCGATTTTCGGTCTGGGCGGCATTGGTCTTTCGGCCATCATCGGCTGCAAAATGGCCGGTGCCAGCCGCATCATCGCCATTGATATCAACGAAAAGAAATTCGAACTCGCCAAACAGCTTGGCGCGACCGATTGCATCAACCCGCAAAAATTCGACAAACCGATCCAGGAAGTCATCGTCGATATGACCGATGGCGGCGTTGAATACAGCTTTGAATGTATCGGCAATGTCAATGTGATGCGGTCCGCCCTTGAATGCTGCCACAAAGGTTGGGGGGAGTCGGTGATTATCGGTGTTGCCGGTGCCGGTCAGGAAATCTCCACCCGCCCGTTCCAGCTTGTCACCGGGCGCGTCTGGCGCGGCACCGCCTTTGGCGGGGTCAAGGGCCGGTCGGAACTGCCCGATTATGTTGAACGCTACCTTAAGGGCGAATTCAAACTGTCCGATTTCATCACCCACACCATGAAGCTTGAAGACATCAACGAAGCTTTCGACCTGATGCATGAAGGCGAAAGCATCCGTTCGGTCATTCATTACTAAGACCATCTGGCTTCATACGAAAACCCCGCCATGCCGGTAAAATTCCGGCAAGGTGGGCGAACGGGAGAATAAAATGGGCATCGAAAATTCATCCAGTAACAAGGTATTCGGCGGCTGGCACAAACAATATACCCATCGGTCCGATGTGCTGGGCTGCGATATGCGGTTTGCCATCTTCCTGCCGCGTCAGGCGGGCAAGGGCAACCGTGTGCCGGTGATGTACTGGCTATCGGGACTGACCTGCACGGATGAAAACTTCATGCAGAAGGCTGGCGCGTTTCGCATCGCAAGCGAACTTGGCATTGCCATCGTCGCCCCCGACACCAGCCCGCGCGGCGACCATGTGCCCGACGATGAAGAAGAAGCCTATGACTTCGGCAAGGGGGCCGGTTTTTACGTCAACGCGACGCAGGAACCCTGGGCGCGCAATTACCGCATGTATGATTACGTGACCGTGGAGCTTCCGGCCCTTGTCCGCGATCATTTCCCGATTTCCGATGATGCGGTGATTTCCGGCCATTCGATGGGCGGGCACGGCGCGCTGATGATCGCGCTTAAAAATCCGGGCATGTTCAAATCGGTAACGGCCTTTTCCCCGATTTCAAACCCGATCAATTGCCCGTGGGGCCAGAAGGCGCTTGGCAATTATCTGGGTGATGACAAATCCGTCTGGAAACAGTGGGACAGCTCGGAACTGATGAAGGCCGCCACCGCCAGGGATATGCAAACCCCTGCCCTTGTCGATCAGGGCGATGCCGATGGCTTCCTGACCGAGCAGCTTAAACCCGATACGCTTTTTGCCGCTGCAAGCCACGCCGGTTATCCGCTGAACCTGCGCATGCAGGAAGGCTACGACCACAGCTATTACTTCATCGCGAGCTTTATCGAAGACCATCTGCGTTTCCACGCATGGCATCTTGGTATCGCCTGAAATCAAGTCATCGAAGAACCCGCACCCAAGCGGTTTTCACCCGGCACGCGCCTCGTCCCTGTAGGCGTGCCGGGTCTTTTTTGATCAATCTGGATCGAAGCTGCGCGCATCAATCGCATCGGCCACATCGTCCGCCGTTTTAAGCGTGCGGATGATCAGCGGCACGACAAGCGCCAGCACCGATTTATCAAGCCCGCGCGCCCGTTGCGCATCGCGGATTTCATGACCGATTTGCGCAATCACCGGGATAAATCGCAACACCATAGAAAAGGCCAGACTGACCTTTTCCGGATTAACCCCAAACCGCGCCAGCGGCCTCATCGCCCGTTCCAGCGCGGCCAGCATGTCGGACGTTTTGGTCGTCAGGGTCACAAGCCCGGCAAAACTGACAATCGCGGCTAGCCGGAAAATCACCACAAGCCCCGCCTGCCAGTCATGGAGCCAAAGCTGCACGGCAAAGAACAGAACCAGCAACCACAATATCGGCCTGATCTGCGCCCAAAGGATGCCGGGACCAAAACCCGAAACCGGATACAGGACAAAAACCGTCACCAGCACCACCGCCAGAACCGGCCAGTCAGGGATCAGAAAAACACCGGTCCCCAGCAGGATAAGGGCAAGCACCTTTAACCCGGCTGCCGCCCGGTGCAGGGCGGAATTACCATCGATGTAAAGTCCGGCAATCACGCCATCATCTCCCGATAGCGGGGAATGGCGATGGACGGCACATCGTCACAGGCGATCCGGCCATTTTCAAACACCAGCACCCGGTCATAACCGGCAATCAGATCAAGGTCATGGGAAACCGTAATCACGGTCTGATCCAGTTCGGCAATCGCGCGTTCGACCCGGTTGCGATTGCGCAGGTCAAGCAAGGTGGTCGGCTCGTCAAAGATGATGTAACGCGGCGCCATCACCAGCACCCCGGAAATCGCCAGAAGCTGTTTCTGCCCCCCGCTTAACAAATGGCTGGGATGGTTGCGAAATTCCGACAGGCCATATCGCGCAAGGACTTCGTCGATACGACGGTCAATCTCGTCCTTTGGCAGTTTAAGCGCCTTCAGGCCAAAGGCGATGTCTTCCTCGACCACCGGATAGACGATCTGATTATCCGGGTTCTGAAAAACAAAGCCGACATGGCGGCGCACTTTGCGCCCGTCCTTGGCAGCATCGAAGTCATCGACGCGCACAATCCCCGACGATGCCACCTGAAGCCCGTTCAGCAGCCGGACAAAGGTGCTTTTGCCCGATCCGTTGGCCCCGACAATCCCGATCCGCTTTTCGGAAAGTGACAGTGAAATATCGTCAAGCACGCGACGCTGATCAAATTCCACGGTGACATTTTCAAGCGTGATCATCAGCACCCGGCGCAAAATTTCAGACAAGGAATAACGGCAAAAGGCGCGATCTGATGACCGCGCCTCATCAAAACCTAGCGTGCCTTGGAAATCAAGGGATAGGCACGGCGCACCGCAAGGCAGGCCGCGGTTGCAATCGCAACCTTGATCACATCGCCAATCAGGAACGGCGCGGCCCCGACGGTCGCCTTCCAGTAACTGACATCAACAACGATGCTGACCCAAAGATTGCCAATCGCATACAGGACAACAATCCCGCCAACCGCAATCGACAATGCCGCGTTGAAGATATTCAGCCTGTCCCAGAATTTTTCAATCAGCAGGCCGATCACAAAGGCCGAAATCACCCAGCCGACGATAAAGCCGCCCGTCGCCCCCAGAAGAACGCCAAAACCACCGCGCCCCCCCGACAGAAGCGGCAGGCCAAGCGCCACCAGCACAACAAACAGCAGGATCGAAAGCCCGCCACGACGCGCCCCCAAAATCGCCCCGGCCAGCATCGGCCCCAACGATTGCGCGGTCACCGGCACCCCGGTAATCGGCAGGGTGATGGGCGGAAACAACCCAAGCACGGCGGTCACCGCCGCAAACAACGCGATATAAACGATATCTTTGGTGTTCATGATTTGACGATCCTTCCTTCCCGTTCTCCCCGGCGAAGGGATAGCCGCAAAACCGCAGACCGCCAAGCAAAATGACGCTTGGCTTTGACCCAAATGGACTGCCTAACGGGAAACTTCGAACAAACTTAGCTACTTAGATCCGCTCCACAACACTGTCGTTCGCGTGAGGAAAATCAACCAAATAGCGAGACATGGTGAAGACGGAAAAATCCATGATAATATATCTTTGATTCCACCCAACTTATCTAGATTTTGACTAGGGAGTGAGCAGGTTTGGACACTGTTCAGATCGGGAATGCACTGGAAAAGGCTATCTTTGATTTTTTGATTGAGCAGCAAAACAGAGGTCAACTACTGCTCGACACTCAATCACCAAAGCTATGCACAGTCTGCTGGAAGCCAAAATACTACTGTAAAGAGCGCGAAAACGAAGTTGAATTTGATGTTTCTATTGAAGTCCGACGCAAGCCGGGACTTGATCCGCAAGAAATTATAGTACTGGAGTGCAAGAACTATAGCGGCAACGTTCCAGAGACAGCAATCACAGACTTCTCAGACAAGCTCACTCGCATCGGAAGACACAATACGAAAGGATTCATAGTTGTCTCCTCTGCTTTACAACGTGGAACAGAGAAATTAGCGAGAAGTAGAAAAATTGGTATCGTCAAATTCGATGAGAATGGTTTGCAGTTCATTGCGGAAAGGCGGTTGCGGGATAACCTCAACAGCAAATTTGCGAAAAGTTCTTTGTTCGAAAAAAATAAACAAACGAAGAAACTCAAATTCGCTGCCACCTTCATGGGGAGATATTTCGACAACCCAACCGAATTCCTGAGCACCTTAGTTGGGATACCTTTCGAAAACCAAGCAGAAGAAGCCGACACTTGCGCTCAAATCACTTACTTGAGCAAAGACGAAATCGAAGCGTTTGCGAACAAGCTACTTAAATCCATAAGCTACTTCGATGGTCCGGTCGATCTTGACATGGCCTGCCAACACTTAGGATTAACTCAGATCAATGAAAGCGGGAGCGTACCAAACGCAGATGGTTACGAAATTCTAGGTAAGGCTGACTTCGCCAACAATGTCATTTCGATATATGATAGTGGGAACCCTCGACGGCAGAGGTTTACACTGGCCCACGAAATAGGCCATTTCCAGTTGCAGCACGGCGCATTCCTACGCTCAGAAACCACGATAAAACAAGACCTTATGATTTCCGATCCGGATAGCATGGGAAGCTCGATTGACAGAATGGAGTATCAAGCCAACCTCTTTGCGTCACACCTCCTGCTACCAAAGACAACATTACTATTAAAAATCAAACACTTAAAGAAAGAGTTTGATTTCCGCTACAAGGGTGATTGCAACATCTTCGTAGATGATCAACCCGGTAATCAAGCTGACTTCTTTAAAATAATTTCCGGTGTTTCAGAATTCTTTGACGTGTCAACTACAGCTGTTCAGATCCGGCTCAAAGGCTTAGGGCTGATCATTGATGAAAGGGGTAAACACTCAAACTTTGTTTCTGCCTTCACCCGCAACTGGTTAAGGTAAATCATTATCTTCATCTTCTTCGGCAAAGGATTTAAGCCGCATCAGGGCAGAATCCCAGCGCCCTGCAACATGGTCAAGCCACGCCCGCGCAAGGGCCAACCGATCCGGGCAAAAAGCATATCGGCTTTCACGCCCGATCCGGTGACTTTCGACCAGCCCCGCCATCTCAAGCACGCGCAAATGTTTCGTCACCGCCTGCCGGGTCATGTCAGCATCATTGGAAAGCGATGCGATTGACCGTGCCTGACCGTCCGACAGCCGATCAAAAATCGCCAGTCGGGTCGGATCGCCCAAAGCGGCAAAGATTTCGGCAAAACCCGGATCACCAACAGATCCCGGCATGTGATTTTCAGTTTTCGACATATTTCCTGATATTTTCCAACTGGAACGCCCAGCCATTTGTGTTGGCCTGCAAGGCAGCCGAAAGACGATGTGCAGGCAGTTTGTCAAAGCCGGTTTCACGCACGGTCACCCGCGTCACACCCGCTTTTTCTTCAAGCCAGAATTCGACAAGCGTTTCCGGCTCCTTGCTGTAATCCACATCCGGCTCAATCGCATAGGGATGCCACGTATAGGCAAAATAGGCTGGTTCCTCCATCGCCTTGATGGTCGATTGCCATTTCACATGCGTGAAACCTTCAATCGTGATCTGGCCATTTGAGACCTGCCCGACGACAAAGGCATCTTTGATATTCACACCAAACCATGTTCCGAATTGCCTGTGATCCGTCAAGGCCCTCCAGACACGCTGGCGCGGAGCGTTGATCTCGATTTTCTTTTCAATGCTATTGGTCATTCAAGCAACCTCCTGGTTGCATTTAATCTGACATACAACATCCCAATACGCAACCAATAAGTTGCGCATTTGATTTACCATCCTCACCCACAGACGGCCTTCGGTCCCGCAGTGCACTCCGATCACTCCCGGCCATGTCAACATTTCCGACAACCGAAGAAGCCCGGACAAATCTCGGGCGTCTGCCATCCTCGCCAACTGACGGTTCTCGGGCTCACCGCCCGCTCCCATCCCTCCGGCCATCGCGACATTTCCGGCAAACGATGAAGCCCGGACACATTTCAGGCGTCTGCCATCCTCGCCAACTGACAATCTCCGGGCCCACCACCCGCTCCGGTCACTTTCGGCCACGGTGACATTTCCGGCAAACGATGGAGCCCAGACACACCTCGGGCGTCTACCATCCTCACCGACGGACGGCCTTCGGGCTCACCCCTCGCTCCGGTCACTTTCGGCAATCGTGGTTTTACCGCAACCGATGGAGCCCGGACACACTTCGGGCGTATGGCCCCCAATGGTCCACCATCGACGGGTCACAGATCACCGCTGCCCGCTGCTGCCATCGCTGCCGCTCCCGGCAAATCTAACGCTCCCTCTCCAACAAGACGCACCTCTCCCGTCATGACAAATGACCGGGTTAGCCCCTTAGTCCTCTGCCTTAGCCCTTAGGCAGAATGCCGCCGTAACGGCTTCGCCATCCGCCGGTCAATACCCTGCGGATCGCCCCGCCACCCTGCCTCAATCTTTGCCGCTGCATCCTGATTACCTCTTTCATCCGGCCCCAAACGCAAAAACCCGCGAGGCTCAAGGCCTCGCGGGTTTCGGTCTGGGCGGTTTTGTCCCGTTGACTTTTCTCTTATGCCATAATTAAAAGAACAAATCAAGAACTTTTTTGAAAAAAGTTTTATATGCAGTCTGCCCGCAGACTATCGCCCTTGCTTAACCTTCCGGCCAAATGTTCAGGCCCGGCCATTTTCAGGCCGGGCCCGTGTGCTCCCGTCATCCGGTATTATTGCGTCCTGATCCCCATCAGGACGCGGCGGATTGACGGAGCCCCCCTGTCTCGATGATGAAATTCTTGACGTCTTCAAGGCCATCCATCGCCTTGAGATTGGTAAACAGGAACGGACGGGTGCCACGCATTTTTCTGGCGTCGCGGTCCATCACCCCCAGATCTGCACCGACAAGCGGTGCCAGATCGGTTTTGTTGATCACCAGCAGATCGGACCGCGTGATGCCAGGCCCCCCTTTACGCGGGATTTTGTCGCCCGCCGAAACGTCGATGACATAGATGGTGATATCGGCCAGTTCCGGCGAAAAGGTCGCCGAAAGGTTATCACCACCCGATTCAATAAAGATCGCCTCAAGCCCCGGATGCTTGGCGGTCATGTCCTCGACCGCGGCAAGGTTGATCGATGCGTCTTCGCGAATGGCGGTATGCGGGCAGCCCCCCGTTTCAACACCGGCAATGCGGTCTGCTGCCAATGCACCCGACCGGGTCATGAATTCGGCATCCTCGCGGGTGTAAATATCATTGGTGATCGCGGCGATATTGAACTCGTCGCGCATGGCCTTGCACAGCCGTTCCAGAAGGGCGGTTTTGCCCGAACCAACAGGGCCACCGATACCAATGCGAAGGGGGGAGCTCATGATCTGAAAAGCCTCGTATATTGGGTTTCGTGTTTCATCGACGTCCAGTCAACCATCGGGGCAGCCGCCCCCAGATTGACCGGATCGGTATTCATCGCGGTTTCGGTCGCCACCGCCACCGCCTGATCAAGGGACGCAAGCGTCCGCACACCATCGGTCTGCCCCAACGGCACCAGACGCACGGCACTCGACACCAGATTGGCCGCCATCGCGTGCAAAAACGCGCTCAGCGCATCACGCAACGGCACATCCGCCTCGGCCGCGGCAATACCCACCGCAACCGGATAGGATGGCAAACGGTCATCATCGCGCATTCGCTTGGCCCAGAGGGTCAGGATACCATCGCCCCAGACCTTTTGGGCGGTCGAGACAAAGGCACGCCCCTGCGCCGTTGCCTCCAGCGCCATTTCAGCCGTCCCGCGCCAGCAATCGGCATCCACCCCGATATCAAACAGCGCGTCCAGATCCCCCGCACGCGCCGCGCGCCATGCGGCACAGAACAGCACCGCATCAATCCGCCCGGCACCGAATTCCAGAACCCCCTCAATCCAGGTTGTCAGGCTTTCGGCACTGATGACCCGGCGATCCTCGACCGCGTATTCGACACCATGGGAATAGGTATAGGCACCGACCGGGAATGACGGGCTAAGCCATGTCATCAACCGCATCAGGCCACCCGGCGTCAGGTTGGCGGGGGAACGGGGATCAAGTTCAGTGGTCATGCGGCTCCCCGATTGCGTGGGCGTGCGCATGAGAATGGGAATGCCCGTGAGAATGCGCATGGCTATGATCATGGCCGTGATCATGCGGGTCTTCGAAATGATCATTGCCGTGGCTGTGCCCGTGGCCGCCACCGCCTAGCCCGTGATAGGCCCCATTCAGCGGATCAAACGGGGCGACTTCGGCGAAAACAACGCCGCCCAGCCCCTGCACCATGTCGCGCATGACATGATCATCAATGATGCGAAGCCGCCCGTCTTTCAGGACCTGAAGCGGGGTATGACGGTTGCCGATATGCCATGCCATTTTGGCCGTCGCAATCGGGCCGGAACAGGTAATCGTCAGGACATCTTCGGCAGCCGCACGCACCACGATCACCCCGCCATCGACCAGACGCAACTTATCCCCATCCCCCAACCGCACGGCATGCGGAAGATCAAGCAGGAACGCCTCCCCGGCATCATCCATCAGCCGGATACGCCGCCGGTGCCGGTCGGCAAAGGCAAGTGTTACCGTCCCGCGCACTTCGGATGTGTCGGACTGACTGACCGGAATATGTTCAATGGCGCGACGCATGATCCGGGCTCCTAGAACAGGAAGTAACGCTGTGCCATCGGCACGCGGTCAACCGGCTGACAGGTCAGAAGTTCGCCATCGGCACGGACCTGATAGGTTTCCGGATCGACTTCCATTTTCGGCAGGGCATCGTTCAGTTTCATGTCCTTTTTGCCGATATTGCGCGTGTTCGAAACCGCCAGAAGCTGCTTTGCCAGACCAAACTCGGCGGCAATCCCGGCATCAATCCCGGCCTGGGATACGAACGAGAAGCTCGATTTCGACAATGCCGAACCATAGGCGCCAAACATCGGGCGATAATGAACCGGCTGCGGTGTCGGGATCGAGGCATTCGGATCCCCCATCGCCGCCCCGATGATCATGCCGGCCTTGATGATCATATCGGGTTTGACGCCAAAGAACATCGGTTTCCAGACCACGATATCGGCGATCTTGCCGACCTCGATTGATCCGACATGGGATGCAATCCCCTGCGCAATCGCCGGGTTGATCGTGTATTTCGCGACATAACGCTTGGCACGGAAATTATCATTCCCCGGCCAGTCTTCCGACAGGCTGCCGCGCTGCTTTTTCATCTTGTCCGCCGTCTGCCAGGTGCGCGAAATGACTTCGCCCACGCGGCCCATGGCCTGACTGTCCGATGAAATGATCGAAAACGCGCCAAGGTCATGCAGGATATCCTCGGCCGCAATGGTTTCGCGGCGGATGCGGCTTTCGGCAAAGGCGACGTCTTCGGGGATTTTCGGATCAAGGTGATGGCACACCATCAGCATATCAAGATGCTCGTCGATGGTATTCACCGTAAAGGGACGCGTCGGGTTGGTCGAACTTGGCAGAACGTTGGCCTCGCCGCACAGCTTGATGATATCGGGCGCATGGCCGCCACCGGCCCCTTCGGTATGGAAGGTATGAATAGTGCGACCCTTGAAGGACGCGCGGGTATGTTCGACAAAGCCACTTTCGTTCAGTGTGTCGGTGTGGATCATCACCTGCACGTCAAGGTCATCGGCCACCGACAGGCAGGTATCAATCGACGCCGGGGTCGTGCCCCAGTCCTCATGCAGTTTAAGCCCGCAAACACCGGCTTTGACCTGTTCGATCAAGGATCCCGGAAGGGTCGCGTTGCCCTTGCCAAAGAAACCGATATTCATCGGCAATCCGTCAGCCGCCTGCAACATGCGGGCAATGTGCCACGGGCCGGGCGTACAGGTGGTGGCGTTCGTGCCCGCCGCCGGGCCGGTCCCGCCGCCCAGCATCGTGGTTACGCCGGAATAAAGCGCATCTTCGACCTGTTGCGGACAAATCCAGTGGATATGGGCGTCAATCCCGCCTGCGGTGATGATATTGCCTTCACCGGCAATCACCTCGGTCCCCGGACCGATGATGATATCGACACCGGGCTGCACATCGGGGTTCCCGGCCTTGCCGATCCCGGCAATGCGGCCATCGCGAATGCCGATATCGGCCTTGATGATGCCGGTATAATCAAGGATCAGCGCGTTGGTGATCACGGTATCGACCGATCCCTCGGCACGCGATGCCTGCGACTGGCCCATGCCGTCGCGGATGACCTTGCCACCGCCGAATTTGACTTCTTCGCCAAGGATCGTGAAATCCTGTTCGACCTCGATCAGAAGCTCAGTATCGGCCAATCGGACCTTGTCGCCAACGGTCGGGCCAAACATGGCGGCATAGGATGCGCGATCAATTTCATAAGCCATTTTTACGCTCCCAGCTTGCCGTTGATTTTGGCATTAAAGCCATAGACCACACCCGACCCGGCATATTTCACCAGATTGACCTCCCGCGTCTGGCCCGGCTCGAACCGCACGGCGGTGCCAGCCGGGATATCAAGACGGAAACCACGTGCCGCTTCGCGATCAAAATCAAGGCCCGGATTGGTTTCATAAAAATGATAATGCGATCCGACCTGCACCGGGCGATCCCCGGTATTGGCGACGGTCAGTGTTTTGGTTTCGCGATCCTGATTAAGGATCAGGCTGCCTTCTTTGGTAATGATTTCACCTGGAATCATGGCCTGTTTCCTTTGCCTAGCGGATCGGTTCGTGAACGGTCACAAGCTTCGTCCCGTCGGGAAATGTCGCTTCGACCTGAATTTCGTGGATCATTTCGGCAATGCCATCCATCACCTGATCGCGCGTGATCACGGTCGCCCCGTCGCGCATCAGATCGGCAACCGACTTGCCATCGCGCGCCCCTTCGACCACAAAATCCGTGATCAGGGCGATGGCTTCGGGATGGTTCAGTTTCACACCGCGTTCAAGGCGGCGTCGCGCCACCATGGCGGCCATTGAAACCAGCAATTTGTCCTTTTCGCGTGGCGTCAGATTCATGCCGTTCTCCTAAATTTCCCAAAGACGCGGCAGGCGCGCCGGAAGTCCCCGTGTTTGATGGCGGAACTGTTTCCACCACGCGCCGTAAACCCGGCGCAATTTCATCGGATCGCGCGCCATGAAACGCGTGATCAGAATCCCCTTCATCGCGGTTGCCGCGCACAGCACATCCGTTTCCGTCAAACCCTCGGATGCGCGCACAAGACAATCGCGGGCAATATCAAGCTTATCTTCGGCACCCTGCCCGACCAGAATGGCGGTCGCCGCCGCCCGCGCACCATCAAACGATGCGGGATGATCCAACATGCGCAAAACATCACCTTCCAGATGCAGCGCATCGCGCCAGACCGGCCGCCCGTCAATCGACACATCCCATGCATCACGTGCCAGCCCGGTCGTGAAAACCTCACCGCGGGCAAGGCGGCCAAACACCATGATTTCCCCGGCCATCACCTGCCCGGAACCGACAACGGAAACCGTCGTCTTGCGGCGCAGACGCGCCTGATCAAACAGGATGGTTTCATGGGGCAACCATTCCAGCCAGCCGCTATCTTCAGCCACCAGATCAACCGACATCACGCAATCAGGTCCGGCGGAACGGTAAATCTTTTCGGCGGCCTGGGCGGTAAATAGCGCAGATGCCCCTGCCTTGACCCGGCCTTCAAATGCCAGATGATCGCCCCCCACCATGCCACCCGACGTCGTCACCAGAACGGCAGTCACCAGATCCCCGGCAACCGGCCGCGGGAACAGGATTTTCATCGGGTCGCGGTAATAAAGATGATCAAGGGTCGCAAACCCCGCACCCGGCGCGCCCGGCTTGAACGCAACCTCGGCCCGGCCATCGGTGACGATCGGGTTGGAAGCATCTGACATTTGCGGTTCCGCCTTCAAATCGCTGCGAACCGGGTTTTCGAATTTGCGAAGCTGCACAAAGCCACCTGAATATTTCAGTCGCACAACCGGTTAACCCATGGTCAGACCGGTTGGCCCATCGGCAAGCACAGCAAGATACGGGCCAAACCGCGCCGCCCGCAATCGCGCCACTTGCAGGGCCGTGTCCAATTTCCCCATGCGCAAAATTTTGGCAAATGCTGATCAAACAGTCAGATGGGACCGGACCTTTTCGCGGTCCAAAGTATCCTTTGCCCCCGCCAGCACCACCTCGCCACGTTCGAGCACGACAATCTCGTCGGCCAGTTCATGGGCGAAATCGAAATACTGTTCGACCAGAAGGATCGCCATATCGCCTCGATCCGCCAGCTGTTTGATCACGCGCTGGATATCCTTGATGATCGATGGCTGAATGCCTTCCGTCGGTTCGTCCAGCACAAGAAGCCGCGGGCGTGTCACCAATGCCCGCCCAATGGCAAGCTGCTGCTGCTGCCCGCCCGAAAGATCGCCGCCACGACGGCCCAGCATGTCGCGCAGGACCGGGAACAGTTCAAAAATCTCGTCGGGGATATGACGAAGGGCGCGCGGAAGGGCGGCAAACCCGGTTTCAAGGTTTTCCTTCACGGTCAGAAGCGGAAAAATCTCGCGCCCCTGGGGCACAATCGCGATCCCCGAGGCGGATCGTTTCCAGGCCGGATCACGCGATATGTTTTTGCCTTCCCAGGTGATGTTGCCATCGGCAATCGGATGCTGTCCGACAACGGCGCGCATCAGCGATGTTTTACCGACACCGTTACGACCCAAAACCGCCGTGACCTTGCCGGTTTCGGCACTAAGCGACACCTTGCGAAGCGCATGCGACGCCCCATAGAACAGATCGATATTGGCAACTTCCAGCATGATCAGCGCCCCAAATATACTTCAATGACCCGCGGGTCTTTCTGAACATGGTCAAGGCGGCCTTCGGCCAGAACCGATCCTTCGTGCAGGACCGTCACCTTGCAATCAAGGTCGCGGACAAATTCCATGTCATGTTCGACAACCACAACCGACCGGTCCGTTGCAATGGATCGCAGCAATTTCGCGGTCTGTTCGGTTTCGGAATCCGTCATCCCAGCAACCGGTTCATCCACCAGAAGCAATTCCGGCTCCTGCATTAGCAACATGCCAATCTCAAGCCACTGTTTTTGCCCGTGCGACAGGTTGGCTGCCGTCTCGCCCCGCTTGTCGGTCAGCATGATGGTTTCAAGCGTCTGTTCGATGCGGCGTTTTTCGTCATTGCCCAAGCGATGGAAAAGCGCCTGAAACACCCCCCGCCCGCCCGAACAGGCCAGCAGCAGATTGTCAAACACCGTATGGCTTTCAAAAACGGTCGGCTTCTGGAACTTGCGCCCTATGCCAAGGTTCGCGATCTCGGCCTCATCAAGCTTGGTCAGATCGACTTCGCTTCGAAACATCACATCACCCGTATCAGGCCGGGTTTTACCGGTGATGATATCCATCATCGTCGTCTTGCCCGCCCCGTTCGGGCCGATGATCGCGCGAAGTTCGCCCGGTTCGACATAAAAGGACAGACTGTTAAGCGCACGGAACCCGTCGAAGGTAACGGAAACACCATCGACATAAAGGATGGTATTGGCTTGGGCGGCCTTACGTTCGGCCTGCTCGATCCTGATTTCGGCTGCCTCGCTCATGCCTTGCCTCCTTCGTTTGCGCGCCCGTTCAGGAAACGCTTGCGCAAGGTGCTAAACACCGATTGCCGGTCGGGCGATCCAAATGCCGGCACCGCACCGATCACACCCTTTGGCAGGAACAGGGTCACGGCGATGAACAGCCCGCCAAGGAAGAACAGCCAGAAATCAGGCATCACGCCGGTAAAGAAGGTCTTGGCATAGTTCACGATGAACGCCCCCAGCACCGCACCATACAGCGTGCCGCGCCCGCCAACCGCCACCCAGATAACGATTTCAATCGACAGGGCCGGGGCAAATTCACCCGGATTGATGATGCCGACCTGCGGCACATAAAGCGATCCGGCAATACCGGCCATCACGGCCGACACGGTAAAGACGAACAGTTTGTAATATTCGACCCGGTAACCGGTAAACCGCACGCGCGCCTCGGCATCGCGGATCGCGATCAAAACCTTGCCCAGACGCGAATTGGTAATGCAGCGCGCAACGACGTAACAGATGCCAAGCATCACACAGGATACAATGAACAGGGTCGCCCGCGTTCCATCGGCCTGCAACGAGAAACCAAGCAGATCCTTAAAATCGGTCAGGCCGTTATTGCCGCCAAATCCCATATCATTGCGGAAGAATGCCAGCAACAGCGCATAGGTCATCGCCTGTGTGATGATCGAAAGATACACCCCCGTCACCCGCGACCGGAAGGCAAGGAAACCAAACACAAAGGCCAGAAGCCCTGGCACGAACATTGCCATCACAATGGCGAACCAGAACATGTCAAAGCCGTACCAGTACCACGGCAGTTCGGTCCAGTTCAGGAACACCATGAAATCCGGCAGTTCCGGGTTGCCATAAACCCCGCGATCCCCGATCTGGCGCATCAGATACATGCCCATGGCATAGCCGCCAAGCGCAAAGAACGCCCCGTGACCAAGGCTTAGAATCCCGCAGAACCCCCAGATCAGATCAACCGAAAGCGCCAGCAACGCATAGCAAAGGTACTTGCCAAGCAGGCTCATCATCCATGTCGGAACATGAAAGGCCGATCCTTCGGGCACGATCAGGTTGCCGACCGGTATCAGGATCGATGCGACAATCAGGATCGCAAGCAGGATCATGCCGCCACGATCACGCAACAGCCAGCCGATCACCGGCGTCATTTGGTATTTCTGGCGATAGTCGGTCATATATCAGGCCTCCACCGCGCGACCCTTAAGGGCAAACAGGCCCTTTGGTCGTTTCTGGATAAACAGGATCAGCGCAATCAGAACAAAGATTTTCGCCAGCACCGCACCGGCCACCGGTTCAAGGAACTTGTTCACAATGCCAAGGCTGAACGCACCAAGGACCGTGCCCCAAAGGTTGCCGACCCCGCCAAACACCACGACCATGAAACTGTCGATGATGTAGGTCTGGCCAAGGTTCGGACTGACGTTTGAAATCTGGCTAAGCGCGACACCGGCTATCCCGGCAATCCCCGAACCAAGCCCGAATGTCAGGGCATCGACATAACCGGTGCGGATGCCGACCGATCCCGCCATGCGGCGGTTCTGGGTCACGGCACGCATTTGCAGGCCAAAGGCGGTATAGCGCAGCACAATCGCGATCCCGCCGACCACAATCAGACTGAACAGAATGATCCAAAGCCGATTGTAGGTCAGGACCAGACCGTTTGACAGCTCAAGCGCGCCACTCATGAAATCGGGTGCGGTAACCTGCTGGTTGGTTGCGCCAAAGATGCTTCTGATTGCCTGCTGCAAAACAAGGCTCACCCCCCATGTCGCCAGAAGCGTTTCAAGCGGACGCCCATACAGGAAGCGGATCACGCAGCGTTCGATCACAATGCCAACCAATCCCGCGACAACAAATGCCGCAGGCACCGCAATCGCCAACGACCAGGGCGAACCCGACGGAATGACAGATGAAAAAATCTGCTGCACAACAAAGGTGGTATAGGCACCGATCATGATCATTTCGCCGTGCGCCATATTGATCACGCCCATCACACCAAAGGTGATGGCAAGACCAACCGCGGCAAGCAACAGGACAGAGCCAAGGCTGATGCCGCGATAGACATCACCTAACGTCTGCCACATCGAAAGCCGCCCCTCGACATCGGCAAGCGCATCTTTGGCGGCGGCAACGACTTCGGGCTGGTAACTTTCGGCTTCGGCACCAGCAACGAATTGCGACAATACCGCACGGATTTGCGGTGTGGTTTCGCTGGCCAGCACTTCGATGGCGGTCAGGCGTTCCTCGGTGGTTTCACCAGCCGCCAGCGCCATGGTTGCCCGCGCAAGTTCCATCCGCGCCAAAAGTGTCGCATCTTCTTCACGTTCGATCGCGCGGATCAGCAATGGTAACATCGACGGATCGCGGGCATCCATTACCTGCTCGACGGCAGCGGTACGGATACCGATATCCTGACTAAACAGGTTAAGGGCCGCCAACGCATCGCGCAGCGCACCGCGCAGACGGTTGTTGATCTTGATCTTGTCGAGCTCCTTGGAACCGCTTTCACCCACAACCTCGCCGCTGACGACATCGATATGGTTCCAGACCTTGCCCTTTTTCTCGCCAATCACGACGTGTTCGTCGCTGGCACGCACAAACAGGTTGCCTTCAAGCATTGCGTTCAGGATCGGCGCGACGCGGGGGTCGCCATCGGCGGCCATGGCCTCGATTGCTTCCAGCTTTTTGGTCGAACTTTTATCGTTCAGCTGTTCCGTTACATTGCGCAGTTCTTCGTCGCTAAATGCCTGTGCTGGCTGCGGTGATGCCAGCACCAAAACCGCAAAAATTGCGGCAACGGCAAACAGGACAGGCAGGGAATTATTCGCGCAAGAACGGAAACGGCACAGGACAGCGGTCATGACAGTGCGCATGGTCACCAAGCCTTTGAAAATCGGATGTCAGAAAATCGCAAAAAGAATGGTTGCCCGATGATCAGGACAACGAAAAACAGGCTGGCTGCATCAACAGCCAGCCTGTCCAATCCCGATCAGTACATCGGTTTTTCACAGTTGCCGCAGACCCACGGATAGGTCCAGTCGGCGGTCAGCTTTGCGCTTTCGGGCAGGAAGTCCGACCATGCATCGCCAACGACGGTGCCTTCGGTTTCCCAAACGATGTCAAACTGGCCATCATCCTGCACTTCGCCGATCAGAACCGGCTTGGACAGGTGGTGGTTGGTGTTCATGACAGCCGTACCACCGGTCAGGTTCGCAACTTCCTGGCCATACATGGCCTGGCGGACGGCATCAACATCGGTGGTGCCAGCCTGCTCAACAGCCTGTTTCCACATGTTGAAACCGATATAGGTTGCTTCCATCGGATCGTTGGTTACGCGTTTTTCGTCACCGATAAAGGCATGCCATTTTTCGATGAAGGCCGTGTTGGCATCGGCTTCAACCGACTGGAAATAGTTCCAGGCCGCCAGATGACCGACCAGCGGCGCGGTATCGATACCGGCCAGTTCTTCTTCCCCGACCGAGAAGGCAACAACCGGAATGTCCTCGGCTTTGATGCCCTGGTTGGCGAGTTCCTTGTAGAACGGCACGTTGGCATCACCGTTAATGGTCGAAACCACGGCGGTTTTCTTGCCAGTGGATGCGAATGCCTTCACATCGGCAACAATCGACTGCCAGTCGGAATGACCGAACGGGGTGTAGTTCTCCATGATGTCTTCATCGGAGATACCCTTGCCATTCAGGTAGGAACGCAGGATTTTGTTGGTCGTGCGCGGATAGACATAGTCCGTCCCCAGAAGAACGATACGCTCGGCACCGCCGCCATCTTCGCTCATCAGGTAGTCAACAGCCGGGATTGCCTGCTGGTTCGGCGCGGCACCGGTATAGAACACGTTGCGAGAGCTTTCCTCGCCCTCATACTGAACCGGATAGAACAGCATGCTGTTCAGTTCCTCAAAGACCGGCAGAACCGACTTGCGCGAGACCGAGGTCCAGCAGCCGAACACGACATCGACCTTGTCTTTTTCAATCAATTCACGTGCTTTTTCGGCAAAAAGCGGCCAATCCGACGCCGGATCGACAACTACTGCCTCAACCTGTTTCCCCAACAGGCCGCCATTTTTATTCAGATCATCCACCAGCATCAGGACCGTGTCCTTCAGCGTGGTTTCCGAAATCGCCATCGTCCCAGAGAGAGAGTGCAGAACGCCGACTTTAATCGTGTCAGCGGCCTGGGCATTTGACATGGTCATTGCAGACCAAGCCAAGGCCCCAGCGCCCATAAGCGCCTGAAGCTTCTTATTCATTCTATTGCCTCCACTGCGAGTTTATTGCACCGCAGTGTTGCTTGCTAAAATCGTGCCAGATTCCGAATAATATGCTGCACCGCCAGAAATCGCGGCGACTCAACGCAATATCCAACTATTTAACAGGCAGAAAATGGAAAATATTTGCGCCACACGCGATTTCAATGATCACTTTTCGATCATTAATTAAAATTTGATTATTTTTTAATCACGTTGACCTTGGGCTTCTTCCCCCTTATCTGAGGGGCGGAAGTTTCGCCTTTCTGCGGTTATTGCACCACAATGCCCATAGGCCGAAGCATCCCGCCCCGCCGGTTCGCCGGCGGGGTTGTTTATATATGACAATGCGGAACAATCATTGCGCCGCGATGGCAGGCAGATCCGTTGAAATGTCACCGATCACCGATCTGATCTGATTGCGCAACCAGACCAGCCCGACATCCTTGTCCGCCCAGATCGGCCAGTTCATGGTCACCGGCGGGAAGTTCAGCGGAATAGGCATTTCACAGAACACCAGCCCGAATAACGGCGCATATTGCACCGCAATCCTGCGCGGCACAGTCGCAACAATCGGCGCATTCCGGGCAGCGGCAAGCAACGGCATGAAATCTGGTGCGGCCAGAACAACATCAAGATCGATGCCAATCGCACGTAATGCATCCCCAACGCAGCCTTCGACATTTCCGGTCTGAGACAGAACGGCATGACGCGCACCCAGATATGTCTCGCGCGATAATGGCGGCGTCAGCTTGCAGATATCGGGGTTAAAGCAACAGGCCACGCTGGACTCAAACAGCACTTCGCCGATCTGACGGGACTCCTTGCATCCGATTGCCAGATCGATTTCCCCGGCATTCAGCATCAAATCGACCGTTTCAACCGTAATCGAACGACTTACCAGACGCACACCAGGTGCGGTTGATTGCAAATGGTGCACCAATGCTGGCAACAGGACCATTTCCATTTCACCGGTGATACCGATGCGAAATATGCGGTCTGCCGTGTCCGGATCAAAACTGTCCGTCGCCTGAAGCGCACTTTGCGCCTGCGTCAATGCCGCCCGAACCGGCCCGGCAAGGGCGCGCGCCTTTGCGGTTGGCTGCATTTTCTGTCCGACACGGACAAAAAGATCATCCTGCAGCAATATCCGAAGCGTTGACAAATTGTGGCTCATTGCGGACTGACCAATCCGCAATTTTTCGGCAGATTTCGTGACGCTCAGCTCTTGCATCATTGCGTCAAACGCAATCATGAGGTTGAGGTCAAATGACCTTAAATTGAAATGATCAATAGTATCCATGATCCGCATCGATTTGATTACTGACTGATTGGAATATAGCCTTTCTCTATCGCGTTACAAGCTGCCGGTTAAATCCCGGCATTTGATTGAGGGAGAATATTCTGATGCTGTCACGCAGAGACATGCTTAAAGGTTCGCTTGCTGCCGCTGCCATCGGGGCGACGGCCAGCACCGTTTTTATTCCATTGCGCGCCGCGGCCAAGGCACCATTGGTTGGCACACAGGCGCCGGGCTATTACCGCCTGATGGTGGGCAACGTCGAAGTTACCGCACTTTCGGATGGCACCGGGCAGTTTCCACTTGCCGATCTGTATCTCAATACCAGCCCCGAACACGCACGCACGGCCCTTGCCAATGCATTTCAGGGAACTCCGACATCGACATCGGTTAATGCCTATCTTCTGAATTTTGGTGACCGTCTTGTTTTGCTTGATGCTGGGACCAGCGACCTGTTGGGACCGGAACTTGGTAAATTGCCGGACAATATCATCGCATCGGGCTATCACCCCGATCAGATCGACGATGTGGTGATCACCCACATTCATACAGATCATACCGGCGGACTGACGTTTAACGGCAAGAAAGTCTTCCCCAACGCCACAGTGCATGTACCGAAACTCGATGCCGAATACTGGCTGAGTACAGAAAATCGGAACAAGGCACCGGAAAGTGCAAAGCAATATTTTGATCAGGCCGTCCTATCGACAAAGCTTTATAGCGAAAGCGGCACACTTTCGACTTACGAGGCCAATGCATCACCCGTTCCGGGCCTGATCAATTCAACACATCGTCCGGGTCATACACCGGGCCACAGTGCACTTTGGTTTGAAAGCAAAGGCGAGAAGTTTGTTTATTGGGGCGACATCACCCATGGTGATGTCATTCAGTTTGACGAACCGGGCGTCTCGATTGCCTTTGATGTTGATCCAGATCAGGCGATCATCACCCGTGAAGCCGCCTTTGCCGAAGCCGTATCAGAAAAATATCTGGTTGCCGGGTGCCATATCGCCTTCCCGGGCATTGGTCATGTCATCGAAGACAGCACGATGTATGACTGGGTGCCCATGAACTATCGCGCTGACGTCTGATCCGACTTCCCCCGACCCGCGCTTAAGACGCCAGGCGAAAAAAGGGCGACCTGCATCACGCAGGCCGCCCTTGATTTCCGTCATCAACAGAACCGGCTATTCCGGCATCCCGGCACGGATCCACTGCCCCAGTTGCCCCCGTTCCTCGTCCGTCATTTCGGTCATATTGCCAAGCGGCATGGCACGCCCGATGACGGCCTGCGCTAGAACGCGCTGCGCATTGGCTTTGACCTGTGCGATGTCGTCAAACATCACCCCCATCGGGGCTTCGTCAAAACCTTCATCGGTCGGGCTGGCAGAATGACAGGCCGTGCAGCGGGTCTGAACAATCGCCAGCGCATGATCGGCAGTGATGATTTCCTGATCGGCCAGCTTGGCGGCATCGGGATCATAGGACGCAAACATCGCTAGGATCGCCATGCCCACCGCAGCCGATGGCAGTTGCCATGCAATCGCCTTGCCGCTGCCCCCGGCATTACGCGTGTTAAAGAAATGACGCACCAACCCACCAATGATCAGGATCAGACCGACAATCAGCCACGACTGATCATGGGAAAACAGCATCGAATAATGGTTGCTGATCATCATCAACAAAACCGGCAGGGTCAGATAGTTGTTATGCGTGGACCGTTGCTTGGCCTGCAATCCCAGGGCCGGATCGGGTTTCTCGCCCGCCATCAGGCTGGCGACGACCTTTTTCTGGTTAGGGATAATGATGCGAAACACGTTGGCAGCCATGATCGTGCCCAGCATCGCACCAACATGGATGAACGCCCCACGACCACTAAACACATGGGTAAAGCCATAGGCCGCAACCATCGCCAGAATGAACACGCCAATCGCGAGTTTTCCGGTGCTTTGGCCAATCGGACTTTTGCACATCAGATCGTAAATCACCCAACCGGCAAACAGGCTGGCAAGCCCGATCAGGATGGCATCCCATTTGCCAAGCGGCATGACATTCGGATCAATCAGATAGCTTTCGGCACTCCAGTAATACATTGTCACCAGAAGCGCAAAACCGGTCAGCCAGGTGAAATAGGCCTCATACTTGAACCAGTGCAGTTCGGGCGGCATGGATTTCGGCGCAACCATCCATTTATTAACATGGTAAAACCCGCCGCCATGGACCATCCAGGCTTCGCCATAAACGCCTTCATCTATGCCCGGACGCTTACGCAGGCTCAGATCCAGCCAGACGAAGTAAAAGGATGAACCGATCCACGCGATACCGGTAATCAAATGCGCCCAGCGCAGGATCAGATTGATCCAGTCCTGAAACAGAATATCCACCCGTTGAAACCTCCGTCTTGCCGGGCGTCGTTCATACCGCCCCGCTGTCCCCTTGCCGGTTATACGCATCATGCGACCGCACTGATCCGGAATTATTCCAATCAGAGTCCTAACATAGCGTATCCGGGTGCTCTATTATTAAGGGCAGGTGCATAATCGAAATGACTTTCAAGTTATTTTTTAAAATGGCACAGTAGCCGTCAGGATTTGGAAACACACAAATTCAGAAAATAAAAAAGCTGTATCAGGAGCCCGCAACCCATGTCCGACTTTGAGGACATCCAGATTTTTGTCCGCGTAGCCGAACTTGGAAACCTGTCTGCCGCCGGGCGCGAGCTGCGCCATTCGGCGGCGGTCGTTTCAAACCGGATTGCGCGCCTTGAAGAACGGCTCGGCGTGCGGCTTTTGAACCGCACCACACGCCGGGTGAACCTTACCACTGAGGGCGATGTTTATTACCGGCACTGCCTGCGCATTCTGGCCGAAATGCAGGAAGCCGAAAATGCCATCGCCAATCAGAAAAACACCACGCGCGGTCCGGTAACGCTGACCTGCCCGATTGCATTTGGCAACAAATATGTCGCCCCTATCATCCCGAAGTTTGTTGAGAAAAACCCGGACGTTCAGATCAGACTACACCTTTCCGACCGGTTGCTTGACCTGCTTCAGGACAAGGTCGATCTCGCCATTCGCATTGCCGAGTTAAAGGAAAGCTCGCTGATCGTGCGCAAGCTTGCAGCCAATAAACGTATGCTGGTGGCAAGCCCGGCCTATCTGAAACGACATGGCATTCCCAAGGCGCCGGGCGATTTGTTGCATCACAACTGCCTGTTGTTGCGTTTTCCGGGATCACGGCAATATCAATGGACCCTGCATGGTGCCAAAACGGAAGGCCCGGTAACCCTGTCGGTTTCCGGATCCATGGATTCAGACAATGGTGAAGTGCTGACCCGCTGGTGCCTTGATGGGCATGGCATCGCGCTTAAATCCCACTGGGAAGTCGGCGACCATATCCGCAACGGCCAGCTTCAGGTGGTTCTGCCCGATTATACGCCTCCAGCCCATGCGGTTTACGCGCTTTATCCAGAAAACCGTTACCTGCCAACACGTGTGCGGGCCTTTGTCGATTTTCTGGTAAGCGAGTTTGGCGGGACACCGCCATGGGATAAGAGCTGATACAAATCCGTATATCCACAAAACGCTCCGATAGATGCAAGGCGTTTTGAGGCTTTTGTTTGTATTACTTTTTGATTTCGGACAGATACCCACCCAGAACAGCCGCGACATTGAAACCGATGACGTCATGGGCATAACCACCTTCCATGACAAAGACGGTTTTCAATCCCAATCGCCCGATCATCTGGCCAATCCGTTTAAAATCATCGGTTTGCAGCTTGAAATCGCACAGCGTTTCGGCCTCATGAGCATCAACGCCGAGCGCGATTACCAAAGCTTGCGGCTGCCAGATGATAATTTTTTGAATAGCTCTTGCAAAACCTTGTGACCACGGCCCGAAATCCGATCCGCCGGGAAGCACGATATTCAGGTTCGCCCCCTGCCCGTCCAGACGACCGGTTTCGTTTTCATAACCCATAAAGAACGGGAATTGATGCTTGGGATCTGCGTGGATCGACACGGTCAGAGCATCACCACGGTCATAGAAAATATCCTGCGTTCCGTTACCGTGATGGTAATCGATATCAAGAATCGCGACCTTTTTCGCACCTTTGGTAATCATCTGCTGGGCGGCAATGGCAGAGTTATTAAGGAAGCAATATCCGCCATAACGATTGGCATGTGCATGATGCCCCGGCGGGCGGGTCAGGGCAAAGGATGCCTCGCCATCGTTCCAGACGGCATCGGCCGCCGACACAACGGTTTGTGCGCCCCAATAGGCCGCCTTCCATGTCCCCTTGGTGATCGGGGTATCCGATGAAATGGCATATTGCCCAAGACGCGCGCTGATATGAGCGGGATGACCACCGGAAAAACCGGCTGTCGGCCAGACATAGGGAAAAGCATCATGATCATTGCCTGCGGCATTCCAGTCCGCCCAAGCGTTTTCAAGAAAGGACAGATAATCCGCATCATGAATGGCGGCAATCGGAGCCATGCCATGATCGGTCGGGTCAACCAGCTGCGCCTGTACGGAATGGGCCACCGCATCGCGGATGATTGCCATCCGGCGGGAATTTTCAAAGCATGGAATCAAACGCCCATGCTGCATTTCACCATTCCCGTCATGGGCATCGTGGCGGGAATTAAAAAACACACGCATGACTGACTTCCTTTCCGGCAAAGGCGATAAGGGGCATCTATCCCCTTATCGTAGCAGAAAGTTCTTAACAGGTAGCTATTTGCGCGCGGTGCTGTACAGCAGTTCGGCGATGGTATCGAGGAACCCGCCCAGCTGCTTGCGCAGATTTTCAGACTCCCGCGCCAGTTTGCCCGCCATATCGCGGGTGGTATCGGCGGCCTCGCCAGTCTGACCGGCCATTTCGGAAACCACGGTGATATTGTCGGTCACTTCCTGTGCGCCGCTGGATGCCTGTTCGACATTGCGGGTGATGTTTGATGACAATGCCGTCTGGGTTTCAACATTATTCGAAATCAGATCCGAACGGATGGCCAGATCATCAATGACAGATGCAATCTCGCGGATCGAATTGACCGATGCCTCAATTGCATTCTGAATATCCTGAACTTTTTCCTCGATCGATTCCGTTGCCTTGCTGGTCTGGTTGGCAAGGCCCTTGACCTCGTTTGCAACCACGGCAAAGCCCTTGCCCGCCTCGCCTGCACGGGCCGCCTCGATGGTCGCATTCAGAGCCAGAAGGTTGGTCTGTGCCGCGATGTCGCGGATAAAGCTGACAACTTCGACAATCTCGCCTGCTGCTGCTTCGAGCTGGCCGATACGCCCATCCGTTTCCTGTGCCAGGCCATTCGCACGATTGGCAATTTCTACCGATTCACGAGCCTGATCGGCAACAGTGCGGATCGACTGATTGAGTTCTTCGGATGCCTCGGACACGCCAGCAACATTGGCCGCCGTTTGACGGGCCGCGGCGGCAACGTTTGTCGAACGCGAACTGGTTTCATGTGCAATACGATTGGCGTCACCCGATGCGCTTGAAAGCGCACCCGCGGCCTCGGCAATCTGATCAACGGCTTCGAATGAACCGCTTTTGAATTCTTCAACGATGGTATTGAAACCGGTCAGTTTTTGTTCAATCGACGCGGTCGCCGCATTGATTTTCTGTGCCGACGTCAGATAGGCCCCGACAAGCCCGGTTTCGACAATCCGACGATAATACCGGTTTTCAGAAACAGCCCCCATCGATGCAGCACTTTCGCGCAAGAAAGCGTCATTTCGGTCAATCAACCTGTTGATCGCGATGAAAAGTTCGCGCATGTCGGGATGACTGTCGACGCTGGTTATGCGCGCTTCGTAATCACCTTCGGCTGCGGCCAGAACAACGTCCAGTGCCTTTTTGATCCCCGATTTGCTAGAACCACCAAATAGCGACATTTTGAAACCTCGAATTAGCAAACAGCCTAAAGGCTTTGAATGAATTTGTCGTATGCCAGACCGGCATCTGAAAGCTTTTGCGCCAGAGCTTTTTCCGCGGCGATCATGCCGTCCTTACGGTTGGCGGTGCTTTCTTCGATCTGGCGGAGTTCCGCATAAAGCGGGATGATCGTGTCTTTAAGAACCTTTGGATCAGCCACCCGACGGTTCGAGTGGTAGCCGATGATTTTGCCATTCGCGTCAAGACTGGGCGTGATATGGGCGTACACCCAGTAATGATCGCCATTCTTTGACATGTTGACGACATAAGCGAAAATCTCGTGACCGGCGGCTATTTCATCCCACAGCAATTTGAAAACACAGCGCGGCATATCGGGATGACGAATAAGCGAATGAGGCTGCCCGAGAACTTCCTTTTCATGGTAGTCAGATAGACGCAGGAAAACCTCGTTCGCATATGTAATCCGGCCTTTAAGGTCAGTTTTGCTGACGATCAGTTCTTCCGGCTCGAAATGACGTTCCTTGCCCGTTGGCTTGGCCCTGACTGGCGTTTGGCTCACGTTTCTTTCCCCGATTTTCTGTCCGATTACCTGCTATTTTAGATCACAGCAGTTTGAATGCCCGGATACCATGTAACGATATATCCGCGAATGATAAATGTAAAATATCCATGTGATACATAGACTAAGCGCGATGATAAAAATTAGATAAATATAATTGGCCCCCACAATCCCAACATACAATAGTAGGATCGACCAACGATCATGTCTTGTCAGGCGGTCATCCTTTTGATCTTCTGATAAGGGGGTGTTTGCAGGGAAGCAACATGACAAAAGATCTTCGGGACTTTCCATTTCGCGTGGTGATCCATGAAAAGCGCTCTGCCCAGGGCGTGCTTGACTGGCTGGACAAGAATATCCGCAGCGACAGATGGACCATGGGCATTCGCAATATCGAACTGCCGCGCGCGACCCAATCCGCCCCCATCGTCGATCTGGTGATCTATTTTTCCCGGCGGGAGGATATGGAGCTTTTTCGCGAACGCTGGGCGGGTAAAACGCGCGAGCACAAGGTCAAACTGAAATTCTGGCGCGCTGCACTTTATGCCTTGCTACACCCGAAGATGGAAATGATCGCCTACGAAAAAGTCGATGACAGCCCGAAACGCATCCGTCCGGGTGATACGGAAACAAGCATCAAGAAGCCCTGAAACGAAACAACCCCGCACATCAGATGCGGGGTTGTTCAGTACGTCGCCGTTACAGGACGTGCAAATCGTGATTATTTCGGCAGTTCGGCATCAATGCCTTTGATGTACCAGTCCATGCCCAGAAGCATTTCGTCGGTTGCATCTTCGCCTTCCTTGATGCGCAATTCGCCAGCCTGATCATAGATCGGGCCTGCGAACGGATGAATTTCACCTGATGCGATCTTGGCTTCGGTTTCTTCGGCCAGTGCTTTTACGTCGTCCGGCATGTTGGTGTAAGGTGCCATGTCCACCATACCGGAATCAATACCGCCCCATGTGTCGATTGATTCCCAAGTACCATCCATGACAGCCTTGGCGCGTGCGACATAATATTCATCCCAATGGTCAACAATCGCGGTCAACTGTGCCTTCGGGGCGAATTTGATCATGTCGGATGCCTGACCAAAACCGACGATACCGCGGTTCTCGGCAACCTGAAGCGGAGCCGGGCTATCGGTGTGCTGGACCATGATGTCAGCACCCTGATCAATCAGGGCCTTGGCTGCGTCGCCTTCTTTGCCCGGATCGTACCAAGTGTTTGCCCAGACGATTTTGACTTTCACATCCGGGTTAACCGACCATGCACCCAGCATGAAGGCGTTGATGCCACGAACAACTTCCGGGATCGGGAACGAACCGACATAGCCGACAATGTTCGACTTGGTCATTTTACCAGCGATCACACCAGCAACGTAACGGCCTTCATAGAAACGTGCGGCATAGGTCGAAACGTTTGCATCACGTTTGTAACCGGTTGCATGTTCGAATTTCACATTCGGGAACTGCTTGGCGACCTTGACAGTCGGGTTCATGAAACCGAACGAGGTGGTGAAAATCAGGTTATGGCCGGTCTGGGCCAGCTGACGGATCACACGTTCAGCATCGGCACCTTCCGGAACGCTTTCGACGTAACTGGTGGTGGCATTGTCACCAAGGGCCGCTTCGATTGCCTGACGACCGATGTCGTGACGATAGGACCAGCCATGGTCACCAATCGGGCCGACATAAACAAAGCCGGCTTTGACGTCTTCAGCCTGGGCTGCACCCATGCCGAGTGCAAGTGCACCGGTTGCCACAACGGCGGCAAGCGTGCGCTTCACGAGGTTTGCATTCATTATCTGGTCTCCCTGTTAATCAGCTAATCAGGATTTAAACCCAATTGTTTACGCAATCAATGACGTGTTCTTGTCCAGACCAAGACTCAGCCAAACCGGCCTGATGATATCCAGAGATGATATTCAGACCGGCTTGATTGAGTTTTGGTCCGATACGCACTTCCTCCCACCGGGTCGGAGAATCTTTTGGCGTCCCCCGATCCCGTTTCACCGCCCCTATTGTGCGGGCCGGAACGCCTGCCCGATACAGGCAGGTGCATTCAATCTGATCTTGGCGCGATCACTGGAAATGATCACCAGAACAATCACGGTCGCAAGGTAAGGCAACATCGACATGAATTGTGACGGGACATGAACACCCGCACTTTGCGCATGGAGCTGCAATACCGAAATAAGCCCGAACATATAGGCCCCCGCCAACAATCGCCCCGGACGCCATGTTGCAAACACCACAAGTGCCAATGCGATCCAGCCACGGCCCGCGGTCATGTTTTCGGCCCACATCGGCGTATATGACAGTGACAGATACGCCCCGGCAAGCCCCGCCATTGCCCCACCAAACATGGTCGCCATATAGCGGATTTTGATCACCGAATAGCCGATGGCATGCGCGGAATGATGAGAATCACCAACCGCCTTGAGTATCAATCCGCCACGGGTCCGTGACAGGAAAAATCCGACCGCAATCACCATCACAATCGACAGATAAACCAGAAAATCCTGACCAAACAGAATTTCACCAACCAGCGGAATATCGGTCAGAACCGGGATATGAAGCCCCGGAAGCGGTTCAATCGCAAAACCGACAAAGCCGGAGCCAACAAGCGCTGAAAAACCGACCCCGAATATGGTCAGAGCCAAACCCGTTGCCACCTGATTGGCCATAAGGGTCAATGTCAGGAAGGCGAAGATCAGCGACATCAACATCCCGGCAATGATCGCCGCCAGAATACCCAGAATAGCCGATCCGCTTGACGCGGTAACCGCAAAGCCGGAAATCGCACCAACCAGCATCATGCCTTCTACGCCAAGGTTCAGCACACCGGATTTTTCGGTGATCAGTTCGCCGGTCGACGCCAGCAAAAGCGGGGTCGATGCCGTAATCACAGTCAGCATCAGTGGAATGAGCCAATCCATTATGCGGCCTCCCCTTTGGCAGCAGGGGTTCCGAAACGAACCCGGTACTTGGTCAAAACATCACATGCCAGCAGGAAGAACAGCAAAATCCCCTGGAACAGGCCGGTTACTGCATTTGGCAGCCCCAACGTAATCTGGGCCAATTCCCCCCCTAGGTAGGTCAGCGCCATGATCAGCCCACCAAACAGAATACCCAGCGGATGCAACCGCCCAAGGAAGGCAACGATAATCGCGGTAAAGCCATAACCGGGCGATATGGCGGGTTGCAACTGACCGATAGGTCCGGCAACCTCAAACAGACCGGCAAGACCGGAAAGACCGCCGCCCAGCAACAGGGTAAACCAGACCATGCGTTTCTGCCGGAACCCAACATGACGCGCGGCCTGCGGGGCCTTGCCCACCACGCGCAACTGGAACCCGATCACGGATTTCGACAGCAAAATCCACCCGGCAATCACCACCAGTACCGCAAAGGCCGTTCCAAGGTGGACCCGCGTCCCGTCATAAATGATCGGCAACAGGCCTGCATCCGGGAACGGGCGGGATTCAGGGAAGTTGAATCCTTCGGGGTTGCGCCACGGCCCATGCACAAGGAAGCTCAGAAACAGTGTTGCGACATAGGTCAGCATCAGGCTGGTCAGGATTTCGTTGGCATTGAATCTGGTGCGCAAAAGCGCCGGTATCGCCCCCCAGAAGGCCCCGCCAATCGCCCCAAGAACAAACATTGCGGGCAAAAGGAACATGCTTTCACTGTCATGAAAATACAGCGCAAGACCACCGCCGAATATGGCGCCCATGGTCAATTGACCCTCGGCACCGATGTTCCAGACATTGGCGCGGAACCCCATCGACAGCCCGATGGCAATGATCACAAGCGGAGTTGCCTTAACAAACAGTTCCGAAAGTCCGTAGCTGTTGTTGATCGGCAGGATGAAGAAAGTATAGAGCGCATCGAACGGGTTCTTGCCCATAAAGGAAAAGATGATCCCGCCGACAAACAGCGTCGTGAGAATTGCCAGAACCGGCGACAGATAAACCATCGCCTGACTATGCTGGCGACGGGGTTCAAGCCTGACCAACGTGATCTCCTTCGATAAGCTCTTTCGTCTTCAGGGTTACGTCGCCGTCCAGATCGTGAAGTCCCCCCATCAACAAACCGATTTCCTCGACACTGACGTCGGCCATCGGCCGCGGGGCGGACATCTTGCCTTCGGCCATCACCACCACCTGATCACAGATGGCGAAAATCTCGTCCAGATCCTGCGAAATCACCAGAACCGCCGTGCCCTTCGCCGCCAGATCAAGCAATGCCTGATGGATGGCACTTGCCGCACCGGCATCCACACCCCAGGTCGGTTGGGAAATCACCAGTACGCCCGGATCCTGAAGGATTTCACGCCCGACGATGAATTTCTGGAGGTTTCCCCCCGAAAGGCTTCCGGCCTCGGCCGAGGCACCGGTGGTGCGTACATCAAATGTCTTGATGATCTTGTCGGCAAAGGTACGGGTCGGCACTTCGCGGATCAGACCACGTGCAGACAACGCCATACGACGAAACGCTGTTAAAAACCCGTTTTCCGACAGGCTCATATCAGGAACGGCACCATGCCCGTTACGTTCTTCGGGCACAAACGCAGCGCCAAGCCGACGGCGGCGGCGCGGACCAAAATGCGCAACCGGATTGCCATCAATTTTGATGCAGTCCGGCGTGCCGATGATTTCGGTTTCGCCGGCCAGTGCCTGAAACAGCTCGTTCTGGCCATTGCCGGCAACACCGGCAACCCCCATGATTTCCCCGCCCCGCACCTTAAGACCAATCCCCTTAAGGTCGGTGCCGAATTGTTCGTCGCTGATCAGTGAGAGATCGGAAATATCAAGACGCACATCGCCGAATTTGCGTGTCCCGCTGCGATCAGGTGCGGTCAGTTTCTGGCCGATCATCATTTCGGCCATGGATTTCGCCGTTTCCGCGCGCGGATCACACCCGCCAACGACCTTGCCGCCGCGCAAGACGGTCGCCTTCTGACACAGTGCTTTGACTTCGTGCAGCTTGTGGCTGATATACAGGATCGCGCAACCTTCATCTGCAAGACGGCGCAATGTTTCAAACAGCTTTTCGACTTCCTGCGGGGTCAAGACCGATGTCGGCTCGTCCAGAATAAGCAGTTTTGGATTTTGCAGAAGGCATCTGACGATTTCGATCCGCTGACGTTCACCAACCGAAAGTGTATAGACATGCCGATCTGGATCAAGCGGCAGACCATAGGTCTTTTCGACCTCGATCACCTGCTGACGCAGGGCGGCCATATCGCGCACGTCGTTCATCGCCAATGCGATGTTTTCCAGAACCGTCATGGTTTCAAACAGCGAAAAATGCTGGAATACCAGCCCAATGCCCATTTCGCGTGCGTCATGCGGGCTATGGATCGTGACCGGCTTTCCTTCCCACAGCAATGCGCCATGATCGGCCTGCAACACGCCATAGATGATTTTCACAAGCGTACTTTTACCCGCGCCATTTTCCCCCAGAAGGGCATGGATTTCGCCAGGTTCGATACGGAAACTGATATCGTCATTTGCCAGACAGCCCGGAAAGGCCTTGGTCACACCGCGCACTTCAAGCTGTGCCGGTTTCACCGCGCCTGTCATCACCAAGCCTGTATCTGAGCCGGTATTCCCGGTCCTTGACGTCACTGCTGCCACCCCTATTTTGCGATCCGATCACGCGCACCGTTGGTATTACCCGTTCACGGTTTGCTAATCAAACGGTCTCAATACGCGATTTTATCTTCTTTGGCATCCCAGGCCGCAAAGACATCACGCGCTTCCCCTAAATCCAGATGTTCGCAAGGCAGGCTCCGATCCGGGATCGGTTTTGCCACTTCATCATACAGGAATTGATCGTCAAAGCCGATTGCCGCGGCATCTTCGCGGGAATTGGCATAATAGATTCGGTCAAGACGGGCCCAATAGATCGCGGCAAGGCACATCGGGCAGGGTTCGCAACTGGTGTAAATCTCGCATCCGGCAAGATTGAAGGTACCAAGCTTTTCGCAGGCCGCGCGGATGGCACTGACCTCGGCATGGGCGGTCGGATCGTTGCTGGATGTGACATTGTTCCATCCTTCGGCAACGACTTCACCGTTCCTGACAATGATTGCCCCGAACGGACCGCCACAGCCTTCTTCCATTTTTGCCCGCGATAAATTCACGGCATGGAGCATGTGTTCATGCTTGGCACCACACACAGCCAAATCTCCCTATATGAACTCCTGATCCGGTGAACGGATCCTCCTGATCAGGCCACTATTGGCGCGGCCCTTTATCATTTATATGCCTTGCAAAGAAGGCCTTTATCATCCGGCAAGGCCGTCTTGTGCGACCCTGTTCACCAGATTTTGCGCCATTCGTGCTTCACGCACGGACAGCAATTGCACCGCGACCGATGCCGCGATGATTGCCGGTTGTTTGCAGGCAATGCCTTGAATTCCAATCGGGCATGTCAAACGACCGATTTCCGCATCACCCAACCCACGATATTTTAATCGCCGGACAAAACGCGCGCGTTTGGTTTGGCTTCCGATCATGCCGACAAAACCAAGATCATCCTGCATCAACGCCGCCCGGCAGATGTCAAAATCCTGTGCGTGACTGTGCGTCAGGATGAGTGCGAAGGCACCAGACGGCATGTCGCCCACCTCGTCCTGTGGCCTATCGCTTTGATGCAGATGCAGTTTTGCTGTTTCTGGCAGGGTCAGGTATTCATCACGCGAATCGATCAGATGAAGATCGAACGGCAAGGGTGCCAGTGCCTGAACAATCGCCTGCCCGACATGCCCGGCACCAAACAGCCAAAGCGGTGTTGCCCCGTCGTCAAGCCGCAAGCAAAGTTTCCGTTCCTCGCCCGCCCCCGACAAACCGCCGCGCACACCTGTAAAAAGATGATCCAGTGCTTCGGCATCCGCAGCGCTGGCAGTTTCAAGATGTCGGCTTTCGCCCATCGGCAACAATACCCAGTCACCATGACCAGTACCGGCGCGGTTTTGTGTGCTGCTTATTGCGGTGGCCAGCTGATGCTTTTGTATCGGGTTCAGCCGGTGAAATGCAATATCGACAGCGCCCCCGCAACATTGCCCAAGCCCCGGCCCCAAGGGGAACGGGACCAGTTCCGCGATGATATCGCCCTGCGAGGCAAGAGTTTGACGGGCACGCAATGTGACCTGATGTTCCAGATTGCCGCCGCCAATCGTTCCGGCAATGGCATTTTCGCTGACCAGCATAAACGCCCCTGCCTCCCGCGGGGTAGACCCGCGAATGGCCGCCACACTGATTAGCATCACCGGATCAGGGGACTGCAAAACAGCAATATGGGCGTCATGGGACAGGCGCATGATGCTATTCCCCCGCCGCCGGAACCGCATCATGACTTTGGGCGATCATGCCCTTTGCCACATTTGCGACCGCATTCAGGACGGCTTCGGGGGTTGCTGGCGCATCGAGCATCGGGATCACCTTGTAATTCCCGACCGATGCAATCGCATCAGCAATTGCGCGATGCACTGAAATCGCCAGCATCAGGGGCGGCTCACCAACCGCCTTGGATCTGTGGATGTTTTTTTCAACATTTCTTCCGGATGACCACAACTCAAGCCGGAAATCATCCGGACGATCCGAACATGCGGGAATTTTATAGGTGGACGGCGCATGTGTGCGCAAACGACCGGCATCATCCCACCACAATTCCTCAGATGTCAGCCATCCCATCCCTTGAATAAAGCCGCCTTCGATCTGCCCCCGGTCAATCGCCGGGTTCAACGACCGGCCGACATCGTGGCTGATATCAACGCGGGTCACCTTGTATTCACCGGTCAGGGTATCGATCATCACCTCGGAACAGGCCATGCCATAGGCGAAGTAATAGAACGGCCGACCCGATGCGGTTTCGCGGTCATAATGTATTTTCGGTGTCGCATAATAGCCCGTTGCCGAAAGCGAAACACGCGCCAGATAGGCCTGTTTGATCAGATCGGCAAATTCCAGTTCGGTCACATCACCAACAATCACCCGGCCCGGAACAAACCGGACGGCAGCCTCGGCCACACCGTATTTCTCAGCCGCAAATGCAATCAGGCGGGATTTGATTGTGATGGCGGCATCGCGCGCTGCCATGCCGTTCATATCCGCCCCGCTTGATGCCGCGGTTGCCGATGTGTTGGGAACCTTGCCGGTATTGGTTGCCGTGATTTTGATCCGGTCCAGATCAATCTGGAATTCTTCGGCAACAACCTGGGCAACCTTGATAAACAGGCCCTGCCCCATTTCCGTCCCGCCATGGTTCAGATGCACTGATCCGTCCTGATAAATATGGATCAATGCGCCTGCCTGATTAAGGAAGGTCGTGGTAAAGGAAATGCCAAACTTGACCGGCGTGATTGAAATACCGCGCTTGATCACCGGGCTTTCGGCGTTAAACGCATCTATTTCTTTGCGGCGCTTGCGATAATCGCAAGATGCCAGAATGTCGTCCGTCAGTTCCGCAAGGACATTATCCTCGACCGTCATGTGATACGGTGTCGTGTTGCGGTCGGTTGTCCCGTAATAGTTGGCGATCCGTACATCAAGCGGATCGCGGCCAATCGTCATAGCGATTTCATCGATGATCCGTTCAATCGCCACCATCCCCTGCGGCCCGCCAAAACCGCGAAACGCGGTATTGGATACCAGATTGGTTTTGCAGCGATAGGACCGGATTTCAACATCGCCAAGGAAATAGGCATTGTCGGTATGGAACATCGCACGATCACAGATCGCGGCCGACAGATCGGCCGAGAAACCGCAATTGACGGCATATTGAATATCCAGCCCGCAAATCCGGCCATCATCGTCAAAGCCGACATCATATTCGACAATAAAGTCATGGCGTTTGCCGGTCATGACCATGTCATCATCCCGATCCAGACGCATTTTTGCCGGACGCCCGGTTTTGACCGCGACAATCGCCGCCAGTGCCGCCCATTGCGATGCCTGCGTTTCCTTGCCACCAAAACCGCCCCCCATACGGCGAACTTCGACCGTTACGGCATTGGCCGGACGACCAAGGACATTGGCGATATTGTGCTGAACCTCGGACGGATGCTGGGTCGAACAATGCAACAGCACATCACCGTCTTCCTGCGGGATGGCAAAGGTGATCTGTCCTTCAAGATAGAAATGATCCTGCCCGCCGATTTCCATCACCCCGGACCGGCGATGCTTGGCACGTGCCAGTGCCGATTTGGCATCGCCCTGCGCCATGACATGGGGTGGTGCAACAAATTGCTGTTTTTCCAGTGCTTCCCTAACGCTCAGGATCGCGGGCAGTTCTTCATATTCGATCTCGGCCAGCTTGACGGCATTGCGTGCCTGTTCGCGGGTTTCGGCGGCAACACAGAAAACCGGCTGACCGTAAAACTGCACAATCCCGTCGGGCAGAACCGGATCATCATGGGTATGGGCGGGTGACACGTCATTGACACCGGGCACATCATCCGCCGTCAGAACACAAACCACACCGGGGGCGCATCGCACCTTTGACAGATCCATCTTCGTAATCCTGCCATGTGCGATGGTTGCCGCACCGGGTGCCAGATGAAGAGTGCCGAACGGCTCAAGAATATCGTCAACATAAACCGCTTCGCCCGCGACATGTTTCGGGCCACTGTCATGCTTGCTGGCGGACCGGACCCCACCTGAAAGCCCCGGTGTCGGTGCCAGAAGTTCGTCCGGGTCTTTGGTATCGATGATTTTGGGTGCGTTGTCAGACATGGGCGGCCTCTCTGCCAACCAGACGGGTGGCAATTTCAGGTGCCGTTGTTTCGATAAACAGTTTGGTCAGAAGGTTCTGCGCGACCAGCATGCGGTATTCCTTTGATGCCCGCATATCCGACATCGGTGCAAAATCCCTGGTCAAAGCCAGTTGCGCCGCACTCAGGCTGGCCTCGTTCCAGTCCTTGCCGATCAGGGCCGCCTCGCACTTTTTGGCCCGCATCGGTGTTCCAGCCATGCCACCAAATGCCGCCCGGAACTCGACCACCTTGCCGCCATCAATCCGAATGGCAAAGGCCGCAAGAACCGCCGTAATGTCCTGATCAAACCGCTTGGAGATCTTGTAAGCCTTGAACTGCACCCCGGCGGCTGGTTTCGGAACGATGATGCTTTCAACGAACTCGCCCTTGGCCCGGTCCTGCTTGCCATAGGTGATAAAGAAATCTTCAAGGGCGACTTCGCGCCGGATATCACCCATGCGCAGAACAATCCGCGCGCCCAATGCAATCAAGGCAGGCGGTGTATCGCCAATCGGCGATCCATTGGCGATATTACCACCAACCGTCCCCGCATTGCGGATTTGCCGTGACCCGATCCGGCGAACCAGTTCCCCGACATCACCGGCAATCATGCCAAGCGCAGCATGAGCATCGCTATAAGTCACACCGGCACCGATGGTCAGAGCACCGCCCTTTTCGCGGACCGATTTAAGATCGGCGACATCCCCGATATAAATGATCGGATCAATCCGCTTGAGCATCTTGGTCACCCAAAGCCCGACATCCGTTCCGCCCGCCAGCACCGTCGCATCGGGATGGGCCACCAAAAGTGCGGCCAGTTCATCGCTGCTGCGCGGCGCGAAGTAACGACCCACCGGCATTTCGAATGCCAGCATGCCTGCACCTTCGATCATCGCGGTCAATCGGGTCGCAATATCGGAACGGCGTTTTTGTTCGACCGGATCGGTTGCGCTTATGCCACCGGCCTCGCGGGCGGCTTCGATGATCGGTCCGTAACCGGTGCAACGGCAAAGGTTCCCGGCAAGGGCGTCATTGATGGCACCCCGGTCATCCTCGCCCCCATCCAGCCAAAGCTGATAGAGGCTCATGACAAAACCAGGCGTACAGAAACCGCATTGCGACCCATGGGTTTCTACCATGGCCTGCTGCACCGGATGAAGGCTGCCGTCATCGGATTTAAGATGTTCCACAGTCAGAAGCTGCTTGCCATCAAGGGTCGGCATAAACTGGATACAGGCATTGACCGTCCGGTAACGCATGCTGCCCATTCCATCCGGTTCGCCCAGAATAACCGTGCAGGCACCACAATCGCCCTCGGCACAGCCTTCTTTCGTCCCGGTCTTGCGCTCGTTTAAGCGCAGCCAGCTCAAAACCGTCATTTGCGGATCGATATCGCGCAGGCGACGTTCCTCGTTTCCGAACAAGAACCGGATATCATCGCGTGTATCAAGGGCCGGTTTGGTCATGATGGCCTCAGCTGCCACGATAGGTGGAATAGCCAAACGGCGAAAGCAGCAGCGGCACATGATAATGTGCCTGCGCATCTGAAATACCGAACCGGATTACGACCTGATCAAGGAATTTCGGCCCCGGCAGATCAAGACCGATGGCGTCGAAATACGCCCCGGCATGAAAGACAAGCTGATACTCGCCCGGCTTGAACGAGGCACCATCAAGCATTGGCACATCGGTTCGCCCGTCGGCATTGGTTACGGCTTCGGCGACCAGATCATCATGGCCGTCACCAAAACGGTGCAGCTCGATCCGGATGCCGCCCGCCGGGCAACCTTTTGCCGTATCTAGAACATGGGTAGTCAGTCGTCCCATGCCGGGCCTCCTCTTTTCTCTCTCATGCGGTGGTCGGTCGCTTCTTCCCTGGTCGGCTTTTCTGATTGATCGTTTTATGCCGAACGAATTTATAGCGTTTCAAAAAGGTCGCATTAGGACACGGATCGTGGAAAGAGGCGATAAAGTGAAACTATATCAATAATTCTTTGAAAAACGATTGCCATAGCTTCGTGCAGAATACTATCAAAGTCGGATCAAAAGCTTTTAAAAGCCAATAAAAAACCGGCCAAAGCGATTTCCCGTCCAGGAACATTATCAAAGTCAGATTGATAGTGCGGCATGATCATCCATCAATCAGCGCGCAGGAGTTCTTCCTTGCTGCGCTTCGACCTATGGTTAATGCTACACCAAACAGCCCGCATGACAAAGCCGGGCGTTGCGATATCAGGAGAGGCCAAAGATGACCGAACAGAATTATGCACGCGACCTGATTGGCTATGGCCCCAATCCGCCAAAGGCCAACTGGCCGGGCAAGGCCCGTGTTGCGGTGCAGTTCGTGCTGAATTACGAGGAAGGCGGTGAAAACTGCGTTCTGCACGGGGATCGCGCGTCAGAATCCTTCCTGTCGGAAATCATCGGTGCCGACATGCGCGAAGGCGTTCGCCATATGAGCATGGAGTCGATTTACGAATATGGTTCGCGCGTTGGTGTCTGGCGGATCCTGAACCTGTTTCGCGAACGGCAAATTCCGATCACCATCTTTGCCGTTGCCATGGCACTGGCCCGCCACCCGAAGGTTGGCGAAGTCGCGATGCGCGATGGTCATGAAATCTGTTCGCATGGTTATCGCTGGATCGATTACCAATATTTCCCCGAAGAACTTGAACGCGAACACCTGCACAAAGCCATCGACATCATCAAGGATGTGACGGGCGAACGCCCGCTTGGCTGGTATACAGGCCGCACAAGCCCTAACACCCGGCGGCTTGTCGCCGAAGAAGGCGGCTTCCTGTATGACGCGGATGACTACAGCGACGAACTGCCTTTCTGGTCGACACAGACAGAAACCCCGCATCTGATCGTGCCCTATACGCTTGATGTCAACGACATGCGCTTTACCGCCATGCAGGGCTTCAATTCCGGCGAACAATATTTTCAATATCTGAAAGACAGTTTTGATACGCTTTACGAAGAAGGTGCTGAAACCCCGCGGATGCTATCGGTCGGTTTGCATTGCCGTCTTGTCGGCCGTCCGGGTCGGTTTGCAGCCCTGAAACGCTTTGTCGATTATGTGCGCGGTCATGATGATGTCTGGTTTGCACGTCGCATCGATATTGCGCGTCACTGGCGCGAACATCATCCGTTCACCGAAAACCAATAACCATGAAGAAAAACAAGAACTGAAATGGCCGATATGACCAAACCTGCAAAATCATTGTTCGAAACCCGACCACCCAGCACATTGGCGCAAAGCGCCTTTGTCTCGCTGTATGGCGGGGTTTACGAACATTCGCCCTGGATCGCTGAACAGTTATATGATCGCGGCATCACGCCCGCCCTTGATACCCCTGATGCACTCGCCGATGCCATGGCGGCCGTGGTAAATGGCGCGGTTGATGGTGACAAACTGACACTGCTTCGCGCCCACCCTGATCTTGCTGGCAAGCTTGCATTGGCGGAACTCACGCATTCCTCGCAGAATGAGCAAACCGGTGCCGGGCTTGATCAATGCACGCACGATGAACTTGCCCGTTTTACGCAATTGAATGACGACTATAAAAAGAAGTTCGGTTTCCCGTTCATCTTTGCGGTCAAAGGGTTCCATCGGACCGACATCCTGAACGCATTCGAACGCCGCGTTAAGAACGATGTCGAAACCGAATTTAACGAGGCCATCAATCAGGTACACCGTATCGCCAAGCTGCGCCTCGAAGCCCTTTGATCACCAATGACCGGCCCGAACAAAATAACCGATAATCAGGATTTAGAAGCCATGAGCCACCACACAAACCATGATGCCCCGGAATTTACCCGGCGTTTTGTCAATCTGGCCGACGAACGTCTGGGCGCAGAGGCAATCTTTGCGACCGACGATTTCTTTGCCGACAAGCAACGCATGTTGCAAACCGCCGATGCCATTTTTTATCCGGATAAATATGATGACAATGGCAAGTGGATGGATGGCTGGGAAAGCCGCCGGAAACGTGTGGAAGGTCATGATTACTGTGTGGTACGGCTGGCAACATCGGGCCGGATTTACGGTGTCGATATCGATACCAGCCACTTCACCGGCAACTTCCCGCCCGCCGCATCGCTAGAGGCATGCTATTGCCCGGATGGTGATCCCGCCGAAGATACAACCTGGATCGAAATTGTTGCCCCGATCGGGTTGCGTGCCGGTGTCGGCGCAGAAGCCCACCATTATGCTGACGTCACGGCAGAGGGCGTTTTCACCCATGTCCGCCTGCATATCTATCCCGATGGAGGCATTGCCCGTCTGCGCGTTTATGGCCGCCCGGATCGGGACTGGTCAAAAATGGCAAGCAGTGCCGATCAGATTGATCTGGCAGCCATGATCAATGGCGGCGTGGTCCTGACATGGTCGGATGCCCATTATGGCAACCCGAATGCCATTCTGGCCCCGGGCAGAGGCATCAATATGGGTGATGGCTGGGAAACCAGACGGCGCCGCGAACCCGGCAACGAGTGGCTTATCGTTGAGCTCGGCCATCCTGGCGAGATCGAGAAAATCATCGTCGACACCTGCCACTTCAAGGGCAACTATCCCGACCGGGTTTCCATTCAGGCCGCCTATGTGGATGGTGAAAAGGATAAGTCGCTGCGCGCACGTTCGATGTTCTGGCAAACCATTTTGCCTGAACAGAAAATGCAGGCCGACCATATCCACGAATTTGATGCGTCGGTCATCGCCAAGCTCGGCCCGGTATCGCATTTGCGCGTCAATTCCATTCCCGATGGCGGGATCAGCCGCCTGCGCATTCTTGGCAAACCGGCAAAGCGATAAGACTATGAAACTGAAAGTCGAACCGCTAAACCCCGCGGCTTTTGCCCCGTTTGGCGAGGTGATATCCACCGCCACCGCGCGGGACGAATATAAAATCAATCTGGGTACAACAACGCGGTTTCACGACATATCGCGCGTTGATGTCGGGGACGAAGGTGGCATACCAATCATCAGCATTTTTCGCGGCACACCGCGCCCGATGCCGATTGAAATCAAAATGATGGAACGCCATCCACTGGGCTCCCAGGCGTTCGTGCCTCTAAGCGGTCAGAAGTTCCTGATTGTTGTGGCAGAGGGTTCAGATACCCCTGCCCTCGAAGACCTACGCGCCTTTATCTCGGACGGGACACAAGGTGTGACTTATGCCAAGAATGTCTGGCACCACCCGCTTCTGGCGCTTGAACCAGAAAGTGATTTTCTGATCGTGGATCGCAGCGGCCCGGGCAACAACCTGAACGAAATTGATCTGCCGATGGTTGATGATACGCCTGTAACGCTTGACTGGCCCCAGACTTGAGAAAACGATCACAAGACATTGCACCCTGATCAATTGCGATCAGGGTCGTTTTGCCAGTCCCTGATTGCCAAGATACCGGTGCAGTTCGCTGGAATCACCGACAACATCCTCGGCCCCGGCCTGCATTAACATTTCGGCATCTTGCGGATTTCGATGGCCTCCACCAAGAAATCCGACGGATCGCATCCCGGCCGCCCCGGCGGCAATAATCCCGGCGGGGCTGTCTTCGATCACAAGACAGTTTTCCGGTTTGGAACCGCATTCCCGCGCCGCATGCAGGAAGATATCCGGGGCCGGTTTGCCATTTGCCACTTCCTCGACCGAGAAAATCCGCGCCTCGAAGAAATCAAGCAAACCGGTATTTCCAAGACAGGTATCAAGGCGTGCCAAATCACTGCCCGATGCAACGCAAACCGGCACATCAAGTGATTTCAGAACCGCGTCAATGCCACCAATCGCCCGCAGATCTGTTTCAAAAAGACTTCCGAGCAGATCTTCACATTCTTTCTGATACTGCACGGCGTCAATCGCGGTTGCGTGATCATTATTCAGGCAGTCGACCATCCCGGCATAGGACACACCGCCAAAACGGCGCGCCAGGTCATCCGACGAGACTTCAATGCCATAGCCTGCAAGTATCTGAACATCGACGGCAAACGACAGCACTTCACTATCGATCAGCACCCCATCGCAATCAAAGATGACAAGATTGATCACTGTGTTGCCGCGCCGCCACCCAGATCAAGGGCAAGCAACCGTTTCTGGATTTCCTGTGACAGCACCGCACTTGGCTGCGCCTCAAGGGCGCGCTGATAAGCCGCGCGTGCCATTTCGGTTTTGCCCATCGCAAGGGCATTTTCGGCAAAATGCGCAAGATGTTCAGCCGTCGGCATTGCCTTGTTTACAGCCACAAATATCTCTTCTGCTTCCTGATATTTGCCCTGCTTATAGAGCACCAGCCCGTAGGTATCGAGCGCACCGGGATCACCGGGTGCAACCTGCAAGGCACGCTTGATCAGACGTTCTGCTTCACCCAAATTTTCACCACGAACCGCATAATGGAAGGCAAGCCAGTTCGCCGCACCGGCATTCCCCGCATTCGATGCCTGCGTTGCTTCTGCCAGCATGGTGTTGCGATAGGTTTCCATCACCGCCTTGATGGCATCGCTATCAAGACCATCAACCCATGTCAGACCGACACGGACCGCCTTGCATCCCTTGCCACCCTTTTCCTGACAAAGGGCAACGGATTCTTCAACCGCGCCCAGCACGGTCGCGCTCGGCCCGGCGGCATATTCAACCCCTGCCTCGTCACGCGATAGCGCCTTGAAATCGATCATCGCCCGGTATCGTTCGTCAACCGGCTTTTCCGCCGGGCTTGCGAACATATCCTGAGGCTCCCATTTCGCAGAGGTATCGCCGCAGGCCGCCAGCGTTAGAAGGGCCAGGCCCGCAATGAGATGATGTGTCCGGATCAACAAAGCAGTCATTCCCTGATGCTGTTTCATGTGATGACAAAGCATAGCCTGTCCCGATTAGGCAGGCGTTAACGATACTGGCCCCACTGCACCCCACCGATCAAAAGATCGGAATAACGGGGTGAAACCGCTTTGAAATTACCATCGGCAAGATCACGCAACATTGCCGCATGGTCGATTTCGTTCTGGCCATGGAAGAAACTGGTCACAATCTGCCAATCATCATCCGCGACCTCATAACGATAGATATCAACATAATCACGCGCCGTGAAAAAGGCTGCTTCTTCCATTCCATCGCCGTCAAGATCGACCAGCAACAATGCGCACTGGTCCGGGGCTCCTGTGCCTGAACCTTCCTTGCGACAGAAGCGGCGATCATATTCAAGCTGTGCTTCAAGCAATCCGGTTACGGCTTCCCCAGGCACGCGATATTCCGCAGGATAAACCGGAATATTGTCAATTTCGCCCATCACCCGTCCGGCATCGGAATCGATATGGCTGCGCAGTTCAGCAAGTGGCGGCACCGTGTCGGGTTTTGCCACGTCAAGTTCAGCAAGTGCCTTCTCGCCCGGCATTCCAAGATTTCGGGCAATGAAAGAAAGATCAGCCGTGTCCCAGTCTGCCATCGACAAAAGACGGCTTTGCTGATTGCGCGCCGAAATGCTGACCGGGTCAAGCAACGGCAGATGTATGATAAAGGCCGTCAGGGCCCCACAAATCGCGATATGGCCAAACGCCCGGCGCAACGATACCGGGGTTGACTGGCGACGGCCAAATGCCGCCACCGAAAGCCATATCGTCGCCATCAAGACAAATACCGCCGCCCAGATCGCATAAATCCGCGATGGGGTCAGTCCGTATTCACGCACCCGGATATAAATCGTTGCCATCGCAATCAGGGCAAAAATCGGTGCCATCCACAATGTAAAGCGAAAGACACGATCACCGATCCGGCCAAACAAGGTTACACCTTCGCCTGCCTGCACCGCCCCAAACAGTAGGTAACTTAACCCTGCTGCGGCGGCCATCACGGTCCACCAGACACCAAATTCCTGATCCAGCAGAACTTCCCAGCCACCCAATGCCGCCGCAATCAGAAACAGGAAAAGCCCCAGAGCCTGAATCGGATAAAGAATGCGGAACATTCCGCCAATCACTTGGCGGACCGGGATCAGAAGCCCCGATTTTTCACGCGCAATGAGGATACCTGTGGCAAAAGCCGCCCCCGAAAGGGGCATCGCAACATACGCCTCACTGATCAGGTCCCAAATCTGGTCGATCCCCACCAGCATAAACAGCGAAGACAAGGCATAAAGAACGGGCCAGACAACACCAACCCCGACCAAACCAAATGCCAATGCCAGCTTGATTGACCAGATTTCGGGCACCAGTGCCGCCCGATCCGGATAGTTTGGTAAAACAGTCGTCTGCAACGGCCCCCATATCCGCCATATGGCGACAGCAAGCCCGACCCAAAACGCCTGACAGGCGAGCAAACCTAAAATGGCGACATCATCGGTATGATCGAACCCGACCAGATGCTGAAATGCCAGCACCTGAAGGGCTGCGAGGGTTGGTAAAACAAACGTCACCGCAAGATCATCACGCAGACGACGCACGCCAATGGCAAACCAGCTGCAATAGGCCAGTGCGGCAATAAAGGTCATTAGACTCGCCAGAAGATAGTCATCCTCCCAGCGATAATCGATCAGATACCAGAATGCGAAGCCATATGCCGCGCCGCTAAGGGGGAACAGCCAATGCGCTTTTTTCATCGGTTTGCCTTTGCTCGTGCCCGATTGTTCGGGTCAGGTTGTCTTTATAAACAGTATTAAAACAGAAAAAGCCGCCGGGATCATCCGATCTCCGGCGGCTTTAACTTTTTGTCTTAAAAAGACTTTTTTATGGTCTAAGCCGATCAGGCGCGGCGTTCTGCGATCATCTTTTTGATTTCGGTGATCGCCAATGCCGGGTTCAGGCCTTTCGGGCAGGTATTGGTGCAGTTCATGATCGTGTGGCAACGATACAGGCGGAACGGATCTTCGAGCGCGTCGAGACGTTCACCGGTATATTCATCACGCGAGTCAGCCAGCCAACGATAAGCCTGCAACAGAACAGCCGGGCCGAGATAACGGTCGGAGTTCCACCAGTAAGACGGGCACGCGGTCGAGCAGGAGAAGCACAGGATGCATTCCCACAGACCGTCAAGCTTCGCGCGTTCTTCACGCGACTGCAGACGCTCGCCATCGGGCGGAGTCGGGCTATCGGCCTTCAGCCACGGCTCGATCGAGGCGAGCTGTGCATAAGGCTGCGACAGATCCGGCACCAGATCCTTGACCACCGGCATATGCGGCAGCGGATAGATTTTGACCTCGCCCTTGATGTCCTCGATCGGTTTCAGACACGCAAGCGTGTTGCGACCGTCGATATTCATCGCGCACGAACCGCAAATGCCTTCGCGACAAGAACGACGGAATGTCAGGGTCGCGTCGATCTCGTTCTTGATCTTGATCAGCGCATCAAGAACCATCGGACCGCACTTATCAAGGTCAATGTCGTAAGTATCGGTACGCGGGTTATCGCCACTGTCAGGATCATAACGATAGATCTTGAAGCTGCGGGTGTTTGTCGCGTCAGCCGGTGCAGAGAACGACTTGCCCTCTTTAACGACCGAATTGGCGGGAAGATTGAATTCTACCATCTCTCAAATCCTCTCTTGCCGCGCCTTAATAGACGCGCTCTTTCGGCTCGATATACGACACTTCATCTGTAAGGGTGAAGTTATTGACCGGACGATAGGTCAGATCAACGCCATACCCTTTGTCCCAATCGACAGTCGCAATCGTGTGCTTCATCCAGACTTCGTCATCACGCTTCGGATAATCCTCGTGGGCATGTGCCCCGCGTGATTCGTGACGGGCCTCGGCGGAATTCATGGTTGCAGCAGCGCAGACCATGAGGTTTTCGAGTTCCATCGTTTCGACGAGATCGGAGTTCCAGATCAGCGAACGATCCGACACGGCAACATCAGGAAGCGTTGCTGCGGTCGCGGAAAGCTTTTCGACACCTTCCTTGAGAATCTCGGCAGTACGGAACACGCCGCAATTGCCCTGCATGACGCGCTGCATTTCCAGACGGATTTCGGCGGTCGGACGAGAACCCTTTGCCCAACGCAGACGGTCGAAACGTGCAATAGCCTCGTCGCCATCGGTGGTTTTGAGTTCCTTGTAGGATGCCTTGGCATCGACGACTTCGGCGGCGTGCAAGCCACATGCACGACCAAAAACAACAAGGTCGAGCAACGAGTTGGTGCCAAGACGGTTTGCACCGTGGACCGACACGCAGGCCGCTTCGCCGGCCGCCATCAGACCCGGAACGATTGCGTTCGGGTTATCCGCGGTCGGACGCAGGACTTCGCCCTTATAGTTGGTCGGAATGCCGCCCATGTTGTAATGAACCGTCGGCAGGACCGGGATCGGTTCCTTGGTCGCATCAACACCGGCAAAGATTTTTGCGGTTTCGGTAATACCCGGCAGACGTTCCCACAGCACTTCCGAACCAAGATGTTCAAGGTGCAGGTGGATGTATTCACCGTGTTCGCCAACACCGCGACCATCACGGATTTCCTGTGCCATACCGCGCGAAACGACGTCACGTGACGCAAGGTCCTTAACGGTCGGTGCGTAACGTTCCATGAAACGTTCGCCTTCGGAGTTGGTCAGATAACCGCCCTCGCCACGCGCACCTTCGGTGATCAGGCAGCCAGAACCGTAAATGCCGGTCGGGTGGAACTGAACGAATTCCATGTCCTGAAGACCAAGGCCTGCACGTGCGACCATGCCATGACCGTCACCGGTGCAGGTATGGGCCGAGGTGCAGCTAAAGAATGCGCGACCATAACCGCCCGACGCCAGAATGGTCATCTTGGCGTTGAAACGATGGATTTCACCGGTATCAAGATCCCAGGCGACCAGACCTTTGCACGACCCGTCGTCACCCATGATCAGATCAAGGGCGATATATTCGACAAAGAATTCGGCTTTGTGTTTCAGGCACTGCTGATACAGGGTGTGCAGCATGGCATGACCGGTACGGTCAGCCGCGGCACAGGCACGTTCGACCGGCGCTTTACCGTGGTCACGGGTATGACCACCGAACGGACGCTGATAGATTTTACCATCTTCGGTCCGCGAGAACGGCATGCCGTAATGTTCAAGTTCATGAACAGCCGGAACAGCGTTACGGCACATATATTCGATCGCGTCCTGGTCACCGAGCCAGTCGGAGCCCTTGACGGTGTCATACATATGCCACTGCCAGTGATCTTCGGACATGTTGCCAAGTGATGCACCAATGCCGCCCTGCGCCGCAACGGTGTGCGAGCGGGTCGGGAAGACCTTGGTGATACAGGCGGTTTTCAGTCCGGCTTCGACCGTACCAAGCGTCGCACGAAGACCGGCGCCGCCTGCGCCCATAACAACGACGTCGTAGTTATGGTCGATAATTTTATATGATTCGCTCATTGGTTCAGGCTCCGGCAAAAACGATACGCATGACCGACACGATGGCAGCAACCGACAGGAATGCGGCCACAGCCTTGATCAGGAACAGCGATACGATTTCTGCTTTACGGTTGTGCACATAATCCTCGATCACGACCTGAAGGCCGTGCGTGAAGTGCACAGAAACACTGATGATCATCAGGATCATCATGGTCGAATGGAAATACGAGCTCAGCCAATCACGGACTGCATCATAGTCGGCCGTATGGCCAGACAGGATCGATATGATGAACCAGATGCCGAGCGGAAGGTTTGCGACAGCGGTAACGCGCTGGGTCCACCAGTGCGACGAGCCACTTTTAGCAGAACCGAGGCCGCGAACACGGCCCAGATCGGATTGCATTTTCATGACAGGTTTGTCCCCTCTTGCCCGGCCTTAGGCCAGACCGATAATCCAGGTAAGAATGGTCAGCACGATTGCCGCGCCAAAGACGATCGGGTTGCCTTTTCTGGCGCCCTCATTCGTCAGGCCGCGACCGGTATCCCAGACAAGGTGCCGGACACCGTTGCAAGCATGGTAATAAAATGCCGCCGTCCAACCGAACAGCAGCAGCAGACCAAACCACGAGGTGAAAAATGCGTGATAGCCGTCAAATGCATCACGACCAGCGCCGGCACCAATCAGCCAGGACGCCAGAAATACGAAACCAATGGCAAGACCGACACCCATCGCACGGAACGAAATGGACATCTTGGCTGCCATCGGAAGCCGGTACACCTGCAAGTGCGGAGACAGCGGCCGATTGGCTTTGCTCATAGCGGATTTGCCTCTTCTCAAAGTAGCTGGCGGGAAAGCAGGGTTTATTTACCCATGCAACGGGTTTGAGTCAATCTAGACACCTTTGAAATCCAAAGAAATCCGCGATCAAATTCCGTTTTCGCCTCGGTTAAACTACGTAGTTGACCTCTCTTGTGCCGTCTACGACCCGCGGGAAGGGCCAAGGGTTTCCCCTTAATGCAGAAAACGGCGTAACGTGCATTTAGCAATCGCACAATTAGACCTTAATACGCAAGACTGCACCTGCCAGATTATCTGGGAATTAAAACGGTATAATCAAAGTCCAGAAGAACGCTGGAGTCATATTTTCCTTCTGCGTCACGTAACGGGAAGTCATATGCCTGCCGATCGCGCACCGCAACAAGACGCAAACGAAGCGCACCGATGTCTCGTCGCCCCGGAATTTCAAACTTGTCCAGAACCTCGGACCAGGCAAATACCGTATCGCCGGCAAAAGCCGGATTAGCATGCGCACCGGCATTAATCGCAGCAATACGAAAACCGTTGCCAAGCCCGTTAAAGGACAATGCACGTGCCAGTGAAATGATGTGCCCACCATAAATCAGCCGCTTGCCAAACCGCCCGGCACCTGCCGCAACCTGATCAAAGTGAACCTTGGCTGTATTCTGGTAAAGACGGGTTGCGATCTGGTGTTCGGCTTCTTCGATGGTCATGCCATCGATATGATCGATTTTTTCGCCAATCGCATATTCACCCCAACGATGGGATGCCCCGGACAGTTCAAAATCATAGGTCGACAGATCAAGGCTTTTGGGGATCTGCAATGCCTCTGGCGCAACGACGCCTGGCAATTCAGGAATGACTGTTTCAGGTGCCCGGGCACTTTCATCATGTTTGCGCACCATGACCCAGCGATTGTAATCCAGCACCATCTCGCCGCGCTGATTACGACCGATGGAATTGACGTAAACCACACCGCTCTTGCCGTTCGAGTTTTCCTTAAGCCCGATCACGGTCGATACCGTACTGACCGTATCGCCCGGATAGACCGGCGCACCAAACACGCCGCCCGCATAACCAAGATTGGCAACCGCATTCAACGACACATCTGGCACGGTTTTGCCAAATACCATATGAAACGCCAGAAAATCATCCACAGGCGCGCGATCAAACCCGATCCGCCGGGCAAATTCATCAGATGACTGCACCGCAAAACGGGAACCATAAAGCCCGGTATAAAGTGCGACATCACCGGTCGTGATCGTGCGCGGTGTTGCGTGGCGCATTTCCTGACCGATGCGGAAATCCTCAAAGTAATTTCCTGGATTTGTTTTCGATGCCATGGTGCCTCCCTGCATGTATGGCGCTTGGTCTGACAAAATGGAATGCCGATGCTTTTCGCGCTTTTTATCCAGCTATGTGCGGGGCTTAAACCGCGTCCATTTCCGCAATCTGATCGGCCATTGCGACCAGACGCTTGGCCGAAACCACATGCAAATTCTCGATCAGCTTGCCATCGACCACGACAACACCTTTGCCCTCTTGTGCCGCTTCCTCATGGGCGGCAATGATTTTGCGTGCCCAGGCAATCTCGCTTTCGGCTGGGGCGAATGCGGTATTAGCAGCCGCAATGGTTTTGGGATGGACCAGCGTTTTGCCATCAAATCCCATTTCACGCCCCTGCTTACAGGATGCGGCGAAGCCATCATCGTCCGAAAGATCAAGATGAACGCCGTCAAGGATCGCAAGGCCATAGGCACGGGCCGCCAGCAGGCAAAGGCCAAGACTTGTCATCATTGGCAAACGATCAGGCGTATGAGCGCAGTTCAGATCCTTCGCCAGATCGGATGTCCCCATCACAAAACCGCCAAGGCGCGGGTGGGCGCCTGCGATTTCCCTGGCATCAAGCATCGCAAGCGGCGTTTCCATCATGCACCAGATACGCATATCCGCATGCGCACCCTGCGCTTCCATGATGGTCGCAACCTGTCGGACCGTATCGGCACTTTCGACCTTTGGCAGCAAAATCGCGTCGGCCGATGTTTTAGCCGCAGCCACGATATCGGCATATCCCCACGGGGTGTTTAATCCGTTGGTCCTGATCTGGATTTCACGTTTTCCATAACCACCTTCTGCCAGCGCGGCAACGATCTGATCGCGGGCAACATCCTTTGCGTCGGGTGCCACAGCATCCTCAAGATCAAGGATCAGGCCATCAGCAGGCAGACTGCGCCCCTTTTCCAGTGCCCGGGCGTTTGAACCCGGCATATATAAAACGGAACGACGCGGACGGGCAGTAACAGCCACAGGACACCTCCACAAAACGTAATTTTTGTACAACACTTAATAATAATCTTTATGAAAATTACCCAAACTCAAAATACGCTTCAAGTCACTTTTGCAGTGCGATATCGGGAACGGGCTGCGGCTTATTATTTAACAATCAGTACTTGCTGATCTTGCGATGATAAAGATAATAGCATTAGAGGGGACTACTACGCACAATAATTGAATCCAGGGGTCAGAATGAAATCGCAACCTGCTAAGGCGTTGGTAGCCGCTTTATGCGCCACCAGCCTTTTAAGTGGTTGCGTTACCAACGGCGGTAACGGCAACTTTCTGAGCACTACGCCCGGGGCAAATGGCGAATGTGAATATAACGAAGCAGCCTATGTAATCGGCGGAGCATTGCTGGGCATCGGTATCGGTCTACTTGCGGGTGGTGACAACAGAGGGGTCGCAACAGTAGCCGGGGGAGCCGCTGGCGGACTCATTGGCAAAGGACTGCAATCGTACCTTCAGAACAGATGCAAAGAACTTGCGGCTGTTAAAAAGCAAATGAAAGAAAGTGATCTCAATGTTCAGGCAGTGAACGCACCTGCACCAAGCAGCTGGGTTAACCCGGACGCATCGTCACCAAAAGAAGGCGAACAAGGCATCATCGTTACTGTTTCTAATGCAATGATGTTTGCCAGCGGCTCATCTGTACCAACAAAGTCTGCCGCTGCTGATCTGCAACAATTGGCAAAGACCTATGCAGGCAAGAACCGAAAGGTTTTGATTATTGGGCACACGGACTCGTCCGGCCCCGAACAGCTGAATCGGACCCTTTCGGAAAAACGCGCACGCGAAGTTGCCAAAATCTTTGAAAGCTCCGGGGTCGGCCTGGCTGATCTGTATTACAAGGGTGCCGGCGCAGATCGCCCGATCGCAACCAACCTCACCGCAGAAGGGCGCACTGCAAACCGCCGGGTTGAGGTCGTCGAACTTGGAACGGAAGAGGGCATCATCGCCTATGATAATTTTGTTGAAAGTGATCCAACTCTTCCCACTCGCGTTGTAAAATCGCAAGATTCACCTGATATTCCCCGGCCTCCTCAAACGTCCAAACCAGCGACGGAAAACAAACCCGAACTCCCCACCAAAACGATACCAACAGTCGCCTCCTTGAAATCTGGCAGCTCAATCGATTTCGGCGGCCTGCCCATTGATAAGTTCGATCAGAACGTGGCTGCTAATGTGGAGAAAAGCCAAGAAGAAAAATCTCTTTTTTCTAATTTGTGGCCGGTCTCTGAAGCAAAAGCCTCCAACGAGGCCGACATGATGCTTGGAACGACTTGCATTAATGACAGTTATAGACCAGTTGGAAGCATCATGTCTCTGGACGGAGACATGCCGGTTCATCGCACATCGGATTATATTCCCGGACTTTACTCGACCTCATGGCATGACACTGTTAACGGGCATCTTATTGGCCTGACCAAGGTGGCTGTCTTGGAAGATAGCGGCCTTGTCGAGAAAGCGCCCGGTCTCTTTGTCTTTGAAAATTACAAGAAAGGGGACCAAGCACCGACCCTTAGCGCCGAAGGCTCTGCAAGGTCCTATATCGGCGCGAACGGCGTGGTCTATCGCGTATTCTTTGACGAAGGTGCATGGCCGGTCAGATGTATCGATACCTTCTTCCCGCGAAATGTGGCTCAACAAGGCCTCGCGCAAGCTCGGGTATATTACGACAAAGATAGCAAAGTCTTTGCAAACGAGATGCACTTGAAAATCGCCAAAAGCACGGAACAATAAAATGGATGAACTTTACGCATTCTTGCTGTTATATCGTGCCATCATTGGCGCAGCTGTCCTTACCGCAATCTTTGTCATTCTTGTCATTGCTTGGTGGGATGAAGTAAAACTGTTTTTCAAGAGCGCTCTCTACAGCTTACCCCTGATCGGTAAGACGCGTCGCTTATCAAAGGATATCTCGGTACGCAGAGATGGCTGGTTTGCATCCGAACGTACTCTTTGTGATGACTTTGCTGGTGACATCCGGCGAATTGCCGCAGATCCCGAAATGTATGACCGCTCCAAAAGCTATCTGGGGAAAGTACAAGAACTGGGCAGGAACGAACTGGGCATCCTCATGCGTGTTCTCCTGATCGCAATGGTATTTGTCGAAGCCCTCGGTTTTGCGTATGTGCTTGCCGGATACACGCTGCCCGGAGCGAGTGAACAGTTACAGGTTCAGGGATCTTTCTTTATCGCCTTTCTCATTTCCTGCGTGTTGGTGTTTCTTACCCACCAATCAGGTCAGGAACTTCACAAGCGAGGCCTGATCAAGAAAATTCGGACCTGGTGGATCCATGACAATGCGGAAGACCGCCCTAATCTTCTGGGTCGCACAAACAAGGTCACACTTGAGAACGATCAGGTGGATGATAACGATCCCGCCTATATGCAAATTCTGCATCGCGTTGACACTAATGCACATGTTACGCCCGGCGCTCCAATGTGGACCATCATCGCCGCGATCGCCATTATCGGTGTCGCAATTGGAGCGACATATGTGCGCTATGAGACCTATCAACAGGAAAAAACTGCGGAAACCATTGGCGCGAACACCTCGCCAAACAATTCCCTTTTCTCGCTTGAAGGCCTAGCGTCTGAAGGGCTTCCTGATGTTTTGACCGAGCCGCAGACAGAAGCCAATAATCAAGCGCACAATGAGCAAGAGGGTGCGCGTGACGCTGCCAACTTGACGACCTATGCCATTTTGGCGACCCTCTTTATCCTTATTCAAATCATGGGTATTGGCATCGGTTATAAAACCGGATTTGCAGGTAAAGAAAGCTCGACCGCACGGCGCATCATTCGCAATTTCCCAAGCAGAACATCTTACGAAGCCTGGTACGAACGCAAACGTGATGCAATTGCGCGGGTCGCGCAAAAACACCTTTCAAACTTGCAGGCACGACTGACCGAGAACGCAACTTCCAATGGTGTAGATAAAACGCATAGAGAAGTTATACAACATTCAGCTGACCGCACCTTTATCGAGCATTACGAACAAACGGAAATCAAGGCAGAGCAATCTCGCCAAAACAGCGAAGCTCGAAAACTTTCGCGTACTGTGGAAAGCAAACTCCAACCATCGGAAAGCATCAAAACGACCTCCGCGCCAGATCCTGTAAACCAGGGCAAGACAGCAGCGGAGAGTCCGGAAGAAATGGAAGCACGCATTCGCAGGGAATTGCTTGCCGAAAAAGAGGCAAAAGAAAAGCATGTCGAAACCGAAGACGAAATGCGTGAACGCATGCGTAAGGAGCTCGGACTTGGATCTTAAACGTTTAGCTCCGAGAACTACACAAAACTTCGGGCCACTTTTTGCCGTCGCAATACTAGTTGGAGCGTTGATTTTTTGGTTCGACCAAAAGACGGCAAATGCCACAACCGCAAAAATCGGCAGTTGCTATCAATTGGTCACACTGGGGGATATTAATCCCCCGGCTGCATCACGCGACTTATATGTACTTGTCGACCAGACAATGACTCTTCCCAAAAAACTCCAAGAAGAAACATATCGAAAAATTATCGAGTTTTTACGCCCAGGGGATGTCATACAGATTATCGGATTTTCTGCAAATGCTGCTGGTTTCTATACTGAGGTCATTCTCAAAGGCATTATAGATAACCGCTTAGGCGATGACATTCGCTATTCCGTCTCCAAGAAAGTTCTGCACCAACTCGATCAGTGCTATCAAGCTCAGGATACCCAAGTGCGTCAATATACCGGACGCGCCTTAATCCACGCATTTTCCCAAGCAACAACAGAACTCCCCAAAACAGAAATTGTTTCCAACCTTGCGGTTGTTGCAAAGGACATTATCGCCAAGTCGGAAACACCTGAAAAATATGTACTGATCGTTTCAGACATGATGGAAAACTCGGACCTCATGTCCCTGTATGGCAATGGCAAGCTCGAAAACCTGCCCATCGATCAGGAAATCAAAAAACTGGGCGAAAAGCTGGCATTTGAAGATATGAGCAACGCCAAAGTATATGTCATTGGCGGAGGCTATCTTGACAATGGCAATTACAGATCATCCTTGGAATTGAAAGCGCTGGAGCATTTCTGGGCAAGCTACTTTGAGCATTCCAATGCTGAACTCAAGCAGTTTGGCACCCCTTCATTGCTGAGCGGAATTGGAAACTAGATCTTCGCTAAAAGACGGATGACCAGAAATGGTCACCGTCTTTTTCACCCAGAACCGTCACCGTCGCACTGCGCCCCGCAACCAGCCGGACATTTTCAGGGACGTTATCAAGCGAAACCCGCACCGGTACACGTTGCGCCAGACGGACCCAGCTAAAGGTCGGTTTGACATTTGCAAGGTTCCCCCCTGCGCCCGACCGTTCACTATCCTGAATACCACCTGCGATGCTGACAACATGGCCGTAAATAGCGTTATCTTCACCCATCAGACGGACTTCGACCTGATCGCCGATTGCGATACGCGGCAGTTTGGTTTCTTCGAAATAACCCGCCACATAAAATGACTGGCTATCGACCAGGGCTGCAATCGCCTGCCCTGCACCAACATAGTTCCCCCGACGTAACGAGAAATTCGTCAGGATGCCATCAACCGGGGCAACAACCTTGGTGCGTGCCAGATTCAAAACGGCAAGATCAAGATCGGCCTTGGCCAGATCCATATCTGCCTGTGCGGTCGCGAGATTGGTTGCAACCTGTTCTTTTTTCTGGCGCGAAACAACGTCGCTATCAAGCCCCCGGTAGCGTTTCACTTCACGCTTGGCCTGATCACGTGCGGCAATGGCACTTTCAAGTTTTGCCTGTGCCTGATCAACGGCCACCTGATACCGGGCTGGATCAATGGAAAACAGCAAATCCCCGGCATGAACAATCTGGTTGTCGGTAACGTTTACCTCATTGACCAGCCCGGCGATGTCCGGCGCAATTGCCACAACGTCGGCACTGACCCGCCCATCCCGGGTCCAAGGAGAATTCATGTAGTAATCATAAAGCTGATAACCGCCAGCAGATGCCGCCAGAACAAGAACAAGCGTCACCAGAACGCGAAGGAAATTGGCAAAAGTCGGTTTCATATCGTCACCTATTGAACAAACAGAGCCGAAAGTGCCGTCAGGATCAGCACGAACAGGGCCAGATCCGTTAAAGCGGGATGCGCGGTTATCTTGTAAAAACCGATCCGCGCAAGGCCGACATGCAGCACTTTCAGGCAGAACCAGGCGCCAAGCGCCATTATCAGAAAGGCGGGTACAAACACGCCGTAAACATCGATCATCGGATTGATCATGCGGTTTCTCCGATCAGGGGTGGCAGATCGGAGACGAATGCCTTATCTGCCCGGCGATCCAGCACCGGTGCGCCCGCGCGGCATAAGGCACGGCGCAGCGCAATCAGCGGGATCAGCAATTTAGCGCGAAGCGGTGTGGGTGAAATTGCCACGACTTCACGCAGAATATTATCGACTTCATCAAGGATCACAGGATCGGGCAGTGCGCCAAAATCTCGACGGCGATTGTCAAAATGACGCGCCATGTTTCGCAAAACCACATCCAGTTTGGTCGCGATCCTTTGATCCGCCAGCGCCTTGAAACGATGCAGGTCATAAATGCTGGCAGCAATCGAGACCTCCGGCATTGAGCGGATCAAAGTATCGCGATGGTCTGGTGCCAATGCCAATCTTGGCAAAATCAAACCCTGCCGATCCAGTAAACGGCGGATCATGACCATGCGCGGCAAACGGAGCGTCCCGCGCGCAATAGCACTAATGTCGCGCCAGTTTGACATCACCAGCCGCCGAATGCTGGCATCGACTGTCACGCTGCGCACAAAGGCCGTAACAAGTGCCGCGACAGCAAAACCGGCAAGCGATGCCAGACCGCTATCGAGCAGGGTGGCAAAGTCGCTGCTGTAACTGGTATCGACATTCAGGATCATCACGACATTGACCAGCATCGCCAGACCAAACCCGTATGTCTGCGGGGAAGTCATCAACACCCCCATCAGAAGGAAATAGGGTGCAAACGCCACAACAAGAAGCGGGAAGCCATCAATGCCAGGCAGAATCGCAAGGCTGTAGATAATCACGACAACAATTGCCATCGCGGTATAACGGATGAAGCCCTTCAAGGCCGGAACCGGATTATCAAGGAACGACATGATACTGGCACCGACTGCTGCCATCATCGCCGCCGTCCCACCCGCAGGCCATGCCGTCATGATCCAGAAACCGCATACAAGCAAGGTTGCAATCACCGCCGTCATACCGGACCGGAACGCAACACCGTAATCGCGATGTAAAGCCCGCTCCTGCGCGCTATCACGCCAGCGATCCACGACGTCGGCTGGAACATTGTCGACACGCAACCCATCCCACAACTGGCAGCAATCGGAATAAAAATTCAAAAGCCGATGCAGACGATTACAAAGATTAAGCTGCAACAGACCATCCCATTCCGATGCATTCGAAAACTCGGCACCATATGCGGCAATTCGCGCATGAAGCGCCTGCGCTGACGAACCATCGTAGTGGCCGGTTGCCATATGGATCGCCACATCATCAAGAATGGCCCGCAAATCTTTGGGGATGCTCCCACTGTAATCGACAAGCGCGGTTATTCTGTCATGAACGGCGAAAAACACAGGCAGAAGAGCGGCTATCGCGCTTTGCAGGGCTTGCAATTGGCGGGTTCGCCCAGCAAATCGGGACTTTTCATATCCCAGATGAACAGAAAGCCCGTGCAATTCACCAATATCTGCCGCGATGCGTGTCCGGTCCTGATGCAATTTTTCAGGATCAGAACCAGCATCAAAGCTTAGCTTTGCCAGGTCGGCAATATCGCCCATCCAGCCATCAATCCGTGCCACGACGACCGGGCCGACATGGCGTGGGAAAATGATATGACTGACCAGTGTGGCACAAATGATGCCGAGCGAAATTTCCTGGACGCGCGCAACGGCCGTATCAAAAATAATCCCGGGGTCCGTTACGCACGGAAAACCGACAATCGCCGCGGTATAGCCCGCCAGCATGAAAAGGTAGCTTTTGGGCGTCCGGTCCAGTCGGGAAAGATAAAGGCAGCCCCCAACCCAAAGTGCGAGCGCAAGCGATAGCAAAACCGGCGCATTCACAAGATTGGGCACCATTACAATCGCCGCAACCGCCCCAATGATCGTTCCGATCACACGATAAAGTGCCTTGGACGCCAGAACACCGGACAAAGGATGGGCAACGATATAGACCGTTGCCATCGCCCAGACAGGCCGATCAAGATCAAAGGCCAGCGCAATGAACAATGCAAGAACCGCCGCGGCAAACGTTTTTGCCGAAAACAGCCAGTCAGCACCTTTGGGACGCAGGGCAAGAATATTTGCAAACATCTTATTCCCCGCACCCTAAGCGTCGCCACCGCGTTGCGCCAGTTTGCCAAGCAATTGCTGCATGACATCAAGAGTGGTCGCAAGACTTTCGGGGTCGATATCGGCCGTGAGTTCGTTGCGGATATCGGCAAGAATGATCTCGATCTCGGCGGCTTTGTCTTTACCTGCTGCCGTTAGCGCAACCATTTTGGCGCGCCGGTCGCTCAGATCGCAAACACGCGAAATAAGTCCGTCGCGTTCCAGCGCATCAATAACCCGCACAAGAGACGGACCTTCGACGCCGATTTCATCCGCAATCAAACCCTGCCGTACGGGACCGGCAGCCCGATTGAGAACAATCAGGGGCATCACCATGGTTTGAGACAAGCCGTGCGATTGCAATGTGCTGTCGATCTCGCGACGCCAGCAACGCGCGACGCGCATCAACGTGCTTCCAAGACTCAGATAAGGGGTATCAAGATCATTGTTTTCCATGACGCAAAGCATAACAGAGAAATTAGATAGGATTCTAACTATTATAATCCTATCAGTTATGCGCTGTAAGCATAAATATCCTCCCGCATGCTCGCGATGAACAATTAATCGATTAGTTTCAATTATTTAAATTGCACTGATCTATTGCGCCTTGCCAAACAGGCCCGACAACAGCAGGCCCGTTACAGGTAGCACCTCGTTCAACGCGCGCCCATTGGACAAGAAAACAATCGCGACATCCTGTTTGGGGAACCACGAAAATTCCGCAGAATAACCGAAATAAACCCCGTCATGCCCCCAAACAGGTCCCCAATCGGTTTTGCCGATCATCATGCCATAGCCATAGGAACCTTCGCCGGCGAATAATGTATCCGTCGTGGCCCGCTCCAGCGCGTTCGCGCCCAGCAAAATACCATCCGCAAACAGCGCCCGGCCAAATTTCAAAAGATCTTCTGCGGTTGAAATCACCCCGCCATCTGAAAGCTGATCGCCGACATCAAAATCGGTCACATCCTCAAGCTTGCCATCCCCATTGGCGTCATCAAAGCCGCGCGCAAGATCATCGGGGCGCGGATACCGGCCAAAGGATGTATTGCGCATTTCGGCTGGCTCAAAAATCCGTCGATTGAACACCGCTTCGATGTGATCGCCTTCGACCTGTTCTATCAGGACACCCAGCAGGATATAGTTGCTGTTGGACGGGTTATATTGGGTACCGGGTTTGAAATGTGCTTCACGGCCCGCAATCAGCGGCAGCAATTCGCGATTACGCCAGCCGTGCTGGGGATCGCGCCCGACCAGCTCAAAGAAAAATTCCCCATCCAGATAATCGGGAATGCCTGAACTATTGCGCAAAAGATCACGAACGGTCGCAACATTGGCATTGGCAATCTTGTCGCGGAATTCCGCAGGAAGCCATTTGGCAATCGGATCGGAAAGGTCGATGCGCTTTTCAGATGCCAACTGCAACACAACCACCGCAGTCATCATTTTGGTCAGTGACCCGATATAGAATTGCCTGTCCTGGGTCATGCCCTTGTCGGGATTTACCGCTGCATACCCGGTTGCGGCAAAGCGCATCTGACCGTCACCATAACCAATGCCGATTACTGCACCCGGCAAACCGGCCTGCTCGACATATTGCCGCAAAAATTTGACAAGCGGATCATCGGGCTCGTTTTTTTCCTCGGCATATGCCGCCGACGGCACCGATACTGCGACAAGCAGCAGAAATAATACCGGCACCAAAAGCCGCCAAAACCCTGAAGTCACGACTTTGTCCCCACAAAACGTCAAATTTGGTGCCAGCATTGATGAAATTGTTTATCGGCTGGTTAACCTGTTGATTGATCTATCTGTTCTATCCATGCGACCAGAGCAGCACGAAATTCCAAAGACGGGACCCAGACAATCTCTTCGTCCTGCTCTTCATATGCCGGAGCAATTTCGCAAATTGCCGCATCCATTTTTAAGATATAGGCATTCATTGCCATCTCCCAATGGTCTTCACTGCCATTGATGATGGCATCCACCCGATCAAGCACGATTTGCGCCCATTCCGGTGCATTCTGAATATCCAGAACAAGACAGGCAGCGATGCGATCATGCCCTTCATCGCCAACAATCCTGCCGGGCCAATCGGGTACCATCATTTCACCGCCTGCCATTTTCAAGCCTCACATTTCACGGTTAACGCAGCGGGAACGCGGTGTTGATGTTTCCGCCATTGACCCCAACCGCGATGTAGAAACGGTTTGAATCGTCGTCACCTTCGCAATACGGCCCCTGTGTAGCCATCACCGGATCTGGTCGATTTTTCCCGCACACCACCCAGCCGGGTGCTCCGGCAGGACAGGCTTCCTGATTGGCTTCCGCATAAAGGATGGAGTTCACAACCTCATCCTGGGAACAGCTGTCGGGGAACATTGTCGAAATCGACTTCTGAACACCGTTCTTTTTAAAGGATATATTGTAAATTCCCATCGGGTTCGCTGGCTGGGTGATCACAACATTCGTTATCCCCCCACCCGCAGGATTGCTTCCGCCGGGACGGGAATGGAAACCGACAGCCTTGCCTTTGCTGTTTATCTCGCCACAGAAAACGTGATCGCCATTGATGTCGGGCAGCCCCGCATTTGTGATCGTACCGACCGGGCACGCGACCTGAGCCATCGCGGATGTGGCATTGATCATCAACAGCCCGCAAACCAGCAGGATCACGGCGACAAAAGTATGGGAGAGCTTAAAAGTGTCGTCATAAACGACCTCCTTTGCCTTGTCCTAGCAGTTCCTGCCGCCACCATCAGGGCTGCGGCATACTGCCCGGAACAGACGCCATCAACCCAGCACTGTGACGCCGTTCAAAGCTGCGAGAATTCCAGCCCGATCCGAAGTGCAAGGACACTCGCAGGTTCAAAACGCATTGGCACGCCACCGATTTTACCGCCATGCCATTGCGCCTTGGTCAGCACGAATGCCCCTAGTGGCAAGGCATGACTGGTGCGGAAATTGACCAATGCACGGATTTCCTTGGGCTTTCGAATGCCTTCATCACGCCACAGGCAGTGATAGGCAAAAAGCGGTGTTCCGCTTCGCCGGTCAAGGAAAACGAAAGGCACCTCGAAATGCCCCCAACGCGCGTAATAAAGGCTTTCAAGCCCGACACTCGACGTCAGGAACTGGGTCTGGATCGCGGTTTCAGCCAGTCGGGTAATTGTCGCACTGTCCGTGGCCTTGGCACCGATCAATCCGGCGCGAAGCCCGGGGTGAATCAGATGGACCTTAAATGCCACCGCGCGCTGAAACGGTTTTGCATCCTGATCGACACGTTCCAGCCTGCGCACCAGCCATGCACTTTCAAGATATTCAAGATAACGGCGCAGCGTATTTTTGGCGATATCAAGTTCCCGCGCCAATGTCTCGATCGAGAATTCCGCACCGGTGTTATAGGCCAGCAACACAAACAGACGGTGCAAATCCGATGGATTTGAAATGCCGTGCAACCCGGGAAGATCGGAATGAAGCGATCGATGGATTGCCCCCGCCTCGCCGTCACGATCATGGAAACCGCCTTCGTTGATATAGGCTTCGAACAGGTCGTTAAGCTCGATCAGGCCTTCGGGAATATCGGCGGTATAGCGCCCGACATTGGGTGTTTGCGGCAAGACGTCTGATGGCGCGATCCCGCGCTGCTCAAGATATTCGGCGAAACTGAAAGGCGGTAAAAACAGGCTTTGAATATGACCAAGCGCGTTTGGATTGGGTGCCAACGCACTAACCGCAACCACGCGCAACATCGGGTCTGCCACCAGCAATTTTGCAACCCGGTCTTCCCAATCGCGCTGATAGGACACCTCGTCGATAAACAGCCAAAGCGGATGATCTGCCGATATGCCCCGCATGGAACGGAGTATTTTTGGCAGTCGCGGCAAATCGATTTCAAGAAACAGCGGGTGTTCAAGCGAGATATAGCAAACATGTCGACGTGGTGTATCGGCATTAAGCAATTCGGCAACGGCCTGCCGCAACATGACGGTCTTACCCACCCCACGCGGCCCGGTTAAAACAACGGCCTTTGTTCCGTCGTTTTTTTCAATTGCGGCCCAGAACCGTTTGAAAAACGCACGCTGCGGCAGATCATGAACCAGATCATCGGTGATGCCATCCCACCACGGATTATCAAGCATCAACCGATGCAGAAAATCCTGTTCGCCCGGATGTTCGATCATGGTCGCCATATCACCCCCCGTTTTGCTGGCAGGCTTTCCCGCCAGATATCACCAGAGGACACCAAGCTAGTCAGAAAACCTTTAAATTAGGTATAACGATAAACGCTATTTGGTTATTTTTCAGCAAATAGTTGCGATCACGAACAAAAACAAAAAAAGAAACCGAACCCGTAGAAACAGGTCCGGCTCGAAAGGTGAAGCTGCGGGATAACTCAATATAACTGCGAAGCAGGGGGGATTGATACCGATGTCATCGCAGCATCTGCTAAGCTTTATCGTTGGGGGAGGTCGAAGCATCATCGTCGCTGCCATCGGCGTCTTTCTTGCCGCTGGCGTCGTCTTTTTTCATCTTTTCAAGTTCCGATGCCAGCCGGTAATCACCGGAAGCAACGTAACCTTCCATTGAACCGGTTCGGCGTTCAAGGTCATCGAATTTCTCGCGAAGGTCTTCCATCCACGGCTCTTCGAAATCGACACCCATGGTCGGGCGCTCTTCTGGCGCGTCGGTATGCGCGGTCGAGGCATTATATGATCCCGTCCGACCGGCCCCGCGAAACTTGCCGCGCAGACCATCAAACCATTCCGGATGATGCACATAGGCCCACGCAAGGGCGAACAGCATCACACCGACAGGGAAGCTGAAAATCAGGATCAGGATAAAGGCGATCAGCACACCTTTGCGCGGGATACCAAACTTTTCGGCAATTCCCCGGGTCGTGCGGCGAATGACGCCCCCGCACTCCTTGCCGTCCTTGCCCTCACGCCGGAAACGGCAACCGCCATGACGATGTTTCTTGTGACCGCGCTGATAGCCGGCACCGGCAGCAGCTTGCTGTGCAGTCATATCCTGTTCCTCCATTCGGCAACCTCGGCATCCAACAGGCGTTCAAGTGTTTCGACACGATTTTCAAGGCGTTCTGCCCGGCCTTTGAGCGTGGCGACGATTTCCTTTTCCTTCGCCACCTGTTCCGGACTGGATTTTTGCTGTTCGGCTTTCATCCGTTTCCAAAGTGTTATGTAGTGAAACACAACCCAAACAGGGCCGACAACGACAACAAACACAATTAACGGTACAGCAATCGCCCACATCTTTGTCAGCTCAACCTTTGTTGCAGCTTATCGCATCGAAACACGCGAACCGCTGATTATTTGTCTTTCTTGACCCGCGCTTTAAGCTCTTTCAGATCGTCCTCGATCCCAAGCTCGGCTTCAAGGTCTTCGAACTGTTCTTCAAGGCTCTGCCCGCGACCAAGATCCCAGGAGTCCGCGCCGGCCTCAAGCTCGTCAATGCGGCGTTCCATCTGCTCATAGCGCAGCAATGCTTCATCGATCTGACCCGAATGCAACTTTTCGCGCATCTTGACACGCTTTTCGGCAGTCTGCATGCGGATTTCAACCGCACGCTGCTTGCCCTTGGCTTCGTTAAGCTTGTTCTGAAGCTTGTTCAAGTCATCGTCAAACTTGCCAAGCGTTTCCTCGATCACTTCAAGCTCGCGCTCCAGCACGATGCTCTGATCGGCCAGACGGCGACGCGCCATCAGTGCACCCTTTGCCAGATCGTCACGGCCTTTGGAAATGGCAAATTCCGCTTTGCCTTCCCACTCAAGCTGACCGTCATGAAGCTTCTTGAGCTTGCGCTCGACTTCTTTCTTGTCGGCAATCGCCTTGACCGCGGCGGAACGGACTTCAACCAGGGTATCTTCCATTTCCTGGATCATCAACCGAACCATTTTCTCCGGATCTTCAGCACGATCCAGAAGCGAGTTGATATTGGCATTTACGATATCGGACAAACGCGAAAACACGCCCATTGTCTGATCTCCTTAAAAATACGGGGGACGCAAAAATTCTGATCTCTCTATTTCAAATGCCGTGCCAGTTTTGACACCCAATAAAATCAATGACTTAGAATCACCCGCCTTATCCAATTAACTTTTATCGCGACAATTTTGTCTTTTTTCGATAACGTTTTTCGCGAAATGGATAGCTTGCAACCGATATTGGGCGAAGACCCCGTTTTTCTGGCCGCCCTTGAACATGTTTCACGTCTGGCACCGATTGAACGGCCATGCCTTGTGATCGGCGAACGGGGATCGGGCAAGGAACTGATTGCTTCACGCCTGCATTACCTGTCCCGTCGCTGGGGCGGCCCGCTGGTCAAGGTCAATTGCGCGGCCCTGTCTGAAACCCTGCTTGATACCGAACTGTTCGGGCACGAGGCCGGGGCCTTTACCGGGGCAACCAAACGTCATGTCGGGCGATTTGAACGCGCGCATGGCGGCACCATCATTCTCGATGAAATAGCCACCGCCAGCCCAATGGTGCAGGAAAAACTCCTGCGCGTTGTTGAATATGGCGAGATTGAACGTGTTGGCGGCTCCGAGGTGATCGAAGTTGATGCCCGCGTCATTGGTGTGACAAATGAAAACCTGCGCGAATTGGCCAAAACCGGGAAGTTTCGCGCCGACCTGCTCGACCGACTCGCCTTTGACGTGATCGCCGTGCCGCCGTTGCGCCAAAGGTCTGATGATATCTTGCCACTTGCCGAACAGTTCGCACTCGAAATGACCAAACGCCTGTCGCGACAGGTTTTTGCCGGCTTCACACCAACAGCGGCGCGCCAACTTCTGAGCCATTCCTGGCCCGGCAATGTCCGCGAGTTGCGCAATGCGGTCGAACGCAGCCTTTATCTGGCTGAAGATGATGAAAATCCGCTTGCGCATATCGTACTCGACCCGTTCGAAGGCATCTGGACCGAAACCGACCGTGATGCTCCACCTACCACACCCGAAGAACCTGCCCCCACCGGCACAACAGATTTCAAATCTCAGGTTGCAGAATTTGAAATCAAACTGCTTGAAAACGCCCTGCGTCGAAACGCGAATAACCAGACCGAAGCCGCCAAGGCGCTTGATCTGAACTACCATCAGTTCCGTCGACTTCTGGAAAAATACGATCTGCTGCCGGGGCGCTCAGGACCATAAGCATGTATCAGCCCCGCACCCCAAACTATCGCAAGAGCGACCCGGTAATGCGCTGGAACCTGCCTGACAGGATATTCTTTGCGTGTGGTGCCTGCCATATCCTTGCCCACGCATTCATCGAACGCTTTGACGCGACCGGCGAACTCACTCCAATCTGGTTCCATCCGAAAGATAACCTTCCCGGCAATCACATCATCGTCTCAGGCGGAGATTGGGTCTTTGACTATCACGGATACAGCAACCACAAGCGCTTCATGGATCATTGCTTCCGACGCGCCCGACAACGTTGGCCGGGGTGGGATGCCGACATAATACCGCTCCCACGTGACGTTCTGATATCGGAACCCAAATCCCGCGAATTTGACGGATTATGGCTCCGTGAACCGCAACAATTCCTGCACGATGCACTGCCGCGTGCACGACGTTTTCTGGATCGGTTTTCGTCGCCCCCAAGGCAACCGAGCCAGAGCGCTTCTTAGTGACGTCCGCCCCAAGCCCACTGCCCGCCGTTTTCATGTGCGCAAGCACCGCCGAGCGTTGTTTGCCGAACAGAAGACTTGCCGGGCCACATACGCGATCAGATGTCCTGAGCTCCGCCGCGTAGCGGCCAATTATTTATTCAAGTTGCCATTTTGACAGCACCATGAAATTGTAAGTTAAATTTCTAATATTACCTCAAAATAATGCAGGTCAAAATCAATGAGCCCCGCCATGATGAAATCTCCGATGGTTCGTCTCTGCCGCACGATCTGCGTTTTACTCATCCCAGCTTTTCTCCTCTCCACCTTGCCGCCGAGCACGGCACATGCAGAAGATGACTGGTTGTTCGCACCCTATCTGCGGGCCGATCTGGGGTCTTCCATCACGGTTGACGATAGAGCCGAATTTGACGACCCGGGTGAACGCGATTCGATCGAAATGACAAGCTATAAAGGATCGCGCTACCAGATCGGTGCGGGGCTCAAGCTCACGGACTATCTACGAACCGACATCACGGTATCTTATGGTAATCGACTGTCCGCAGCAGATGACTATCGTGACGCGGATGGCATCCCGAACAAACCAAACAACAAGCTAAATGACGGTGCTTTCGAAACATCCAACTGGACGACAATGGTGAACGTTTATGTTGACCCATTAAGTATTGCTGGCGTTGATCTCGGTGCCTTTTCACCCTACGTGCAAGGCGGTATCGGCTGGGCCCGAAACAAAACTGAAAAAATGTTCTTTGCAGCCCCCAATGGTAGTTACACTACCGGCGACACGCATAACGATTTGGCCTGGCAGATTGGTGCGGGTGTCGGGTACGTGATTTCCGACCAATGGACGCTCGACATGTCCTACCGCTTCCTTGACATGGGCGAAGCGCGCGGTGGTGACAAATTTATTAATGGGGCGACGGTGACCAGCGTGGAGGCTGCCCGGTTTGACCTACGGGCACATGAGTTCATGATTGGCCTGCAATATCAGTTCTGATTGCGACACTGTTTAATCTTGAAAAGGGGTACGTTTTGCGTACCCCTTTATTGCTGGTTTGCCATCAATCGGCAAGCGACCTTGCAATCACCATGCGTTGAATGTCGGACGTGCCTTCGTAAATCTGACAGACCCGCACATCACGGTAAATGCGCTCCACCGGGAAGTCTTTAAGGTAGCCATACCCGCCGTGAATTTGAATGGCGGCCGAGCACACTTCTTCGGCGATTTCGGATGCGAACATCTTAGCCATGCAGGCCTCGGTCAAACAGGGTTTGTGATCGTCGCGAAGTTCGGCAGCGCGATGGACCAGCAAACGGGCCGCATCGATTTTGGTCGCCATATCGGCAAGGCGAAATGCCACCGCCTGATGTTCGATGATCTTTTTGCCGAACGTTTCACGTTCATTGGCGTAATCGCGGGCCGCCTCGAACGCCGCGCGTGCCATGCCGACCGATTGCGCGGCAATACCAATTCGCCCACCTTCAAGGTTCGCTAGTGCGATTTTATAGCCTTGCCCTTCTTCACCCAGCATGTTTTCACCGGGCACCCGGCATTCGACAAAGGTGATCTGGCAGGTGTCCGATGCATTCTGGCCAAGCTTTTCCTCGACCCGCGAAACGACATAGCCCGGCGTATCGGTTGGCACGATGAAGGCCGAAATACCGCGTTTACCTGCTTCCGGGTCTGTAACGGCAAAGACAATCGCCACATCACCCTCACTGCCGGACGTGATGAATTGCTTGGAACCGTTGATAATCCAGTGATCGCCGTCGCGCACGGCACGCGTGCGCAGTGCACTGGCATCCGATCCGGCTTGCGGCTCGGTCAGGCAAAATGCGCCGATCTTTTCGCCACGCGCCATCGGGACCAGATATTTTTCTTTCTGATCTTCGGTACCGAATTTCAGGATCGGCATACACCCGACCGAATTATGCACCGACATGATGGTGGAGGTTGCCCCATCGCCAGCAGCTATTTCTTCGAGTGCCAGCGCATAGGCGACGTGATCCATGCCCGCCCCGCCATATTCTTCGGGCACCAGCATGCCCAAAAAGCCAAGTTCTCCCAATCCGGCAATCGCTTCGGCCGGAAAGGTATGGTGGATGTCCCATTTTGCGGCATGAGGTTTGAGTTCATTTTCGGCGAACTCGCGCGCTGTATCGCGCACCATGATCTGATGTTCTTCCAACCGCATGGCGGTCACCCTCCCAATTGGGCGATGCACCGGCCATGCGATCAGAAGATCGTTTTCATCAGGCCGGGCCTATTCTTCGCCCTGAACAAATTTGTCCTGCTCGGCATCAAAGCGCCACAGGATTCCTTCTTTCATGCCGTACCACCAGCCATGCAGCTTAAGGTCGCCGGCTTCGACCCGTTCCTTGATGAACGGGAACGACATCAGGTTTTGCAGCGAGTTACGGATCGAATGACGCGATACCTTGTCGACATCCGGGCCATGCTCCAGACAGCATTTCGCAATGCTGACCCACTCGCCGATAAAGTCGCGATCCGGCACCTTGCCCGCTTCGCCGTGCTCGACCAGAGCCTCCATGCCACCGCACGCCGAATGGCCCAGAATGACGATGTCCCTGACCTTGAGATCACGCACCGCAAATTCGATCGCCGACGACGTCCCGTGGTAATTCTCATCGGGCTCATAGGGCGGAACAAGGTTTGCCACGTTACGGATGACAAACATCTCGCCCGGTTCGGCATTGGTCAGGATGGCTGGATCAACGCGGGAATCAGAACAGGCAATCAGAAGAACTTCCGGGCGCTGGCCCATATTGACCAGGTCCTCGACGCGTTCCGGGCGCTGATCATAATACATCGCCTTAAAGCTCTTGAACCCGGCAAGCATCCGATCAACGGTTGGCTTTGACATCTCGCGAAGTCCCCTATTCTGTCATAACGCTGCCGACAAAATAGGACCAAATTGCCCAAGTTGATAGTCCCCATTCAAACCTTTTGAACCGTTCTAAACGCGCGATCTCCTTTGTTTCGCAGACAACCAAACCCTGACGTTTCTAGAAACGATCCGCGCGCAGCACCTGACAGTCACTGATCGTGACCACACCAATATGTCGGTCAACCACTTCAAAGGCGGCTTCAAGCATGGCATCAAGCTTCTCCGGGCGGATAATGCAGATCACCTGAACCATGCCGCCCCCGCGCGACACGGTATCGTCCCGGCGCCAACTGCCAGATCGCCCCGATCCACCAAGCACCGGCAGCACGGAAAAGCCGGTAACCCCCGCCCCTTCAAGTGCCTGGCGCAGGCGGCTCTCCATAATGGCTTCGATAATGATCGCCACGCGTTTGGCATCATGCTTTTCCATGGGATTAACCTCCGTGAACGGCGCTTGCCATCGCAAGATAAAGCGGAATGCCAAGCGTCAGGTTGAAGGGGAACGTCACGCCAAGCGACAGCGTAAGATAGACCGACGGATTGGCCTCTGGCAGGGCGACACGCATGGCCGCAGGCACCGCGATATAACTTGCCGAGGCGGCCAGAACCATCAACAGCACTGTGCCCCCCAGTGACAGGCCGATCAGCAACGCAAATACCAGACCAAGGCAGGAGCCGATCACTGGCATCATCACACCAAAGGCCAGTGGTCCCGCACGCAGCACGGCACGACCCTGTTTAAGCCCACGCCCCGCAACCAGCCCCATATCAAGCAGAAACAGGCAAAGAACCCCCTGGAAGGGTGAAACAATCAGCGCCTCGATCTTTGCCATGCCCTCAGCCCCGGTGATCCAGCCGATAAAGAAACTGCCGACAAGCAAAACGATGGAACCATTGAGCAGGATTTCACGGATCAGCGCCCCATCCATCCGCCCCTTACCGCCCGATGACACAAGTAACAGGGCCGAGAAAATAGCCGGTGCCTCCATGGCCGCCGCGACAGCAACCATATAGCCCTCTGCCACAATGCCGGAACTTTGCAGGACCGAGGTTGCCGCGACAAACGTCACGATCGAGATCGAGCCATAATGCCCGGCCACGGCCGCGGCATCTGTCCGGCTGAGTTGCGATATCCACCGCAAAAGGCCAAAGGCGATAAAGGGCAGAACGAAGGACAGGATCACACCTGCCATCAGGGTCATACCCAAGGTCAGGTCGATCCCGTTATCTGAGACCGCAACCCCACCCTTGAAGCCAATGGCAAAGAGCAGATAAAGCGATATGCCTTTGGCTACGGCTTCGGGGATCGTCAGATCGGATCGCGCAAGGGCAGCCCCCACCCCCAGAACAAAGAAAAGTACGATGGGCGACAGAAGATTTTGCGCCGCCAGGCTCAACACATCTTGCATGGCTGTCCCTTGACTATGATACCTTGGTGTTGGTGTCGCGCAAGCAGTCTCGCCCCTGCGCCAAAACCGCAATTCCGATAGCAGGATCACGGTTTTCTGTCATCAGAAAGCCGAACCCTCCGATCACAGGGGCGTAACTTCGTTCACATAATTTACCAAAAACTTAAAGCAGCTCGATGGCGACCGCCGTGGCCTCACCGCCACCAATGCAAAGCGACGCCACGCCCTTGGTCCCGCCATGGGTTTTAAGCGCATGGATCAGGGTCACCAACAACCGCGCACCGGTGGCACCTATCGGATGGCCCAGCGCACAGGCACCGCCATGGACATTGACCTTGCCGTGATCAAGTTCCAGATCACGGATGGCGGCCATCGCCACCACGGCAAAGGCTTCGTTGATTTCCCACAGATCAACATCGTCCTTGGACCAGCCGGTTTTGCCCAGCACCTTTTTGATCGCATCAATCGGGGCGGTCGTGAACCAGCAAGGTTCTTGGGCGTGGGTAGACTGACCAACGATTTTGGCAAGCGGCTTAAGCCCTCGCTTTTCGGCTTCCGACGCGCGCATCATGACAAGAGCCGCCGCCCCATCGGAAATCGATGCCGAATGGGCCGCGGTTACTGTGCCGTCCTTGGCGAATGCCGGGCGCAGGGTCGGGATTTTTTCCGGTTTTGCCTTTGGCGGCTGTTCATCGGCATCAATGGTAACCTCGCCATTACGGGTGGCATAGGTCACCGGGGCAATTTCATCAGCAAAATGGCCTGACTTGGCAGCATTCTGCGCACGGGTCAGCGACGTGATGGCATAGTCGTCCTGCGCTTTGCGGGTAAATCCGTATTTTTCGGCTGTCGCCTCGGCAAAGGTGCCCATCGAACGGCCCTTGTCATAGGCATCTTCCAGCCCATCCAGCGCCATATGGTCATAAACCATGTCATGACCGTATTTGTGGCCCGACCGCATTTTCGGAAGCAGGAACGGCGCATTGGTCATGCTTTCCATCCCCCCCACAACCATGACATTGGCGCCACCGGCGACCAGCGTATCATGGGCAAACATCACGGCCTTCATGCCCGATCCGCACATCTTGTTGATCGTGGTTGCACCGGCAGAACGCGGGATACCCGCCTTCCATGCGGCCTGACGCGCCGGGGCCTGTCCCTGACCAGCGGGCAGAACGTTACCCATAATGACTTCGTCAACATCTTCGGCAGCAACACGGCCATGCTCAAGCGCGGCCCTGATGGCAACGCCGCCCAGTTCGGATGCGGTAACGGTTGCGAAATCCCCCTGCAGGCCGCCCATCGGGGTTCTGGCACAGGAAACGATAACGATGGGGTCTGAATTGCTCATGGATCTGATCCTGTATTCCAAATATGGGGATTAGGCGGTTTCGCCGAAAAGTTCACGGCCAATCAACATGCGGCGAATTTCGCTAGTGCCTGCGCCAATCTCGTAAAGCTTGGCATCGCGCAGCAAACGTCCCGTCGGGTATTCATTGATATAACCATTACCACCCAGCGTCTGAATGGCTTCAAGCGCCATCCAGGTCGCTTTTTCGGCAGCATAAAGGATCACTCCTGCCGCGTCCTTGCGTGATGTTTCACCACGATCACATGCCTTGGCGACCTCGTAAACATAGGCCCGGCAGGCATTCATTGTGGTGTACATATCGGCCATCTTGCCCTGCATCAGCTGGAATTCACCGATCGCCCTGCCGAATTGTTTGCGTTCATGAATATAGGGCACGACCACGTCCATGCATGCCCGCATGATGCCGGTCGGTCCGGCGGCCAGAACGACGCGCTCATAATCAAGGCCGCTCATCAAAACACGAACGCCGCCATTCAAATTCCCAAGGATATTTTCCTCGGGTACTTCGCAATCCTGAAACACCAGTTCGCAGGTGTTTGACCCCCGCATCCCCAGTTTATCGAGCTTCTGCGCCGTCGAGAAACCCTTGAAACCCTTTTCGATAATAAATGCCGTAATACCCTTGGGCCCGGCATCAATATCGGTTTTGGCATAAACTACCAGCGTATCGGCATCCGGACCATTGGTGATCCACATCTTGTTCCCATTCAGGATGAAACGGTCACCTTTTTTTTCCGCCCGCAATTTCATCGACACCACATCGGAACCGGATCCCGGTTCGCTCATGGCAAGCGCACCGACATGTTCACCACTCATCAGCTTCGGCAGGTACTTTGCCTTTTGCTCGGCATTGGCATTGCGTTTGATCTGATTGACGCACAGGTTTGAATGCGCACCATAGGAAAGTGCAACCGATGCCGATGCGCGGCTGATTTCTTCCATGGCAATCACATGTTCAAGATAGCCAAGACCGGTACCGCCATCTTCCTCGGGGACCGTCATTCCGAGCAGACCAAGATCGCCAAATTTGCGCCACAGATCATTGGGGAATTCATTTTTTTCATCAATCTCGGCCGCGCGCGGCGTGATTTCTGCCTCGGCGAAGGATGAAACGGTTTCGCGGATCGCTTCTGCGGTCTCGCCGAGATCAAATTTCAATCCGGGAAAGTCGAAAAATGCCATTTTACTGTTCCTGCCCTGGGTGTTTTGATTTTTTGATAAAAGTGAATAATCAAACCGATTATGCAGCGTTACTTAATAATTCCGGCGGCAGCTTCATGACCTTGAGCGTCTGAAGCGACGTCGCACACAGAACCGGCTCACTATTCCTCATACCAAAGACATCGATGCGGGTGACAATGATCGACCGACCGCGTGAAACCACCTCGCCAACCGCGCGCAACTGATCGCCCATGCCCGGCGCGACGATGTTAAGCTTGTATTCGATGGTCAGCATGCCCTGATCTTCGGCAACGAGGCTCCATCCAGCAAAGCCGCCCGCGATGTCGGCAAGCCCGGCGATCAGGCCACCATGAAAATAGCCGTTATGCTGGATCAGATCCGCGCGTGACGGCACGACAATCTCGACCCGCCCCGGCTTAACATCAACGACCTCGGCCCCGATCGAAAGATTGTAGGGCTGCTGAGAAAACCGATGCCGGACTTCAGCATTATAGTTCGGATTTTGCGGCTCAAACTGTGCCATCTTGCGATCCTGTCCTGCCTGCAGTCATGCCGGTTCAATATATCGAGCACCGGTCATCACGGGTTATGAAGCAAATCTGTTGTAGTTTACGTTAACGTAAACGTCAAATCAAAATCCGCATCACTATACCTATTTATGATCACAACAGGCAAAAGGCCGGTTTTCAACTTTATATCAACTCATCGGGAGTCAGTTTGTGCCTGTGCTCCAGCGGGCGATGCTGGCTTCGAGCATTTCATCCATCACGCCGTCGCCCACAAGCTTGAAAAGTGCCTGAGCAATACGGCCACGCATCGCGCCGGTATTGCAGGGCGACTTATGCGACATGGTCAGATACAGGCTTTCTTCGCTTACCGCGATGTCATAGCTGCGAATATCGTCAATCTTTTCCCGCGCAGCAAAAGCTTTGCCGGGGAACTCTTCGTAAATCAGATATTCTCCGCGATTACGATCCAGCATCTTCAAACCTTGTTCAAGGCTTGGAACTTCCCGAATTGTCAGGTTCTGGGCCGCATAGCTGTCGAATTCCTGCCCGAAACTGTTGTTAATGACTGTAAGCCCCTCAAGCCCGCGCAGATCCGACCATTGGCGATAATTGATATCAATGTTGGCTTTGGTCCAGATGACCGTGCGCGTCCCCTGGAATGCCGGATAAAAATAATCCATGTATTCAAGTCGCGGCACTGTAAAGAAGGCACCTGCGATCATATCGATGCCACCCTCACGCATGTGCTGCTGCACACGCCCCCAACTACCTGCATTGACGACTTCAATGTTAATGCCTGCGGCATCACCAACCCGCTGCAGGAATTCAGCAGCCGCACCAATCAGATGACCAGAACCATCGTCGGCAGGCCAAAGATAGGGTGGGTAATCCGGGTTTCCCGATGCAATCAAATGGTTGCAATCCCGCACGCCACCATTATCGACCGCAAAATTCTGTGAGGCGTCCTTGGCATGGGCAATGTTTGCTGCGATTAAACCAGCAACGCAAATGGACGCTAAATACCCTGTCCGGGTCATCAACTGCATATCCATCACTCTCCAACCGCATCACCAATCTCGCAGCGTCGATTATTTTATGAGTAATGTAAGGAGACTCTCGAGCATATTCATCATCCGGTATGTGTTTTTTCGTACATTACCACAATCGCACACCAACCGGTGGATGATACTGTGTGACGTCCTGAAATCAAAAAAGCCCCCGCAAAGCGGAGGCTTCTTTTAAAATCTTCAGATTTCCCGCGCTTTTCAGCAAAAGGCGGAAAGAGAAAGGCAAAATGACTTAGGCGGAACGGCGCTTCATGCCCTGGTTTCCACCACGGACTTCACCACGACCACCTTCGGCACGGCGCGGACGATCACTGAAATCACGACCGCGGGTATCACGATCTCGATTTTTGAAACCGCGTTCGCCACGTGGTTTGTCAGCAAAACGACGCTCGCCATCACGTGCCGGTGCACCTTCGCCACGCGGGCGGAAGTTGGTGCCACGGTCCGTGCGCTCGGTACGATCAGAACGCTCTGCACGATCAGGGCGCTGGTCGGCAGCAGCGCGATCAAAGCGCGGCTTGCGATCAAAACGGTCACCACCGCGGTCGTTGCGATCCGAACGGGCCGGACGATCACCACCGCGATCACCACGCGGCTGATCTGACTGGCCAAAACGACGGCCGCCATCACGACCACCGTCACGATCACCACCAAAAGCCCGACCGCCTTCGCGATCCCCTTCGAAACGGCGCACACCATCACGGTCGCCTTCGGCACGACGTGGACCACCGAATGAACGGGCGCCGTCGCGGGCACCATCACGGCCACCAGCAAATCCACCGCGACCACCACGGCCGGCATCACGACCACCATCACGGCCGCCGCCGAAACCGCCACGACCACGACCGCCATCACGGCCACCGCCAAATCCGCCGCGACCGCCACCACCTGACGAACGGGCCGGAGGAGCCGAATGGAATTCATGATCTTCGTCGATCTCGACCTGCTGGCCGATCACGCGTTCGATGTTGCGCAGATGACGAACGTCACGCGGCTCGCAGAACGAAATCGCGATGCCTTCGGCACTGCCGCGACCGGTACGGCCAATGCGGTGCACATAGTTTTCCGGATCGGTTGGCAGGTCATAGTTGATGACATGCGTGATGCCCGGAACGTCAATCCCACGTGCCGCAACGTCAGTTGCAATCAGGACCGGGAACTGGCCATTACGGAAGTTACGCAGGATTTTCTGGCGAATACGCTGCTGCTTGTCACCATGGATGGCGTCGGTATCGACACCTTCATCGCGCAGCTGGAACGAAAGCTCGTCCGCATCGGCTTTGGTTTTGGTGAAAACCAGAACGCGTTCGCTTTCCTGACGTTTCAGCAACTGAACCAGAAGCGAGGTCTTGTCGTGACGTTTCACGAACATGCCGCGCTGGGTCACACGCTCGGTCACGCTGGACTGCGGCGCGGTTTCAACCTTAACCGGATTGTTCAGCAAACGGTCGGTCAGATGTTTGACAGCCGGCGGCATGGTTGCCGAGAACATCACCGTCTGGTGATCACGCGGCAGCACTTCGGCAACGGTCAGAACGTCTTCCGAGAAGCCCATATCGAGCATACGGTCGGCTTCGTCGAGAATGAAGACTTCGATGTCATCAAAACGAATGGTATTGCGTGACATGTGGTCAAGCAGACGACCCGGGGTCGCAACCAGAATGTCAACGCCACGGCGCAGTTCCTGAATCTGCGGGCCCATCGGCGAGCCACCGTAAACAACAGAAGAGAACAGGCGAATGCCTTTTTTGAAATCACGCAGGCACTGACCGATCTGGTTTACCAGTTCACGCGTCGGCGCAAGAATAAGCGCGCGCGGCTGGCCCGGTGCCGGGCGTTTCGGGTTCTCGGCAAGGCGCTGCAACAGCGGAAGGCAGAAAGCAGCGGTTTTACCACCACCCGTCTGGGAAATACCCATCAGGTCACGACCCTCAAGCAAAGCCGGAATGGTTTTTGCCTGAATCTCGGTCGGTGCGGTGAAACCAGAAGCTTCAACGTTGCGCAGCAGGGGCTCGATAAGGTTGAGCCCTTCAAAATTAGTCATAAAGGAAAGTCCTTCAAAATCCGGTCGGCGCCATGTTCGCGCCATGATGTGCCTGCTCGACAGCAATAGCGACCGGTGCACGGCGATCAAGCCGCTGCTTCGGACCCTGCATGAGAGGCATATGATGAGGCCATGACGTCATCACGTCATCGCCGCCCTCGCCTTTTCACACAGTTCCTGACAGCTCAATCTGCCCTACAAGCGAAGGAATGAACGGGGTGATACATGCCCCCCAGAACAAAGTCAATCAATCCCTGCGCCGGGCAGCCATGCAAAAACGCATTCACCATTCCCATATGTAACGCGGAATTAATCTATGCATGTCTAATTTGTGTGCATTATCGGTCGCTTAAATAACGCGTAAGGGGAAGAAATATGCGTTTTCGGGTTGTTACGGGGATTTTTTCGATCCCGGCCATCTGCCTGCTGACACTTCTCGCGATTATCGCGACAGTCGCTTTGAATTATCAAAACAGCCTGCGTAACGGTAAGTTCGAACAGATCGAACATCTGACCGAGGGCGCGGTAACGATCGTTGATTCATATATTGCCAAGGTCAAAGCGGGCGATATGGATGAAAACGCCGCCAAGGCAGAAGTGCTTTCATTGCTCAATGCGTATCGCTTTGATGGGGAGAACTACATATACGCCACCGATTATAACCATTGCATGGTTCTTGATCCGCTCAGCCCCGAAGATGTCGGCAAATGCAACCCCGACAGTAAAGTGCGCCAGATGATCGTCAAAACCGCCAAGGCCGGTGGTGGCGTGATAACCTATGAAACCAAAAAACCAGGCATGGGCGATACATTGGTCGAAAAGGCCGCATATGTTCGTCCGATTCCGGGCTGGAACTGGGCATTAGGTGCGGGTGTCTATATGGATGACGTCGCCGCAGAATTTCAGTCCGTGATGCAACGTATCGCGATTATCTCTGTGATCGCGATCGTCATCGCCGGCGTGTTGTCCTGGTTCGTCGGCACCCGTATCACCAAAAGCATCGTCGGCCTGAACCGTTCGATCGCGACAATTGCCGAAGGCAATTATCAGGCACCAGTTGAGACGGATTCCAACTTTACCGAAATCGGCGACATGGCATCTGGCGTTCTTGCCCTGCGTGACAAATCCGCGCAGGCCCAGCAGCTTGAAAAAGACGCCGCCATCCAGAAACAGAGAGCCGAAGAAGAACGGCGCACCAATATCCACAACATCGCCAAAAAACTCGAGAGCGAAGTTGGTGGTATTGCCGGTGCCGTTGACCAATCGGTTAAACGCAGCGGTGAACTTGCAGTTAGTATGTCACACAACGCCGAAGGCATTCTTGATCAGAGCCAGCAGGTTGCATCTGCCGCCGGGTCCGTGTCACAGAACGTTGACGCGGTTGCCGCCGCGACCGAGGAACTTTCTTCCTCGATCACGGAAATCAACGTTCAGATTTCCCAGATGTCAAATACTGTCGAACGCGCAACGCATGAAAGCCAAAGCGCCTCTGAGGATGTTGGCGGCCTGTCCGAAGCCGTTGATAAAATCAAGGAAATCGTCAGCCTGATTAACGACATCGCGGGCCAGACCAACCTCTTGGCCCTGAACGCAACCATCGAAGCCGCCCGTGCAGGTGATGCGGGCAAGGGCTTTGCGGTGGTCGCAAGCGAAGTCAAAAACCTTGCCACCCAGACCGGGCGCGCGACCGAGGAAATCGCGGCCCAGATCAACGGCATCGTCGAAGGTACCGAGCGTGCGGTTACGGGTATTTCGCGCGTGTCGGAAACCATTGATCAGGTCCGGTCTGCGTCAACCGCCATTGCGGCGGCAATTGAAGAACAGGGTGCAGCCACACAGGAAATCGCGGGCAATGCCAATCGCAGTGCGGATGGCGTGAAACAGATTTCGTATAGTGTCGATCAAACCATGAAGAACGCGCAAAGCACAACCACCCATGCGGGCGATCTGCGCAACGCGTCCGAAGAACTTTCGTCGCGGTCTTCGGAACTGACACAGATCATTCACCGCTTCTCGAACGATCTGATCAAGCAGGCTGAGAATTGATTCCTGCGAAGAAAATAGCCTCAAACAAAACGGATGTGGCTTAAGCAAAACGGGCCATTTCGCAGGAAATGGCCCGTTTTCTTTATCGAAAAGGATCTAAGCCGATCTATTCGGCGGGAAGATCATTTTCCCGACGGAAGGAATGAGACGGGTAAACACCCAAAATCCGGACCTCGTGCGAGAAGAACTGAAGTTCTTCAAGCGCATGGCGCAGACCAAGCTGTTCTGGATGGGCTTCGACCTCGGCAAAGAACTGGGTTGCGGTGAAATGCCCCTCGACCATATAGCTTTCAAGCTTGGTCATGTTGATCCCATTGGTCGCAAAACCGCCAAGCGCCTTGTAAAGGGCCGCCGCAACGTTACGGACGCGGAAGACAAAGCTTGTCACTACCGGCGTGCCGTCATTGGCGATATCAAGCGGCTCGCGCGCCAGAATGATGAAACGGGTCGTATTATGTGCCGCATCTTCGACCTCGGTGCGCAGCACATCAAGGCCATAAATCTCTGCGGCCAGAACCGGGGCAATCGCAGCAATGCTTTTATCGCCCAGATCGGCCACTTCCTTTGCGCAGCCTGCCGTATCTGGCCCGACAACGGTATTCACGCCAAGTTCCTGACGGATTTTACGGCACTGGCCCAGCGCGTGAACGTGGCTTCGGATTTCCTTGATATCCGAAATCCTGGCACCGGGAACTGCGACAAGCGCGTGGTTGATGCGCAGGAACGTCTCGCCAATGATATGCGCCCCAGAGTCAGGCAAAATGTGGTGAACATCCGCCACACGACCGGCCAGAGTGTTATCAATCGGAATCACCGCCAGATCGACATCACCATCGCGCAATGCACCAAATGCGCCCTCAAACGTCCGGCAAGGCACGGTTGTCGCACCGGGAAAGGCGCGCCGCGCTGCCTGATCGGAGTAGGCACCGTGCATTCCCTGAAAAGCGATACGTTGTTGGGCAGTCATCTGGTTGTTTCCTGATATCTAATATGATTTCCATGTCATGCCCCGCGGCTTTACCGCCAGACAAAACATAGAAAAGCCTAATTACGAGCCCAGCACAAGTCGTGCGCGTTCAAGGTCTTCCGGGGTGTCGACGCCAAGCGGTACGCCGTTCACAAGCGCAACCGCGATCACCATGCCATTTTCAAGTGCGCGCAGCTGCTCAAGCTTTTCACGCTTTTCAAGTTCGGCCGGTGGAAGACTTACAAACCGGTCAAGTGCTGCCCGGCGATAGGTGTAAAGACCGATATGATGGTAAAGCGGCCCGTCGCCATGCGGGGCCGTTGCCCGCGTGAAGTAAAGCGCACGCGCCACACGACCGGCACCAAAGGCCGCTACCGCCTTCACCACATTGGGATTTGTACGTTCTTCTTGCCGCGTGATTTCAGCCGCCAGAGTCGCGATGTCGACATTCGGATCGACAAGCGGCTCAAAAACCGCACGAATATCGGCTGCATCAATCGTCGGAAGATCACCCTGAACATTGACCACGGCGTCGTATTTTCCATCCGGGTCAAAGCTTTGCAACGCCTGATGCACCCGATCCGATCCGCTTGGCAAATCCGGATCGGTCAAAACGGCAATACCACCAGCCGCCGTTACCGCGTCGGCAATTTCCTGTTCGGCGCACGCGACGATAACCGGACCGATTCCTGCATCGGTTGCCCGGCGCCAAACATGAACAATCATCGGTTCGCCGTGAATATCAGCCAACGGCTTGTTGGGCAGGCGTGTCGATGCCATACGGGCAGGAATAACGACAACGGGGTTGCGCGGCGTAGTCATATAGGCCTCCGGTCTGGCTTGATCCTGCTTTGATCTCGCGCAAAGCGCGCGTCTGATCACCTGTGCAAGAAGCAATGTCGTGAATCGGCGGGACAATAGCCGGTTTTGGGGATTCTGCGAAAGACGGAATTGAATATGACGAAGGTATATCTCGTCTGTTTTCGCCTTTATGTTTAAGAAAGGTTGATGCAAATCTCTGAAACGTATAGTTTCCCTCCGACCGGTCTGACCTGCTGTCGCATGCGCGTTCTTGTGATCTTTAAGAGCGTTTTGGGGGCGCATGGGTCAGCTGTTAAAAAGAAACCTGAGAGTGATTAGGCTGTAGGGATCCCGTCATGAAAACGATGGAAATCAACAAGATCGTCGCCGGTGTTATCTGTGCTGTGCTTTTGGTTATAGTTGTTGGCAAGATCGGAAGTGCTCTTGTGCACCCCGAAGAACTGGAAACGCCCGTTTACCCGTTCTCCGAGGATCTGATGGCTGGTGCCAACGCACCGGCTGCCGCACCGGCAGAGCCGGCTGGACCAGAACCGATTTTTGCATTGCTGGCATCAGCTGACCTTGCCGAAGGCGAGAAAGTCTTCAAAAAATGCGCATCCTGCCACGACACCGAGAATGGCGGCCCGAACAAAACCGGCCCGAACCTTTATGGCATCGTCGGTAACAAGTTCGCCCACAAGGATGACTTCGCCTATTCCGACGCCATGGCGAACCATGGCGGAACCTGGGGCTGGGAAGAACTGAACCACTTCCTGTACAAGCCGCGCGATTATGTCGAAGGCACGAAAATGAGCTTCGGGGGTCTGAAAAAGGCCGAAGATCGCGCTGCTGTCATCGCATGGCTTAACAGCAAGTCGGACAATCCGCTGCCTTATCCTGATCCGGCAGAAGCCACCGCAGCTGAAGGCACCGACGCCGCAGCAGATGCAGCAGCAGATACCCCGGCCGAGGCCGCGGAGTCCAACGATGCCCCTGCTGAAGAAGCACCTGCCGCTGATGCACCGGCAGAGCCCGCAGCAGAGGGTGAAGCACCCGCCCAATAAAGGGGTGGGAAATTCACCGGATAATCGATTGATTTTTTACAGGGGACAGGTAACTGTCCCCTGTTTTCGTTTGCCACTAATCGTTTCAAAACAAGGAATGCGTTTTAATGGAAAATCTCGACCACTTTCTGGAGATCGCCCACAAACTGGCCGATACCGCCCGTCCGGTCGTGCACCAGTATTACCGCACCCCTGTTGCCGTGGACGTCAAGGCCGATGCAAGCCCGGTGACCATTGCCGACCGCGAAGTTGAAACCGCGATGCGGGCAATCCTGATTGCGGAACTTCCCGATCACGGAATTCTTGGCGAAGAACATGGCCACCACAATATTGATGCCGATTTTGTCTGGGTCCTTGATCCGATTGATGGCACCAAGTCATTCATCGCTGGCAAGCCAAGTTTCGCAACACTTATTGCCCTGTGCCACAAAGGTGTTCCCGTTATTGGCATTATTGATCAGGCCATCACCAATGAACGCTGGGTTGGTGTTATGGGTCGCGCCAGCACAATGAATGGTGACGAAATCAACGCCCGCGAATGCGAAACGCTTGATGCTGCCACCTTCTTTACCACCGCACCGGAGCTGTTCCGCACCGATGCCTCCGCGCGCGCCTATAAGGCAGTTTCGAACAAATGTCGGCAGCCGATGTATGGCGTTGATGCCTATGCCTATGGGTTGGTTGCCCTTGGCTTTGCCGATACCGTGGTTGAATGTGGTTTGCAGGCCTATGATTTTTGTGCCCTTGTCCCGGTCGTCGAAGGTGCCGGTGGCGTTATGACCGATTGGCAGGGCAAGCCGCTGACGATTTTCAGTGACGGTTCCGTCATCGCGAGTGGCGACGCCCGATGCCATCAGGACGTTCTTTCGACCATCCGGGCAGCAACGGTCTGATCTCTGTGCCCGCTTTCCGTTAGGCCGCATCATGTTCGAATGGGTCATCATCCTGTTTCTGGGAACCGGACTGCTTTACGGCCTGCAATCGCGCAGGCTGCAACGGCGTAACATATCCTCGCCGATGATGATGGTTATAACCGGTGCGTTGATCGCATTGCCATTGGGCATATGGCACGAAGCACCCCTTGCCCCGTTCGCTGATCGCATCCATTTCGCCACCGGGTTTTCCGAAATGACGCTGGCGATCATTCTGTTTCTTGATTCCGCTGTCCTTGACTATCGCAAGGAAAAACCTGCCATACGGCTTGCCAACCGGTTGCTCCTGATCGGGTTGCCGTTGACCATCGGTGTGACTTGGGCTTTCATCATTGGCCTTCACCCTTCCATCGGGATTCTTCCGGCACTGATCCTTGCCCTGATTGCAAGCCCGACCGATGCGGCCCTTGGCCGACCGGTATTGGAAAACAAATCGGTTCCCGATCCGATCAGACAGGGGATCAATATCGAAAGCGGTCTGAATGACGGGCTGGTTTTACCAATATTCACAGCCGTTGTATTGCTCGAAGCCGACCTTGTCGGTGAAGGCAGCAACAACTGGCTGACCGAGGCGATCATCGAAATTTCCGTCGGGGCCGGGGTCGGACTTCTGGCTGGCTATGTCATCGGCCAGATCGTCAATCACGCGGTTACCACCAACACCATCCTTGACCGGTTCGAACGCTTGCTTGGCGTGCTTTCAGCACTTTTCATCTTCTTCCTGTCTGAGAAGCTCGGCGGAAACGGCTTTGTCGCGGCCTTCGCTGGTGGTCTTGCATTGAACATATTCTCCGAAAAGGTCCGCGAAACTATCGAAAGCTTTGGCGAAGCAGAATCAGAACTACTTACCATGCTGACCTTCTTCATTTTCGGTCTGGTGGTTATCCCGGCTGTGTATCAGCTTTGGACATGGGAGATGCTGATCTTCTCGATTGTCAGCCTCGCGATCCTGCGCCCGCTTTGTGTCTGGATTTGCATGATCGGCAGCCCCTATAGTCTGGCGGAAAAACTCTATGTCGGCTGGTTTGGCCCACGCGGCATCGCGTCGGTGATTTACCTGCTGATCATGATCACCATGATCGATCCGAAGGGCTATGAATCCCTTATTGCTGCCGCCGTCATGATCGTCGCCATCAGCGTAACCGCACATGGTCTGTCGGCTGCCCCGCTTTCAAATATGCTGGTGCGTCACCTTGCAAAAAAAGGCGCCCGGTCCTGAGGATATCCCAGCCGGGCGCAAGTCTTGGTTTGCAGTAAGAGAGCTCTGGATGGAGTGCAAAATCCAGAGGGCCCGGCTACCAATCCGGACCAAGGACCTTTGCGCCTGAATGCAAAAGCCCGGCATCGTCATCCTTCCCAACCGGTTGGGAACGAAGGGTGACGAATTCGATTATCAACGCTCGGTCAGCGCCAACCGGACACCCAACGCGATAAACATCCCGCCAAGAGAACGTTGCAGCCAGATACCGAGCGCCCCGTTAGCCCGAAGGCGGGTTGCGGCAAATCCGATGGCAAACACCACGACCGTCTCGACACAAAAACCGATGACATTCACCAGGGTACCAAGCACCAGAAATTGGATCGCACCATCCCCCGCCGCCGGGTTAACAAACTGGGGCAGAAACGCCATAAAGAAAATCGCGACCTTAGGATTAAGGACATCGATCATCGCGCCCTGACGCCATGCGTGAAACGCTGTCATGGTGGGTATCGGAGTCCGCTTTACCGCAGATATTTCAGATGCCGCATCATCCGGACCACGTTTGGCAAAACTGCTGCGCAAGGCACCAATCCCCAGCCACACCAGATATGCCACACCAACCCATTTCACCACCGAGAATGCCAGTGTTGATGTGGCCAGAATGGCCGAAAGCCCAAGGGCTGCGGCAACCACATGGACAAACGCACCGGAACAAACGCCAAGACTGGAAAACACCCCGATCTTGCGACCATGGATCGCGGTCTGGGCACTGATATAAGCCAGATCAGGCCCGGGCGAGATATTGAGCAACAGGGCGGCAATCAGAAACGGCGTATATTGGATCAGAAGATCGGCCATCACGCATCGACCTCCAGGCAATAGTAAACCAGATCCATCGAAAGTGACTTGGCACCGGCCTCGATCAGCATGGAATGAAGCTGCCCGCGATGATGTGTTTGGTGGTTGAACATATGCGCCAAGACAATCTCGCGCGGCAGTGTATATGCCCCGGCCAGCATCGATTGATAGGACAGATCACTTGCCAATGTGTCCGCGTCAAGTTGTTCGGTAAAGGCGATGATTTTGGCATCCTGTGCCTTACGCGCGGTTCGGAATTCTGAAAATCCGGCGTACAGCACGGCATCAAGCGCCAGACGTTCAGGCACCCCGACCAGACGCCCCAACCACAGACGATCCGCCACCAAAAGATGGTTCAGTGTCTTGATGATCGACGGGAAAAAAGCAGCCCGCGGGGCGGTAAGTTCGCCCGCTTCAAGACCCGCACATGCGTCCAGAATATGCTGGTTCGCCCACGCATTATAATTGGCCATGCGTTGAAAGTAGGCAACTCCGTTCATAATATTTCATCCATCTTGATTCCGCCTCCCCCCGTCACTTCAAAAGCTTTATCCGGCCTTTGCGTCACAGGGGCTTGTCGTCTGGTTAGCACCACCTGTCGCATCTGCTGTTGTGTTCATGGCAAGGACGGGCGGTTTGGGCATCCGTTTGGTCAGGATCACGATATTACCCAGCAAAGTCAGGCCAACGCCTAGAACGATATTGCTGTCCCAGACAAATCCTTCAAACCAGGTCGACAGTAATAGCGCTACTACCGGAAACATGACGGAACTGTATGCCGCGCGATCCGGGCCGATCTTGCCCAGAAGTGTCAGATAGGAGCCAAACGCCAGAACCGAGCCAAACAGGGAAAGGTAAATCAGCGCAGCGACAAAGGACGGACTGGTGTCAAAGGTAAACGGAATACCGGTAACAAGGATGTATCCGATCAACAGGATCGAGCCATACATCATGCCATAAGCATTCGCCTGAAGGACCGGAATGCCGCGCGCCTGATTGCGCGCCGATGCCATATTTCCAAGCGACGCGATATAGCTGCCCGCAAGCGAAACCAGCAACCCAACGCTACCACCTGCTGCCAGATCAAACGTTGCAAGATCGCGCGCAAACACCAGCGAAATCCCGCCAAGCCCGATTGCCGCCCCGATCAATGTCCGGGTTTCCGGGCGTCGCTTGAAAAAGATCGCACCATTAATCATGTTCATGATCACGATGGTCGAAAACACTACCGCCAGAAGACCCGACGTCAAATGCGCACTTGCGATGTAAATCAGTACGTAATTCAGCGAAAACAGGCATATGCCAAGGGCCGCCATAAACACATGATCACGCAGGGAATAGCGCATAGGCAAACGGCGGATAACACACCATGCCATCAAAATTACTGCCGCCAGGACAAAACGATAGGCAACAGCCAGTTCCGGCCCGACCGAAAGCTGATACTGGATTGCGATCCAGGTGCTTCCCCAGATCAGAACGACAACACTATATAATCCAAGCGGGCCCATGACGGCACTCCAACGAAATCAATCGTTGGTATTTAGGGCAGTTTTTGCCAAACAGACAAACCAGCAAAACTCATCTATCCATTAGACATACTAATGGACTTTCCGTCCCATCCCTAAGATTTATCGCTTTTTCCCGATTCTGCCCGCACCGGCCCGATATCATCATTTTCGCCATCATTGGCGGCATCGTCGACAATCGACATGTCATCTCCGGGTTCTTTGGCGTCATCGGTATCAAGAACATCATCACCACGCTTCTTGCGCATTTTTTCGCGCAGGCGACGACGCTGCCATTCCTTCCAGATTGCCAGCAATTCTGTGCGCGAATGGAACATCGGCAGATGGCGTTTGGGCTTGACCGGTTTCTGTTCGACCGCCATGCCAACTTCGACAATCTCGTGCGTATCATCGATCCGACGAACAATCAGTTCAACCATGCCATAGGCAACCCGGTCCCCAGGTTCGATATCGCCCGAAAGGTTGCGTTCAAGGATTTCGGCAACGGTCGCCTCTTCGTCCGCGTCCCCAACCACAAAGCCATACAAACGGCCAAGATCGGCAATACGGGTATCGGGTGGGAAACTGAAATCACCAAACAGGTCGACGTCATTTGCCCCCTCGGCCGGACCGGCGAACAATTGATCAAGCAGTTCGACATGGCGCGGTGGGGTAATGATATAAACCTGATCACCGCCTTCGATGCGCCCGGCACTGTGCGGGCGTAACGATTTGCCATCGCGCAAAATCAGGCTCGGCCGTGCCCAGCGCGGAATGCGTTGCCCGGTTGCCACCGCACTTTCGCTGTGAACGCGATAAACGACAATTTCCTGATTGGCGTTGCCCGGCAGTTCAAGGTCGATACGATCGACCGGCCCGTGTCGCGGCGGAATCATAATGCCCAGCCAGCGCGCCATCAGCCGGATTGTCCACCCCTGCAACAGCAGCGACGTGATCACAACAATAAAGGCCGTGTTGAAAAGAAGCTGGCCATATTCAACACCTTCCACCATCGGCACGATCGCAAGCAGGATGGAAACCGCCCCGCGCAAACCAACCCATGAAATAAAAGCGGTATCATTGCGTGAGAAGTTGAAGAACATCAGGCAAAGCCATACCGCAACCGGGCGGGCGACAAACACCAGTACAAGCGCCAGAATAACCCCGGGAATGATCACATCACCAAACTGTGACGGTGTTGCAAGCAACCCCATGGTGACAAACATCACGATCTGCGCCAGCCAGGTGGTTACGTGCTGGAACCGGCGCACCCCGACACTCATGCGCATCTGACTGTTGCCAGCATAAAGACCGGCGACATAAACTGCCAAAAAGCCGCTGCCACCAACGATACTGGTTGCGCCAAAAAGGCTAAGCGCGCAGGCAAGCGTTACAATCGGAACAAGTGCGGGTTCAAGCTTGACCCGGTTGATCATCTGGACGATGGCCATGCCACCCAGAAGACCCAAAACAGCCCCAAGTCCGATTTGCAGAACAAACCGTTCAAGCAGTTCCAGCGCCAGATTATCCCCGCCGCCCTGCATGATCAGTTCGACCAGCGAAATGGTCAGAAACACCGCCATGGGATCGTTCGAACCGGACTCGACTTCAAGTGTGCTGCGCGTACGGTCGCGCAAATTTATCCCGCCCACCCGCAAAAGGAAAAACACCGCCGCCGCATCCGTCGAACTGACAATCGCCCCGAACAACAAGGCCACCAGCCATGGCACATCAAGCACAAGCCAGGTGACCCCGCCAACGACAAACGTGGTCAACATGACCCCGACCGTCGCCAGTACGAGCGAGGGTGCGGCTGCAATCTTCAAGGTTCGAAGCTGGGTTTCAAATCCGCTATCAAACAGGATCATCGCAAGCGCAATGGACCCGATAAAATAAGCCAGCGGCGCATTATCGAAATTGATGCCGCCAATCCCGTCCTCGCCAGCACCAAGGCCGACAAACAGGAAAACAAGCAACAAGGGTGCACCAACCCGGAAACTGATCAGACTGGTAAAGACCGCAACAACGACCAGAACCGATGCAATCAGGATCACCAGATTCATCGATTCGATCATACTCGCGTCTCCATCCTGTTTGTCATTATCGTGAGACAGGTCGAAAAACCCGTCAGGTTCCTGTCAAATGTTTTCCAAGACAGGAAAGTTTGAAATGCGTTACGGCAACTCATCTTGCAATGATGTGCTTAAAGCGCGCAAAGGCGGCATTCTTGCGGCAGGATTACCCGATATTTGGTCAAATATCAGGCAAATGAAATCAATTCTCTCCACCGGTTATAATTCAGCACAGCCAATCATTTATCGCCATCAAGCATTGCCGGAACAAAGCCGGTTTCTTTGGCTGTAGACAGGGCAATTTCCGGAATAACCTCGACCACGCCGGGGACTTCCTTGATCGTATCCGTCACAAAGCTTTCAAGATGAGAAGTATCGCGCAGGCGCAATTTCAACAGAAAATCAAATCGGCCGGTCATGTGATGACATTCAAGAACCTCGTCTGCCTTGATCAGCGACTTGACCAGTTTCTTGTTTCCCTTGGCCGGGTCGGTGCGCAACCAGACCATTGCGGTAAGTGCGCGACCAATCGCATTGCCGTCAACTTCGACGCGGTAAGCCTTGATAACCCCCTGTTCGCGCAATTTGCGCACACGGTCATTCACCGCCGAAACAGAAAGGCCGACCTTCGTCCCCAGCGCCGAATAAGACAAAGACGCGTCATCCTGCAAAATGTCGATCAACTTGCGATCAATGGCATCCATAAAACATCCCCCTGAAGAATTTTTATCAATATCAGACGATCTTACACGAAAACTGTGTAGGCATGAAACTTTCGGGTCGCCAACAACAAATGGTAGGACTATTTCGCTGATCAAGACTGGATTTTTTATAAAATCAGCCTTATTCGTTGATGATCATGCATCTTTTTCGTGTTTCTCGGGATGACGATGCGCTTCGCGGCGCCCTTTTAATGACCGGTGCTGCAATCCTTTTTGCGGCGATGGCGGTGCTTATCCGCTACATCACACGCGAAGTTCATCCCTTCGAAGCAGCTTTTTTCCGTAATCTGTTCGGGTTGATCCCAATGATCCCCTGTATGCTGCGCGACCGGTTGGTTGGTCTGCGTACGCTGAAACTGAAATTGCATTTCATCAGGGCGGTCATCGGACTGGCCGGAATGCTATGCCTGTTTTCGGCACTTGCCATTGCCCCGGCGGCACAGGTGATTGCAATCAATTTCACGGTCCCGATCCTGACCACCATCCTTGCTGCCCTGATCCTTCATGAAACCGTCAGGGCGCGCCGCTGGACGGCTGTGGCACTCGGCTTTATTGGCGCAATGATCATTGTGCGTCCGATCGGACAAACGCTTGAAACCGGTGCGATCCTTGCCCTTCTGGCGACCCTGTTTACTGCCTTTGCCGTAACAACGGTCAAGATGCTCTCGCGCAGTGAAAGTGCCAACGCCATCGTGACATGGATGGGCATGATCATGACGCCCCTGTCACTGATCCCGGCCCTTTTCTTTTGGCAAAATCCGACATGGGAACAGCTTGGGGTACTTCTTGCAATCGCTGTTCTGGCGACTGCGGGACAACAGCTTTTTGTGCGCGCCAATCGCACGGCCGACCAGTCCTATGTCATGGCCTTCGATTTCCTGCGTCTGCCATTTGTCGCGGCCCTTGCCTTCATCATGTTTGGTGAAACCGTCGATTTCTGGACCTGGGCCGGGGCGTCGCTGATCATTGGCTCAACCCTTTATATCGCGCGCCGCGAAGCTGTTCTGGCCAGAAAGGAAAAGCGCCGCCGCCGTATGCCGACAACGGCAGCCGCGGATTCTCAGGCGATCCCGGTCACCAAGGCAAAAACCATCAACCCGCCCGAAGATCCGGAAAGCACCCCCGAAAGCAAAGCAGGCCGCATTGATGCGTAGGTGGTTCAACAGCCTGCCCCCTATCTTCAGGCATCTGTTTTCGCCGTGATTGCATCGCTTATGGCCGCCCTTTTTTCGGTGATTGTCCGCATAGCAACCCGTGAAATCGATCCGCTGCAGGCTGTTTTCTTTCGCAACTTATTTGGGCTTCTTTTCATCGCTCCCATCGCGCTCCGGTCCGGTTTTGCACAGCTGAAAACACAGCGGATGCCGCTGTTTCTGTTGCGCGCCTTGCTGTCGATGGGGGCCATGAGCTTCTGGTTCTCCGCCATTGCCTATATGCCGCTGGCCGAAGCAACGACGCTGAACTTCACCGTCCCGCTGTTTGGTACCGTCCTTGCCGCGATATTTCTGGGTGAAGCGGTTCGAAAATACCGCGTAGCCGCCCTTCTGGCAGGCTTTATCGGTGTCGTCATCATTATCCGCCCCGGCAGCGAAACCATGCAACTGGCAAGCCTTCTGCCAATTGCAGCCGCCCTTTGCATGGCCAGCGCAGGGTTGACGATCAAGTCGCTGTCCAAAACTGAAAACAGTACAACCATCGTGCTTTACATGATGCTGTTGACCACGCCACTGACATTCATCCCCGCGCTCCTCGTCTGGCAGACACCAAGCCTGCAGGCGCTTGGTTTGATGGCACTGGGTGCGTTTATCGCCAACATCACCCAGATCTGTAATACCAATGCTTTTCGAATATACGATTACAGTTTCGTCGTCGGCTTCAACTATCTGCGCCTGCCCTTTGTTGTCGCCATCGCCTTGGTCATGTTCGGTGAGGTCCCTGAAATCTGGCTGTTGCCCGGTGCGGGTTTGATCATCGGGTCCGCACTGTTCATTGCACGGCGCGAAGCCAAACTCGCCAAAGAAGCAAGACGGATCAATCGCGGCCCGTCAGCCGCGGCGATTGACCTTGACCCACCCCCGTCACGCGATAATCGACAAAATATTAATGGGTCAGAGCGCAGATGAAAAACTGGTTCAAAAACCAACCCGCCACGGTACAGGCCAGTTTTTATGCCCTATCGGCAGCGATTCTTGCAGCCTGCTTCACATTGACAATTCGTTTTGCCACCGAGGAACTTCACCCCTATCAGGCTGTATTCCTGCGGTTTCTGTTCGGACTGCTGATGATCGCACCAGTAGTTATGCGCGGTGGATTCGCCCCCTTACACACCAAACGCCTGCCACTTCTTGGATTGCGCGGTATTCTGTCGGCATCGGAAATGTGTTTGTGGTTCTTGGCGGTGCTTTATCTGCCACTGGCCGAGGCCACGACACTTAACTTTACCGTCCCGTTATTTGGCACCATTCTGGCCGCGCTGATCCTTCGCGAAACCATCCGCATTCACCGTTGGCTTGCCGTTTTTGTCGGATTTATTGGTGTTGGGTTGATCATTCAGCCCGGAACGGCCGCCATGCAACCGGCAAGCCTTCTGCCAATTGCCGCAGCCATCTGCATGGCAAGTGCCGGGCTCATCACCAAGCGACTGGTTGCCACCGAAAGCACCACCGCCCTTCTGTTTTACCTGATGCTGATTACAACGCCAGTTTCCTTAATTCCGGCCCTGTTTGTCTGGCAAACGCCAAGCTGGCATGTGCTTGGCCTGATAGTGCTGGCGGCCGCGATGATGAACGTCATGCAGGTTTGCAATGTCAAAGCTCTGCAATTTGCCGATTACAGCTTCTTTGTCGGATTTTCCTATTTGCGCCTGCCGATCATCGCCATTCTGGCCCTGATCCTGTTTGGCGAAGTCCCCGACATCTGGATATTTCCCGGTGGCGCCCTGATTATCGCAGCGGCAGTCTATGTTGCCTTGCGTGAACGCAAAATTGCCTGAACAGCAAACCTGAACAGTTCGAAAACCACCCGGCCAGCCGGGACCACACCCACACCGCAACATCCAAACTCTTCCCCTTGAACTCAGACGGTCAAATGCCCTTGCCCGATAAACAAATAATTTGGTATAGAATTACCTATTATTTGTTTATCGGGATCAAAACAGGGAATTTCATGTCATGCAGGTCAAGGGATCCATTGCCATTGTCACCGGGGCCGCATCGGGCCTGGGCGCCGCCACCGCGCGCGTGCTTGCAGCCGCCGGGGCAAAGATTGCGGCCTTTGATCTGAATGAAGCAGGCGCCAAAACAACAGCAGTCGAACTTGACGGCATCGGTTACAAGGTTGATGTATCAAACGCCAAAAGCGTCGAAGACGCGATTTCCGACGTTATCAAGACCCAAGGCATTCCATCCATTTTGGTCAATTGCGCAGGCATCCTGCAAGGCGAACGCATTGTTGGTCGCGAAGGCCCGGCAGATCTTGATGCATTTGCGCGCGTGATCAATGTCAATCTGATCGGGACATTCAACATGATGCGCGTTGCCGCAACCGCCATGAGCCGCAATGAACCGACCAAAGGTGGTGAACGCGGGGTTATCGTCAATACCGCATCCATCGCCGCCTACGAAGGTCAGATCGGACAGGCCGCTTATTCGGCATCCAAGGGCGGCGTTGCCGCGATGACCTTGCCAGCAGCGCGCGAACTGGCCCGGCACGGCATCCGTGTCGTTTCGATTGCTCCGGGCATGTTTGGCACGCCCATGGTCACCGCCCTGCCCGACGACATGCAGCAGGCACTTGCGGCCAACATTCCCTTCCCCAAACGCCTTGGCGATCCGGCGGAATATGGCCGATTGGCCCTACATATATGTGAAAATGAAATGATTAATGGCGAAACGATCCGCATCGATGGCGCGGTAAGGCTGGAGCCCAAATAAGCCAGCCCCCCAAACGGGAACCGCTGCCACGAAAAACGCCCTGCCAGTCCCGCAATGGCAGGGCGTTTATTTTCCAGCTTTGATCAAGGATCAGCCCCTATCGTCCGACACGGCACCTAGTGGGCGATAACCGTTTCGGCAAAAGTCGCCAGATCGATGTCTTTTTGTGTCACGCCACCCGCGTCGTGAGTTGTCAGCGTGACCCCCACCTTGTTATAAACATTGAACCATTCCGGGTGGTGATCCATCTTTTCGGCCTGTATCGCGATGCGCGTCATGAAACCAAATGCCGAATTGAAATCACCGAACATGTAAACCTTGCCGATTGATAACCCGTCTTCTGCCAGTTTCCAGCCATCGAGTTTAACAAGCGCAGCTTCGATGGCGGTTTTGTCCAGTTTGCTCATTGTGACCTCCTGCTTTTTGCTTGATCCCATTTGACCATGACACCGGAAACTTGCCAAATATTGAACGGTGCAAAGCAGTCCCTACTTCAAAAGGCAATGCACACGTTCACGCAACACCGGTAAAAGGTCACTTTCAAACCACGGGTTCTTTTTGATCCAGCCGGTATTGCGCCAGCTTGGATGCGGCATCGGCAGTAACCCGTCTGGCAAATACTCGGCAAATAGATGTACCGTTTCGGTCATGCTTTTTGCCCGGCGCGGGCCAAGATAACGTTCCTGCGCATACTGCCCGATCAGAAGTGTTAATCCAACATCGGGCAAATGTTTTAGCAATGCATCATGCCATGTCGGTGCACATTCGGGGCGCGGTGGCAAATCACCACCACGTTCAAACCGGCCGGGATAACAAAATCCCATAGGCATGATGGCAAGCTTGCCCGGATCATAGAAATCCTCAACCGGCATTTGCAGCCAATCGCGCAACCGGTCCCCCGATGCATCATTCCACGGCAGCCCGGTTTCATGCACCTTCGTCCCCGGTGCCTGCCCGATCACAAGGATTCTGGCACCCGCCGCCATCCGCACGACAGGTCTGGGGCCCAGGGGCAATGCACTTTCGCATATCCGACAGGCCCGGACATTGACCAGAAGATCGTCAAGTGCGGGGTCACCACCCGGCGGATCGATTTCGGGAAGCCTGCCGGTTAATCCGGCCATTGCATGCTCCTGTTTTGAGGTATCGAACTATGCGTCGGGAAGTTCGCCACCGGCAACAACCCATTCCTCGGCCATGGCGTCGCGATACCATTCCACCATTTCAGGCAATCCAAGAATGGTTTCCATATAGGCATTACCGATGGGATCAAGCGACACGTCATAAGTTTTGAACCGGGTCACCACCGGCGCAAACATCGCGTCTGCAATCGAAAAATGCCCAAAAAGGAAGTCTCCCCCCTGACCAAACTGCGTGCGGCATGTTTTGAAAATCTCGCAGATGCGCGCGATTTCTTTTTCGACGATCTCGCTTCGGCCACGCCCGGGCAATGTTTTGCGTAAGTTCATCGGCATGTTGCTGCGGATCGCACCAAACCCGCCATGCATTTCAAGCGAGACAGACCGCGCAATCGCCCTCACATCAAGATCAAGCGGCCACAACATCGCATCAGGTCGACTGTCCGCAAAATATTCCAGAATACTCAACGCTTCCCAAATGGTTTTCCGGCCATCAAAAAGTGCGGGGACCTTTTTGCTCGGCGAGACGACTTCGGCCTTGGCATGCCATTCTTCGCTATAAAGCGGGATCAGCTTTTCCTCGAAATCGATCCCTGCCACACGCAGGCCCAGCCACGCGCGAAGCGACCACGAAGAATAGTTTTTATTACCGATATACAGAATGGGGCGCGTTTCCATAGGAAGGTATCCTTCATTCAAACCAAAAGGGGGCGGCCAACACACTATCGGGCTATTCAAAACCCGGTTCAAGGCCGTTCAGTCACCGGGCCGTGCTCGGTTTTGGCGATCCGGCAAATGATCATTCAAGGTCTGCCAATCAATGTCGCAGTCACCCAGCACATCCCGAATTATATTTCCGGATGCGGGGTTTTCTTTTGGGCGATTGCCGATTGACGGTGGCATCCGTAAGATCGAAGTCATATCTCGCAATAACAGGCCTAAACAGACTGCCTGCTCAAGAGCCCCACCACTCTCGCCAACACGTCACCACAAGGGAAGTATCAAATTGTTCGATCACATTATCTCGTCTGAAAAGCCCTCCAACCCGGTCCGCATCACGGCAGTTCAAGAATCCGATTTCAAAAAATGGCTCGGCAAACAGTCCGATGCTCATCAGGCATGGATTGCCTCGTCCGGCTATGACGGCAAACGCGGCACCCATCTTGCCCTTGCCGGTGACGCGGGTACCTATCAGACCATCGTGATCAGCTATGTCGACGATGCCAAAACCCAGTGGGATTTTGCTGGACTTCCGACTGCCCTGCCCGCGGGTGAATATATCCTGACAGATGATGTTACAAAAAATGATGCCATATGCGAAAAGGCCGTTCTTGGTCTTTACCTTGGCGGGTATCGTTTTGATCGCTACCGCAAATCAGAAGCCAGCACCGCGAAACGTGCGCTATTTGCCATTCCGTCAAACGATGCGACCAAACGTGCTGAAAATATCGCGCGTGGTATCGGACTTGCACGCGACCTGATCAACATTCCGGCCAATGATATGGGGCCGGAAGAACTCGAAGCCGCAGCACGTCGCCTTGGCGAAGAGTTTGGCGCAAAGGTGACGAGCATCATTGGCGAAGACCTGAACAAACGCAATTTCCCGGCGATCTACACGGTTGGCAAAGGCAGCGATCGTGCCCCCCGCCTGATTGATCTTCATTGGGGTGATGAGAACGCGCCCAAGGTCACACTGGTCGGCAAGGGTGTCTGCTTTGACACCGGCGGCTATGACCTCAAACCGTCAAGCAACATGCTTCTGATGAAAAAGGATCTGGGGGGATCGGCACAGGTTCTTGGTCTGGCCCGTATGATCATGGCATCGGGTCTTCCGGTGCGCCTGCGTGTTCTGATCCCGGCTGTTGAAAACATGGTTTCGGGCAAGGCATACAGGCCAAGCGACATCCTTCAGACCAGGAAGGGCATCACCGTCGAAGTTGGCAATACCGATGCCGAAGGTCGCCTGGTTCTCTCCGATGCCCTGACCGAAGCCGCGGCCGAGGATCCCGAAATCCTGCTTGATTTCGCAACTCTGACCGGGGCTGCACGTGTTGCACTGGGCCTTGGCCTGCCGGCACTGTTTTCCAACAATGACGACCTTGCCAATGGCCTTCTGGAAAATGGTCTGGCGCTGAATGATCCGATGTGGCGCTTGCCGTTGTGGGATGATTATCGTCCGATGCTCGATAGCAAGGCGGCCGACATGAACAACATTTCCGGTTCGCCCTATGGCGGTGCGATCATTGCGGCTCTGTTCCTTGATCGCTTCGCCGAAGGTGCAAAAGCCTGGGCCCATATCGACCTGATGGCGTGGAATCCTTCGGCACGTCCCGGACGTCCCGAAGGCGGCGAAGCCCAAGGAATCCGGGCCGCTTTCAAGCTCATTGCGGATCGTTACGGAAAGTAAACATTTCGATTTTCCCAATTAGACCTTTGACATCCGCGCAGGGGTCAGGTAGACAGATTACGTATTCGTAACAAATTAATTGTTGGGAACAGGCATGTCGATCGAGATCAAACCGTCTCAGGCGCTTGACCTTTGGCGTATCGCGATTGTTGAAAGCGTGCGTCGGGACTCTCCCGACCTATCGGCTCGCCAGATGGCCCTTATGCTGACTGTTTATCTGACCCCGGCCCCGCATACCGTTCGGGGCCTTTCCGACGCCCTGAATATCTCCAAACCAGCGATTACACGTGCGCTTGACCGCCTCAGTTCACTGGGCATGGTCAAACGCAAGGTCGACGAAGATGATCGTCGCTCCGTTCTGATTCAGCGCACTGTGAAGGGTTCTGTCTTCCTGCGCGAATTTGGCGATATTATCGTGTCCGCGGGGAAGAAAACCGAATAGATCGATCTCTTGATCCGATGACGTTCGGGTCTCGTGGCAGTAGGTCAGGCGAAATTGAATTGATATTCTGTCGCCAATAGCTGGTCTGAATACCAAAGGTCGGGAAATGGGACAGAAAATCTGTCCTAAAGCTAAAACTCTCCCTTCTCATACGTAAGAATAGGCATCAAACAGACCAGTTGGTTTGTTCGAAGCTTCTGTATTTCGTCAAACAGAATATATTTTTAGTATTTAATATCAAAACGTTACTGACAATCACCTGTATCACGAGCCCAAAACACGCAGCTTTGACGCCAAGAAATAATACCCGATCCAACTTTCGGCCTAGCGGGTCCGCGCCACGCTTTCAGGCATGTCAATCAGGGACAAAAGCAGGGCGGCAACAATCAAAACACCGCCACTGATCCGGCCAATCGTGTTTTTTCCACCACGTTTCAACAACCATGGCATCAGTCTTGCGGCACCAAACGCATACATCATTACGAATGTGTAATCAAAAATCACAAACGTGATCCCAAGGATCACCAATTGCGACCAAAGGTCCACCGAAGGATCGATGAACTGCGGGAATAATGCACCAAAAAACGCGATCGCTTTCGGGTTACCCGCTGCAACCAGAAAACCTTCGCTAAACAACCGACGTTTTCGTACCGGCTCAAACCCTGTTCTGATTTTTATTTCGGTATCGTTATCATTTCTTGATGCCTTGGGTTTTCGCAGGATTGCCGTCAGACCGATGACAATCAGGAACGCGACGCCGCACCATTTGACAACGCCAAACGCCGTCACCGATGTCGCCAGCAACGCCCCCAAGCCAACCGCGGCAATCACCATCTGGATCATGTTTGCGGTCACATCACCAAGGGCGGTAATCATGGTCGGGCGCGGTCCATAACGTAACGAATGCGACATGCCGATCAGGACACTGGGCCCGGGCGTTGCCACCATAAGCGATACAAGTGCGCAAAAGCTGAGCCATGTTTCAATCGACATTTCATTCCACGGATTACGTCAATCAAGACGGAATATCACGCCCATGTCACCATACAAGTGCACTCTGTGCACTGCTGGCATCTGCCGATCAGGCATCCTGAAAACAGGTAACCCGGCAATGGATCACACCGAACAAAAACCATTCGGGTAAGGAGAAGGAAATTGTTTTGAATTACCGATACGGTATCGGCGGGTATGCCTTTAGGCGGGCGAAATAACCTTAGCGGCCCGGCTTCTTGTCGCCGGGCCAGTTATCATAAAATTTGCGCACCTGAACCGAACGAATTGATTCTGGCGGCACGATGCCGCGTGCGGTTGCCAGAAGCCGGCTCTGAAGTGCTGCAAAATACCTATTGGTTGTTGGACGGAACGGAGAGAACGGTGGCTCGGATTTGATTTCCTCGCCCTTTTCTTTCGCCGCTTCTAAGGCTTCTTTTTCTGCTTCTAGTTCTTCTGGTGTTTTGGGCGGCGGTGGTGCAATCAGCTCCGGCCCGTTATAGACAAAACCACGTTTGCCTGCTTCAAGTTTCTCGTATCGGTTCTGGGTATCGCGATACATGATGCGTTGCAGATCTCGCAGGAACGCATTCAATAATTTTGGCTCTGCCTGCTCGATGACCGCACGATCAGCAACACTTGATGCTTCAAGCCAGACATAGAACACCATTTGCCGGATCGCGCCGCTCTTGGGCAAAACAACGGTAAGCGCAATTGAATCCGGTTCGATCACCGTTTCCGGAATTTGCGGTTCTTTTGGCTCGGCACTTTCAGACGGCTTTGCGTCCTCTTGCCCACCGCCCGATGCCTGTGCATCCGGACCAAACAGCGCAATCCCGATCATCATCGCCAAAAGCGATTTGAAAAGGCAGTTCCTGAACGCTTTCGGTTTTCTTGCCGGTTCGGTCATGAACAGTTTGCTTTCAGCCCGTTATTAATTTTACGCAATACCCAACGAACGCCAATTGTCCCGTCAAGTTCCGATTTGGGGTCAGCTCTGCACAAGCTCCAGCCCCGCAGCACGCAAATCAAGCGCTGCTGCCAACAAAGCCTTTGTATAGGATTCTTTCGGATTTTCAAAGACTTCGTCGGCATTTCCGCTTTCGACAAGCCGCCCGCCCTGCATCACCATCACCCGATGCGAAAGCGCACGCACAACCCGAAGGTCATGGCTGATAAACAGATAGGCCATCTTGTGTCGCGCCTGAAGATCGCGCAAAAGATCAACAATCTGCGCCTGTACAGACATATCAAGTGCCGAGGTCGGTTCATCAAGCACCATAAAACGCGGCTTTAAAACAAGTGCACGCGCAATCGAAATACGCTGGCGCTGTCCGCCGGAAAATTCATGTGGATACCGGTCCATCGCATTTACCGGCAAATCAACTTCGCGCAGGGCTTCGGCAATGCGTTCGGTACGCTCCTGCCGCGACATTTCCGGATGATGGATTTCAAGCCCTTCGCCCACGATCTGGCTGATTGACATCCTCGGGCTCAGGGATCCGAAAGGGTCCTGAAACACCACCTGCATGTCGCGGCGCAGGGCCCGCAAATCCGCCCCGGAAAACTGCCGCACATCTTTACCGTCAAACCAGATATCACCGGTGGACGACAAAAGCCGCAAGATCGCCATCGCCAGTGTCGTTTTGCCCGATCCGCTTTCGCCGACAATACCCAGCGTCTCGCCCTGCCTCAGGGTAAGCGATATATGGTCTACAGCATCAAGGTAATATTCCGGACGCCCCAAAATCCCCTTCTTACCAATCGGGAACCGCACCAGAATCTCATTGGTTCGGATCAGTTCCTTTGCATTTTCGGGCAATGGCGGGGCATTACCACTTGGCACTGCCGCCAGAAGCTTTTGGGTATAAGGATGCTGCGGATTGTCAAAAAGCCCCCGGCCTGTGCCGCGCTCAACCACCTCGCCATCCTTCATGACGCAGACATTATCGGCCATCTTCTGCACGATCTGAAGATCATGGGTAATCAGCAACAAACCCATGCCAAGCTTGGCCTGCAAATCCTTCAATAATTCAAGTATCTGCGCCTGAATGGTTACATCAAGGGCCGTGGTTGGCTCGTCGGCAATCAGCAATTCCGGTTCATTTGCCAATGCCATGGCAATCATCACGCGCTGGCGCTGTCCACCCGATAATTCATGCGGCAATGCTTTAAGACGCGAGGCCGGATCGGGAATACCCACCAGATCAAGCAGCTCAAGAATACGCGCCCGTGCTTTGGCACCGCGCAATCCCTTATGAAGCAGCAACACCTCGCCGATCTGCTTTTCGATATTGTGCAGCGGGTTTAACGATGTCATCGGTTCCTGGAAAATCATTGCAATCCGGTTGCCCCGAATTTGTCGCAGAATTTTCGCATCCGTTCCGACCATTTCCTGCCCGTCAAACAGGATAGAACCACCCGGGTGGCTGGCCCGCGGATAGGGCAGCAATTGCAGGATGGAAAGTGCGGTCACCGATTTACCCGATCCGCTTTCCCCCACAAGCGCCATGGTCTCACCACGCTTCATGGTGAACGAAACGCCTTTGACCGCAGGAACACCGGCAAAACTTGCCGAAAGATCCCTTACTTCCAGAAGCGGCTGTGTCGATTGATTGGTCGTCATAACCGTTCCCCTAGAAGGTTTTTCGTGGATCAAAGGCATCGCGCACCGCCTCGCCGATAAAGATCAGCAAACTCAGCATAATCGCGATTGCAAAGAACGCCGTCATGCCAAGCCACGGTGCCTGAAGGTTGTTTTTACCCTGTGCAAGCAACTCGCCAAGCGACGGCGATCCGGGCGGCATGCCCAGCCCCAGAAAATCAAGCGATGTAAGGGCCACGATCGAACCGTTCAACACAAACGGCAGGAACGTAATCGTTGCCACCATCGCGTTCGGCAGAACATGACGATACATGATGCGATAATCGGTCATGCCCAATGCGCGTGCAGCCCGAACATATTCGAAATTGCGCGCCCGCAGGAATTCCGCACGCACAAGCCCCGTCAAACTCATCCAGCTAAACAGCACAAGAATGAACAAAAGCGTCCAGAAACCCGGCGCAAACAGGCTGGCCAGAATGATCAGGATGAACAACTGCGGCAATCCGGACCAGATTTCGATCACACGCTGGAAACCAAGGTCAATCCAGCCACCGAAATAGCCCTGTACCGCACCAGCCGCGATCCCGATCACCGAACTGATCGCCGTTAAGGCAAGGCCAAACAGGATCGAAATCCGGAATCCGTAAATCAGGCGCGCCAGAACATCGCGCCCAAGATCATCTGTTCCCAGCCAATGCCGGAACGATGGCGGGGCGGGCTGTGCCTCGCGCATTTCAAAATCGATGGTATTGTAAGAAAACGGTATCGGCGGCCAGATGGCAAAACCGTGTTCCTCGATCTTGCCAAGGATATAGGGATCATAGAAATCGGTTTCGACGTCAAAATCGCCGCCATAAACGGTTTCAGGGTGGTCTGACAGGATCGGGATATACCAGTTATCGTCATATTTGACGAAGATCGGCTTGTCATTGGCCACCAGCTCAGCGACCAGACAGATGACGAACAGGATCGTGAAAATCACAAGCGACCAGTATCCGCGCTTGTTGGAACGGAAATTTGCGATCCGGCGTTTGTTCAACGGCGAAAGAATGATGTTGTTCATGATCAATTCTCCCGCGCTTCAAAGTCGATCCGCGGATCAATCAGGTGATAGCTGAGGTCACTGATCAGGTTCAGAACAAGACCAAACAACGTAAACAGATAAAGTGTCGCAAACATCACCGGATAATCACGCTTCATCACGGCTTCAAAACCCAGCAATCCAAGTCCGTCGAGTGAGAAAATCACTTCAATCAGGACCGAACCGGTAAACAGCAACCCGATCAGTGCACTGGGAAAACCGGCAATCACCAACAACATCGCATTGCGGAAGACATGTCCGTACAGAACCCGCTTTTCCGTCAGTCCCTTGGCCCGCGCGGTCACCACATATTGTTTGTTGATTTCATCCAGAAACGAGTTCTTGGTCAGCATCGTAAGCGTGGTGAATCCGCCAATGGTCAATGCCGTAATCGGCAATGCCAGATGCCAGAAATAGTCCGCAACCTTGCCCAAAAGCGACAATTCATCAAAATTCGATGATGTCAGCCCCCTTAACGGGAACAGATCGAAATAGGTTCCACCGGCAAACACCACGATCAGCATCACGGCAAAAAGGAAACCCGGAATGGCATAACCGACAATGATCGCCGCCGATGACCAGACATCAAAATTCGATCCGTCCCGCACGGCCTTGGCAACGCCAAGCGGCACGGAAATGATATAGATGATCAATGTCGACCAAAGGCCAAGTGATATCGAAACCGGCATCTTATCAATCACGATATCAACCACATCGCGATCCTGAAAATAGCTTTGGCCGAAATCGAACGTCAGATAATTTTTCATCATCATCCAGAAACGTTCGTAAGCCGGTTTATCGAACCCGAACTGCTTTTCAAGCTGGGTGATGATTTCGGGGTCAAGTCCCTGAGCCCCACGGTAGTTCGAGGTCGAGGAAAAATTGTTTCCCCCGCTGGCACCACCGCCGCCCCCACTATCAGCCCCCTGATTGCTGATGCGCGCGGTTGCGGAAACATCCGTGCCCTGTAACTGGGCAATCATCTGTTCGACCGGGCCGCCCGGCGCGAATTGCACGATTGCAAAGTTCAGAACCATAATCCCGAACAGCGTCACCGGGATCAGCAAAAGACGACGCAGGATGTAATTCAGCATGGCCTAGTACCCTCCCTTCTTAAGCTGCCGCGACTTTTCGGGATCAATCCACCATGTCATGACCGATGTTCCCTTAAGCGGCACCTCGTCAGGTCGCCCGAACACATCCCAATAGGCCATCCGATCCCCGCCAAGATAATATTGCGGGATCACGTAAAATCCCCACTGCAACACGCGATCAAGCGCGCGTACCCGCTGCACAAGACTTTCCCGGCTGTCGGCATCCACAACCAGATCGGTCAGTTCATCAATGACCGGACTTCTGATACCCGCAAAATTGCGACTGCCGGGTTGGTCGGCGGCGGCGGATGACCAAAAAATCCGCTGCTCGTTCCCCGGTGAAAGACTTTGCGTCCACCAGAAAGTCGTCATATCGAAATCATAGGCCTGAATACGATTAACCCACTGCCCGGTATCAATCATGCGAATATCCATGGTCACGCCAAGCTGGCGCAGGCGGGCTTTAAGAACCAACGCGATTTTCTCAAGCCCTGGCTGGCGGATAATCAGTTCGAACCGGAACGGCTCGCCGGTCTTGCTGTTGACCAGTTGCATGTTGCGCAACTGCCAACCCGCCTCCTGCAAAAGCTTCATCGAATGACGCAATGCTTCGCGTCGACCATTGGGCGCATCAAAGTTCGGCAATTGCGGCGGCTGGGTGAACAGTTCGGGCGGCAGCTGGCTTCTGAATCCTTTCAGAATATCAAGCTCCTCGCCTTCCGGCACGCCGGTTGCCGCAAGTTCCGAATTGGCGAAATAGCTGACATTGCGCTTATACGCGCCATAGAACATCGCCCGGTTCAGCCATTCGAAATCAAACGCATATTGCAGCGCCTCCCGAACACGGATGTCAGAAAACAGGGGCTTGCGTGTGTTAAACACATAGGCCTGCATACCGTTTGGCAGATTGTCAGGCAGGAATTCCTTCCTGATCTGGCCGTTCTGGATTGCCGGGGTGTTGTATGCCGTGCTCCATTCTCGCGACGAATGTTCGCTTCTGATCATGTATTCACCGGCAAAGAACGCCTGACGTGATACATCGGGATCAAGATAGGTATCAAACCGCAGCGTATCGTAATTATTGCTGCCGCGATTGACCGGCAAATCCGCCGCCCAGTAATCCTTGACCCGTTCATAGATGATCTGGCGACCGGCCTCGAAAGACTTGATTTTATAGGCCCCACTGCCGACAGGAGGATCAAAGGTCGTCTTGGAAAAATCCCGCCCTTCCCAGTAATGCTTTGGCATGATGGAAAGTTCGGCAACAATCATCGGCAATTCGCGATTATTGCCCGGCTTGAAATCAAAACGCACCGTCAGATCGTCAAGCGCTTCGACTTTATCGACCTGCGCGTAGTACTGCCGGTAAACCGGGCTGCCTTTTTCAATCAGGATATTGAATGAAAACACCACATCTTCGGCGGTGATATCAGTGCCATCCTGAAAGCGTGCCCGAGGATCAAGATGGAAAATCACAAAGGATCGATCGACCGGATATTCAACGCTACGCGCAATCAAACCATAAAGTGACGAAGGCTCATCCGCACTCGACACCATCAGACTGTCATACATAAGCCCAAGGCCGCTTGCTGCCGTCCCCTTCAGCGTGAAGGGGTTTAATGTATCAAACGAGACGATGGAACTTTGCACCAGCGTCCCGCCCTTGGGCGCATCCGGATTGACGTAATCGAAATGCCGAAAATCAGGACCGTATTTCAGATCACCATAAAGCGATATGCCATGTGACGCAGTGGTTAGCGGACTGAGCTGTTCCTCGGCCACCGGAACTGTCGGGGCCGGTGTAATGTCGGGCTTGTCGCCTGTCTGTGCCGCTGCCGGACCGGCCATTGCGATTGGTAACCCGATCACAACCGCCAGAAGCATAGCCCCGACACAACGGGAAAACGTTCCCCGGCTCCCGTTTTTCCGTGCTATGCACGTCTCGCCTTCTTGCCGCGTCATATTTATTCCTGAAATGTGCCCGGCTCGAAGCCCGAACCCCGGCAGGGCCAATACGCATCATTGAACCATCTGACATCATTACGGACGCAATGATCGGAACGTTCCGGACAATTCCCGCCAAGAAAACGGGACCGGTTACGCCGACGTTACGTCCGCAAAGCCATTTGGTCCAAACGACATATTCATAATGAGGAATAAAATGGTTCAATTTCAAGGCATCATCTTGAAACTGTCATTCCGTTCCTGATTCTTTTTGCACAAGCTTGCGCTTGCCTGTCTCGATCTTGATTTCGCTCATCAACCAATCGCGAAATGCCTTCACTTTTCGCCGCTCCAACCTTCCTTCAGGATAGCACAGCGAATAGGCATAGGGACTATCAACCGGCAAATCGAACGGCACCATAAGTCTATTGGTCACAACATATTCACCGATCATCGCCGGATCGGAAATTACCGCACCAAATCCACTGGCCGCGGCCTCCATTGCCATATCAAGGGTCGCAAAAACAGGTCCCCGGTCCGGATCGACACCCTCAATCCCGGTTCCCTTTAACCAGATGCGCCAATCCTCACGCTGTGCCGAACAATGCAGCAGGGTCACATTCCCAAAGTCTTCCGGTCTTTTCAGTTGCTTTGCCAGATTGGGATGACATACCGGCAAAAGCCGTTCGCCGGTCAGAAATTCATGCACCAGCTGGTCGCCCGGCGTATCAGCAAAGCGGATGGCAATATCGGTTTCATTGAAATCAACCGGGGCGGCATCGTCACTATAGGTGCCAAGCTGTACCTGCAGGTCAGGATGTTCCATCTGAAACCGGCCAAGACGCGGCACGATCCAGCGCATGGCAAATGTCAAGGGCGACAGGACCTTAAGCTGCGTGTCATCAGGCCGGTTTTCGATACGCGAAACCGCCAGTTCGATCGAATCAAATGCCGCCGTCAGGGACGCCAGCAAATTCCGCCCTGGCCGGGTCAGTTTCAATCGGCGGTGATGACGTTCGAACAATTGCCGCCCCAGCACATTCTCCAGGTGCTGAACCTGTCGACTGACCGCCCCTTGTGTAACATTAAGCTCATGTGAAGCTTTGGTGAAACTTTCAAGTCGACCGGCCACTTCAAAGGCACGAAGCGCGTTTAACGGTAATGGGCGACGTTTCATGGCGATCATCTTGCATGACTAAAATTCATGTAATGATGACAAAAGATGGTTTGAGCGCAAGTGTTTTTAGGCGTAACTCTGGGTTTAGCAAAACGAAACACATTCAGGCCGCATACAAACTGAGAGCTGGCCGATAGATTGAAGGAATAAGATCATGGTCGCGATCACCAAAGATGCCGGTGCTTTTGTCACCACCCGACGTCACCACAACATCGCAAATGTTATGGAACTGCCGCGTCAGTGGGCAAAACGTTATGTTCTCCGCCAGAAGCTTGCGACGATGGACAGCCATCTGCTGCGCGACATTGGCTGGGACGTATATGAAGCCCGTATCGAAGCAGCCAAGCCATTCTGGAAAGCCTGAGCATTTCGCTTAAAGGCGCCAAACCGAGAGTATTTATTATGTCTCCCCGACTTTTCCGCCTGCAGGGGCCACTTTCTTTCCCTCTGCAGGTTATTGAAGCGCTGACAAGCGTCTTCAGCCTCCCGACACGCAAAACCGAGACCCGCACCCGCTATTGACGGTTTTGTGTCCCTGATTGCCGGCCATCCCCCGATGGTCGGCATTTCTTTTGCCTGATAGGATCTGCAAGACGGATTATTTTGACGGATGCAGATACATCAGGTTCGCGGCGTTCAGCACCGAATACATCACTGCGAACTGGGCATCGAATTCATATTTGTCTGGGCTTGGGGCAAACAGCTCGTAAATCTGGCCGACCGTGCGTTTGCCATCGATGCGTGACAGAATCCCCGGGCTTGCTGGCGGAAGGCTGCGCGTTACCGACAATCCGGTAAAATTGATCTTGATATGGCCGGTCTTCGCGACAGAGCGGGCCAAAGCAGCCCCGTCAATACGCACAAAAAACGGCACCGCATGACGATCCGGGACCGGTGGCTTGATCTTGTTATCCGATTTGACCACATAAAACAGATGCTTGGTAATATTGCCCGCCATCAATTCAGCCAATGCCGCGCGCTTGCGAAACGGCACATGCACGGCCTTGTCCAGAACGTCGTGGCGCGAACAATAGGTCGTCGGATCATAGCGCATCGGTTCAATGAATTGCTGAAGCCGCAAACCGGCCTTCTCGACAAAATCAAAAACCTCGTCCACGCGATAGGCCCGATCCTGCTGATGCAAAAGCAGATCGTAAAATCCGGAATCGCCCCCCTGGATATGGTCATTCACAAACGGGTTACGCTTCAACCAGTTTGTACCCGGCAGTGAATCGAACAATGCCTTGCCAAGGTTAAGCCGTTTGCGCCCACCCGCCTCGGCAGAGAGGCGTTCCATCATTTCCTGCATATGGTAGACGCCGATCCGGCCAAGTTCGCCATACACCATCAAACCCATACCGGCCCTGGGTTTAAGCGCATCTGCCAACGCCTTTAAACCGGCGTCCGGATCAGGCAGATGATGAAGCACCCCGCAGCAATCAATATAATCAAACGGCCCATATTTCCCGGCCAGATCAACGAACGACCCGGTAACGAATTTGACACTCTTTTCAAGATTACGGCGCTTGATCCGGGCCTCAGCGATCTTGCGCGAGCTTTCCGAAAGATCGATATAAACAATCTCGACCTTGGCCTTGCGATCACGCGCCTGCTGCGCGAACATCACCAACGCATCCCCAGTGCCCCCCCCGGCAACAAGAACTTTTATCTTTTTGCCATCAGCCGATGGATCGCGGCCGCCAAACACGAAATGAACCACTTCGTCCCAATTGCCGGGGGACCCTACGACAAGACGCTTGTCCTCATCTTTCGGGTCACGCGCCGGATAAGGAAATGTTTCATATTGCGCCCGTGTTTTGTCGGACGGTTGCGGCGCGTCTGGCTTTTTCCGGATTTCGGACATCTATAAATTCCAATGGATCAACAGGTGCTGTGGCAAGCCCGAAAACAAGCCTGCAAGCAGCAATGCTATCAGGGACGGCAACATCCTATAAAATTTCAAGGATTTGATTAATAGAATAATCACCTTGGGACGAACTCATTCCCGACACCGGATCACAAGCTTCCCTGTTGCCGTCCGGTTACGGATCGCCGCAAGTGCCTCCATCGCGTTTATCAGCGGATATGTCGCAGACACCAACGGCGATATTTCCCCAGACGACAGCAGCTCCAAAAGCTCGGCCATGCCAGCCTTTGCGATATCGGGGTTCTGTTCAAGATAAGCCCCGAAATAAAAGCCCAGTGCAGCAACATTCTTGACCAGAAGGATATTGGCCGGAATTTGTGGCACCGATCCGCTGGCAAATCCGATCAGAAGGATGCGCCCTCCCGGCGCAACACAGCGCAGGCTCTGATCAAACACATCGCCCCCGACCGGGTCATAAACCAAGTCGACACCTATTCGCCCGATGCGGGCACAGATTTCCTTTACCCCGGCCCGTATGCTTTCGGATTTGTAGTCAATTACATGATCCGCACCATGCGCTTTGGCGATGGCACATTTATCAGCCCCACCCGCGGTTGCGATCACGGTCGCGCCCAGAAGTTTGGCGCATTCCACCGCCGTCAGGCCAACACCCCCGGCAGCTCCATGAACCAGAACCACTTCACCCGGCAGCAAATTGGCGCGATACTTCAAACCAAACCATGACGTTCCATACGCAATCTGGAATGCAGCCGCCACATTGAATTCAACATTGTCTGGCAACCCCGTCACAAGTCTGGCATCAACCGAAATCCGACCGGCATATCCACCCCAGTCAGGCAGGGCCATGACCCGATCACCAATGGTAAAACTCTGGACGTCCGTCCCAATTGCAGAAACGGTACCGGCAATTTCAAACCCCGGCGCAAACGGACCAGTCGGGCGTTTCTGATATTTTCCCTCAAGAATCAGGGTATCAGCAAAATTAACGCCACAGGCGGCAATATCGATGATGATTTGATGGGCTTGTGCGATCGGTTCTTCGCAGTCGATCAGCATCGGCGCTTCGCCGAAAGCCTCGCATATCCATGCTTTCATCACTGTCTTCCATCTTATGATCCTGCCCGATCACGCACAGTGTGCCGCGCACGCAGCGATCAGACAAGCGAAAGACAGATACGGTATTGAAAACGGTGGAATACAGACAAGAACGGCTTAGAAAAACTTCTGACGCCTACGTTTTCGCGTCACCAGCAAAAGAAGTATTCCGGGCACCAGCAATATGACAAACGCCGGGGCCAATAGCACGGGCACAAACGCATTGTCCCAAATCCAGGCCGAGATATAGCGCTGAATCACGGACTGTAACAGGTTCAGGCTTCCGGCATCCAACCGATACCAGAGCTCCCCTGCCGCGACAAAGCGGAACGTTCCCGTCTGAAGCGAGGTAATGCCATCACCGACCAGTACAGCAAGACTGGAAAACAGCAATATCCATCCCAACGCTCTGAAAAGCCACATAGCCGTCTCCGAATTCCCGGTCTGAACTTTTCGTTATCATCACAGACATGCCGACGGCTTTGCCCCGTCAGCATAAAGGTTGCTGCGAATCACCCTATCGTCCCGGTACATCTGGAACCATAGCCTGAAACCTTAGAGGCGATTAATCAACAAGAAGTAAATATTGGACAAATTGCTACAACTTTATCCGTCAAGTGATTGTAAAAATGGCATTTGTTCGCTGTTTGGATAGTGACCAGAACAAACATCAAAAAGTAAGGGATTTTGCCTTGTCAACCGGGATCGGGTCGGCTAATGTCCGCCCGCTTTCGCGATATATACAAGATCGCATGTGGAGAGGTGGCCGAGTGGTTTAAGGCGCACGCCTGGAAAGCGTGTTGGGGTGTAAGCCCCTCAGGGGTTCGAATCCCCTCCTCTCTGCCACTTTAGCTCTCGCGAGCAAAATCAATACGTTAGAAGCAAGACATTCCAATGTGTACCCACTCTGTGTCCTTAACAGGTGTACACCAATGGCCCTTGCAACGAATCTTATACGGATTAATGGCAGATATCACTTCCGCTGCCGCATTCCTGAAAAACTCCAGCATTCGACTAAGCAAAAGTTCTTAAAAGTTGCACTGCGAACTGCAAACCCTGAAACTGCGAAAATAAGATGCGCAGCGATGACCACTTATCTGCGGTCATGTTTCAGAGAGCTCAGGATGCCAGATAAGCAAGAAATCATCGAAGAACTCAATCGTCTAGAGAAGCAATTTTACGACTATGTGGAAAGGAGCGAGGAAAACGCTCGAGCTCAAGATATATTGCATCGCTACGAACTAAAGCAAACTGAGGTCAGACATCTTGAGGAAAAACTGAGCCTAATTGATAGAGCATTAGAGACTCAGGGAGAGAACAAAGAACTCTTGCAACAAGCCATTGCCCTAAAGCAGCAGATTGTTGAGCGAAACGCACATATCACTGAACTACACATAGAATCGAAAAAAAGTGCCAAAAACCCCGAAGCTGAGAAAGTATTTTCTGAGTTAGCAGAGGCAATATTTACTCGAAAATCTCGCGAAGTTGAGACGACTACAATTTCTGATTACCGCTCTTCTTTGATTGCATTCCTTGAGCTTGTTGGCGACAAACCAGTTTTCATCTATCAAAAAAGCGATGTGGACAGGTTTGCGCACCTGCTTTTGGAAGTTCCAAAAAACTTAACGCAAATCTCTGCCGAGCTAGGCACAGACAACAAACTAGAAGCAATTAAGCTAAACAAGGAGCGGAAAACTCCTTACCCAACGATTAAGGTAGCTACTATCAGAGACAAGTACCTTACAAACATCAGAATGATGTTTGAGACACTTGTTTCAATGGGAATCCTGGAAAACAACCCAGCAAAGGGCGTTAAGATAGTTAGCAGGCCCGACGAAGAAGAAGATAAGAGTAGATATCCTTTTAGCATTGAGCAGTTAACCACAATTTTTAACGCCCCTATATACACCACGGGCGTTCGCTCAGCCACGCACCGCCATACGCCTGGCAACGTTCAACTCAGAAACAGGTTTTACTGGGCTCCGTTAATCGCGCTGTTCACGGGAATGCGTATTTCTGAAATTGGACAACTGCTGCTTTTGGATATCTTCGAACACCACGGCATTCCACACTTCAATGTCACGAATACCTATTCACGCCGACTTTGCGAGATGATTGGCGTCAATTACCAACTCACAAGCAACATAAAGAAAAAGATTAAGAGGAAAGCAAGCCGCCGCTTTATCCCAGTTCATTCAGAACTCATAAAATCAGGGTTTCTTGAGCATGTTGACCAGCAAAAACTTAAAGTAGGCAGTCACCCAACTGACAAGCTCTTTCCCGATTGGAACCCAGACTATAAAGATTCTTATTCAGGTACGTTTAAGTACGGCAGGACCCTTGAAGTTCTTGGTATTAAAGAAAAAGGCTGTACACATTTTGCATTCCACAGCTTCAGGCATTGTTTTATGGATGCACTCAGGAATGCCGATGTAGCGCAAAACACTGCTGACAAGCTTTTTGGCCATGCACAAAATAAAGTCAGTGGAGAATATGGCTCAGACTATATCACCGCCGAGCAATCTGCCAAAATTGAGATGGTCAAATATAATGGACTAGACCTATCTCACCTGTATCCGTTTAAATACTAAAAAAGCCCCCTGTCTCGTTGGTTCGGAACAGGGGGCTTTTCTAACTTAGAGGCTTATTCTGCAGCGACAGACTGAACATCTTCCAGAACTTCGTTGTCCAACACGTCTCTAACTGCTGAGGCAATATGCCAAGCAAGAACAGGAGGAACCGCGTTACCGATTTGCCGCTCTGTTTCTCTCAGCTTCGACATGAAAACAAAATCATCCGGGAACGACTGGAATCTTGCCGCTTCTCTCATAGAAATACGCCGGTCCAATTTGTAATGGAATTGGATATTTCCATGACATTCGGCACGAATAGTGTGGGATGGCTTGTCCGCCTTTAACCGACGATTACCCTGTTCTGGACTTTTCTTGGCCTTGCTCCAAATGTGATTCATATCCGGAGACTCTTCTAAGCCTTCCAAGTCGCGAATTGCAGCTTCCGCTGTCATCCAACTGTCTTTGGTTAGAACTGACTTTGGAGGAACAAAATCCATCAGGCCTTTCTTGCGACCGATTATAAAGACACGCTCCCTGTTCTGAGGAACTCCATAATCCGCAGCAGTGTATAGGTGATAATCAATGTCATAGCCCAACCCATTGAAATCAGATATCACCTGCTTCAAAGAGTCTTCGTTATATTTGAGGAGCAGCCCCTTGACGTTCTCTGCCACAAAAACTTTCGGCTGAACTCTAGAAATCGCTTCGACCATGGCCTTATAAAGGCCACTTCTTTCACCAGCGACCCCCTTTCGCTTGCCGTTCACAGACAAGTCTTGGCAAGGGAACCCACCGATAATGATATCGGCTTCCTTAGGCATCGAATCAATTTCGTCCCAGATACTTCCAGGACGAATATGATGACCAATGTTCTCTTGATAAGTTTTGCAGGCCGCTTCGTTTAGGTCATTTGCCCAAACTATCTCATAAGGCAACTCATCATATTTTTTGCCGAAAACCTCAAAGCCGCCTTTGAACCCTAGGTCCATTCCCCCACAACCGGAAAACATTGATATGACGGAATATTTATGACCCAGCATTTTCTTATACACCAAATATTGATTTTACTCGTTCAGGCAGATTAGCGCACAAGGATATTTGTTAAAAGAGTCTAAAGCTGTTTTCTTGTTCCTCAAGAAACAGATGCTCCGAAGGCAACCAATCTGGAGCGAGGTTATCAGCAAGGTGTAGCCAATGCGTTAACCGTTCAGAGGGCTGAACATTCTGCCCCCAATATTCAACAAACAATGCAGGTTCTAAGCTACGAGCAGCCTCGCGCATCTCATCCTGGATATCGAGTAATGCACGGAGTAAATAATTTCCTCCCCGCGCTTCGTTAGCTCTCAATGCCACACTCCCAGCAGAGAACAAATCACGAGCCTGAGGACACAATACACCTCGATACGTCATCAGATACGTAACAGCGTCCACATATTTTCTTCTCTGTCTTGAGCCTCCAACAATTTGTGGACATAGCAGTGCAGCTTCGGCCCGAAACTGTCTCTTCTCTTCTTGGCTCAATTCCATGTAGATACGGACATTAATTGGTAATGTGTGAGCTTGCTCATCGTCTGGCTGGTCCTCCAGCCACCACAAACGTTCTCCCGGCCTTAAACGCGCTCTGGCGTACTCTCTGATGTATTGCATTTTTTCGTGCATCTCTTTTGTACGAAAGTCTTCGTAAGAGATACCAATTTGGCGAAACAATGAACGTTCAGAGTTGAGTTCGATTTCAAATCGGGGAACGTGAGAGGTTCTTACATGAACAATTGCATCACCATAGGACGCCCACTTCACCTGCGGCACACCTCCCATCTTTCCGTAAATCACATAGATGTGCCGCACTCTGGGATTCCTAGTGCTTTCTGAAACACTATTCGCAATACACCGCCAGCTATCACTCTCAGTGGCTTTTACTTCTACGCCGAACTCGCCAGCCACCACGTCTGGAAATGCCTGGGCTTTTGGCTCCACCAGACTTCCAAAGCCATTTGCTTGAATAGCAGCGTCCAGGGCCTCTCTTACCCTATCTTCGAATGCACTGGGTTTATGAAAATTATCATCGTGCTGAACATCCCGCTCAAGTCGTGCTGTGACTTCCTCTAGCAATTGTTCGAATTGCTCTTTGTTCATTATTTTTGGCCCCCCAAAACTTGGCTAAAACAGGTGCCAAGCGGCTTCATATATTTATCAAGAGAAAGAATCTGCTGTTTAGGATCCTAAACAACCTCAAGAAGAGTCAACACAGCAATTTCACACGATTAAAATTGCATCATGCATAGGCCAGAAGCGCACTTAGTCGTCCAAAAACAATTCAACAATTTGGATACTCAGAGCCCCTGCAATCGCATCTAGAGTTGTTATCGTTGGACTGCGCTTTCCGTTCTCAATCTGACTAAGGAAACTAGGAGCAATACCTGCTCTATGCGCAAGAACCTCTTGGCTCATGCCGCTAGTGCGCCTAATACGGCGTAGATTTGCCCCCACTCTCTCACGTATATCCATGAACGGACGGTAGAGTTTTCGTTGGGCACAAACCATTTACTATAGTAAAAGATTTTGGTTTTATCCTTGATGACGAACAGCTAAATCAAAGGAGCTCCTCACCCAATGGACACAAACACTTATGCCTCAAAACCCCGTAAATTGTTGAAGAACCGCTTGGTCTTGCAGGTGCTATTTCTTGTAATAGGTGGCCCTCTAATGCTTTTCCTAAGCACGGGGCTGTCCGAAGAAATGCACTGGTATCGCAAGGCGCCATATATACCTTGGCTGATTACCATCGCGTTTGTTTTGTGGATGCCATACCGGTTAACGAGGCAACCATTGGAAAAGAAGGTTGCCAATGACCCACTTGCAAAAGCTGTTGTCAGGTCAACAAAACTCCATTTCGAGAAGGATATAAAGGGGAGTGGGGTCGTTTTGTGGGCTTTCGCAGCAATTTTGGGCGGCTTTTTGCCGAGCTTGATACTTATACCGTTAACGGCCCCCAACACTGAACTGGTATGGCTTCTTGCACTGCCAATGGTTCTGTGCGTGCGGTTCTTTATCCCTCAATGGCTTGAGAACCGAAGCATTAAGAACGCTCTTGCCGTTGCCGAAAAACTCGAAGAGCTTCTTGGCATCGATATTGGCTACTATGTGGCCGGAGACAGAGGCGGTATCGGTATGTCTAAAGACAACAATACCCTTGCATTTGTCAGAATGGACAAAAAGAGAATTGCGAAAGCCGGGAGAGTTAATTGGGACAATATTAGGAAGTGGGGAGAACGAGAGGGCGTTGCAAACACCATCCGGGCCATTGGTCGCACAACGACAACAGAAGCCGTCGATGTGCTAGCTCATAACGGGCAAGAGCATGATAAAGCGACTCAGAATACCGGATTATACATCGAGTATGAATTGACCCAGTTAGAGAACGACCGTGTTTTGATTCCATTGAAAAACTATCAAGCTGCAAGCTGGTCGAAAATCCTTAGCCGACTGAATGAAGACAAACTCGATACAGTTAACGACGCAACATTTGTTCCTGAAGTTCGCGTTTAATCTGTATATGCGCAATAGGAAGTGCCAAATTAGCACTTCCTATTGAAGAATAGAGTCTATGTGGGCGTCTAAGGCCCTCCCCATACTCTTCATTTGACTTTGCATCGACACAACAGTTTCAATAATGTCGTTATAAATGTGCTCGTCTTTCTCAGTCTGCAAGTTATTCATGTATTTTCTCTCTAGAATACTTAAAGCTCGCTGCACTGACATACACAAAAGTTCACTCTCGAACTCGAGTCTTCTTACTTTCTTTTTTGTTGAAATATGCATTTATTTATCCAGTATATTTTCTTAATATTAAACATTTGACATTTAGAATTAAATAATATAAAGTGTCAGAGTTATTCGTGGCTGGAACCATTTAACCCTGACTTTTACTGGATTATTGCGAACGTTAATCAGTTTAATATACATTATATTATAATATTGTCAAGTTAAAATAACCTTCAGCCATGTAGTTCTGGAGGTTTTTTTATGAAAAGTGGATTTTTAAAATATGTTGAAAAATTAGAACATCATCTAATATCTAAACATATCCGAGACAACGAGTTTATGAGGCCAACACACGGCCTTGGCATCTTTGATGACGAACCAGAATCAACAAACGACAACGAAAAATTAGTTGTAGTTCCGTCTCAAAAAGCCCCTTCAAAAACATCACAATTAGAAAAGTTTGCAAGAGACTGGAACCAATATCACGACCCGTTACATGCCGAGTTTGAAGCCTTCAAAGCAGCTAACGAGCATGGTGTTTTTGAAAAATTAGAAGAAGCCGCACGAGCGGGAATTGATTTCACTCAGACTGACATAAATACAATCAACGAAGCTCTGAGCAAGTTCGACCTACTCCCACCTACTATCAAACACGATATAGCGGAAATTATCGAAGAAAAAACAGGTATCAAGCTATCTAAGTTTGATGGCATCAACACTCAAAAAATGTACTGGATTGAGTCAGATGGCTGGCAAGACACAGAGGTTAATAATTGGCTCCAATTCAAAAATCTGGTCAATGGATTAGAGACATATAAATTAACATCAAAACTTTCTAATTTTTCAAAATCAGCTCTGAAATTAGTATCCAAATCAGATGTTGAAGTGACTGAAATCGCCCGCTCAATCGCTGATTTTTACATATATACAGAAGGCGATATTGAATATATCGGATACGACCTCGAGCCACCGGAAAATCAGCTAAAACGAGAATGCGAAAAATACTGGAAATGCAGGCTCAGAAAGGAAATTGCAGAGATAGAAGGCTGGGTTAGCAACATTTTAGGACTGGCTGGCGCTAACCGCCCATTCGTTTCATATCATACTTTGAACAGGTTCGAAGATATGTGGAAACGCAACAAAAAGTACCTATCCGAGACATCTATTATTAATGCAAAAGGTGAGCATGTTTGCTTGGCAGACATAGCTAGAAACAAGGCTCGCAGCCGTTTAAGCATGATGTACTCAATCATAGATGGCATGACAAAATATGCCGAAGAACAGTACTTAAAACCTGTTTTTATAACCCTCACCCTACCGTCAGAGTTCCACCCTATGAAGGGTAAAGGCCATCAAAAAAATGATGATTTCGGCGGATATTCTGGCATCGAGCAGAGGCAGGAAATGCAAACCAGATGGCAGCTTGTCAGGGCCATGTTGGCAAAACACAAAGTCAATATTTTTGGGATGCTTGTTAATGAGGCTCACACAGATGGGACACCGCACAGGCACATACTAGCGTTTCTGCCAGAAGCACAGATTTCTATACTAAATCACTGCGTATCTGAGCATTTTCCTGAATCAGATTCTAACAAATGGAGACGACCGGAGAACGGAGTTTCCTATAATTTGAAGTTACTCGACTCACATAGTGGGGCAACCGCTTACGTCAGCAAATATTTGCGCAAAACTGTGAACTTAGAGGCCGACCAAGCGGCTGTAGACACTGTCTTAGAGGACGAGGACCAGCTTAACAACTTTAACGAGTTCCGCGCCTGGGCGTCATCAAATCGTATCCGTCGCTATGGCTTCTTTGGCTTGAAAAGCATCATTACGAAGTGGGAAAGAATCTATAAAGAACGTGAACGCCCAGAGGGATTTTTCGGTCAAATCTGGGACGATATGAAAAGTCATAAGTTCAAAGATGCTCTACACAAACTTGGTGCGTGGGGTGATTATGAAAATCACATTATAAAAGTTTTATATACAGAAGAAATTAATATGTACGAAGAGACATACAGAAAACCGGAAACTCTGGAATGTCAGAACATCGACACAGGGGAGAAGTGGGAATTATCGTTTAAATCTCAATGGTATGTCGTTTCACAAGAATCAATAGAGTCATATGAAAACATGGATTCTGATGAACAAAAAGAATGGTTGGTTACACTTATTTCTAATTATCCAAGCCGGATGGGCGACATTAAAAATGACATTTGGGAAGCTGAAAAATTGGCAATTCGGGACACGATTTAATATAAAAAAGTAACCCAAATTATTCCCCCCTCACAGTTTTTAAGTCGAACTCTCCCCCCAAGGGGAAAGTTCTATCCCCAATGCTTCACATTGGGTTTGGTCACAGGGAAACTTACGACTTGTCGTAAAACCCAACTCTGAAAAACTTACCCACAACACTCCACAAAATTAGACTCATGGGCGGTCATTTTGTTCCATGTTATGGATAAGTCTAAGCACATGTAAGTTATTGTTTTTATTATATTTTATACTTGACAATAGGCTAATATATTTTATTATGATTCCATAAGTAATATAGCCAGTCATCCCTCTTGTCCTACAGGCCAAGAGGGAACCGGCAAAGGGGCTTAAAGCCCCTGTTGAACCCCAAATAACAAAAATAAGAAGGGAGCGTGTTTTGAAAGATGTCGTAATCCGAACAAGAATAACAAAGAAGCAATGTATTTTGTTCACTGAGGCTGCAACTCAGCTTGAAATGAACCTAAGCAAATGGATACGTGAAACGCTGATTTCGAGCATAAAAACAAAACCTGTTGAAACGCAAAAGGCCTTGCTAATTGAAATCCGTCTCTTACAGAGAGAACTAAATCTCATAGGAAACAACATCAATCAAATTGCCCGGTACGCAAACACAAATAGAGAGTTTCGGTCCATCGAGTGCGCCTTGGATAGCCTGCAGAGACTAGCAAGCAACGTCAGAGTGCTTAATGATAATTAAAAGCACAAGAGTCCAAACCTCATCAAATAGCACAGCACTGTCCAACCACCTGCTCTACAAAGATGAAAATGAACGGATTGAACTTCTTGAGGGCTTTGAAACTGACTTTAATCAATTTCATGCAATAGCGGCTTGCGACGGGTCAAAATATTCTTTTCGCCACTTCTCTATTAATCCAGGCCAAAGCTGGACATTAAACCAGCAACTTCAATTAGTTGACAAAATCAAACAAGAATATCGAGTTTCTGACCGTCCACATATTCTCATCCGACACACAAAGAACTTAGCCAACGGCTCGAAAAATGAGCATCTGCACTTGGTCATCCCGGAACGCTTTAATGGCTCAACTATGGACAAGGCATGGTCGTACATTCGAAACGAGAAGCTAGCTCGTGAGTTTGAAATTGAGAATGGTCACCCTGTTCAGATTGGGAAACACAACAAAGCAATTTCAAAGCTCACGTCCAATCAAGAGCTCAAACATACTCTTCTGGTGAACTCTCGAAAGCCATTACCGAAAGCTTCATATTCAAGCTCGGAGCAACAACAAGCTAAGAGGCGAGGAATAGACCTTGCAAGCGAGAAACTTGCCATCAAAACCATTTACCAACAGGCCAGCAGCTTTGAAGCATTTCAGGCCGCGTTGAACCGAAACGGATACCGACTAAAACACGGAAAAAAAGCTGTAATCATCGAAAAACTAAATGGTGATTTTATCGGTTCTGCCAGCAGACTTCTGAACATGAAGAAGAAGGATTTTTTAAACTATATTCGAAAGGAAATTAGAAATGAGAGAGGTAAATCAAAACGCAGAGCCATCACAAAAACCATTGAACCATTTGCAAATAGCTCGCGAGACATTAGCGACTTCGAAAGAGACAAAGGAGGATACAGCAACAATTTTGGAACTGATGAACCAAGAAGGAGATTCCAAAATCGACCTGATAATCCAGATATTGGCAGAATTAGTCGTCAATCAGGAAATCCACCAAGAACTCTTATCCAAGATATTAGAGCAGAGATTCTGCTCAGCCACGGCAACCGAAGCTCAAAGCTAAAAAGCATTCTTTTGCATGCTAAACACCTGACTAAGTTGTCTAAGGTAAATCATCGAAAAACAGCTCTCATTGAAGCTGCAATGCAAAACGATGATAAGGTCGGCGTACCCATTACGTCAGAGGAAGCGCTACGCCAGATTAGACCAGCTCCTAAACCCTTCTAGACGGCAAAGACACCTTGCCAAGTTACCCTACAATGTGTACCTATTGAGCTTCCGAGCATACATTGGAACAAAAGCCTCTTTCGTGTTCAATAGCTTAGAGACAATGTAGCAGAGAATCCCCTCCTCTCTGCCACTTTGCAGCCTGCGGGCCGCAGCGATACCAAAAGCTGCAAAAAACTTCCCTTCTTCGATGTGAAATACGAAAATGCGCGCACAACTTTTGTGTGTCGTGTTTCTTATTGCCCGCTAAACTGCACGGTAAGGCACAAATCAGGTACCTGCATCATCATAGGGACGTGGCAAAACATGGCGACAATTGAAGGCGGCTTTCTGCATACGGCGGTTCTTTTCCTCGGTGCGGCCGTGGTTGCAGTACCGATCTTCAAGAAACTTCGCCTGGGTTCCGTGCTGGGTTATCTGTGCGCCGGGGCACTGATCGGGCCGTTTGGCCTTGCCCTGATTGCGGAACCGGAAGAAGTTTTGCATTTCGCCGAATTTGGCGTTGTTCTTCTGCTGTTTATTATCGGTCTTGAATTGCGCCCCCAACGCCTGTGGGCAATGAAAAGCGAGATTTTCGGGCTGGGGATGGCGCAGGTGGCCATCACCGCCACCCTTCTTTACGCCGCCCTGATTGCATTTGACTGGCCATGGCAGCAGGCGATGATTGCCGCCCTTGCCCTGTCCTTGTCCTCAACCGCGTTTGCCCTTCAAATCCTTGAAGAAAAGGGCACGCTTAACAGCGACCATGGCAACACAGCCTTTTCAATCCTGCTGTTTCAGGATCTTGCTATCGTACCACTAATTGCGCTTGTCGCGTGGCTCAGCCCGATAAGTGACGGCGACGAAGCCGGTACCGACTGGATTTATATTGCCAAAACCATCGGTGCAATTGCGTTGGTCATCGGGGCTGGGAAATATCTGCTTAATCCGTTTTTCCGCATCATCGCCCTGACCCGCGCGCAGGAAATCTTCACATCCGCAGCACTGCTGCTCGTGATTGGCGCGGCTCTTTTGATGCAGGCCGTTGGACTGTCGATGGCACTTGGCGCATTTCTGGTCGGGGTCATGTTGGCGGATTCCGAATATCGCCACCAACTTGAAACCGATATCGAACCGTTTCGCGGCATTCTGCTCGGTCTGTTTTTCATCGCGGTCGGCATGTCGGTCAACTGGCCGCTTGTCGCGGATAATATCGGGATCGTCCTGGCATCGGTTGCTGGTCTGATGGCAATCAAGGGGATCGTCGTTTATGGACTGGCACGGATATTTGGCAAATGTCACGCAACCGCATGGCGGACTGCGGTCACCATCCCGCAGGGCGGCGAATTTGCCTTTGTCCTGTTTAGTCTGGCGACATCGCTTGCGGTCATCAGCTCCACACGCGCCAACCTTCTGACCGCCATCGTCACCCTTTCGATGGCGGCCACCCCGCTTGTCGGTGCGATTGCCGAAAAACTGTCGGCCAAGCTTCGCAAGGATGATCAGCCCGATGTCGACGGCGTTGAAACCGCTGAACTGCAATCAGTGATCATTGTCGGCTTTGGTCGTTTCGGACAGATCATTTCACGTGTCATGGCAGCCCGCGGCATCAATGCCACCGCAATCGACAACGACCCGAAACGCATTCAGATGGCCAGCCTCTATGGCAACAAGGTCTATTTCGGTGATGTCCGGAGAAGTGATGTTCTTGCCACCGCCGGGGCGGCGAATGCCGATCTGATCTGTCTATGTATAAATGATCGTGACGCGACCACACAGGCCGCCAAATATATCAGCGAACTGTTTCCCAAACCGAAACTGCTGGTGCGCGTTTATGACCGCAACCATGCACTTGATCTGATGGAAATCGGGCTTGGCGTCGAACAGCTTTATCGCGAAACCTTTGATACGGGTGTTTCCATGGCACGGCACGGGCTTTCAATGCTTGAAACCGAACAGGATGTGATTGATCAGATTGCTGATGAATTTCGCCGTCGTGATATCGACATGCTGCACGCACAAGTGGCCGAAGGCCGCATTGCCGGCATGGCAAAGGTTCATGAAAGCTATCAGCTTGACCGCAATGATGCCCGCACCAACAAGGATGACCCGGCAATGTCGCGGCTGTAATTATCCGGTCCGTTAACCTTGGGCAAAAGCCCGAAGCTTGTCGCGCATCACCAGAACCGAATGCTCGTCGGTGTAATCTTCGAGGCGGTCCAAAGCCACCCATGCCAGATCATCGGATTCATCGGTGATTTTCAGCGGATCGCGCATATCGGCCTCGAACAGGAACCGCATGTCATAATGCAGATGTGCAGGCCCCTTGGCATTTTCGGGAATTTCGTGGATATCGATATCAAATATCGCTGACGACAAGGGCCGTATCCACGAAAGACCGCTTTCCTCATAGGCTTCGCGCTGAGCGACAAACAATACGTCGCGCACTCCGTCACAATGCCCGCCAAGCTGAAGCCAGCGTTTAAGCTTCCGGTGATGGGTCAGCACCACATGACTGCGTTCCGAATTCACGACAAAAGCCGATCCCGTGACATGTGACGTTACCGGATCATTTTCAAATGCCTTGGGTTCACCTGCGATAAAGTCACTGATACGCATGTGATTTTCCAGGTCACGATCAGACTGTGAGACAAAGCTGGCAAGGTCGATCTGCATGATATTCCGGTGTTTGAAATTGACGGTTTGCCGACCCTAGCCGAAGCCGCCACAACAGAACAACCGAAAACCCGGAAGCATAAAGACGAAGCCAACCTATTTCCGGACGATCCGATTTACCGCCTCGGAAATCTCCGTTCCCCCATCGGTCAGTTCAAGAATCTCCCGCCGGATTTCCGGGGTTTCGATCAATTTGGCCAGAAACTGCGCAACGTTGCCACGCTTGACAGTGCCGTAAGGGATGGCAAATCCGGCGTTCACGCGCCCGTCCTGATCTTCATGCAACAATGTTCCCGGCCGGAGGATCACCCAATCGGCATCGGATGCCACAACATCCGCATCGGCGCGTTTTTTCTCGGTCATGTAATGTTCAAACCGCGGGTTGGGGTCTTTGCCGCGCCCGGCTTCGGGGAAGGCAGAAACAAGATAAAGCCGCGAAATGCCTTCCTGCTTCATCGCGGCCACCACATGCCCCGGTCCGTCGCCGTCAATCCGCGTGGTCCGGTCAAGGCCGCTTCCTGCCGCCCCGGATGAAAAAACAACAATGTCGTGGCCCCGGATCAAAGGGGCGAGCGTTTCTGCCGTCAGTTCCATCAAGTCACCGAGAACCGGCGTAATCCCCGCATTCCTGAGGTTGTCGGCCTGTTCGGGTTTGCGATGCAGGCCCGTAACCTGATGCCCATTTGCCAGTAAAAGCGGTGCCAGACGATGCCCGATACCACCCGTGACGCCGATAATGAAAATGCGTGCCATATCCTGCCTCTATCCTTCGCATCGGAAATCGAACCTACCTGAAAACTAGTTTGCGCCCCCGTGATGTCAACAAAGCCCGGCGTCACCGCGCAGCATGCAGATGGGCATAAAATTGCCACAAGAAATTCTGGAACGTTTTGAAATCACAGCCGTTGGTGAGGTGTAACGCTCGACATCAATGAAAGGAGAGACGTTATGCCTGCGATTGATACCGCAAAGATTCTTATTCTCGCTACCGACGGTTATGAACGGTCGGAACTGCGTGTTCCGCTTGATAAGCTCTCGACCCATGGGGCAGATGTCAAAATAGCATCGCCCAAATCATCCCCGATCAAAAGCTGGGATAAAAAGGACTGGGGCGACACCGTCGATGTCGATATCGAAGTCAAAGATGTCGATATCAACGATTACGACGCGCTGGTTATCCCCGGCGGTCAGATCAACCCCGATCTTCTACGCAATGACGAGGCATCCGTCAGTCTGGTCCGTGAATTTGTCGCGTCAGGCAAACCGGTTGCAGCGATTTGCCACGGCCCATGGCTTCTGGTCGAAGCCGGTGCCCTGCGCGGGCGCGCAGCAACCTCATACAGTTCGATCAAAACCGACTTGCTAAATGCCGGTGCAGTCTGGCGCGACGAACCGGTGGTCTGCGATCAGGCCATCATCACGTCGCGCAATCCCAACGATCTTGATGCCTTTGTTTCCAAGATCGTCGAGGAAGTTAGCGAAGGCAAACACAGGCGCGCTGCCTGACAAGCCGCCTGGAAGGCAGCCTTGCCCGCCCCGCAACTGCAAACGGACGGATGGTTCCCATCCGTCCGTTTGCGTATCAGCAATCCGATCACCCTATTCAGACCCCTTATTCCGGGCACGGATCCTTGGCATTCAGAAGATTGCCGGTCGAATACCAGATATCATGCACGCCCTGGCTCAGATCAAGGCGTACCGGTGCATCTTCTCTCCCCTGAAACAGGGTGTCATAAACCTTGGCTTGCAGCGGTGAACTGCACCCCAATGGTTGGGTTGGCATCCCGGGAAAATCAAGTTCAAGCCCCGCTTCGATCTGGGTTTGCGAAAACTCATCGGGCGGCGACGGCAATGTCAGAATATTCTGAAAATCAGGATCGCGAGCGATGTAATGCGTCAGATGCGCCTCATCCCCATAGCCAAACAGGTAATAGACAAGCTCGGCCGGTTGATCGATCCCGAAATTGAAATGCCGGAAAATAACGACATCCTCGATCTCGACCGCGACATTATCCAGTAATACCGGCCCCGGCGTCCCGCCGCCTGCATTGGAATAACCGTCATAGATTGTCGCGGTAAAGCTGGTCACCCTGCCTGATTTGATATCAGGCAGGGTGAATTTGTCATCATCGACATTGATCAGGTTATAGGGCTTATCAGGATTGGCTGCGCGCAATTTACGGTACTGCGCCATCGCATCATCCGTCAGATACGCGCGCAGAACCATCTGGTACATATGCTTTTCCTGAGTAAACATCGGCATATGCAACAAAAACAGCGTTTCCGATCCAACCATAAACATACCGTGATTGCCCGGTGCATCGGCTTCGGCCCCATTACTGGTATGGCTCATTTCACCCATCGGCGGATGGGCCTTCGCCATCTCCACCAAACCAGAAAACATGGTAATGGTAACGGCAACCGCGATCATTATCGCCGGTTTCCTGAAGACAAGAGGTCCGATCATTGTGCCTGCTCCATGAATTGTTTTACCTCATCCACCAGTGACGGGTTTTTCGCCGATCCGGCATCGCGGAAAATGAATGAGAAATCCGATGCCAGCGTATCGCTGCCAGCAATCGTCGCATTGGCATGACAAAAATCGCAGGATTGATTCTGGATGTAGGTTTCCATGGTTGTATTGGCGACTTTCAGATTACCCTCGGACTCAAAGGTGCCATAGCGCAGCGGTATTGATGCATTCGCACCGGGCTCCATGACCGGGGGGCTTGGGCTGCCGTCCCACAACACATTGACCAGCTTGTAATACTGAAACACCGATTTCCCGCCGGTTTGCGATGCGATCTTTTGGGCAACACCGGCATTTAGCGTATCCATTTCGCTGGTTAGTGCCTGTTCGCGCGTAACCTGTACGGGCTGATCGCGGGGATAAAGGTCCTTGCACTGGTTCTGATCGTTACAGTCAATGCGCGGCTGATTGGGTTTGCAATCCGGTCCGGTACAATTCGGGTTGTTAAAGGAATATCCGCCAGGCGGTAAAGTTGCCTGCCCGTCGGGCACATTGTCGACCTGCTCGAAGGTTGCCCAGATCAGATCGGGGAATGTATCGGTCTTGTGAATGATATGAAGCCCGACCAAACCGACAACTTCTTGGCTGCATTCACCGGTATCAGGACGTTTCAGCCATGCAACCGATGTCAGATACCGGTCATAAATGTCGCTTTGCCCTGTCAGGACCCGCCACGCTGCCTTGATCTCGAACGCTCCAAGCGCATCCTGACCTTGCGGTTCCGTCGGTGGAACACGCAGGAACTTGCCACTTGGCAGGGACAATCCCGCCGGATGTCGACCATCAGCATTGGTTGCGACCCGCATCTGATCGGCAGCGTCATAAAGCGTATTGTTCATGATGTAATCGAACTCGGCCTTGCCGACCTTTCGTTCGAAAAACACCAGATTGCCGTTCTGATCTGTCAACCATCCGCCGGTGGCTTCCATGATCTCGTCGGACTGGGTATCACGCGTACCACTTGAAAGATGGAACCGATGGGCAGTATTAACCGCATTTTTTGAAAGCGTTGTTAAAATCTTTGCCGAACCAGCCGGATAGCCCAGCAACATCTTGTCACTTTTACATCCCGGCGGCACGGCTTGCGGCACGCCCCAATCGGTCGGCTTGGCCGCATCAGGCAGGAAGATCGCCTGCGCATCCTTGAAACTGCCCCAGACCGGTACGCTGGTTAAGGGTGAGGTCGGATTTTCCGGTACCCCCCAATTTTCCACCGAAACGTTTTGATCTGGCTCACCTGCGGCCGATGGTGTTCCCGGCCATGAACTGCTGACCGGCCAGTTCATCGCGATGAACATTTGCCACGCATAACAATTGTTACCCTGCTGGGTTGGCAGGAAAAGATTGTCACTGGTCATGAACGACCCGCTTGTCGGATCGAAAACCAGTTGATCCGGGCATTGCTGTGCCGATTGGGCTATTTCCGTCACCCGGCTGATATTGATTTCATCCGCCCTGCCAGCCGGTACATCAATCACCCAAAGAAGTCCCGCAATCGCAAGGATACAAAACCCCGCAAGCACACAGCCTGCCCCCAAATGTAATCGGTTCATCATAACGGCTCCCTCTGTCGCAAACAGCATCCGGGGCAGATCAGTCAAAACCTTGACCCCACCCCGGATGCGTCCCCCCGCCCCTGTTAATGACTTGGAATAACCGCCAAACCACTTTCCCACGGATGATCGGCATCCGATGGATTGGCCGGTTCATTCGGGTTCAGAACCCGGAGACTGACGGATCCCGGCTTTGCCGATGACGATACAGCAACATCCATAATGAAGCCCTGCGTACCGCCACCGTCGGTCTGGCCCGGAATCGCCGATGCATCCGGCAGGAACTTGGTCACTTTGGCCTTGATCCCGGGGTTGGAAAACTCAATCCGCGCGTTGCTGATCGTGGTATTTTTATCCGCTCCCTGCACGATCAGGACAAAACTGTTCACCGTTCCCGGTACCATCAATGCCGGAAGATCGGTCGGAGATTCCCCATAAAACAGATCAATCGGCACGAACTGAACCGGCCAGGGCTGCATACTGCCGCTGCTGCGGCTTGAAACGCATTTCATCGGTGACTGCAACGGTTGGTTCGGAGTCATTTGCGTTGCCGAAAGGGCAATTTTCATCTGGTTGGCGATATCGCCAATATGAGCAATCTTCTGACCATTGATCGTGCAGTCATTGATCGTGAAACCGGCACTTGGCGGAACATCAAACACCGCATGCAGTATCTGGTCCGAATTGTTCGGACCGGTTCCCACCGTGCCACGGGTGATTTTCCAATACTGGCTGATATCCTCGCCATTCGGCCCCTTCCAGTTCGAAAGGTTCTGGGGCTGCTGGATATAAAGCCCGACCGGATCGGTCAGTGAAATACGGTAACGTGCCGCAGCCCGGTTGGCGATGAAACCGATATGCGGATCGGAATTGCGATAGTTCTGACCGTATTGCGCACAACAAATCAGGCTTTGCGGATCGCGGCTGCTTAAATCCGGACGCTGAATGGTTGCCGCCGCGGCAAGGTAAATTTCAGCACTCAGCGTATTGGGGCCTGACGTCAGATGCAGCGCCCCGCCCGACTGGCCGGGAACCCGCACCGTGCCGCGGTTCCACTTGTTGGTCACGTCATAGGCCGGACGTCCGGTGGTCGGATCCATGACAGGATCGCCTTTTTTACCGGTCGGCTGATCAACCGTGTAACGCAAATAAAGGTCTTCAAGCTTGACCGCCGGATCAACATACATCTGATAAAGGCCAAGGACCGCCTCGGGATTGATCCGCCACATCGTCAGGTAATAGGCCGGGTTTTCGCAGGTAAACATGACGCTTTGCATCTTGCTGCCCGACGCATCATAGGTAATCGACCATTCACAATATTCATCAAGCCAGCCACGTGGGCCGGATGGCGAGAAATCAACGTATTCCCCGGTCCAGTCGATCTCCGGACACCGTTTGGCCGGGATTTTCAGGATCGGAGCCGAACCGCTCGGATCATAGAGCTTGTAAAGCGTGCCATCGACGGTGATCTCGCCACTATCGGCAAGGCTCATAACCTCATCCATGGTCAATGGTCGATGCAGTTGCGGGTTGTTGGATGCCTCGGGTGGGGTCAGAAAGGCGATCAAGCGGTTCGGGAACGGGGTCCAACTGATGACTGCGTCACCGGCTTCACCAAATCCCTCGGTCAGCGGGTTATAGTAATCCGCCCGTGGTGCATCATTCAGGTTCGACCACGGATCACCAATGATCGCCATCTCGGTCCAACCGGCAACATTATTGTTCCAATCGGTTTCAAAAGCCGACAGTTCGTTTTCCATACCAAGCTTTTTGTAGTCCTTGGGTGCCTGATGGGCGGGCGACGTAAATCTGGCAAAGGGTGTGCTCATTTTCGGTCTCCTGGGTCACGGTTATGATCAATGAAGCGAACAGCAGCCGCGCGGTGCCATCTGTCCAATAATCGGTTGGCGCGGATCCCCCCAAACCAGCTGGGGAATAAAGCCGGGTAGCGCTTTGTACTCGTCAGCCGTCACAACACGGCCGGTATCGAGGTGGGTCACAACAAGGGAAATTTGCGGTTTGTCTTCGGGGCGAAGATCAAGCGAATAGATGGTCGGCCCGGCATTCAGAACACGTGACACACCCTGTGTCACACAACGTCCTTTATCATCGACAAGCCCCATGCCGATCCGGCTGAACCGGCCGACATAATGCATGTTGCAGCTTGTCGCGTCGTTCGGGGTCGCGTCGGCCTGATTGATGAAAACATCGATCAGATAACTGTCATGGGTACAACGAACATCGTCAAAGACCACCCATGGGCCATCGTCCATGATCTTGGCTTCAGCACGTGTTGCGACAAACGGATCGGCGGAAACACCAGCCTCTTTTGCCATTTTTCCCGGTTTGGATGGCTTCGCCTTTACTGCCGTCGGGGATTTCTTGCGCGCCGCGTCACCTGTGAACTGCTTGGCAACAGGTTCACCATAGTCATACCCGATACGACGGCTATCCTGTGCCATTTCACCGATTGAAGTATAGCGCCAATGGTCCGCGCTGGAATAACTTACATCCGTCGCACCTGCGCCCAAAAACGGTTGAAGCGGTGTCTGGGTGGTGAATTGCGCGCCGGGATGATTGCGGATCCAGACTTCAAGCATCCGGTCGATATTGGCGTGATAGGACAGGAACAGCGGATCAAACGCGGTATAGGCATTGTCGCCCATATCAGGCCCCAACCAGCCGTGATAATTGTCGTGGGGCTGTTCATAAAGACCGTCAAAATTGACATCGCGATAAGGATACAGATTATCGGGCTGCGGCGGGTGAAACGCCGGGATATTGGCCCACGGGTAACCGGGAACTCCCTGCGGCGTGCTGAAAGTTTCGAATTCCAGCGCATCAACGACCTGCTGCTGGAAAATCCGCGCCATCGCATAAAACTTGGTGCGTTCCGCCCTGTCGGTATCACCGGATGTGTAAAATAACGGATTACGCTGGACGTATTTGCAGTCCGGTCCGCTCATCTTGCCGATCGCACACAGTTTGGAATTGCCGTCCTTGGCCGCAGCATAACGTAACGGGTTGGGGCGCTTCTTGCCGGTGCCGGGATGGATATATGCCTCGTCCAGAAACGCTTGGGGCAAGCCTGCTTCGGGGCTGCCATCGACACTGGCATCTTGTGCCATCCAGTCCCAATAGGGGATCGCAAAATCGATCAGTTCTTCCAGATACAGAAGATACGCCCGATGCCAAAGCGCAAAGGCTTCCTGATAATGCAGGCACCAGTTGGTGTGGATATAGGCAAATATCTGCCACGGTGCGCCGCGGTCCGGATTGCCAATCTGCATGATATCGTCAAGCTTGGCACGATAGGCATCAAGCTCGTCCTGACTTAACGACCGGATATCGGCCCGGATACGTTTGACCTTTTGCGGCAAATCCGGCGGCGGTATGCGGTCGGCCGGATCGAAGGGGGACGTTTGATCAACCCGCCACCCCTGATTAACCCAAAGCCGAAAGGTTTCCAGCGCATCAATCGGCCAGAATTGAGTCTGATCGGTGGTCAATGGCATGCTACGCGATGCCAGATGATTATAAATCGTCACCGACCATTCCTTGACCGAATCCACCTGATCCAGATCGATGAAATAACCGCGCATGCACCCGATCCAGCCCCGCGCCACTGCATCTCGCTCGTTAGGCGCAATCCAATAAGGCGCGATAAACAGGTTTTTAACGTCAGAATTCCATGTCGGTTTCGCTACAATCATCGCCTTCCCCGAATAACCCCATGAGTTTTATTGAAGTTTTCTCCACTTTAGGTAGTGTTAAGTTTAGCCCTTCCGTACGGAGAAATTTTGCAAAGTTGGGCGAATAGTGATGGGGTTTTTGCAATTTCAGGGGGCTATTGCAGGATTTATGGCAGATGCGATTGATCTGAAGATTTTGGCGAAGCTCCAGAAAGACTGTACGCAAAGTCTGGAATCGCTTAGCGACAGCGTCGGGCTATCCCCGACAAGCTGTTATCGACGGATCAAGAAACTCGAAAGCGACGGGGTCATTCGCGCGCGCTGCGCAATCCTTGATGAAAAGAAACTCGGCTTTCAGGTCACTGCCATGTTTCTGATAAAGCTTGAAAAAGATAGCGCCGATATCGATCAACGCATGCAGCAGATCCTCAAAAACCGGCCTGAAATCCAGCATTGCTATCTGATCGCCGGTGATTTTGATTTTGTGATGATCGCCAAATTCCGCGATGCGACGGAATATACCGATTACATCTATCACTTCCTTGAAACCTACGCCGATATCCCGATCCAGACCTATACCTCCAAACTGGTGGTCCGTACCGTCCGGCAGGACTGGGCCCTACCGCTTTAGGCGACAAAAACGCCTCTGACAAGGTCACGAGGCGCTTTTGAGTAGATGCTCAGAAAACCACGCTTGGCAACCATTGCGCCAAAGACGGCCACAACCAGATTACGAAAATGCCAAACACCTGAAGTGCTATGAACGGCACCACACCGGCATAAATCTGTCCGGTGGTGATTTCCGGAGGCGCAGCACTGCGCAGATAAAATAACGAAAACCCGAATGGCGGGGTCAGGAACGATGTCTGAAGATTGATCGCAATCAGGATCGCCAGCCACACCGGATCATGACCCATCATAATCAGTCCGGGGGCAATCAGCGGCAGCAGGATCACCGTGATTTCAACGAAATCAAGGAAGAAGCCCAGAACGAAAATCACCGCCATGCAGAAGAACAGCGCCCCCATCGGGCCACCGGGCATGGATTCAAGGATTTCCGCCACATGGTTTTCGCCGCCCAACCCGATAAATACCAGCGAAAACATGCTGGCGGTCAGGATGGTGGCAAAGATCATCGCCGTAACGGTCATCGTCGATGTCAGTGCGGATTTCAGAACGTCCGCCTTCCATGCCTGTTTCAGACACGCGGCAATCGCGGCAATGCCAGCAATCGCCAGAACGACATATACCGCACCCAGAACATAATCAAACCCGGTCAGATCATTTCGCTGAAACCGGACCGGGGCAATCCCGGCCATAACAGCAAGGATCAGAAGGGCCACAGTCCCCGCCAGGACCAGCTTCCGGTTTGCTCCCTGCCGCACACCGGCCATCAGGATCGCGCCAATCGCGCCGACCGATGCGGCCTCTGTCGGGGTGGCGACACCACCAAGGATCGCGCCCAAAACCGCAATGATCAGCAAAACCGGCGGCAGGATAGCCCGGATTACCTCGCCCATATCCGGGCGGCCATCGTCACTTTTGACCGGCGGCATATCATTTGGCCGGAAAAAACCACGCAACAGGATATAGGCAATATAAATCACCACCAGCGTCAGACCGGGGATGAGGGCCCCTGCAAAAATCTGCCCGACCGAAATGGTCTCGATGGTGAACTTGCCCTGTTCGTACTGTGCCTGCTGATAGGCCGACGACATCACATCAGACAGGATAATCAAAAGCGTAGACGGCGGAATGATCTGCCCCAGCGTCCCCGCCGTGCACACAAGCCCCGATGCCATTTTCGGGTTATAGCCAGTACGCAACATGGTCGGAAGCGCAATCATGCCCATGGCAATCACGGTTGCACCAACAATCCCCGTCGATGCCGCCAGCAACGCCCCGACCAGCACGACCGAAATGCCAAGACCACCGCGCAACTGGCCAAACACCCGGCCCATGGTATGAAGCAAGTCTTCGGCAATGCGCGATCTTTCCAGCACCACACCCATGAGGACGAAAAGCGGAATGGCAATCAGCACGTCATTGGTCAGAACACCAAACACCCGCTGGCCAAGGGCACCCATCAGCGCAATATTCATCGCGTCCGTTGCCCAACCGATAAAGGCAAAAATCACCGCCACACCAGCGATGGAAAACGACACCGGGAAACCAAGCAAAATGCAGCACATCAGGGCCGCAAACATCAATAAATCAAGGTATTCCATCAGGCGGTACGCCCCCGCAAAATGATAATTTGCCGCAGAAGACAGGCAACCGACTGAATAATCAAAAGAATACAAAAGACCGGAATCAGGGATTTAAGCAACCAGACGGCCGGAATCCCCCCCACCGAAATCGCGCCTTCCAGCATCGAAACGGAATTAACCACCGACGGCCATGACCAATACAGCAATGTCGCCATCGAGGGGATCGCAAGCACGACATAGCCAAAGGCATCAATCCTGGCCTTGGTCGTTTCATGTGCCGCAGCATAGAAAATATCGACCCGCACATGTCGATCAACCAGAAGCGTATAACCCGCGCCCAGCATGAAAAGCCCGGAATGCAGGTAAAGCACGCTTTCATTCAACGCGATCGAACTGAACCCGAAAACATAGCGCAGCAAAACCACGGCAAACTGTAAAAGAACCATCAGAAGTGCAAACCACCGCACGGTCATTCCGGTCCACTGGTTCACCTGATCCAGCGCATCAGCAAGGCGTTGCATGAAATCCCCCGCGAAACAACAAGACCGGCGCGAGCAAACCCGCGCCGGTCTTCAGTTCTATCAGAAGCCAAGGACCTTGGCGCGCGCATTCATCTGACCATTATCGGCATAGGTCATGTAGCCGCCAATAAGATCACGATAGGCAACAAAGCTCTCAGTCGTTTTGCGTGTCAGTGCATCGTCGCTTTCGCGAAGCTCGCCAATCACTTCGGCTGCGGCCTTGCCCATTGCTTCGATCACATCATCGGGCAACATGCGCACATGCACTTCCTGCTCGGCAACGAGCTGTTTCAGGGCCATCGCATGCTTGGTCTCGTACTCGGTCCAGACCTCGTTATAAAGGCTGTCACAGGCAAATTTGACCACGGCCTTAAGGTCGTCGGGAAGGTCGGCATATGCCTTGGCATTCACCGCACATTCCTCGGCCGAGGACGGCTCGCCCACACCGGGCCAATAGTAATTCTTGGCAACCTGATAGAAGCCAAGCGCACTATCGGACCACGGACCGATGAACTCGCCTGCATCAAGCGCACCGGACTGCAATGCCTGGAACATGTCACGCCCGCCCATGGCCTGAACCGCCATGCCAAGCTTGGCACACATTTCCGAGGCAAGGCCGGTAGTACGGAATTTAAGCCCCTTAAGGTCTTCGGCCGATTTGATTTCATTGCGGAACCAGCCAGCCCACTGCGGGCCAGAGTTCCCGCACAAGAACGGTTTCAGGCCAAACTGGCCATAAATTTCGTCATAAAGTTCCTGACCGCCACCATGGGTCAGCCAGCCAACCTGCTCGTCTGCACGCAGGCCAAACGGCTGCGACCCGAACAGAAGAATGCCCTTGGATTTTGATCCCCAATAAGCCGGAACCGCGTGATAAATGTCAGCAGTCCCTTCGGCAACCGCATCAAACACGCCGTTGCCCGGCACCAGTTCACCGGCAGCATGCAATTTGACCTCGATCCGGCCACCCGAAAGGGTCGTGATGCGATCAGCCAGTTTCTGTGCGGCAACACCCGGCCCAGGCAGGTTTTTGGGCCATGCGGTTACCATGTTCCATTGGCGTTTATCCTGTGCAATGGCTGGCGTTGCAAAGGTTGCCGCCATGGCGGCAGCCCCGGCACCCGCGACACTGGCAGTCAGAAATTCACGTCTTTTCATTTTATATAGCCTCCTTGATGAAGAACCCTGATTGGTCGGGGGCATTTGCCCCCGGCCCTTCTTTTGTCAGATTACTTGCCGAGAATCCCGGGAAGATTAAGCCCGTGTTCTCGTGCGCAATCCAGTGCGATTTCATATCCCGCATCGGCATGACGCATCACACCGGTTGCCGGATCATTCCAAAGGACGCGTTCGACCCTGCGTGCGGCATCTTCCGTGCCGTCACAACAAATCACCATGCCGGAATGCTGCGAAAAGCCCATTCCGACACCGCCGCCGTGATGCAACGAAACCCAGGTGGCCCCCGATGCCGTGTTCAGCAGCGCATTAAGTAACGGCCAGTCACTGACCGCATCCGAGCCATCTTTCATCGCCTCGGTTTCGCGGTTCGGGCTTGCGACCGAACCACTGTCGAGATGGTCGCGACCGATCACCACCGGGGCTTTCAACTCGCCATTTTTGACCATCTCGTTAAATGCCAGCCCCAAACGGTGCCGCTGCCCCAGACCGACCCAGCAAATACGTGCCGGCAAGCCCTGGAACGCAATGCGTTCACGCGCCATATCCAGCCAGTTATGCAGGTGTTTGTCATCCGGGATCAGTTCCTTAACCTTCTGATCCGTCTTGTAGATATCCTCGGGATCGCCCGAAAGTGCCGCCCAGCGGAACGGTCCGATCCCCTTGCAGAACAACGGCCGGATATAGGCCGGAACAAAGCCCGGAAACGCAAAGGCATTTTCCAGCCCTTCTTCGAGGGCCATCTGACGGATATTGTTGCCGTAATCGACCGTCGGGATACCGGCATCGTGGAAGGCAACCATCGCCTCGACCTGAACGCGCATCGATGCGCGCGCGGCCTTTGCCACCGCTTTCGGATCAGATTCCTGCTTTTCGCGCCATTCCGCAACAGACCAACCCTGTGGCAGGTAACCATGCACCGGGTCATGGGCCGATGTCTGATCGGTCACGATATCGGGGCGGACGCCACGTTTGACCAGTTCCGGGAACACATCGGCGGCATTGCCGATCAGGGCAACCGATTTCGCCTCGCCCGCCTTGGTCCAGCGATCAATCATCGCCAATGCCTCGTCCAGCGAATGGGTTTTTTCATCGACATAACGGGTCCGAAGGCGGAAATCGGCCCGCGTTTCATCGCATTCGACGGCCAGACAACACGCACCGGCCATAACGGCGGCCAATGGCTGTGCACCGCCCATCCCGCCAAGACCACCCGTCAGGATCCATTTGCCCTTAAGGCTGCCGCCATAGTGCTGACGCCCGGCCTCGACAAAGGTTTCATAGGTGCCCTGAACGATGCCCTGTGATCCGATATAAATCCACGACCCCGCCGTCATCTGGCCATACATCGCCAGACCTTTTTTATCGAGTTCGTTGAAATGATCCCAATTGGCCCAATGCGGCACAAGGTTGGAGTTCGCAATCAAAACACGCGGTGCATCCTTGTGGGTGCGAAACACGCCCACCGGCTTGCCCGACTGCACCAAAAGAGTCTGGTCATCTTCCAGTTCCTTCAGGCTGGCAACGATCTGGTCAAAATCCTTCCAAGTGCGCGCCGCACGGCCAATGCCGCCGTAAACCACCAGCTCATGCGGGTTTTCAGCCACATCGGGATGCAGGTTATTCATCAACATGCGCATCGGTGCTTCGGTCAGCCAGCTTTTGGCAGTGATTTCCGTGCCGGTTGCCGGATAGACGTCGCGCTGGTTATGCCGCGGATTGTTGCTCATGATTTGCCTCTTAACGTCGGGGCCAGTTCGGCCAATTTTTCAAGAATGGAAGTCAGATGCGTGCGCAGTTTCGCGGCACGGCTCTCGTCATAGGCCCAGGGTGCTGCCTCGGCCTGAAGATAGGTCGATTGCGCCAGTTCCATCTGGATGGCGTGCTGATTGATATCGGGGCGACCGTAATGGCGCGTGGTCCAGCCGCCTTTGAAACGGCCATTAACGATGCTGGTGTAATCCTTCGCCGCCCCACAGATATCGCGCGTTGCCGCCTCGATCAGCAGATCGCAGGTCGTACCCAGATTGGTGCCGATATTGAAATCGGGAAGCTTTCCGTCAAACAGGAACGGGATGTGCGACCGGATCGAATGGCAATCATAGAGGATCGCAACCCCGTGCTTTTCGCGCACCCGGTCAAGCTCGCCTGCCAATGCCTGATGATAGGCGCTGTGAAAATGATGGGCGCGAAATGCGATATCATCCTCGTCAGGTGCCTGATCCCAGATGTTTTCACCATCAAAATCGGTCAGCGGCACCAAGGTCGTGGTGTTCTGACCGGGATACAAACTGACCCCTGCCGGGTCGCGATTGGCATCGATCACGTAACGGTGGAACGTTGCCCGAACTGTCGTGACATTATCGAGAAGCCCGTCATAAAGCGTATGGATATGCCAATCCGTATCGGCAAGTTCGCGCCCGCGATCATTCAGTTTTGCGGCAATGTCGTCTGGAACATAGGTCCCCGTATGGGGCAATCCCAGAACGATGGGACCATCGCCGTGCCTGACTTCAACCGGATTGCTCTTGGTCATGCGTTGCCCCCAACCACAAAACCCGAAAGTTTCGCCGCCGAAACAAGGCTGCCGTTGGTGACCAGTTCAGCGGCCTTCGCCAGATCAGGTGCCATGTAACGGTCCTGCTCGACACTTGGAATGTCTTTGCGGACCATCGCCAGGACATCCTGCAAACCGGCACTGGTTTTCAGCGGACGGCGGAATTCAACGCCCTGTGCCGCACAGATCAGCTCAACCCCCAGAATGTAGGAAAGGTTGGCATTCATCCGAGCCAGTCGGCGTGCACCGTGGGCGGCCATCGACACATGGTCTTCCTGATTGGCGCTGGTCGGCGTGCTGTCGGTCGAGCACGGATTGGCAAGATGCTTGTTCTCGCTCATGAGCGCTGCCGTTGTGACCTCGGCAATCATCAGGCCGGAATTCAAACCCGGATCGGGGGTCAGGAACGGCGGCAGATCATGGGAAAGTGTCGGATCAACCATCAATGCCACGCGACGCTGGGCAATCGCCCCGATCTCGGCAACAGCAAGGGCAATCTGATCGGCGGCAAAGGCCACCGGTTCGGCATGGAAATTCCCGCCCGAAACAATCCGGCCATCTTCTTTGAGAACCAGCGGATTATCGGTGACCGCATTGGCCTCGATCTCCAGCGTCTGCCCGGCGAAGCGCAGCAAATCCATGGCTGCCCCGGTCACCTGCGGCTGGCAGCGGATGCAATAGGGGTCCTGAACGCGGGTATCGCCCTCGCGATGGCTTTCGCGGATTTCCGATCCGTCCATCAATGCGCGCATCGCGCGCGCCACATTGATCTGCCCCGGATGACCGCGCAGCGTATGGATTTCATCAACCAGTGGGGCTGTCGATCCCATGATCGCATCGGTCGAAAGCGAGGCAGTGACAATCGAACTGGCCGCGTTGCGCCACCCCGAAAACAGCCCGACCAGCGCACAGGCGGTTGAAAACTGTGTGCCGTTAATCAGGGCAAGCCCCTCTTTCGGGCCAAGGACCACGGGCGTCAAACCTGCCTTTTTCAGGGCATCCGCACCGGCCATGGTTTCGCCGCGATAGACCGCTTCGCCTGCACCGATCATAACCGCCGTCATATGTGCAAGCGGTGCCAGATCGCCCGACGCCCCGACCGAGCCCTGTGACGGGACAACAGGGGTTACACCATGTTCCAGCATCCCCTCGATCAGGTCGATAATGTCCCAGCGCACACCCGATGCCCCCCGCCCCAGCGACAGCAATTTCAACGCCATCATCAGACGTGTCGTCGGAATATCAAGCGCATCCCCGACACCGCAGCAATGGCTGAGGATCAGGTTGCGTTGCAGGGTTTCGGTATCCTTGGCCGCAATCTTGACCGATGCCAGTTTGCCAAAACCGGTATTGACCCCGTAAACCGCATCGCTGCCGTCGGCGGCGGCACTGACCATGGCATGAGCGGCCTCGACCCCGGCCTTGGCCAACGGGTCGAGCTTCACGGCGGCCTGACTGCGCCAGATATGTTCAAGATCGGCCAGTTTCACAGACGCGGGGATCAGGGTGACGGTCATTTTGCATCCTTGTCGAATACAGGTTTCGGGGCGCGTGGGCAGGGTTTCGATACGCTTAGCGTGCGACCGGAACCCCACCGAAAATACGTTCGAACAGCGGGTTGAAGCCGATGCGATATGAAAGTTCTGCCGGGTGCGACACATTCCAGATCGCCAGATCAGCCCGCATCCCTGCCCTGATCTGTCCTGTATCGGACAGTCCCAGTGCACGGGCGGCATGGGCCGTTGCGCCGACCAAGGCTTCTTCGGGGGTCAGGCGGAATAATGTGCAGGACATATTCATCGCGAGCAGGATCGACATCAGCGGCGATGTCCCCGGATTGCAATCGGTTGCAACCGCCATTGGCACACCATGCTTTCGAAAGACGGCAATTGGTGGCAACTGCTTTTCATGCAGGGTATAAAATGCGCCGGTCAGCAGGACCGCGACCGAGCCGGATTTGGCCATCGCCATCGCGTCTTCTTCGTTAGCATATTCGACATGATCGACCGACAGCGCACCATAATCTGCCGCCAGTTTGGTGCCGCCGATATTTGAAAGCTGTTCGGCATGCAGTTTGACCGGGATGCCAAGCGCGCGGGCGACATCGAACACACGGGCAATCTGTGCGGTATCAAATGCGATGCCTTCGCAGAAACCGTCGACCGCATCGACTAGCCCCTCCGCGTGGGCGGCGCGCAATGTCGGGATGCAGATCTCGTCTATGTACCGGTCCGGTTCACCCTTGAATTCCGCCGGGGTGGCATGGGCACCAAGGAAGGTCGTTTTGATCCGGACCGAACGATGTTTTTCAATCGCGCGGGCTGCGCGCAGCATGTTCAGTTCCGTCTCGCGGTCCAAGCCATAACCGGATTTGACCTCGATCACGCAAACACCCTCGGCCAGCAGCGCATCGACCCGCGGCAGGGCACTTGCCAGCAATTCATCGACACTGGCGGCACGTGTTGCACTTACGGTTGATACAATGCCACCACCCGCACGGGCGATTTCCTCGTAACTTGCCCCTTGCAGGCGCATTTCGAATTCAACGGCGCGGTTGCCGCCATGCACGACATGGGTATGGCAATCGATCAGGGCCGGGGTGATCAGGCGGCCTTCAAGATCGCGATAGGGGAATTTTTTGCTGTCTTTATAGTCTTCGGGGATCGCGTCGGCATCACCGACCCAGACGATTTTTTCGCCCTCAATCGCGATCGCGCCCTTATCAATCATACAATATGATAATTGATTTTCGCCCGGCGCTTTATCGATCGCGACAATTTTCGCATTCCCCAAAAGCATGTAAAGCTCACCCTTGATAAGTCTGTTATTAAATATAATATGTACGTACATATTATCACTGTCAAGACGGGTAGAAGCAATGACGGTTCTCTGGGCAAATCAGGCACTTACCACCAAAGGCTGGGAAAACAGCGTCCTGATCGAGATTGGTAAAGACGGCAGAATCACAAAGGTTCAGGCCGATTCCCCTGCCACCGGAAACCGCGTTGGCACGCTTCTGCCCGGCATATCAAACCTGCATAGCCACGCGTTTCAGCGTTCGATGGCCGGGTTAACCGAAAAACGCGGCCCCGATCCCCGTGATACCTTCTGGACATGGCGACAATTGATGTTCCGCTTCCTGGATCAGCTCACCCCGGATCACGTGCAGGACATTGCGGCCTTTGTGCAAATGGAAATGCTCGAAGCCGGATACGCCAACAATACCGAGTTCCATTACCTGCACCATCAACCGGGCGGCGTTCCCTATGACAATATCGCCGAGATGGCCGAACGCATTGCGGCGGCGGCAAACATCACCGGTATCGGCCTGACGCTTCTGCCGGTGCATTACCAGTTCGGCGGTTGCGACAAACGCCCGCTTGGCGCGGGGCAAATCCGGTTTGGCAATGATCCGGAACGCTTTGCCAAATTGTATGAGGAAAGCAAAAAGGCGTTAAAATCCCTGCCGTCCGACACACGCATTGGCGTTGCCCCCCATTCGCTGCGCGCTGTGGGGCGGGAGGATCTGATTGCCACCACGCGCCTGTCAAAGGACGGTCCGGTTCACATGCATCTGGCCGAACAGGTCGCCGAGGTCGAGGAGGTCGCGGCATCCTGGGGCAAGCGCCCGGTCGAATGGCTGCTTGAAAATGCCGATGTCGATGAAAACTGGTGCCTGATCCATTGCACGCAGATGCAGGAACACGAAACGCTTGGCCTTGCCAGAACCGGGGCGGTTGCCGGGCTTTGCCCGATCACCGAAAGCAGCCTTGGCGACGGTATTTTTGATGGTGTGCGTTACCTGAATGCGGGTGGAAATATCGGTGTCGGATCGGATTCCAACATTCGCATTTCACTTTCCGAAGAGATCCGCACACTGGAATACAGCCAGCGTCTACGCGATAAATCGCGTGCCGCCCTTGCCACCCCGGAAAAATCCACCGCCCGCCGGTTGTTCGATGCGGTTGCCAAAGGCGGCGCACAGGCCGCAGGCCGCGATGCCGGCCGGATCGAGGTCAGTGCACTGGCCGATCTGATGGCGCTTGATGGCGCGGCGGTTGACCTTATCGGTCGGACAGGCGATACGATCCTCGATACATATGTCTTTGCCGGAGATGATCGCATGGTGCGTGATGTCTGGTCGGCCGGTCGCCATGTCGTGACCGAGGGCCGCCATATCGCACATGATAGGATCACGGACCGGTATCGCAAGGTGATGGAACAACTCAAGGAAGCGGTGTGAGCACCACCACGGAACTGACAAACTGGCAATCGGTCCATGACGAGGTCCTGCGCCGCATTCACACCCGTGAATGGAAACCGGGCGACCAGATCCCCAAGGAAGTCGAACTGGCCGAGGAACTGGGCTGCGCGCGCGCGACCGTCAACCGGGCGCTCCGCGAACTTGCCACCGAGGGCTTCCTTGACCGCCGCCGCAAGGCCGGAACCCGTGTTGCCGCCCACCCGGTGCGGCGCGCGCGGCTTGACATCCCGGTCATACGGCTGGAGATCGAGGGCCGCGGCCAGAAATACGCCTATGCCCTGCTGTTTCGCGAACGCCGCAGCCCGCCGCCGGAAATCTGCGCCAATCTGGGTGTAACACCTGACAGCGACATGCTGCATATCACGTCACTGCATCTGGCGGATGGCAAGCCCTATATGTTTGAAGAACGCTGGGTCTCGGTCGCCGCGACGCCGGAAATTGTTGATGCTGATCTGTCCAAAATCAGTGCCAATGAATGGCTGGTACTTCATGCCCCCTACACCAAGGGCGACATTTCATTTTCCGCCGTGCTGGCTTCCGAAAACGAAGCCGAAATCCTGCGCACGCAAAAGAATGAACCGCTGTTCCTGATCGAGCGCACGACCTGGGAAGGGGAACAGGGCATTACCTCCGCCCGCCTTTTGTTCGCGCCGGGATACCGGATGCATACGGCACTTTAGACCTTCCGAAGAGCCTGTAGTTTGTGCGCATATCCGTCCCTTTTTCAGATTTCCTGAAAAAAGTTCTTGATTTGTTCTTTTAATTGTGTCATAAGAGTCAAGTCAACGGGAGAAAAGCACCCGGACCGAAACCCGCGAAGCGCCTTGTGCGCCTCGCGGGTTTTTGCGTTTGGGGCGGGATCAAAGAGGTGATCGGGATGCAGCGGCAAGGATTGAGGCAGGGCGGCGGGGCAATCCGCAGGATGCTCATCGGCGGATGGCGAAGCCATTACGGCGGTGTTCCGCGCCGGTTCTAACACGCTTTTAACACCCTTATTTGTCATGACGGGAGAGGTGCGTCTTATCGGGGAAGCGACCCCGAATTTGCCGGAAGCGGCAGCAATGGCAGCAGTGACGGCATCGGATTGTGGCCCGTCGGTGGTAGACAGACTGGGGGCAGTATGCCCGAAATCCGTCTGCTGGTGAAAATGGCAGCCGCCCGAGGTGTGTCTGGATGTCGGCGTGGCAGGTTGCCGCCGTGGCTAGACCGGGCAACAAGCCGGTGGGCGGTCCGTGGGGCGTCAGTTGGCGAGGTTGCTGGAGGCCCGAGGTGTGTCCGGGCTTCATGGTCGTGGCATTGGCGAAGGGGCCAGAGCAAGCAGCGAGGTTGTGGGGCGTCTGGTGGCTGGTGGAGGCACGAGATTTGTCCGGCGTTGCCCGAAGTCGCCGTGGTGCAGGCCGTGGGCCTGATGGTCGTCTGTGGGACCCCAGGTTTGTTCGGGCTTGCTCAGTTGCGGGACGTCCGGTTTGTAAAAAAGGCGCCTGTCCGCTTTTCTCGCAGTTCCCTTTTTTCGAGTGCTTTGCGAAACGGCATTGAGCGGTACTTATCTGGGGCCGCGAGGACGCGCGCTTGACGATAAGGTATGACGAGCATAGAGCTTGGGTGAAAAATCAGAAAAAACCTAACGGATATATGATGACGTCCGAAGACCTGTCGGCCCGCAGGGTATTTGCGAATAGCCAAAAAAGATTAAAATCCGAAATCATCCGCGAAGTTACTTTCGAAGGGCTGATAGAGCGGGCCCGGTCCATGGTCATCTTGCCAGATGCAAGAATTCTGGTAGAGGGCTCCTCCGTCAAGGATGGCGCGCCGTTGGCTGCTGTGTGGTCGCCCGCGGCTGATAAGCTCGAGACAGTGGGCCTTTACAAGTCTGCGATTGAGGAAAATGCATCCTCTGATCATCATTCAAGCAGCTTGTTTCCGTGGCGCGGGGCCTTTGGCTGGCTGGATTATGACCGCTTGCACGTGATGTCTGCCGATTTTAGCCAGTGTCTTCAGACCTATCCAATTCGCAATATGGATTTCCTCGCGGAAATGGAGATTTCCCTACAGGATTCCTTTGGCCGCAAACCCAACCCATTGAGCGCCATGGCGGTCAGTGATGATCTGCTTTTGGTGACGCTATCTGATAATTTCAGAGTCCGGGTTGGGCGCTTTTTTGCGTTTCTGCGCCGAACGGGCGACAGTTTCGAGTGGACCGGCTTGCCGGTGGAATTGAACTCCCCAGAAGTCATGGCAGCGTGGCGTGACCGTGCAATGGGCTCTTCTTGGTTGTTTATAATGGACGCGTTCTTGTGGGGCAGGAAGCTCCGCGCGGTAACAAACGGGGGGCAAGCAACCCATTTCAACAGCGGGCCGACCTTTGAAACGAAGCTTGTCATTGATTATGACATCGTTGGTGCGGTTGCCGAGGAGCGCGGGTTCTGGCAGCGCTTCAAGAAGCCTCGTGCGCCTGAGCTGCATCTGAAAGCTGTCAGCCAGTTGCCGCTGGGCGATCTGACCTGTAGCCGGGATATGTCCTATAGCGTGCTGAAGCTCGCTGGGCTCAACAAGATCCTGATATATCCGCCGGACCTGTCAGCCCCATTGGGCATGTTGCCCTTGACACCAGGGATGAGTCTTGGCCAGCGTAAACATGATCGTGTTGCCTTGGCCTTTGATGAAGAGACGATGCTGGTGGGAGATAAAACGGGCTTCAACCTGTGTAGAATATTGTTCGATTAGAATTAGAAAAAAGGGGACTGTTCCCTTTTCTGAAGCCGCAGTCAGGCTTTTGTCTGCCCAATCATTCAAACCCGTTATACGCCGCAATCACCCGAAATTCCGGGCCATCGACGGTTGAGTGGCTTTCATACAGGCAGAAGCGATCAACGGTGAAGCTGCGCGATGTCAGGTCGATATTATCGGCCACCGCCTGTTCGACGGTCGCACGGGCGGCGTCGCGGTTGCGGCCCAAGGTGATATGCGGGGTGAATTTGCGCATGTCCATGTCCGGGCATTCTTCGAGCCGCAGCAATGCCTTTTCCACGCGGTTTGCAAGACTGTGCAATGCGGGCTGATCAGTGACACCGGCCCAGAAAATGCGCAGTTTGCGGGCGGATGCAAAGATGCCAAGGCCCTGTACGCGAAGATCGAAGGGCTCGAACGGGAGTTCGGAGAGGGCCGCATCGATTTCACGGGCCAGACCGGGATCGACATTACCGATGAATTTCAGGGTGATGTGCATGTTTTCCGGGGTCTGGGCATCGAGCCCCTTGATCCCGCGCGCCAACGGGTAAAGGTCGTCGGCAATATCAGCCGGTATTTCGACGCCAACAAACAAACGCATATTCGGAACTCACGCACGGAAATCTGGCGGGTGGGATTTGATCGTTAAGTGGACGACCGCCCGGTATTTATCCGGTCGAACGACCCGGCAGCGGGATGATGTCATCCTCGCCCTTGATTTGCGGGAAGCGGCCCGCGGCCCAGTCGGCCTTGGCCGCATCAATCCGTTCCTTGGAACTGGAAACGAAGTTCCACCAGATATGGCGATAGCCGACCGGCAACCCGCCGAGCAGCATCACGCGACAATCGGATTGGGCGACGATATCGGGAATTTCTTCGGGCGCGATATAGATGAAGTTTTCCGGTTCATACAGATCGCCGTCAATGCGCAGGCTGCCGGAAACGACATAAAGGGCGGCTTCCTGATTTTCACCGGGCAGCAGAAGCTGCGCGCCGGCATCCATGCGGACATCAAGATAGAACAGCTTGGACTTGACCGGAACCGGGGCGGTTTTGCCGAAGGCCTCGCCCGCGATCAGGCGCATATGCAAACCGGCATCCTCGATAATCGGCAGGTCATCCCTGGCGATATGGAAAAATTCCGGGTCGGATTCTTCTTCGTCTTCGGGCAGGGCCGCCCATAATTGCAGGCCATCGAGTTTATGATGGCTGTTGCGTACCGCATCGGTTTCGCGTTCGGAATGGGTGATGCCGCGCCCGGCACTCATCCAGTTGAGATCGCCCGGCTGGATTTCGAGCAAACTGCCAAGGCTGTCATGATGGCGGATCGCACCTTCGAAAAGATAGGTGACGGTGGCAAGGCCGATATGGGGATGCGGGGCAACGTCAACCCCCTGCCCCGGCTCGAACGATGCCGGTCCCATGCGATCAAAAAACACGAACGGACCGACAGACCGGACATCCCGATGTGGCAGGACGCGGCGCACGGACAGGGGACCAAGATTGGTTTCCTTGCCGGAAATCAGTATAGACATGCGCCGCCTCCTTTTTAAGTCTGCTTCAGACTAATCTGGTTCGTACCTGCCTTACGGGCAAGGGTTCGGCCAGGTGGTCTGGATTTTCTCGATCTCGGCCAGAACGTCGTCGGACAGTTCAATATAGGCAGAGCCGATATTGGATTTGAGCTGTTCCATGCTGGTCGCGCCAATGATGTTGGCGGTCAGGAACGGGCGGGTATTGACGTAAGCCAGTGCCATCTGCGCGGGATCAAGGCCGTTATCCTTGGCGAGTTTGACATAGGCCTCGGTCGCCTTGATGCCATTTTCCGTCAGGTAACGACCGAAATATTGCGGCCAGATGGTTGTACGTGCGCCTTCCGGGCGGGCACCACCCAGATATTTGCCCGACAATGCGCCACCGCCCAATGGTGAGTATGCCAGAAGACCGGCATCTTCGCGGATCGAGCATTCGGCCAGACCGACTTCATAGGTGCGGTTCAAAAGCCCGTAAGGGTTCTGCACCGAAACCACGCGCGGCCAGCCTTTTTTCTCGGCCAGTTCAAGGAACTTCATCAAGCCCCACGGGGTTTCGTTCGACAGCCCGATATGACGGATTTTGCCCGCCTGCACCAGATCATGCAGGGCTTCGAGGGTTTCCTCGATCGGGGTGAATTCCTCGTTCGCGTCATGAACGTAACCGAGCTTGCCAAAGAAGTTGGAATTCCGGTCCGGCCAATGGAGCTGATAGATATCGAGATAGTCGGTTTTGAGGCGTGTGAGGGAACCGTCAATCGCCTCGTTGATCTGTGCGCGGGTCAGGCGCGGGCCACCCCGGACATAGGGAAAACGTTCTGCCGGGCCGACAATTTTGGACGCGATGACCAGATCATCGCGACGGCCGCGTTTTTCAAGCCAGTTGCCGATGATGGTTTCGGTTCTGGTGAAGGTTTCTTCCATCGCCGGGACCGGATACATTTCGGCGGTGTCGATGAAATTGATTTCATTGCCGGTGGCGTAATCGAGCTGTTCGAACGCTTCGTCCTGCGTATTCTGCTGGCCCCAGGTCATGGTACCCAGGCAAATCACACTGACATTGATGTCAGTCCGACCCAATCGACGATATTCCATAGATCAATCCCCTTTTGCGCCCTGATTGGGCGCATTTTATTTTCAATGGTATGAATATATCCCGGTCGCGGAGTGATGAAAGCTTTTAGCGCGAATTTTCTTGCAACATCATGGAATTGCAATGAATTTTCGACGCATTTGATCCTAGATGAACAGGGTCAGAACCCCGGTATAGCTGTAAAAGCGATCATTGCAGACCTCGCCACTGCCGTAAAATCCGGTGAGCGGCAGATCCCCGATTTCATCGCGGATGATCATCATTTCACGGCTTTCGGTGCCAAACAGATGCGGCCCGCGGGCGACACAACTGCAATAAAGCGCGCCGCGCGGTTTACCCGGCAGGCGTTTTTGCAAATCAGCCAGCATGCGGCGCAAATCCTGTTCGGCGGCAACACCGTCGCGCCGGACGAAACGGATGGTATCGCCGACCTGCACATCGCCGCTGATGGCCATCAGGTTATTGTGCGGATCAACCCCCATCAGATTGCGGACGACAAAATCGCCGGTATCCGAGCCCGGCACCATCAGGGCAACGTGATAGCGGCCCGAGGCGATGGAATTTTCGTTGCCGTCGGCTTCCATTTCCGATTTGAAGACTTCGAGGGCTGGACGGTCATCAAGGGTTGCGATGATGCCATCGCGTCCCTCGGTCACGCGATGCACTGGCCCGACCGGGGTGCAGGCCTGACTGATTCCGACCTGCACAATCGTTTTGTCGGCAAACAAAACCCCCGAAAGGCCGCCTTCGACGACCTTGTCGGCGATTTGCGGCGCACCGCGTTCGCCCGATGCAATGCCGCCAACCAGATAGGTTGACCCCAGACGCGCCAGTTCGGAAAGAGTGGCCAGGCTGTCAGGTGCGCCCGGATCGCCGTGAACCAGACCGAATATCGGTTGCAGGCGATCAATCGCCCGCTGCAATTCCGGTGCATCGAGATCGTTGTCGGTTTTAAGCGGTTCGAAAATATGAAAATCATTAGGATCAATCGGGGCCACCATCACGGAGGCGGCCGGAACCCCGAAATAGGCCCGGCCAGACCCGCACACACCAATCCCGACAGTGCCGACCCAGTGTTCAAGCGACAGGCGGGAACGCAGGAAGGTCAGGATGCTGCCGAGATCGGCGGCCAGTGCCTCGGAGACATATAAAAAAGCCAGTGCCTGTTGCGGCAATGGCTGTGTTTGCAATTGATCGGCCAGTTCGGTGGCGACTGCTGCCCAATTTTCCCCGCTGGCATGTGCCGCATGAAATTCAGCCGTCATGCATTCTCCCGCTTTTTGAAAACCTGCCTGATGATGTGGCGGTTCGTTTTCTTGGTCTTGTGGTTATCCAAGCTCTATCTAAGCATTCGGGGGGGCCATTCACAATGGGCGAACGAAGATTTCAGCCCTGCCCCGTCAGGCAATATGTCGGCGCAGCAGGTCCATGGCCGCATTGAGCTGTGTCATGCGCTGGTGCGATCCATAATTGCTATCGGGGTGGTGAATGGCGGCCAGAATGCGATATTTGGTGCGGATGGACTTCATATCGGGACGGGCATTGGGGGCAAAGCCCATGACATGCAGGGCTTCGTTAAAGGTTGTGACCCCGCGATCCAGTGGTTCGAACGCCAGATTATCGACAATGGCGCGCAGACGTTCAAGTTCCTCGCGCGATTGCAGAAGTTCGACGGGCGGTTCGGCCTGGCGTTTTCGGATGGCGTGGGCTTCTTCCAGTGCCTTGCGTTCGGCCGCAAGGATATCGGCCTTTTCAACGCGCATCTTGACTTCGCCCTTGTCGAAATGCAGCGCCATATTGAGCGCCTTGCGCACCGCGATGATTGAATGCCCCGGTGGCAAACGCAGTTGTAGCCTTGGTTTGCGCCGCCAGGGACGGCCTTCGGCGGGGCCTGATTTCAGGACGATGGTTTCACGATCACCCGGCGGCGGATCGCCCGGGTCCTCGTAATCCTCAATCGCGCCTTCGGGGACAATCAGCATGACGGAGCGCGCCAGATCGGCGGCATTGACCCCGCGTTTGGCGGCCAGTGCGAGAACAGCATCACGGAACATCGAAGAACACGGAATGGTGTAGGATTGTTTGACTGATTGTGCCGCCATCACCCTTGCCCGATATATATCAATTTAAATCAATACCTTACGGCGGAAAAACCACCGCAATCCCGATTGAGAAGATCAATTTGGCTAAAGTGTAGCGGCGGGAGAACCCGGCTGCAACTGCGGTTGTAGGCAAAATTGAATCGCTTCCGATTCATCCACAGGCAAAACAGGCGATTTCGCAGGGGTTCCCGATACCGTAGAGACAATGTAAGTATTTGATATTAAAATATCTTTTCCCGCATTATCGATTCTTCGCCTGAGTTTCAGCCCCTTAGCCCGCCCGCAAGAATGGATCACCCATGTTTGCGGCCCCATAAACGGGGAAAAATCCATAAGATATTGTTATTATTTAATTATTTTCGGTTTTTATGCTTTGGTTCGCCCCGGCGGCAACGGCGTCAATTTGGCTGAATTAACGTCTCGTTTGCATTTGTTCTGTCAGATCAAACCAGAGATGACTACAAATGTAGTTGCGGATCGGGATATTCGAAACATAACCGAAAGTAAATGATGTGTTAATTTCACACTCAATCAGGTGTTCTGAGGGCTTTTGGGCCATTTTCGGGCCGGTTTTTACCATTTCCCATCCGCCCTTGAAACCATACAAATCATTGATAATAAACACATAAATCTGCAAAAACGGGCAGATCGACTTTGCCCCGCCCTGACCCACCAAAATCGTTTCGGTTTGCTTTCTAATTCTATCTACGTATGTAGTTTTTCGGGGCGGTTTCTGTCGAAACTGATCCTGGAGGGCGATGGAAATCCTGTATTTTCATGCCAATGCCGCCCAGCAATTATTTGTTATAAAAGGAATTATCGAATTCCACCGCAAGAAGAAAAGGCTGCACCAACGGGTACAGCCTTTGAGAAATCCGGCCACCTGAATGCGGTTGGTGCGGAGGCGGAAAATCAGGAATCTGCTTCGAGAACGTCAATCACCTTCGGCAGGATGCGTTCCACGATCACCTTGACCCCGTCGGCATTGGGATGGATGCCGTCATCCTGATTAAGGCTGGAATCGGCGGCGACCCCATCAAGGAAGAAGGGATAGAAGGCGAGCTGATATTCTGCTGCCAGTTCGGGGTAGATTTCATTGAATTCAGCCCCGTATTCCTTGCCCATATTGGGTGGTGCCATCATCCCGGCCAACAGGACCGCAACATCGCGGTCGCGCAGCTTTCCGATGATTTCATCAAGATTTTCGCGGGTCTGTGATGGTTCCACCCCGCGAAGCGCGTCATTGGCACCCAGTTCCAGCAACACGATATCGGGATCATCGACCAGCGCCCATTCAAGGCGCGAAAGACCCGCCGCCGTCGTATCGCCGGAAACCGAACTGTTGATGACCTTGACGTTATGCCCGGCATCTCGAAGGGCGGCTTCAAGCCTGGGGGCAAAGCCATCCTCGTGCGAGAGGCCGTAGCCCGCCATCAGGCTGTCACCGTAAAGCATCAGGGTTTGCGGGGCATTGTCGGCAGTGTTGTTTGCCGCATTGTCGGCGGCTTGGGCATCATGAATGCCAAACAGGCTCATGGCGCCAATCAGAATACCAAAACCCATCCCGGCATATCGAAACAGGCGGCGGGAAAGCCCTTCGAACAATCCGGGCTTTTGCTTGAAAGTGAACTGGTTAACAGCCGAGTCTTGCCCGAACAGCGTGTATGCCACAAATCTCACCTTATGTTTTGTCATCTTGCACAGACGGTTAGCCTCTGGTTACCTGCTGGTCACCCATCGGTTACCCTGAGATCGTCAAATCTGAAGTCAAATCTGAACTGGTGACACCAAATTCCGTACAGTTATTTAACCCGTTTCTTCGCCCCTGCAATGCCTTAGCCCGATTGGACCCGTAATGAGTGTTACCGAAACTGCCTCTATGCCGGAAAAAACAGCGAATACGACAGAGGCAGCGCGCCAGCGCACCGTCGATGTTTCCGGTCTTAAGCTGAGCCTTAAGGGACCGGCGGGGATTGTTGATATCCTCAAAGGGGTCGATATCCAGATTGATGCCGGCGAACGTGTCAGCCTTGTCGGGCCGTCGGGATCAGGCAAAACGTCGCTTTTGATGGTGATTGCCGGGCTGGAACAGGCGCAGGCGGGCACGATCAATATCTGTGGCGAGGATTTGCGCAAGCTTGATGAAGATGGTCTGGCCCTTTATCGCCGCCATCATGTCGGCATCGTGTTTCAGGACTTCCACCTTGTGCCGACCATGACAGCCCTTGAAAACGTCGCCCTTCCGATGGAGTTCGCCGGACGCAAGGATGCGTTTGAGCGGGCCGAGGCGGAGCTTAAGGCCGTCGGGCTTGGTCATCGGATCGGGCATTATCCGGGCCAGTTGAGCGGCGGGGAACAGCAGCGCGTGGCACTCGCACGTGCGCTTGCGACCGATCCGGAACTGCTTCTGGCGGATGAGCCGACCGGCAATCTTGACGGGGCCACGGGCGAAACGATTATCGAATTGCTGTTTGATCTGGCGAAACGCAAGGGATCGACTTTGCTTCTGATTACCCATGATCCGGGGCTGGCATCGCGGTGCGACCGGTCGATCATGCTGCGCGACGGGGAAATCGTTACGCAACAGGATGCCGACATATGAACCGTATTTCCCAATCCCCCAACGGGGCGGAAAAGCTGTGGTCGATTGCGTGGCGGGTCTGCCGACGGGAACTACGCGGCGGGTTTTCCGGCTTTCGCATTTTTCTGGCGTGCCTAGCACTTGGCGTTGGTTCCATTGCCGCGGTCGGAAACGTTTCGGAATCCGTTTTAAATGCGCTGGAGCGTGATGGCCGCGCCCTTCTGGGCGGCGATGTCGAGCTTCGGCTTGTGCATATGCCCGCAAGCGAGGAACAGCAAAACTGGCTTTCGGAGAATACCGAACGCATGGGCAGGCTTGCGACCATGCGCGCCACCGCCTATGGCCCGGAGCAGCGCAGGCTGGTCGAGCTTAAGGCGGTTGATGATGTCTATCCGCTGTTTGGCGAGATGGAACTTGCCGACGGTATTCCGTTTGATGGCGCGCTTGCCAAAACGGACGGTATCTGGGGCGGTGTTGCCGAGGCCGGGCTTCTGGAACGGCTTAAGATCAATGTCGGTGATACGGTGCGCCTTGGCGATATCAATATCCAGGTGCGCGGCGTGATCGCGACCGAACCCGACAAGGCGGTTGGCTTTTTCAATTTCGGCCCGCGTTTGATGGTGTCGATGGATGCCCTTGCGGATACCGGGCTGGTGCAGCCGGGCAGCCTGATCAATTATTATTACGCTTTGGATCTGAATGATGCGGAAACGCCAAAGGTGTTTCGCGACCGGCTTGACGCACAGTTCGAGGATGCCGGATGGCGCGTGCGCGATGTGTCAGATGCCAATCCGGGCCTGCGGCGGTTTATTGAGCGGCTGACGCTGTTTCTGACCCTTGTCGGATTGTCGGCCCTGCTGGTTGGCGGGATTGGGGTTGCCAATGCGGTGCGCAGCCATATCGAAAGCAAAACATCCGTCATTGCGACGCTTAAATCCATCGGGGCATCGCATGGCTTGGTGTTGCGGATTTACTTCCTGCAAATCCTGATGCTGTCGCTTGTCGGGATTGGCATCGGGCTTCTGATCGGGGCGGTCACACCGGCGATCATAGCACCGCTTCTGGCCGGGCGTTTGCCGATTGATGTGACATTGGGCCCGGCATTGCCATCGCTTCTGATTGCAACCGCATTTGGTGTTCTGACCACACTGGTCTTTGCCATGCCGTCGCTTTTGCGTGCACGTGAAATTCCGGCAGCACGGCTTTTCCGAGCCAGTGCGGGATTGATGAATGGCAGTGCGCTTCGCAAACGTGACCTGCCCTATGTTGGTATTCCGCTTATCCTGTTGCTGCTGCTTACGGTCTTTACCGCCACGGATCGCGAGATCGCGCTTGGCTTTATCGCCGGGTCGCTTCTGGCGATTGCGGTTTTTGCCGCGGCGGGCAAGGCAATTGTATCGCTTTCAAAACGGATGACCGGCGGGCGGAATGCCTTTAGCCGTCTGGCGCTGGCGAACCTGCACCGGCCGGGTGCGAGCACGGTGCCGGTTGCGCTGTCGCTTGGGCTTGGCCTGACGCTGCTGGTGACGATTTCGGGGATCGAGGGCAACCTTGATCACGAGATCAACGAAAATCTGCCGGACTCTGCCCCGGCCTTCTTCTTCCTTGATATCCAGCCTGATCAGATGGATCAGTTCAAAACGCAACTTCTTGAAAAAGATAACGTTTCGGATATCGAACAAACACCGATGCTGCGTGGGCGCGTGGTTGCGATTGACGGGGTCGATGCCAATGATGTTGGTCCGGGGGATGATCGCTGGTTCCTGCGTGGTGACCGTGGCCTGACCTTTGCCGCAAGCCCGCCGCCCGAAACCCAGATCGTGCGCGGGGAATGGTGGCCTGCCGATTATGACGATGCTGCCAAGCCGCTTGTTTCCATCTCGCGCGATATTGGCGAGGCATTTTCGCTGGAGCCGGGCGATACATTGACCGTCAATGTACTGGGCCGGGACATCACCGCCGAGATTGCCAACTGGCGTGAAATCGAATGGCAAAGCCTTCGGATGAATTTCGCGATGGTGTTCTCGCCGGGCCTGATCGACAAGGCGCCCTATAGCCTGATTGCGACGGCGCATATGCCGCGCGAAATGGAAGAACCGGTTGATCGCATGATCGGCATGGATTTCCCCAATGTGTCGGCGATCCGGGTGCGCGAGGCGCTTGAGGCCGCCAATGCCATTCTGGCCGGGATCGGAACGGCACTTAACGCGACCAGTTCGATTGCGATTGTCGCCGGGGTTCTGGTCCTTGCCGGTGCGGTTGCCGCCGGGCGGCGCAAACGGATTTATGATGCGGTTGTCCTTAAAACCCTTGGGGCGACGCGCGGCAACATCCTTTATGCCTATGCGCTGGAATACGGGATTTTGGGCCTTGCGACCGGGGTGATTGCCGCCCTGTTTGGCAGTCTTGCGGCGTGGTCGGTTCTGGTGCTGATCATGGAAGCGAGCTGGACGTTCCTGCCGATGACGATCTTTGGCCCGATTGCGATTGGTCTGGCGGCGACCCTGTCGGCGGGCTTCATCGGGACATGGCAGGCATTGCGCAGCCCGGCGGCACCGCTTTTGCGCAACGAATAGCGCGCCGTACATAAGAACGAAAAGGGCCGGTCCATCACAGACCGGCCCTTTTCATTTCGATTGGGTATCGTCGGAAATCATGCCAGATCACGAAGCGCACGACGGACGACCTTGCCGGTTGTGGTCATCGGCAATTGTTCCATGAAGGCGATTTCGCGCGGATATTCGTGGGCGGCCAGCCGGGTTTTGACGAAATCACGGATGTCGGCTTCAAGTTCCGGACTTTGCGCAATCCCGTCGGCCAGCACGACGAAGGCCTTGACGATCTGGCCGCGCTGTTCGTCGGGTTTGCCGATCACACCGGCCATGCGCACGGCGGGATGGCCGATCAGGCAATCCTCGATCTCGCCCGGGCCGATACGGTAGCCTGCCGAACTGATCAGATCATCATCGCGGCCGACAAAACGGATATAGCCATCTTCGTCAAGCTGCCCCATATCGCCGGTCAGAAGCCATTCCCCGATGAATTTTTCGCGGGTGGCTTCGGGGTTGCGCCAATATTCCAGAAACATCACCGGATCGGGCGACCGAACCGCAATCCGGCCCATTTCACCGGCGGGCAGGACATTCCCGGCCATATCGATCACCGCGACCTCGTGCCCCGGCACCGCACGGCCCATCACGCCGGGTTTGGGGGCCATGATCGACTGACAGGAACTGACCACCATGTTGCATTCGGTCTGGCCATAAAACTCGTTGATGGTGACGCCAAACACGCGACGCCCCCAATCCAGAAGTTCCGAACCCAATGTTTCACCGCCGCTTGCGATGGAGCGAATATTGCATTTGAACTTTGCCGCCACGTCATCACCGGCGGCGCGCATCATCTTGAGCGCGGTTGGCGGCAGGAAGGTATTGCGCACGCCATATTCGGCAATCAGGCCAAAGGCGGCCTCGGCACTGAATTTTTCAAAGCGGTGGGCCACGACCGGCTTGCCGTGATGCCAGGCCGGCAGCAGGACGTCAAGCAACCCACCAATCCATGCCCAGTCCGCCGGGGTCCACATGACATCGCCGTCCTGCGGGAAGAAGTCATGCGACATTTCCACACCGGGCAGATGACCCAAAAGCACGCGATGGGCATGCAATGCGCCCTTTGGCTGGCCGGTGGTGCCCGATGTGTAAATGATCAGGGCCGGTTCATCGGCGCGCGTCTTGACCGGTTCGAATTCATCGCTGGCCTCGGCCGAGAGTGCCTTGAAATCAAAACAGCCATCGGGCGCACCATCAATCACATAGACATATTCAAGCGCCGGAAGAAGATCGCGGATTTCAGCAATTTTGCGCGCCCCTTCCTGATCGGTCACCAGTGCCTTTGCGGCACAGTTGCCAAGCCGGTATTCAAGGCCCTCGACCCCGAACAGGTTGAAAAGCGGCACGGCAATGCCACCCATTTTATAGGTGGCGATATGGGCCACGGCGGTTTCGGGGCTTTGCGGCAACAGAATACCGACCCTATCGCCACGACGGATGCCATGGCGGCGCATGACATTGGCGAAACGGTTCGACAGGCGTTTGAGCTGCGCAAAGCTGTAATCGCGGCGCGATCCATCGCGCCTGCGATACATCAGGGCAAGACGATCAGGGTCGTCTGCCCATTTGTCGCAAACATCGACACCAATATTGAAATGAGTAGGCACGTTCCAGACAAAATCCGAACGCACCGACGCGTAATCCGCACGAACCGGTAGCATGTTTCCTCCCTGTATCCGCCACGTCTTTTTGATTTTTTGATTTCACGACGTTTTGGTCGGCACATGCTAGTCGATGCATCGGCAAATATGAACCATTTTGTCGTGATCAGACCGGCACCACATGACGCAGTACCCGCTAGCGGCACGGATCGAGCAGGAAGGTAAAATTGGACGGTTGTCCGGCGTCGGTAAACGCGGTGGAATGACAGCCAAGGCAGGTGCCATCCATTTGATGCTGGATAAAGCTTTCAAGGGCGACGTTACTTAAGAATCGGGGAACTTCCCCCACCCCGAACGGGGCCCCGCCGCCATTTCCGATCCATTGGGTGCCGACCAGAAAATAGTTTTTCCAGACACTGTCACCCAGTTTCCGCTGCCAGACGAAATTCGCCTCTGCCGTTCCGGAAAAAAGCCGCCAGCAACGGACGATATCGGGCGCAGTGACGCGATTGCCATCCGGATCACGGGCATAGGGTGGCTCGTCCGCCCAGCGTAAATCGGATTGTACGATCTGATTGGCAAGATGGTCGGCACGGTCGACACCGTCATAAAAAACGTAATCACGATCGGTTTTGTCCGGGCCCAGACAACCGTCGGGGAACAGGTCATTGGCGATGATGCTGTTGGGGCGGCGTGCATTTGATGCCAGTGGTGCGTTATCGACATGTTCGAATGTCGACCATATCCAGCGATCCCCATTGCCGCTTTTGACACGCTGAACGATGTGCAAACCGACCATCCCGACCGTCACATCCAGACATTTTGCCATGCCATCAACGGCATCCTTTGCCGCAACGGCGATCCGGGCCGGTTTTGTATAATAGCGTTCCTGATCGGCGGGATCGGTCATGATGCGCCAGGCAAACTTGATCATTTGCGCGCCGGGCTTGAAAGACGTCTTGTCGCTGGCCAGCAGATTTGCATTTTCGAGTGGCGAGATTCCCGGCCCCGCAGACAGCTTTAGAATCGGGAAGCCGACAGACTGGCCACTTTGGGCAAAGGCCATGCGACCGGCGGCACTATCAAGGCCATTCCAACGGATATAATCGGCGGCAATATCATTCACCCGTGTTTCGTACAGAACGAAGTTTCCCGCCTGATCAATCAGCACGTCACCAGACGCCTGCACGAAGGCCGATAGCAACAAAGCCCCGTCGGGCAGATCGTTGCGGCATTGATCATCGGGTGTCGACGCCCCGGCAAACAATGAATATTTGTCACGATAGGTTTCCCACCATGCATACCCGGCATCGGGGTGCCGGTAACCGGCATCAATCGGATTCCCGTCACCATCGTAAGGCCAGACCAGCGAAACCATTGCCTGCCATGAGAAACGGTCAAACGGCCGCTGTGCTTCGTAGGCAACGAAGCGATAAATGAAATTGGCGTCAAATTCGGGCACATCAACCGGTTCGGCAGCACAGAGGCCACCGACACCCGCCGTCGCACAAAATTCATCTTCGGGATAAACCGCATCAAATACCGGCACCTCGTTTGCCTTTTTGGAGGCAACGAAATTCGGATTCTGTGCCGATGCGACGGAAACGGCGAAAAGCGACAGGACAAAACCGAGCAACGACGCACGCCCGACCCGCGAGATGAACAAGAACATGTTCGATCCACAGGTTTCCAATATGCCGTTGTTATCGAAAACTTTTTTTCCCATCGACGACCCAAACCGCCACCTGAACCGGGGCGAAACCGCGCGTAACAGTACCGATCCTTTGAAAGGATACGAAATTATAGGCCGAAATGGTCAGAAAATCGCGTTTCGAGACGAAGTGAACAAGATCACAATATTGTCAGTTCCGGGGACACGACAATTAGCCAAACCGTTGCTTTTCACGGAAATGCTGCCATATTTTCAGCATTGCAGAGTTCTATGAACATTCTGCCCGTTATGGATCAAAGAGGGATTTCAATGGCTTTTGAAACGCGTCAACGCGGCTATGACGTCTCGGTTGGCCGGTCGGCGGCCGAGATTGATGAAGGTCTCCGCGCCTATATGCTGCGTGTCTACAACTATATGGCATCTGCACTTGCCCTGACCGGTATCGTCGCGATGGCTGTGTCGACCAGCCCTACCCTGATGCAGGCGATTTTCGGAACCGGTTTGCACTGGATCGTGATGCTGGCTCCGATCGGGCTTGTCCTGTTCCTGAGCTTCCGCATCCATAAAATGAGCTTTGGTGCGGCACAGGCAACCTTCTGGGTTTATGCAGCACTGATGGGTCTGTCGCTGTCGTCGATCTTCCTCGTTTACACGGGTGAAAGCATCGCACGGACCTTCTTCATCACCGCAGGCACCTTCGCCGCGATGAGCCTTTACGGCTATACGACGAAGAAAGACCTTTCGGGTTGGGGAAGCTTCCTGTTCATGGGTCTGATCGGGATCATCCTGGCCAGTGTTGTGAATATCTTCCTGGGCAGCTCGATGCTTCAGTTCGTGATCTCGGGTGCGGGCGTTCTGATCTTTACCGGTCTGACCGCATATGACACCCAGCGGATCAAGGAAAGCTACCACGCCCACGATGATCAGGCGACCGCAGGCAAGAAAGCCATCTTTGGCGCCCTGCAGCTGTATCTGGACTTCGTGAACCTGTTCGTAATGCTGCTTCAGTTCTTCGGTAATCGCGAATAGAACTGATCCCCGGCATTCGCAGTCGGAAAACCCCGCATCCGAAAGGCTGCGGGGTTTTCTTTTGTCTGATTTAAAGCGTTTTGTGTTTAATCTGCACCATTTTGCCGGAAATCCCTTACGAAGCCTTGGCTTCTCCTGCGCCGCCGGTCGCATCGATTACTGCCTGACGTTGAGAAAGCTGGTGCATCATGTTTTCGGCACGGGTGAAACTGCCCGAGGCAGCGCGCGCCGCCCCGCGTGCAGCAGCCTCGTCGAAAGCGTCGTAAGCCTGAGAGAAATTCATCCGTGCATGCGAAATTGTCTTAAGGTCTTTTTCGGCGGCACCAAGGGAAAACTGTACACTGCCAAGCGCGAACATCGCCCGCCCCCAAAGATAGGGATGATCGCGTCTTGAACAGACTTTGAGAGCGGCCTGAAAGACCGGAATAACCTGTTCGGCAACGACACCGACGCTGCCAATCGTGGACTGGGCGACAACAGACTCCGCCAGACCATAGGCAATCTGGGCATATAAAACGGTGTGGGCCTTGGCATTCACAAGTCCCAGCGCCCGACGATAATGGCCACTGGCCGTTTCGGCCATTTCGATATCGTCAATTTCCTTGGCATGGATCATCGTGGCTTCGCCAAGTTTGCCAATGGCAATCGCGCGCGAAACCGGCGTGCCCGCCATCAATTCAAAACGGCGTTCCAGAAGCTTCCACACACCGATGGCTGTTGCGCCTGAACGCGCGTTCATATTGCTTACCATCGACCAGTTCAAAAGCGTGCCATACAACGCCATGATCGCCGAGCGTTCCGGATCAATCAGTGACAGATCCGCAACCCCGCGCAACATGTCTTCGGTTTTGCTGATGGTTTCAAAGGTTTCCTGCTGAACGACCCTTTCATTCAGAAGACCGGTCGGCTTTTTGATCGTTTTGCTGTCTTTTGGCGTTTCCGTGACCAGGGTCAGGAATTGACGGACAATCGGTTCAATTGCCCGGATCGCGCTGAGGCAATAGCTGCGTTCACCCGTTTCAGCCAGCATAACCGCACCAAAAGCATAGGCAGTTGTCACGCCCTGTCCGACGTCGGTAAAGTTTTCGCCGTTATTGATCCGTTCCTGAAGGTCATCAAGGTGAGACGCAAGGCGTGCCACCTGCAACGCACGCAGATCACGGCCACGTGCACGCGCCAGCAATTCACATGTCAGAAGGATATGAAGGGCCGCTGCGGTATCTTTATGCTGTGGCTGACGAAAGGTGTGAACCAATGGCAGCAGCAATTCATAAAGCGGTGAAACCAGCATGTCGTTGCTGAAATAAACTTCCAGCAATCCGTTCACCGGATTGGTCTGCCCCCAGAATACCGCCGTAGCATCCTGACGCCGGGCAAGGTTTAACACACCAGCATGGGCTTCGCGCACCGCCTGAAAGGCATCGGCAATATCGGTACTGATTGTGAAATGCCGTCCCAACGACAGTGGCGCAGTATCGGGGATATCCGATAGGGTGCGTTTCACCCAGTCACCAACCTGATCGGGCAATGGCGTTCCGGATGGATCTTCGGGGACAAAGTGGGCAACGGCATACAGGCATGGCTCAACACGTTCGTCCGGTCCATCGACCGACGCAGAACCGTTTTCAACCGTTTCCCCGGTTGTAAAGATGGACTTGAAAACAAGCCCGACCATCGACCAGAAGCCCGCCATTTATCCCCTTCTCAAACATCCGTCGCCATCCGTCCGTGGCCGGAGGTTGACTTAGACGATTATGATATAATCTCGTGCAGCGGCGGCGGCGTCAATCATACGCCATCGCATTTCGCACCATACCGAAGGATAAAACCGGCAAGGTTTGTATAGGTCGGGGTCAGGAAATCCCCCAAAATTTTAGTAACTTAGATTAATTCCAGGGGCGACGACGCACCCGGCGATCCTTTGCCGCCCCGGACCACGGACCGGATTTTGCCGGTGCGGCAGCTCCCGATTGTGGCGCGCCCGCCATTTCACGCAATTTGGCAATCCGGTTTGACATGCTCGGATGGGTTGAGAACAGATTGTCCACACCTTTGCCCGAAAGCGGGTTGGCAATATACATATGCGCCGTCGCCGGGTTGCGTTCGGCATCCATGTTCGGAATGGCATGAACGCCTTTGTCCAGTTTGTTAAGGGCGGATGCCAGCCACATCGGATGGCGGCAGATTTCAGCCCCGATCTTGTCGGCTTCGTATTCGCGGGTACGCGAGATTGCCATTTGCACCAGCATCGCACCCAGCGGTGCCAGAATGGCAACAAGGATCATCCCCACCCCGCCCAGCGGATTGTTGTTGTCATTGCGCCCCCCGCCAAACATGCCGGCAAACATGGCAAAGTTGGCCAAGGCGGAAATCGCCCCGGCGATGGTGGCGGTGATCGTCATGGTCAGGGTATCGCGGTTTTTGATATGGGCCAGTTCATGAGCCATCACCCCGGCAATTTCATTGCGATCAAGCAACTGCATCAAGCCGCTGGTTGCGGCGACGGCAGCATTTTCCGGATTACGTCCGGTGGCAAAGGCATTGGGCTGGGGATTATCGATCACATAGACCTTGGGCATCGGCAGCCCGGCATTGTGGGCCAGTTCGCGCACCATCGATACCAGTTCGGGTGCGGTGCGGTCATCCACCTGCCTTGCACCGCGCATGCGCAAAAGCATGGAATCCGCGTTCCAATAGGCAAACACATTCATCGCCGCAGCAAACAGCAATGCGATGATCATGCCCTGTTGCCCGCCAATCATCATGCCGACTGCGCCAAACAGCGCGGTCAAGCCAGCCAGCAACAAACCTGTACGCACATAATTCATGGTCGACACTTCCTTTGACGAATACTCCGCGCAGAAGATAGGGAGAAGTTGCGCCAAGGCAAGCACCCGGCAAACTTGTTCTGCTTCTTTGCCACCGCATCGAGAACTTATTCGTTGGTGTGGGAAGATTATTCCCGCCAACCCTTTGAACAAGCAAAATGATTATGGAATTTTTTCCTGCGTGACCAACATCACAGACCAAATGCCGCAGATATCAACGGAGTCCCACTAACACACTCATGAGTGGTCTTTTAATTGCATGTACAATTTAAAGATCATTGAAGGAGGTGTCATATGGTCGAGTTTCAAGGGAAAATGTCTATTGTCGGTGCACGGTACCTGACCATGCCCAGACCGATTGATCCACAAACCGGTGAATACAGCACCAGATTCTCGCTTGAAGAATGGAAAGCCCTTCAGACCAAGCGGAAGGAAGAATTCGAAACCTATCAAGCCAATGCCGAAGGCCAGTTGAATGGCTGGTTAGATGATAACAGCGAGGCACAGGTAACACGCGCCTATTATCTTGATGATCAGCTTGTCGCAGTCTTTGGCGAGGATAACGTCAATGTTTCCAATGGCATGAATTACGCCATAGAATATAGCAAAGCGCAGAGTGACGGCGAGAATCTTGGCTATTCCGGGGATCAGTTAACCCGATATGTCGAAAATCGCGTCGAGGTCGCGTTGCGTTCCGAATATGGCAACCGACTAACGGTTAAAGAAGGTACGGCAGGAACACTTGGCACGCTGGCAGATTACCGCGAGGAACTGTTTGGCGGGGATCGCTGGCCATCAGAAGAAAACATGCCGCCGCCGCGAGAAATTGACTGGAATGCGCCATCACCGGCACAGGCTGGCACCTGGCAAGGACCGCTTCGTATCGACACAGATACCTTCCTTGGCATTCGGCGTCTGGTTTTTGGAAATCAATAAAAGAGAAAACAGCCGGACCACGGGGTCGGGGGAACTTTATGGTCCGGCTGTTGTGCAACGGTTTTCGTTACTCCGCGGGCTGCTGCGCGTCAGCCCCATCAAGTGAACGAACCTCGTTGCCACGGCCGATCTTGCGCACCAGCACGTAGAACACCGGTGTCAGGATCAGACCGAAGATGGTCACGCCCAGCATGCCCGAGAAGACGGCGATGCCGATGGCATGGCGCATTTCCGAACCCGCACCGCTTGAAATCACCAGCGGCACAACGCCCATGATGAAGGCAAGCGACGTCATCAGGATCGGGCGCAGGCGCAGGCGGCTGGCTTCGATGGCTGCCTGAACGGTTGTCCGGCCCTGATGTTCAAGTTCACGGGCGAATTCGACAATCAGGATGGCGTTCTTTGATGCCAGTCCGGCCAGAACGAACAGACTGATCTGGGTGAAGATGTTGTTATCCCCACCGAACAGATAGACACCAAAGGCCGCCGAAAGCGTGCTCATCGGGACGATCAGGATGACCGCCAGCGGCAAGGTCAGGCTTTCGTACTGGGCGGCCAGAACAAGGAAGACCAGCAGAATACAGATCGGGAAGATGAAGATTGCCGTGTTACCCGCCAGAATCTGCTGATAGGTCAAATCCGTCCATTCATAGGACATGCCCGGCGGCAGGGTTTCATCAAGGATCTTGATAATCGCGGCCTCGGCCTCGCCACTGGAGTAACCCGGTGCGGCGTTGCCATTCAGATCAGCCGAACGGAAGGCGTTGTAACGCATGGCGGTATCCGGCCCGAATGTTTCGGATACGGAAAGAACACTGCCAAGCGGCACCATATCGCCATCCGCGTTGCGCGTTTGCAGACGCAGGATGTCTTCGGGGCTTGAGCGATAGGGTTTGTCGGCCTGTGCGATCACCTGATAGGTGCGACCGAACTGGTTGAAGTCGTTGACATACATGGAACCCAGATAAATCTGCATGGTCCGGAAGATTTCATCGACCGGAATGCCGAGCTGCTGGACCTTTGTACGGTCCAGATTGGCCTGCAATTGCGGGACATTGATATTGTAGCTTGAGAACACACCGGTCAGTTCGGGTGCGGCCCATGCCTTGGCCAATACCTGTTTCATGGCATCGTCAAGGGCACGATAACCCTGATCGGTACGGTCCTGTACCTGCAATTTGAAACCACCGACCGTGCCAAGCCCCTGAACCGGGGGCGGCGGGAAGATGGCAACGAAGGCCTCGTCAAGTGCGGCATATTTCTGTTGCAGTTTACCGGCAATTGCCAGCCCCGACAGGTCATCGGATTTGCGTTTGTCAAAGTCGGTCAAGGCGACAAAGACAATCCCGGCACTTGAACTGTTTACAAAGCCGTTGATCGACAGGCCCGGGAAGGCGACGGCACTTTCGACACCGGGTTCGGCCAATGCGATGTCAGACATTTCGCGAATGACTTCTTCGGTGCGATCAAGCGTCGCGCCCTGCGGCAATTGTGCGAAACTGACCAGATATTGTTTGTCCTGCAACGGAATGAAGCCGGATGGCAAAATCTGGAAGCCCTGCCAGGTCAGAACCAGCAATCCGGCATAAACCGCCATCATGATGGTTTTCATCCCCAGCAACCGTTTGACACCCCCGCCATACAGTTCCGTACTGCGGTTGAAGAACCGGTTGAACCAGCGGAAGAACCAGCCAAAGACAAAGTCCATCGCACGGGTCAGCCAATCCTTTGGCGCATCATGCGGTTTTAGCAGAAGTGCCGACAGGGCCGGGCTGAGCGTCAGGGAGTTGATGGTTGAAATGATCGTTGCGATGGCGATTGTCAGGGCGAACTGCTGATAGAACTGCCCGGTCAGGCCACTGATGAAGGCAATCGGCACGAACACGCCGGTGATGACCAGCGAGGTTGCGATGATCGGGCCGGTGACTTCGCGCATCGCAGCCACGGTTGCATCGCGCGGCGAAAGACCACGTTCGATGTTACGTTCGACGTTTTCGACCACCACGATGGCATCATCGACCACGATCCCGATGGCCAGAATAAGACCGAACAACGACAGCACGTTGATCGAGAATCCCAGCAACAGCATCAGGGCAAAGGTCCCGACAATCGACACCGGCACCGCCAGCAGCGGAATGATCGAGGCACGCCATGTTTGCAGGAAGATCGTCACCACCACAACAACGAGGGCGACGGCTTCGAGCAGGGTTTTGATCACCGATTTGATCGAGCTTCGAACAAAGACGGTCGGATCGTAAACGATGCTGTATTCAAGGCCTTCGGGGAAATTCTGCTTAAGCTCTGCCATGGTTGCGCGAACGTTGCTTGAAATTTCAAGCGCGTTGGAACCGGGCGAGGCAAAGATCGGCAGGGCAACGGCGGATTTGTTATCAAGCAGGGACCGCAGGGCATATTGCTGTGCCTCCAGCTCGACCCGGGCGACATCGCCAAGACGGGTTACGGTGCCGTCTTCGTCGCGATTGACGATGATTTCGGCAAATTCATCGGGTGTTTCGAGGCGCCCGTGGACATTGATCGGCAACTGGAACTGCACACCGGTATCATAGGGCGCGCCGCCAATGGTGCCGGCGGCGACCTGCACGTTCTGGCTTTGAATGGCCGATACGACATCACCCGCCGTCAGGCCGCGTTCGGCGACCTTGTCCGGGTTAAGCCAGATGCGCATTGCGTAATCACCCGATCCGAACAGACCGACCTGACCAACGCCCTTGATGCGGGCCAGCTGATCCTTGACATTCAGGGTCGCGTAGTTGCGCAGATACAGCATGTCATAGCGGTCATTTGGCGAGAGCAGATGCACCACCATCGTCAGATCCGGGGATTGTTTTGACACCGTCACGCCAAGCTGACGGACGATATCGGGCAGGCGCGGTTCGGCCTGCGAGACCCGGTTCTGGACCTTTTGCTGTGCCAGATCGGGGTCGGTCCCGATTTCAAAGGTCACGGTCAGGCTGAGACGACCATCGGTCGTCGCCAGCGAATTGATATATAGCATCCCTTCGACCCCGTTGATCTGTTCTTCAAGCGGGGAGGCGACGGTTTGGGCAATTTCGGCCGGGTTTGCACCGGGGAATTGCGCTTCGACCACAACGGTCGGTGGCACGACTTCCGGATATTCGGAAATCGGCAAATTCAGCATGGCAATCAAACCTGATAACAATATCAGGACGGATAGAACGCCAGCGAAAATCGGGCGATCCACAAAGAATCTGGATATATTCTGCATAACAGTCAGCCTAGCTTTTGCGCGCAGTCAAGCATCCGTCAGGATGCCGAGGCCTGCAGAATTTCAGGAGCAACAGGCATACCGGGCCGGACTTTCATGATCCCGTTCACAATCACCATGTCACCGGGTTCAAGCCCGGAGGTCACGATACGACGCCCGTCAACTTCGGCCCCCAGCGTTACCTGACGGTAGGCAACCGTATTGTCCGACTGGACCACGTAAACGAATTTGCGGTCCTGATCGGTGCTGATGGCGTCGGGTGCAATCAGGATGACATCCTGTTCGGCCGAGGTGCCGAGTTGCAGGCTGGCGAAACTGCCGGGCAGAAGTGCGCCGTTGCTGTTGTCAAACAGGGCGCGGGTCCGGATGGTACCCGTACGGGTATCGATGCGGTTATCGAAACTGTGGATAAATCCGTCAATTGTCTTGCCACCGGCGATGGTCATGCGGACCGGGATTTTCTGATCCGCGCCGCTGACTTTATTGGCGTCATAGATGCTGGCGAAATAGGTTTGTTCATCCAGATCGAAATCGGCATAGATTTTTCCGGTCGAGACTATGGTGGTCAGAACCGGGGCATTCGGCCCGGCATTGACCTGATTGCCGACGGTCAGTTCAACCCGGCTGACACGGCCATCAATCGGTGCCTTGACGAAGGCATGGTCAAATTCGATTTCGGCAAGTTCGAGCTGGGCAAGAGCGCGGTTAACCTGACTTTGCGCAACCTGTTCGGCGCTGACGCGTTCATCAAAAACACGTTTTGAAACGGTGCCATTGGCCACCAGTTTTTCAGCGCGTGCCTTTTCCTTGGCGGCAAGCGACAGGGTTTGGCGGGCAGCGGCCAGTTCGGCCTTGGCTTCGTCAACGGCGGCCTTGTAGGTGCGGGGATCGATCACGGCGAGAATATCGCCCTGCTTGACGATCTGACCATCTTCGAAGCGAATATCGACAATGGCACCACTGACCTGCGGGCGAAGCTGGACTTCCTCGACCGCACTCAGCCGGCCGGAGAAATTGTTCCAAAGCCTGACGGACTGGCTATGGACGCCTTGGACGGTAACAGGGGTGATTTGCGGTGCAGCCTGTGCAACGGCTTCGTCGGCACCCGCAGAACCTATGGTGCTAAGCCCGTAACCACCGGCAGCAATCGCAGCGATTGCAGCTGTGGCGGACAGCAGCATTCTCAGTTTGGATCGTGATTGCATCTTTCCATTTCCCAATAGCGTGACCCGCGCATTCGCGGACAGAATAACGGGAAAATGCGTACCGATCGGTTTGTTAGCAAGGGGAAAATGAAAAAAATTTACATGCGTTCTAAATTTTATGAATTATCCGGCAGCTGACAACGAGGCTTCCTCGGCCTTTACATCCCTGAATTCACAGCGTAAATCCAGCATCCGGCAGATGCCGACACGCAAATCAGACCGAACAGTATCCAAACTGTTAAAAACTTTGCCGTATGTCAGCAAGCCATGCACAAACTGGAAAACAAGACGCGCCAGCAGGGTCACATCGGCATCCCCGGAAAGCATGCCTTCGCCCTTAAGGCCGCGAATCATGGAGGCAAGATACTTGATCTGCTCCTCGGCAAGTTCGCGTGAACAGTCCTGAATTTCGATATCCTCGGGCCCAACCTGGCCACCGGCAGTAAAAATGGGGCAGACACAAACCTCGGCATCCCCCGGAATAGCCTGCTTTTTCTGTTTGTTCATGATCAGATCTATATAGCTGTTCAACTGATCAAGTGGCGCAATTTCCGGGGAAAAGATCGCTCTGAGTTCGTCCTTTCCCTTATCCCAGTGATGGCGCGCCGATGCGGCGAACAGGGCGGCCTTGCTGTCAAAGTGATGATAAAACGCCCCTTTGGTAACCCCTGCATGCTTGCAGACATCACTGACACCAATATCGTGATAGCTGCTGGTCCATAGCAATTGTATGGCGGTCTCCAGCAATTTCGTCCGGGTCTCGGCAGCGTTCCTCATTTTCACACCATTTTTCTCTTTTTCTGTATTCAATATACGTACCGGTTGGTATTTTTCAAGGCATCCCCTGACTTCATTTGGTTTTCATCATATAAAAACGGCAGGAGAATGGCAGTAAATTAAATCGATTCAATTACTTCGCATTCGGTATCCGGTTCAAAAAATTTACCAACCCGACAGCATCCGGTTGCTCCTGACATTTCGGGGGATATTTCAGCCCCCGGACGAAGGCAAAAAAAGAGGGCACCGAAGCGCCCTCTTTTGCGAAAATGCCTTGCCTGTGCGGATCAGCCGCCGACCATGGCCCTGATCTGACGGTTGGCAACCGTGATCATCGACAGGTCGATCTGTCCTGCGGCACGCAATTCATCGATCAGCTGATCACACCGCGCACAACCGCGCTGATGATCATCGACCCATTTCCTGACCAGATCACCACCAACCGTGCCGTTCGTGCCAGAAGACAGCACCACACGCGTCAGTTCGCGCTGATGACCGAACAGATCATCAATCGCGGCGGCACGCGCCAGTTTCTGCCAATGGGTTTCGGCTTCGATGGACTCGGCCGCTGCACGCAGCAGGCCAAGCTGGAAGCGTGCCCCGATGGCAAAATAGGTTGCCCCGACATCGATGACGTCACGCCCGGTTGCCTCGGCAATGCGGACGATATCGCAAACCGCGACCATCTGCTGCATTGCCGCCACACGGCGCGCCAGATCTTCGGGCACGCCCTGATCGATCAGGGATTGCGATTTCTGATCCAGGGTCGTGCGGAAAGCCGCATCGGCCGGGACGATATCGTCAAAGGCCTCGATCACCTTGGCGACCGCCGGACGGAACAGCTCGATCTTCGCCCCGACATTCAATTCCTCGCAATTGCGCAGGAACCACAGGGTCACATCTTCGACCATGCGGTTGATGTGGGAGAACATCGCGATCTGGACCTTGGCATCAACCTTGTTATCAAGGGCTTCGATACCCGCCCACAGTTTGCGCAGGCCAAACACCGCACGGGTAATCAGATAACCGCGCGAAACGTCCACCGCCGAAAGCCCGGTTGCTTCCATCATGTCATGGACAAAGGTGCCGCCAACGCGGTTGACCAGACTGTTGGTGCCGACGGTCGCGATGATTTCACGTTTCAGACGATGGCTGGAAATCGCCGCGCTGTATTTTTTACGGACAGCCGTCGGGAAATACCGCACCAGTTCTTCGACGAGGATCGGGTCATCGGGAAGATCGGATTTAAGCACCTCGTCATAGAGCCACAGCTTGGCATAAGGCATCAGAACCGAGATTTCCGGGCGGGTAAGGCCCTGATGGGCGGCCGTGCGACGTGCCAGTTCCTCGTCATCGGGAAGATATTCGATTTCCCGGTTCAGACGACCTTCGCGTTCCAGCATCCGGATCAGGCGAACCTGCGCATCAAGCGCATCCCCGCCCCCGGCAAAGGCGTTCGAGATCGCCTGGCTTTGCAGATAGTTGTCACGCAGCACCAGATCGCCGACCTCGTCGGTCATTTCGACCAGCAGTTTGTTACGCTGCTTTTCGGTCATGTCACCGGCGGCAACCACCTCGCCTACCAGGATCTTGATATTGACCTCGTGATCGGAGCAGTTGACACCCGCCGCATTGTCGATGGCGTCCGTATTCAAACGCCCACCAGCATGGGCATACTCGATACGGCCGCGCTGTGTGCAGCCAAGGTTGGCGCCCTCGCCGATGACCTTTGCGCGGATATCCTTGCCATTGATGCGGATGGCATCATTTGCACGATCCCCGGCATCGGCATTCGATTCCGTCGATGATTTGATATAGGTCCCGATCCCGCCGAACCACAGAAGTTCGACATCGGATTTCAGGATGGCCTTCATCATGTCGGCCGGCGTTACCTTGCCGGTGCCAAGATCAAGCAGCTTGCGAACCTCGGCCGAGGGATCAAGCGTCTTGGCCTTGCGGTCAAAAATTGCGCCGCCCTTCGAGAGGACCTTGGTATCGTAGTCGGCCCAGCTTGAGCGCGGCATATCAAACAGTCGCTGCCGTTCGGCAAAGCTTTTCGCCAGATCCGGGTCGGGATCGACAAAAATATGCATGTGGTTGAAGGCCGCAACCAGCTTGATCTGTTCGGACAACAGCATGCCATTGCCAAACACATCACCCGACATGTCGCCAACACCAGCAACGGTGAAGGGTTCTTTCTGGATGTCCTTGCCGATTTCGCGGAAGTGACGTTTGACCGATTCCCACGCACCGCGTGCGGTGATGCCCATTTTCTTGTGATCATAGCCCTGCGAGCCGCCCGATGCGAAGGCATCATCCAGCCAGAAGCCATAATCACGGGCCACACCATTGGCGATATCCGAGAATGTCGCAGTCCCCTTGTCGGCAGCAACAACCAGATAAGGATCGTCATCATCAAGACGGCGTACACGTTCCGGCGGGATGATGTCGCCACCGACAATATTGTCGGTGATATCAAGCATCCCGGACATCAGCGTTTTGTAACAGGCAATGCCTTCTTCAAGGAATGCTTCGCGCCCGCCATCGACCGGGGGCCGTTTGACGACAAAGCCGCCCTTGGAGCCAACCGGCACGATAACCGCGTTCTTGACCATCTGGGCCTTTACCAGACCAAGAATTTCGGTGCGGAAATCTTCCTGACGGTCCGACCAGCGGATACCACCACGCGCGACAGGACCACCGCGCAGATGGACGGCTTCGACACGCGGCGAATAGACGAATATTTCGCGCCAAGGACGCGGAAGCGGCAGATCTTCGACCATGCCGGAATTGAATTTTACCGACAGATAGGGTTTCGGATTGCCGTCCTTGCCATACTGGAAATAGTTGGTGCGAAGCGTTGATTGAACAAGGTTGAGGAAGGCGCGCAGAATGCGGTCCTCGTCCGGGTTCATCACATCTTCAAGGCGGGTGATAATGTCGCCTTCGATGGCCTCGGCTTCGGCGGCCAGCCCCGGATCACGATCCGGGTCAAAACGTGCGACAAACAGATCGACGATTGCAGCGGCGAGACTGGCGTTATTGGCCAGTGTTTTGGCCATGTAATCCTGCGAGAAGGCCGATCCCATCTGACGCATATAACGGGCATAGGTCCGCAGGATGACGACTTCGCGCCAATGCAACCCGCCCAGCAGAACAAGACGGTTAAAGGCGTCGTTTTCGACTTCGCCATGCCACATGCGAATGAAAAGTTCCTGGAACTTGTCACGCACATCATGCAGGTGGAATTCGCCGTCAACCAGCACCCCGAAATCGTGAATGCGGACATTCACATCGGTATCGCGTGGTTCGACCTTGAACGGGTTTTCGGTAATGACCTTAAGACCCATATTTTCAAGCATCGGCAAGACGTCAGAAAGCGGAACCGGTGCACCGGGGTTATAAATCTTGAAGCGCAGCTCGTTCTCGGCGGCCTCGATCGGGCGATACAGATTAACCCGCAAGTCCGATGATTTGATCACGTCCTCGATACGGTCGATATCAAGAGCCGCGGTATCAACACCGAACCGATCACGATAATCGCCGGTGAAGCTTTCGCCGTAACGACGATAAAGGGTCAAGCCGCGTTCTTCGCCCATTTCACGGACCAGTACCTGACGGAGCGTATCAGCCCAGTCGCGCGCGGTTTCAACAAGCTGACGTTCGATATCGGTAACATTGTATTCCGGCAACTCACCCGGCGTGGTTTTGACCAGAAGGTGCAACCGCGCAAGGGGGCTATCGCCGATCAATGTGTAATGTGCCGTCACCTTGCCATCAAAGGCGGCTTCGATCACCGACTGGAACTTCATGCGAAGTTTCGTCGAGAACCGGTCACGCGGACAGAAAACCTGACAGGAAACAAAACGTTCAAAGGCATCACGGCGCACGAACAGGGCAATCCGCTGACGTTCCTGCAAATGCAGGATGCCCATGCAGATATGATACAGATCATCAAGTTCGATCTGGAAAAGCTCGTCGCGCGGGAAGGTTTCAAGGATATTGACCAATGCCTTGGCATCGTGGCTGGCAGGCGGGAAGCCGGCACGCTTGATGGTTTCGGCAAGCTTCATGCGCAGAAGCGGAATGAGGCGCGGGCTGAGGTTATAGGCAACCGAGGTGAACAGACCGACAAAGAGATGCTGGCCGACAACCTTGCCTTCATCATCGAACTGCTTGACGACAATCGTGTCGAGATGCACCGAACGATGCACGGTTGACTGCTTGTTGGCCTTGGTCACCATCAGAAGACTTGGCTGGGCGACAAATGCCTGCACCTCGGTCGACAGATTGCCGATCTGGCGCAGCTCATCAAAGATATGCGTCCCTTCACGGCGCAGAATCCCAAGCTGGCTTTGCGGATTCACGTCCACTTTGGCCTTCTTGCCCGTACCGCTGAATTTATATTCGCGATAGCCAAGGAAGGTGAAATGGTCGTTATGAACCCAGCCGAGGAAATCCTGGGCTTCTTTCTGGTCTTCTGCGGAAATACCGGTTGGCGCGGTTCTGATGCCATCAAGAACTTCGGCGACTTTTGACAGCATCGCCTGCCAATCCTCGACCGAAAGACTGACATCGGTAAGAACGTCTTCCAGACGATCACTGATTTTTCGCAGAACGGCTTCGTCGGTCTGCTCGTCAATTTCAAGATGCATCACGGATTCACGCGACGCATCCGAATTCTCGACTGCTTCGACCGACTGCAATTCACCACGATCATCACGCGCGATACGCATGATCGGATGGATGACCAGATGGACGGTCAGATCGAATTCGTTAAGCGCAGACGTTACGGAATCCACCAGAAACGGCATATCCGTATTGATCATCTCGATCACGGTGTGATCGGATTTCCAGCCATGCTCTTCAAGATCGGGGTTATAGACCCGGATCTTGGCGGCATTGGCCGATGGGCGCTTTTGCGCGAATTTATATAATGTCAGTGCCGCGCCATAAAGCGAGTCGACGGATCGACCTGCCATGTCGTCTGGCGGTACATCCTTGTAAAAAAGGCGAACGAATGCTTCTGCATCCTTCGCCATCTTACCGGTCAAGCGTTGCTGGATCTGTTCGACAACCTTGTCGATGACTTCCCGTTTCGGGTCGTCGCTTCGGGCTTTCATGTCCAATTTCCCTTTTTATCGGCTCTGTTTGCCAGAACCGAAGTGCCGACCTTTGCGGGCGGCACTACACACCTCGGATGTCACATGTATTTGGGAAGACAACCTGAAGTTCCCCACACCCGGAAATGACGGAAAACTGCAGCTTCCTTCCATGGCTACACATAGCGGATCATCTGCCTAAAAACTATGCTTCTGCACAAAAAAAAATCGTTCACTCAATAGGTTCCGATCAACGGAGCCCTGTATTCCAATTGGGGATTGTCACAGAATTTTACACTTTGCTGCATCGCAAAATCATTTAAGCTTTGTATCGCTTGCGAATCAGGAGTCCGCTTCGCATCCGCAAAACAACTCAAAGCAGGAGATGCCAAGTGCTGGCAGGAAAGAAGGGCCTTATCGTCGGAATTGCCAACGACAAATCGATTGCCTATGGCTGTGCCCGAATTTTCAACCGGGAGGGTGCAGAGCTTGCGATCACCTATCTGAACGACAAGGCCGAAAAGCATGTCCGCCCCTTGGCAGAGGGACTAAACGCCGCGATCATCACCCCGCTTGATGTTCAGAACGAAGACCAGATGGATCGATTGTTCGCGGCAATTTCCGATCAATGGGGAAAACTGGATTTTGTCCTGCATTCCATCGCATTTGCGCCTGGCGATGACCTGCATGGACGCGTGATCGACTGTTCACGCGACGGGTTTCTGACCGCGATGGATATTTCGTGCCATTCATTCCAGCGACTGGCAAAGCGTGCAGAGCCGTTGATGATCGACGGTGGCGCACTTTTGACCGTCACCTATATGGGGTCGGAGCGGGTTATTGATCATTATGGCGTGATGGGCCCGGTCAAGGCCGCGCTTGAAAGTGCCACCCGATACATGGCGGCCGAACTTGGCCCGAAAAACATTCAGGTCCATGCGATTTCACCCGGCCCCCTTCTGACACGGGCGGCATCGGGCATTGCCGAGTTTGATCACCTTATGACCACCGCCCAAAGCCGGGCACCGGGACGCAGGCTGGTTACCATCGACGAGATCGGGGAACTGGCCGCTTTCCTTGCCAGCGACCGGTCACGCGGGATCACGGGCGACGTCATCCATATCGATGGTGGTTATAACATCATGGGCTAAAGCAATTTGCCTTTAACCGATCATGCTGTCCTCGAACACAATATTGTCCTCGGTGAAATCGGCAAGATCGGTATTTTCAATCAGGACACCATAATCGTAATGCCGACCATCACTAAAATCGACATACAACCCGGCGTCCGTTTCCTCTGCATGCTCTAGAAAATCAGCGAAGTCATGGATGCCGCTTTTTTCCTGAAACTCGATTCCGAACTGAAGCCTGTCACCGTTGGAACCGGTTTCAAAATCGGCAATACGGTCGCGTTCGGCACCGCCTTCAAACACCCGCCACAAAAACGTGTCCGGGCCATCATCCTCTGGATATCTGTCGCTATTGCCGCGCAGGAAATCGTTGCCGTCGCCACCCTCGATGATGTCATGCCCATTGCCACCATGCAGCACATCATGCCCGTCCCCACCACGCAGAACATCATCGCCAAAATGTCCCTGCAGAACATTTCGACCAGCGTCGCCGATTAACAGGTCATCATGGATTGTGCCGTATAGATTTTCGATATCATGGACAACGTCGCCTTCGGCTTCGCCGCCCTGAAAAACACCGGTTTCAAGGTTGATCGAAACACCGGCATCACCATTGTAGCGCAATTTGTCGCTTCCAGCACCGCCATCGACATAGTCCGCATCGGCACCGGGGCTTAACATATCATCCCCGTCACCACCCAGAAGGGTATCCTCGCCGTCGCGCCCTGTGAGGGTATCGTTCCCGCTTCCGCCCAGCAGGGTGTCGTTGCCCGGATCATTGCCAAGATAATCGCCGTACAGAAAATCGTCGCCGTCACCGCCCAGCAGCAAATCGCTGCCACCGCGCCCCCAAAGCACATTGCTTGCGTCATCGCCGATTACGGTATCGTCAAACGGACTTCCTTCGACCACTTCGATGCCAACAAGCCGGTCGCCTTGTGCCTCGCCCCCGTGACCGGTTCCGGCTTGCAGATCAACAATCACGCCTTGTGTTGCGGTATCGGTATCGTAGTTGGCGCTATCACGTCCTCCGGGGCCACCGTCAAGCAAATCGGCCCCCGGTCCGCCCGTTAGCTCGTCATCCCTGCCAGCGCCATAAAGCTGATCATCTCCGGCCAAGCCATAAATCGTGTCATTATCACTTGATCCGACAAGGCTATCATTGCCTTCCGTTCCGGTAACGAGTGCCACAACGCCCTCCTGCAACTGACGACAACATCAACTGCAGATTTAAATATATATTCCCGCGTACAGCAACATTCGTAAAATAGAATGAAATATAAACTTGAATTATACAAAATGACCATTTTCAAAAAATGGCGATAACGCGTTTTAAGAAATGAAATATTAGAAATTATTTTGCCGTTTTCTGGATTTTATTGCGTCATCTGCAAGCGGAGCCGCTTTGACAATTTGCTTCTTAAGGGCCAGAACCAGATCGGCATCGGGGTCCGGTGCGCTGGCCGCGAACAAATCGGCCGTATCACCGCCATTGATCGCAATCATACGCTTTTCCGTTTCTGCCTGGGTTTCCACACGCCCGTCGGAAACCAGGTGCCGCAAATCAAACCCAGCGGCCTTGAGTACCGGCGCGATCAGCAATGTGCGGTGGCAATCCAGCGGATCCTTTTCCGCACACATCAGACAGATTCGGTATTTGCCCGCACCCGATATCAAACGATCAATCCCGGCCCTGAATTCCGAGCGTGCTGCCATCAGGTCATAGTCCAGTCGACCGTTCGGATAAAGTGTCGGGTCTTGTGGCTTTCCACCCAGCAGATCGCCCATGAAAACGTAAGCAATGCCGTTCTCGCGCAGGAAGGGGCCAAAGGTATCGGCGTCAAACGCCTTCCAGTAATTCGATCCGCGAAAAGTCCGGATGTCGGCCACCGCCGTAATATCCTGCCCCTTCAGAAGGGCAAGCAAACTGTCGCGGTCATGCCCGGCATAACCGACGGTCCAGATAATGTTTTGGGGGTAATCGTTGTCCTGATTGTCGTGCATTTTTCCAAAAAACGACATCTGACAAGGAACCGCAAGACAGAAACAAAAAAGGCCGCCCCGAAGGACAGCCTTTTTAAACTTTCATCATGGAGCGGGCGAAGAGATTCGAACTCTCGACCCTAACCTTGGCAAGGTTATGCTCTACCCCTGAGCTACGCCCGCATCATCATGAAAGCATGATCAAGGAAACCACCTGATGGAGCGGGCGAAGAGATTCGAACTCTCGACCCTAACCTTGGCAAGGTTATGCTCTACCCCTGAGCTACGCCCGCATTCATCAGTATTTCCTGCCCCTGTGGAGCGGCGCGGATAATAGCCCAACAAAACGCGATTGCAACCCTTTTTTCCATCAAATCGCCGCCACATCCAGAATGGCGGTTTTCCTTGACTTTTTACCCTTAAAACAGGGAAATCACGCCAACATGCTGCAATTTGCGTCCTAATTGCAATCTGACGATCTTCGCGCGACCCAGCCAGAAGGAAAACAGGATGAGTGATCCATCAACCGCACTTTTCGATTATCTCGAAAATCTTGGGATCAAAACCAGCACTCACGCGCATGTGCCGTTATTCACGGTCGAGGATTCGCAAAAGCTGCGCGGGGATTTGCCAGGCCTTCATTCCAAGAACCTTTTTGTCAAAGACAAGAAGGATGCCCTGTGGCTTGTCGTGGCCGAGGAAAATACCGAAATCCGCATGAACCACCTGCACAAGACACTGGGCTGCGCGCGCCTTTCTTTTGGCAAACCGGAGCTGCTGCTTGAAACGCTGGGCGTCATTCCCGGATCCGTCACACCGTTTGCCCTGATCAACGATCATGCGCGCAAGGTCAACTTCGCCCTCGATTCAAAGCTGGCCAAAGGCGACATTCTTAACTTCCACCCCTTGCGGAATGATAGAACCACGACAATTCAATCGGATGATCTGCTTCGATTTATCACCAGTCTTGGCTACGAAATCAGAATTGTCGATTTTGACGAGGAAATTGGTTCGTTCTGATTCCGAACAAATGCTCACAAAGCCTTTTACCGCGAAACATTAAGCTATAAGACTTACCTAATGTTATGGTTGGACCCCTTGTCGAACAGCGGTTGCGGCATCATCTAGAATCCAGAATTAGAGAGTAAAGCAATAATGTCCATCATTCTTGACGCCACCGCTGCGAACGCCACCCCGACCGCCGGACAGGACAAAGACCTGATCAAGGACAGCAGCGTAGAAACATTTGTCCAGGACGTCATCGAACCCTCGATGGAAGTGCCTGTTGTCGTCGATTTCTGGGCCCCTTGGTGCGGTCCGTGCAAAAGCCTGACCCCGACCATCGAAAAGGTCACACGCGAAGCTGGTGGGCGCGTAAAGCTGGTCAAGGTCAATATCGACGAGAATCAGGAACTGGCGATGCAATTGCGCATTCAGTCCGTTCCAACGGTCTATGCCTTTAAGGGTGGCCGACCGGTAGATGGTTTTCAGGGCGCACAGCCCGAAAGCGAAGTCCGCGCCTTCTACGAGCGCCTTGCAGGCGGCCCGATTGAAAGCCCGATTACCGCAATTCTGGATCAGGCGGCAGGCGCACTTGCAGATGACGACCATGAAACAGCCCATGGCCTTTATGTTGGCGTCCTTGAACGTGAACCGCAAAACGAAACAGCAATCGGCGGCATGATCCGCTGCATGGTCGCCATGGGTGAAATTGAAGAAACCCGCCATTTTGTGGATAACATGGCCGAAGCAGACCGCCTGAAAGCGCCGATTGCATCCGCGATCAGTGCGCTTGAACTGGCGGAAACGGGCTACAGCAAGGAAGACCTTGATGTTGCGCGTGCCAAAGTGGCCGCCAATCCGGAGGACCTGCAGGCACAGTTTGATTTGGGCATGGCCTGCTTTGCCACCAACAAGCGCGAAGAAGCCGTCAACGCCATGATTGCGATCATTCGCAAGGATCGCAGCTGGAACGACGATGCCGGTCGCACCCAACTGATTAAATTTTTCGAGGCCTGGGGCCCAATGGACCCGGCCAGCGTTGCGGGGCGCCGCGCACTTTCGACGGTTTTGTTTTCATGAGCATATGCGGTCCTTTTGATCCCAGTTTTTCGGATCTTCCAGATACGATGCCGGTTTTTCCGCTAAGTGGTGCGCTTTTGCTGCCGCGTGGCCATCTGCCGCTCAATATCTTCGAGCCCCGCTATCTGAACATGATCGCGGATGCCCTGGGACAGGACCGCATGATCGGCATGGTTCAGCCACGCCCGGACGGGCGAAACACCTATCACATGGACCCCGACAATCCGCCGGTGTTCCAGACCGGCTGTGCGGGTCGCATCACGGCGTTCAGTGAAACGGATGATGGCCGTTTCCTGATCACGCTAACGGGTGTCTGCCGATTCAACATCATCGAAGAACTGCCGATGCAAAGTGGCGGATATCGTGCAGTGCTTGGTGATTTCGCCCCATGGAAGGATGACCTGCTGTTGCCATCGCCGGATTTGCAGCCCGTCAATCGCGACCGGCTCCGGCAAGCATTGGAAGGCTATTTTGCCCAGCATTCATTGCGATCCTGCTGGGATACGCTGAGCGATACGGATGATGAAATGCTGGTGACGGCCATTGCAATGGGCTGCCGCCTCAGCCCGCTTGAAAAACAGGCTTTGCTCGAATGCGCAAGCCTGTATGATCGCGGTGATATGCTGACAACCTTGCTGGAAATGGCGGCCCATCCACGGGCCCCGCAAACAGCCACCAATTAAAGTGATATGAAGGCCAGACAATGACCGTGACACATAGCCCGGTAGACCCGAAATTGCTTGAAATCCTCGTTTGCCCGGTCACGAAGGAAACGCTGGAATATAATCGCGAACGGAATGAGCTGATCAGCGTCAAGGCGGGCCTTGCCTATCCGATCCGCGATGGCATTCCGATCATGCTGCCCGACGAAGCCCGTGTCATCGCAGACTGATTGTGACGGCTTTCATGTCGGAAGACAGCTTTACCCCGCGTTTCAGTCCGGTTGAAATCAACTATCTGCGTGATGAGCACATTCTGGAAATCATCTGGGATGATGGGCTGACGTCAAAATTCAGTGCCGAACTTCTGCGGGTCGAAAGCCCGTCTGCCGAGGTTCAGGGACACCATCCGTCCGAGAAAAAAATCATCCCCGGCCGCCGTCATGTCGGCATTATCGACATCGTCCCGGTCGGGAACTATGCAGTGCGCCTTACATTTGATGATCTGCATGATAGCGGATTGTTCAGCTGGCAATATCTGCGTGACCTGCATGCCAATCAGGATCAGCTCTGGACTGATTACCTTCGCGCCCTTGAAACGCGCGGCCTGTCACGCGATCCTGTGCGCCGTTAAGGCAACAGGCATCCCTGTTTTCGATGAGCCGCCCATTCCATCCGGCCCCATAACCAAAAACGGCCCTGACAACAAAGCCAGGACCGTTCTTGGGATCAGACAACAAACCGGAAAGTTTGCCGTCGGCAGTGATCAGAAGCGGTAACCAACACCGACACCAAACAGCCACGGATCAAGATCGGCATCCGCTTTGGTGGCACCACCATTTACCGACACGTCGGTATTCAGATAAATCTTTTTAACATCAACGTTCAGCGACCACGGACCGGAGATCGCATAGTCAAAACCGGCCTGGAAGGCATAGCCAAAGCCATCGTCATATTTGACGGAATTGAACTGACCCGGTTTGCTGTCATAGAAGAACGTGTAATTGATGCCGGCACCAATATACGGGCTGAAACGCTGATCAGCCATGAAGTGATATTGTGCGGTCAAAGTCGGTGGCAGCAGACGCACACTGCCAAGGTCCAGATTGCTGGACCCGGTATTCCAAGTCACATCATGCTTGGAGGTACCAGCGATCAATTCCAGCGCAATGTTATCGGTAATGAAGTAGGAAAAATCCACTTCAGGAATAACATCGTCATCAACCTTGCCTTCACCCGCAAGCGTGCCGCTGGTGATGTCTTCGTCCGGAACAACCCCGACGACACGACCGCGAATCACAATATCGCCTGCCTGTTTCGTTTTAAATGCCGCTTCCTGCGCCTGTGCGCCAGTTGCCGCAATCATCATCGTGCCAACAACAGCGCAGCTGGCCACTGTGGTCATCAATTTCCGGGTAAGTGTCATGTTTATCCCCTGCATTCAAAAATACGTCATGGGGACATTGCATCTTCGCACATGCGAAATGCTTGACTCAAATCAACACAGCACGACAAAAAGCGACACAATTTTGAATTGTTTTTAACTGAGCGCAGATAACCAAACCAAAAGGCGATCTTTAGAAATCAAAGATCGCCTTTTGCATCAATCCCCATCTGGATGGGGGAAGATTAAAGCGGTTTACCCTGCATCAGGCGCGGCAGAGTCCCCGCATACCCCATGGCATGGGACATGAAAGTCTTTTTGAGCGGCGGGATTTTCTGCACCACGGCAAGCCCGATATCGCGCGCCCAACGCACCGGTGCAACATCATTGGAAAACAGCCGATTGGTCAAATCGGTCACCGCCAGCATCACGGTGTTGTCAAACCGGCGCCATTGCTCGTATTCAGCCAAAACATCAGAACCACCGATATCGCGACCAAGGCGGCGGGCTTCGACAAGAATCTCGGCAAGGGCCGCGACATCGCGTATCCCCATATTAAGCCCCTGCCCGGCAATCGGGTGCATGCCATGGGCCGCATCCCCGATCAGGGCGATGCGCGGATCGGTGTAGCGATAGGCATGCTGCAAACCGAGCGGATAACAAAAACGCGGGCCGATGACTTCAAGATCACCAAGGTAGCCGTCAAACCGCCGATGCAATTCGTCGACAAACGTCTCTTCGTCCAGATTGACAAGATAATTGGCGAGATCGGTTGTTTCCGTCCAGACGATCGAACAACGATCATCGGTCATCGGCAAAATGGCAAATGGTCCGGCGGGCAGGAAATGCTCCACGGCAAGACCGTTATGGGGCACCTTGTGCTTGACCGTACAGACCACCGCACTTTGCCTGTAGCTCCATTGGTAGGTCTTGATGCCCGCCCAATTCCGCAGCATCGAATTGCGCCCTTCGGCGCCAATGGCCAACGCGCCGCGGATAGACCGGCCATCTGCCAATGTAACCGTCATGCCGCCCTGATCACGTACAATGGTTTCAACACGTGCCGGTGCGATCATTTCGACCAGATCGGTTTCGGCAATAGCCCGATAAAGCGCGCCACGTGTGATCAGATTCTCGACGATGTAGCCCAAAGGCTGGTTTCCGACATCTTTATGATCATAATGAAGAAACAGCGGACTTACGCCGTCTGCAATCCTGATATCAAGGATCGGTTCGGCTTCGTCCGCCATATATTTCCATGCACCAATCACATCAAGCACGGAACGGGAAGCCGCAGCTATGGCGCAAGTACGTCCATCATAATTGGCGGTGAGGATGGCTTTGGGGTCAGCGTAATCAATCACAACGGAACGCAGGCCACCATGCGCAAGCGCAAGCCCCATCGCCGCACCATTCAGCCCCCCGCCAAGAATGATGACATCGGCCTTAATCGTTTCCTGCTGAGCAACCATCGTGCACACCTTTGCTTTCTGCGCCAGCCGGGCAAAGTCGTATGACACCTGACTGGAAAATCCATGTTTCGACAGTTTTTACGTAAAACAGCCGCCGAAAGATGCATCTGATTTACCGCGTCACGACCACGGCCACAAGCCGGACCAGGAAAATACCGCACATTGCGTCAATCCGGACATTCTCGATCCTGATGACAGCAATGCCGCCACGACATCGCCTTGACGGAAAACAGATTTTTAGATCGCTATAGTTGATTAAAATTTGTGCATAAATTTTAATCAGCGCCAAAATCTATGCACAATTAGTATTCTGCCCGCGTTTTGCATCACCCGATCAGATGACCTCTTTGTTGAGGAATATATATAAGATTCAATGCATTAGAAGATTTATTTCGAATCTGGCACGATTCTTGGTTTGTAGGTTGCGACTGCGAAATCGTGATTACCACGTCGGTACTCAACGGATATGCCGGGAGGTCGCAATATTATGAAACTCGTTACTGCTGTCATTAAGCCATTCAAGCTCGATGAAGTCCGTGAAGCGCTTAGCGCGCTTGGCGTTCAGGGCCTGACGGTGACTGAAGTCAAAGGTTTTGGCCGCCAGAAAGGCCAGACCGAAATTTATCGTGGCGCTGAATACATGGTCAGCTTCCTGCCCAAAGTGAAGCTGGAAGTCGCGATCACGGATAATCTGGTTGATCAGGTTGTCGAAGCCATCACCAAAACTGCTCAGACCGGGAAAATCGGGGACGGAAAGATTTTCGTTCTTGATGTGAGCCAGGCGGTACGTATCCGCACGGGCGAAACCGGCGACGACGCCCTGTAAGTCCAGAGACAAGGGGAGACATTATGAACATTCCGATGAAGAAAACCGGCTTTGCCGCTCTTGCCGGGGCCGCTGCGCTGGCAATCACGTCACCGGCCTTTGCTCAGGACGCGGGCGTTCCGGCCGAGACCCAATACATCCTCAACACCTTCAGCTTCCTGTTTAGCGGTGCGCTGGTGATGTGGATGGCCGCCGGCTTTGCCATGCTGGAATCCGGCCTGGTGCGGACCAAAAACGTATCGACCATTCTTTTCAAAAACATCGCCCTCTTCGCCGTTGCAGGTATCATGTATTACCTGATCGGTTATAACCTTATGTATATGGACGTTTCCGGCTGGATCGGTTCGCTCAGCCTCTGGAGCGCTGATGACGCTGCAGCTCTTGGTGGCGATTTCTCTGGCGGGTATTCGGCGACCTCCGACTGGTTCTTCCAGATGGTGTTCGTTGCAACCGCAGCTTCGATCGTTTCCGGTACCGTTGCCGAACGTATCAAACTGTGGCCGTTCATGATTTTCGTCGTCGTCCTGACCGGTATCATGTATCCGATTACCGGTGCATGGACCTGGGGCGGTGGCTGGCTGTCAGAAATGGGCTTTGCCGATTTCGCAGGCTCGACCATCGTTCACTCGGTTGGCGGCTGGGCGGCTCTGACCGGCGCAATCATCCTTGGTGCACGTAAAGGCAAATATGGTGCGGACGGTTCGGTTCATCCGATGCCCGGCTCGAACCTGCCGCTGGCAACGCTTGGTACCTTCGTTCTGTGGCTCGGCTGGTTTGGCTTCAACGGTGGTTCGCAGCTTGCAATGGGTTCGGCTGCTGACGTTATCGCGATTGCCAACATTTACGGCAACACCTCGATGGCTGCTGCCGGTGGCGTTGTTGCCGCAGCAATCCTGACCCAGATCCTCTACAAAAAGGTCGACCTTACCATGGCACTTAACGGTGCGCTGGCTGGTCTGGTCTCGATTACTGCTGGCCCGGACACCCCGACCATCGGTTCCGCCATCATCATCGGCGCCATCGGCGGTATTCTGGTTGTTGTTGCGGTTCCGCTGCTCGACAAACTGAAAATCGATGACGTTGTCGGTGCGGTTTCGGTTCACCTTGTCTGCGGTATCTGGGGCACCATGGCTGTTCCGTTCACCAATGACGGTGCATCGTTTGGTGTTCAGCTGACCGGTGTTGTTGCGATGGGTGCCTTCACCATTGTTGCATCGGCAATCGTGTGGCTGATCCTGAAATTCACGGTTGGCATTCGCCTTAGCGAAGAAGAAGAAGCACTGGGCAGCGATGCTGTCGAGCTTGGCCTCGAAGCTTATCCGGAATTCGGTAAAGGTTCGCAGCGCTTCTAAGCGATCAGATTTCCTGACGGGTGCCATGTTCGCATGGCACCCAGCCTGTCAGACCGATTGACCCGCCTTGGGATTTCCCAGTGGCGGGTCTTTTGTATTTTGCCCATGCCACCTTTTTAAGCACAGTGATAAGCACAAGACATGCAAACGGTTCCGTCCGGTCCTTATCCTGAGGATGATCCGCGTGCCAGCTGATCTGCCAATTCTTTGCCCGAATTTTCTGCCAAAAGCCCGGAGAGCGCAACTTTCCGGGCTTTTTCATTGCCAATCCCCCCGCCCTTAAATCTTTCTTTGTATTTTTGGCATAGGGGTAAAGTCAGGGGAGATTGCCCACATTTTGCGGATACCTGCATTTTGACGCCTGTCGATCTGCGAGATCCATTCATGACCGGAATGCCGAACGCGATGTTTAACCAGCGCCTTGATCAATTGCCCGCCTATCCGTTTCCACGGCTTGCTGCCCTGTTAGAGGGGCTTGAACCCGGCAAGACGCCATTGGTGATGTCGATTGGCGAGCCGCAGCACGAACCACCTGCAATGATCACCGAGGCCATGGTGAAATACGCCAGCCTCTGGCATAAATACCCGCCGGGAAACGGCACGCCGGAACTGCGCAGCGCGATCAAGGGATGGCTTGACCGCCGTTACAATCTGCCAGATGGCATGATTGATCGGGATGCTCATATTCTGCCGGTCGCCGGAACACGCGAGGCGCTTTATCTGATTGCAACCTGTGTCATCCCGCAGGATCAGCCCGGCCCGAAACCCAAGGTTCTTTTGCCCAATCCGTTCTATCAGGTCTATTGCGGTGCGGCAGTCCTTAATGATGCGGAAATGGTGCCGCTGGCGGCGGGACCGGAAACCGGTTTCATGCCGGATCTTGATCAGATCGATATCGAAACACTTAAGGCGTGCCGCCTGTTTTTCCTGTGTTCACCGGCGAACCCGCAAGGGGCCGTTGCATCGCGCGACTATCTTGAACGCATTATTGCGATGGCGCAGGAACATGATTTCGTTCTGGCGATGGATGAATGCTACGCCGATATCTATGATCGCGAAGCCCCGGTTGGTGCCCTTGAAATCTGTGCGGCGCAGGGCGGCAGGATGGATAATGTGGTTGTTTTCCATAGCCTGTCAAAACGATCCAGCGCGCCGGGCCTTCGTTCAGGGTTCGTTGCCGGTGATCCCGTGATTATCAAACGCTTCAACGCATTGCGCAGCTATTGCTCGGCGACGATTCCGATGCCGATCATGGCCGCATCCGCCGAACTGTGGGCCGATGATGCCCACGCATCGGAAAACCGTGATCTTTATCGCGCCAAGATTGATGTCGCGCAGGAAATTTTTGGCAACCGGTTTGGTTTCTATCGCCCGCCGGGGGGCTTTTTCCTGTGGCTTGATGTCGGTGATGATGAAGCCGCAACCAAAAAAATATGGGTGGAAGCCGGGGTAAAAGTCATTCCGGGCAGTTATCTGTCGATCACGGATGCAGATGGCAACAATCCCGGAAAACGCTTTATCCGCATTGCCCTTGTTCATGACCTTGAAACCACCCGCGAAGGGCTTCGACGTATCGCCGATGCCCTGAGCTGAACCAAGTCTGCCCGATCAACAGCGACGAAACGACAACGGATACCCCGATGAGCAGTCAGTCCAACCTTCTCGCACGCAGCACCGCCTTTATGCCGGGCAGTCTTGTCAATCTGCTGAAACGAAGCGGATTGCAGCTTTGCGGGCTTGCGCTGGTTGGCGCAGCAATCGCCCTTTTCATGATGCTGATCGGTTTTCATCCCGGTGATCCGTCTTTCAACCATGCGGCTGATCGCGATGTGATCTTCAACCCGCTTGGAACATTCGGGGCTTATACCGCCGATCTGTTGTTGCGCACGCTGGGTCTGGCATCGGCGCTGCTTACTGTCTTGATCCTCGGCTGGGGTCTGCGGCTGATTGCGGTTCGGCCGTTCAACTGGATGTGGGCACGTTTTCTGGTTTTGCCGCTTGCCCTGCTGATGGTCTCCACCGCGGCTGCCGCGGTCCGACCGGGTATGCACTGGCCGCTCACGGTCGGGTTTGGTGGTTTTGCCGGTGATCTGCTGCTTTCCAAGCTTCAATACGGGTTCGAAATGATTGGCGTGCCAGGTGCACGTCCGCTGATTGCGCTGATTGCAATGGTACTTGGTCTTTTCCTGACCATGTTCTGCATGGCCTATCACATGTCTGAATGGCAGAAAGTCGGCTCGATCCTGTCGCGTATCGCAGGCGGTATCATTTCCGCAATCGGCCGCGCCATTCCTGGCAATTCAACAGATGACCGCCCGGGCGAACGGACAGCAGCCCGCAATCCCCGCATGCGTCAGGAACCGTCGCTAGAAAAAGGCAAAACCGGCCTTGGCGCTGCGATCAGTACCCGTCTGCAAGCGGCAACATCGTCGCATAACAAGGACGATGATATCGAAGAAGACGATTACAACGACGCCGATCATGCGCCGCCGGTTCATATTGTCGCAGCCCCGGCGGCAAAATTACAGCCCGGCGAAAAAGCATCGGCCCAGCGTCAGGCGTCGTTTGATCTTGGATCAGACGATTACCGATTCCCGCCGCTTAGCCTTTTGCATGAACCCGACCCGGCAGACGCAACCCAGATTGATCAGGAAGCATTGGCGCAAAATGCCCGCCTTCTGGAAACCGTTCTTCAGGACTTCGGCGTCAAGGGCGAAATCGTTCAGGTTCGCCCCGGGCCGGTTGTTACCCTTTATGAACTTGAACCGGCAGCAGGCGTCAAGTCATCACGCGTGATCGGCCTGGCCGATGATATCGCGCGTTCCATGAGCGCGATTGCCGCCCGTGTCGCGGTGGTACCGGGGCGCAATGTCATCGGTATCGAATTGCCAAACGCGCGCCGCGAAACCGTACATCTGCACGAAATTCTGGCATCGAGCGATTTCGAAAAGAATACCGGCAAACTCAATATGAGCCTTGGCAAGGATATCGGCGGGACGCCGGTTATTGCCGACCTGTCGAAGATGCCGCACCTGCTGATTGCCGGTACCACCGGCTCGGGTAAATCGGTTGGTGTGAACGCGATGATCCTGTCGCTGCTTTATCGCCTGAAGCCGGAAGAATGCCGTTTCATCATGATCGATCCGAAAATGCTGGAACTGTCGATTTATGACGGTATCCCGCACCTTCTGACGCCGGTTGTGACCGACCCGCATAAGGCGGTTGTCGCCCTTAAATGGGCGGTGCGCGAAATGGAAGACCGGTATCGCGCCATGAGCCAGGTCGGTGTGCGTAACATCGCGGGCTATAACAAACGCATCAAGGAAGCAGCGGCCAAGGGCGAACAGCTGACGCGGCGCGTTCAGACCGGCTTTGATCCCGAAACCGGCAAACCGATCTTTGAAGATCAGGAACTGCCGATGGAGCCACTGCCGTTTATTGTGGTCATCGTCGACGAAATGGCCGATCTGATGCTGGTGGCAGGCAAGGATGTTGAAGCATCGATCCAGCGACTGGCACAGATGGCCCGTGCCGCTGGCCTGCATCTGATCATGGCAACCCAACGCCCGTCGGTCGACGTGATTACCGGTACGATCAAGGCAAACTTCCCGACCCGAATTTCCTATTCCGTGACATCGAAAATCGATTCCCGGACCATCCTTGGCGAAATGGGTGCCGAACAGCTTCTGGGTCAGGGGGATATGCTCTATATGGGGCAAGGTGGCCGATTGCAGCGTGTCCACGGCCCGTTCGTATCGGACGAGGAAGTCGAAAGCATCGTCGCCCATCTGCGCGATCAGGGCGACCCGGCCTATCTCGAAACCGTTACCGAAGAACCCGAAGAAGACCCGGTCGCGGCTTATATGGCCGGTGGCGGCGGTTCAGACGGTGGTGGGAATGGATCGGATGATGATCTGTATAATCAGGCTGTCGGCATTGTCCTGCGCGAGAAAAAGGCATCCACCAGCTTCATTCAGCGCAAATTGTCTATCGGGTATAACCGCGCAGCCCGAATCATCGAACAGATGGAAGAAAACGGCATTGTTTCGTCGGCCAACCATGTCGGCAAACGTGAAGTCCTGATGGAAAACATGGACGGATCGCCTTACGAATACTGATCGTCGTGCAACCAAAAATATCAACAACAAATGAAAGAGGGATGCCATGTGCATCCCTCTTTCATTTGCAGATCTCGCCGCGATACTGATTTCACTGAGGATTCTTCATCTTATCACGGGTTTTCTGATTTCGATCAGGAACAATTGGCAAAGCTCTTTTTATAAAACCGCACATCTGCACAACCCTATGTTGCAGTTATGCTGATCTGACAGCTTTTGCTGCATGCAGTTTCCGCCGTTTACATCCAAACACGGAGAACCCGATGAAACTCTCCAATTTCTCGCTTTCCGCCAAATTGCGGATGGTACTGGTAATGACGGCTTTTGCGCTGGGCGGTCTGGCGGTCTTTGATCTTGTGACCCTGCGATCTGCACTGGTCGAAGAAAAGAAAGCCAATGTCCGGCAAGTCGTCGATATGACCCGTTCGATCTTTAGCCATTATGATCAGCTCGCCAAATCCGGTGAGATCACCCTCGACGAAGCGCAGACCCGTGCAACAGAGTTTATTCAGAATGCGCGTTACGCTGACAATAATTATGTGTTTGTACTGGGTCTTGATACCAAGGTCATACTGCACCCGATCCAGCCAAAACTGAACGGCCAGAACGGTAAACAGGTGATTGATGTCAACGGTGTCCCGATCCTTGATGAAATGGTCAAGGCAGCACGTCATCCCGAAGGCGGTTTCCTGACCTATGAGTGGAACAAACCGGGGCATGACGGGGTATTTCCCAAACTGGCCTATGCCGAAACATTCAAGCCGTGGGGCTGGGTGATAACAACCGGCGTTTATATCGATGATGTTGATGACATTTTCTGGCAAACCGCCATCAATGACATCGCTGTTGCGATTTCCATGCTGATCGTCATCGGAATGGCCGGACTTGCGATTGACAGATCAACAACCCGACCCTTGCGAATGATCACCGAGGCGCTTAACAAACTGGCCCAAGGCGATACCAGCGTCACCACAAACGAAACAGATCGGCGTGATGAAATCGGTGCCTTGGCCCGGTCACTTGATGTTTTCAGGTCAAACCGCGAACAGGCCGAAAAGCTTGAACGGGAACAGAAAGATACGCACAGAACCCAGATTGCCCGCGCGGAAAAGGTCGAAAAGCTGATTAAAAGTTTCGAGATCGAAGTCGAAGGCAATCTGTCGACGGTTCACAGCGCGTTGGAGCAATTACGCACTACGGCAACAGGCATGGCCAGCCAGTCTGACGAAACCACGAGCCGTGCGGCCAACGTTGCCGTGGCAACCGAACAGGCAGCAGCCAATGTCGATACCGTTGCAGCCGCGGCAGAACAGCTTGCTGCATCCATCGATGAAATCACGTCGCAGGTTTCGCGAAGCTCTGATATCGCACAGTCGGGTGCAAACGAAGCCGATGACGCAAGTACGATTTTTGCAGAACTTGGAACGGCTTCCGACAAAATCGGGCAAGTGGTTGAACTGATCCAGTCGATTGCCGAGCAAACCAATCTTCTGGCACTCAACGCCACAATCGAGGCCGCCCGTGCCGGTGATGCCGGAAAAGGCTTTGCCGTGGTTGCGGCCGAGGTCAAAAACCTTGCCAACCAGACCACGCGCGCGACCGAAGACATTGCCGGTCAAATCGGCGGCATTCAGGAATCGACCCAGAATGCACTGGGCGCGATCCAGCACCTTTCGGGTCGGATGAAGGAACTGAACGAAGTTTCGGCAAGCATTGCCGCCGCCGTACGTGAACAGGATGCAGCAACCGGCGAAATTGCCCGCAACGTTGCCGAAGCCGCAACCGGCACCAAGGATGTCGCGCAAAACGTCGTCGGCTTGCGCAAGGCCGCCGAAGAAGAACGTGAAGCATCCGGTCAGGTTCTGGCGGCATCCGGCAGCCTGAACAGCAAATCGCAAAACCTGATGGAGCAAATCAAACAGTTCCTGAACGATATCAGGGCGGCATAAGCCAATCTGATACTGAACTTTCAGCTGTGCCGTCCTGAAAACCGTCAACGTATTTTGGGACGGCACATTCGGAAAAGACAAAAAGCAACTTTCAGTTGATTTTGATCTATCGCAAGATTTCCAGTCTAGAAAAAGCCTAAAACCGGAAAAGAATAACAAAACCGGCAGAAACACCGTCCCCACACGTTTTGGAGATGAGGCGTGAATGCCACCAACGGCTTATCTGGAAACGCTCATGACCCTATCCAATCTTTCCATATCGACAAAACTACGACTGGTTCTGGTGCTCGTTGCGCTTGCGTTGACCACTCTTTCAGCAATTGATTTGATCAACCTTCGCGCGACCATGGTTGATGATCGCAAAAACACTGTTCGCAATGTTGTTGAAATGGCCAACACAACCCTGGAGCATTATCAGCAACTGTCCAAAGACGGACAATTGTCGGATGAAGATGCCCGAGAGCAGGCGCTTGCAGCCTTGAATGCGCAACGTTTTGGCGATGACAATTACGTTTTTGTATTCAAGCCGGATACCCGAATTGTTTTGCACCCTGTCCAGCCACAGTTGAATGGCAAGCAAGGCCGCGACATCAAGGACCCGAACGGAATTGCACTGTTTGTAGAATTGGCAAAGGCTGCCGGACAGCGCGACGGTGTTTTTGTCCCTTACACCTGGAACAAGCCGGGGAAGGAAGGCACATTCCCCAAACTTTCCTATGCCAAAGCCGCACCGTTTGGCTGGATCGTTGCCACCGGCATTTATATTGATGATGTTGATGCATTATTCTGGCAGCGCGCGATTACCAATATTGTGGTCGCATTTGCCATGCTTTTCATCATCGCTGTCCTCGGCGTCATGATCGACCGGTCGACATCTCGTCCGCTTAAATCGATCACCACCGCGATCAACAATCTGGCAAACGGCAATACCGAAATCGCCATCACAAATTCAGATCGCAAAGATGAAATTGGCGACCTGCAACGGGCCTTGCTGATTTTCCGCGAGAACCGGATCCAAGCTGACAAACTTGAACGTGAACAGCAGGAAAACCAGGAAGCACAGCTTCAGCGTGCCAAAAAGATCGATGCAATGATCCGCAACTTTGAAACAGAGGTTGCCGGGAACCTGACAGTTGTTAATGCAGCGGTAACGCAGCTTCGCAGCACAGCCAGCCACATGATGGATCAATCGGTATCGACAACCAACCAAGCCACCGCTGTTGCGGCGGCAACCGAAGAAGCGGCGGCAAATGTGGACACTGTTGCCTCCGCCGCCGAACAGCTTGCCGCCGCGATTGATGAAATCACACTTCAGGTCAATCGTAGTTCGCAGATTGCCCAGTCGGGTGCCGAAGAAGCCGAGGAAGCCAGCTCTATCTTTGCTGCGCTCGGAAATGCATCCGACAAGATTGGCGAAGTTGTTGAATTGATCCAGTCGATTGCAGAACAAACAAACCTTCTTGCACTGAATGCGACCATTGAAGCAGCAAGGGCGGGAGAAGCTGGTAAAGGGTTTGCCGTGGTGGCCGCCGAGGTCAAGAACCTTGCCAATCAGACCACCCGCGCAACCGAAGACATCGCAACCCAGATCAACGATATCCAGTCATCGACACAAAATGCGCTGGGCGCAATCCAGCACCTTTCGGGTCGGATGAACGAATTGAACGAAGTTGCAGGTGGAATTGCCGCAGCCGTCAGCGAACAGGATGCAGCCACGGGTGAAATCGCCCGTAATGTGTCCGAAGCCGCCGAGGGAACCAAGGAAGTGTCACGCAATGTCAACGGCCTCAGGCACTCTGCCGAAGACGAACGAGGCGCTTCTGGCGAAGTCATGGATGCTGCGGAAAGCCTTAGCGACAAGTCACACGTCCTGATGTCCCAAATCAACGATTTCCTGGCCAACATCCGGGCCGCCTGATCAAACGGGCACAAGTCTTCGATACAAAGTTCAAAGAAAAAGGCGGGCTGCATGACACAGCCCGCCTTTTGATGTTTTAAGATCGTCACCGATCAGATGATCAGATCGACTGATTGATCCAGTCGACAAGAGCGCTTTTCGGCAGCGCGCCAACTTTCATCGCGGCAACTTCGCCACCCTTGAAGATCATCAGGGTCGGGATACCACGTACACCGTATTTCGCCGGGGTGTTCGGGTTTTCATCGATGTTTACCTTGGCAATCTTGAGCTTGCCGCCCAGTTCGCCAGCAATTTCGTCCAGATACGGCGCGATCTGTTTACACGGGCCGCACCATTCCGCCCAGAAATCGACGAGGACCGGGTCATTGGAACCCAGAACGTCGGAATCGAACGAAGTATCGGATACTTTAATCGTGGTCATACTATCAGTTCCTGGTTGTTACGAGGCCAAGTCGGGTTTCCCCTCCAACCTCGATCCGCTGTATGGAGGCAAAGGTAGGCAGCACCGACGCAAAGGTCAAGCGCGTTACAGTCTCATGATGTGTTCGGGCAGCTCGACCATCCATGGTCCGTTGGTCCACAGGATGAAACACCGAATGTTTTTATCCGGGTACATCTGGCCCAGTGCCGCCTTGTAAATAGACATCTGCCGACGATAGGCACGTGGTGTGCCCTCGACATCGCGTGGGGGCGGCCGATTTGTTTTAAAATCAACGATCATGACGTCGTTTTCACGCACCACCAGACGGTCAATCTGGGCGGAAACGACGTCTCCGCCGACAATGCCAACCAATGGTACCTCGGCCCTTGATCCCGTATCAAACACCGGCGCAAATTCGGGATTTTCAAAGATCGCGATTGTTTCACTGGTGATTTCACGCTGCTGGTCTGCATCAAGTGCATGCACCGGCTGGGCAAGGAACCGTTCGGCGGCATCCCGCCTTTTGGCTTCGGGCAGGTCGGGCAGCAGTTCAAGCAGTTTGTGAATCAGAAGCCCGCGTTTGAAACTTTGCCCCTGATCCCCGCCCAGCGGCGATTGCACAGAGGGCTCTTCTTCAAGCGGGCGGCTGGGTGCCAGGGGTTTTGGCGGGAAGGCTTCGGTCGGCGCGATGTCGCGAATCAGAACGCGCGTGGACAAATCGGCGGTGCCGGTCGCGGCAGTGACCTTGTCTGCCCGAGGCGCTTCGCGCTGATCGGTTTCCCATACCCAACCGTCGCCCGACCAGCCGGACCCCGAAAATTCCGTAAAATCGAATGTTTCGGAACTCGCATAGCCTTCCATCGCCTGCTGACACAGATTGTACCAGCAATGATCGGGGGCCTTGCGTTTTCCCTGCCAGCCACAGATGTAAAGCCGGTCTTCGGCGCGCGTCAGGGCGACATATAGCAGGCGGTTATATTCCTGATCACGCTTGATCGCGATGGCGTCACGCAACCGCGCAACCACATCGGTTTCCAATGCCACCCGCGGCAGCCAATACATCAGATCGCGATCTTCCTGCCAGAACAGGTTGGGGGCCTGTGTCGGCACCTGCATGGTATCGGGCAGAAACACGATAGGTGCCTGCAGGCCCTTGGCCCCGTGCACCGTCATGATCCGGACCTCGTCACGGCCGCTTTGTTCAAGGTCACGCTTGATTTCGGCGTCCCCTGCCATCAGCCAGTGCAGGAACCCCTGCAAGGTCGGCGCATGATCGGCTTCGTATCCCATGGCAAGGTTGAGGAATTCGTCAATCGGGTCGTTTGCCTCGATCCCGAGCCGCCCGACCAGACGGGCGCGCACCCCGCGCGCATCGTCGCCACGCCCGCCCAGAAGCTCGGCAAACAGTTCAAACGGGCGTTCGTAATCAACCCGCCCCAGCCATTTGAACAGGAATTCATAGGCCGAAAGGAAGGCCGGATCGGCATCATCACTGCCTGCCTTTTCGCGCAAGGCAAGCCAAAGGGTGCGCGGACGGTTATGGGCAATCGCAAACAACTGATCATCGTCAAACCCGATCAGCGGGCTTTTGAGGACCTCGGCCAATGTCAGGTCGTCTTCGGGCATCAGAAGAAACCGGCCAAAGGCGATCAGGTCCATCACGGCAAGCTGATCGGTGATCTGCATACGGTCCACACCGGCAACCGGAACGTTGCGTTCCTTTAACGCCTTGACGACCTCGTCGACAAAGGCCGTCCGACGTCGCACCAGGATCATGAAATCACCTGCCCGCACCGGACGTCCGCGCGATGTCAGTTCCTCTCGGGTGTCGATTGCATGGCGGATACGCCCGGCGATTACCCGCGCAAGGCGGATTTCCGGGTCCTCAAGGCGCACGATACGGGTTGGTGGGGTCCACGGGTCCTCGGCGGCTCTTTCCTGCGGTTCGACCGCCGGCCACAATTCGATCCGACCGGCCTGCCCGACACGGAACGGACTGTGACTGACATCGGCACCATCATCGCCCACCCCCTGTTTCGCGATCATCCCGGCAAAAACCCGGTCCACCGTGCCCAGCACGGCATCGGTTGAACGAAACGATATATTCATCGGGACTTCGCGCCATTCGGCTTCGATTTCGCGCGCCCGTTCGCGGAAATAGGCCCGCATCTGGGTGAATTTTTCGGGATCGGCGCGCTGGAAGCTGTAAATCGATTGTTTCGCATCCCCAACGGCAAAGATTGTCCGTGGCTTTTCATCATGCTGCCCGGCACCGGCAAAGAATTCCTCTGCCAGAATACGCACCACTTCCCATTGTTCGGGGTTGGTATCCTGTGCCTCGTCAATCAGGATGTGATCAAGCCCTTCGTCGAGTTTGAACAAAACCCACCCGGCAATCCCGGCCTGCTGTTGCAATAACTGCAGACTGGTCAGGATCAGGTCGTCATAATCAAGGCGGGCATGCAGCGCCTTTTTCGCGGCATAACGATCCAGCATCGCATTGCCGATACGGATCAGGGCCGATGTGGCACCGGCCAATGCGGCGGCCTTGCGCAAACGGTCAATTTCGATCAGACGGGCACATTCTGCTTCGAGCGCATCGGCCCCCATCGGATGATTTTCGGCGGCTTTTTTCGTGATCAGTTTGGCACGCGGTTCGCCTGCGGCGGTAAAGAAGACACCGCGATAATCTGAAAACACCGCCAGCCGATCCTCGATACCGGTTTTTTCAAGGAATTGGGCCAATGCGGGCACACGATCCTGATCGGTTTTGGTGCCCGCCTCAAGTGCGGCCAATCCACGCATCAGCCCATCCCGATCAAAGGCATCATCGGATAGGGCCTTGCGCAGGATATCATCCTCGCTTTGGCCGTTGGGAACGCCAAGTGCGGCATACACCGCATCGCGCATGCGTGCCGCACCGCCATGGCGTATCAGCATGCGTTTCAACCGGCCGCGTTCACGCGCCAATTCGCCCATGACCTCGCCAAAGGCACCTTCGCGGACCTGCCCGGTCACGACCGACAGGGCATCAGCCAGATCGTCATCCCGGCCATTTCGGGCAAAGGCCAGTACTTCTTCCTGAACGTCGGCCATGGTTTCGGCCGCAGTACGGTCATCCATGATTTCAAAATGCGGTGCCAGCCCGGCCTCAAGCGGGAAACGGCGCAGCAATGACTGACAGAAGGCGTGGATCGTCTGGATTTTCATCCCGCCCGGCGCATCAAGCACCGACGCAAACAGGCGGCGCGCGCGACGCGTTTCATCGCCACTTGGCGCGGTTCCGGCCAGATTGAAAAGATCGTCATGAAGTTCACGATCTTCCATGGTGGCCCAATGACCCAGCCGTTCATTGACGCGGTTGGCCATTTCCGCCGCGGCGGCCTTGGTAAAGGTCAGGCACAGGATGCGATGGGGCTCGGTCCCCGACAGCATCAGGCGCAGTACCCGATCCGACAGAACCTTGGTCTTGCCGGCACCAGCCGATGCCGACACCCAGACTGACGCCATCGGATCGGATGCATTGCGTTGCAGGATATTGGGATCGGTTCCGCGAATTCCGGTCATGCGTCACCATCCTTGTTCTCATTGCCGTCCGTCGTCTCGACATCCTCGCTGCCCATCCATTCGCGCAGGCGTGCCAGATGAACATAATCGGAATATTTTGGCGCATGATCCGGGTGCGGCACACTCAGATAAGGTGTATTTTCGTCGTCAAATGCGGTGGCAAGTGCATTGACCCCGGCCACCGCATCACGCGCAAGCTCCGCCGGGGTGGTTTTCATGCGTTTGGTATCAATCTCGCGGATTTCACCTGCGGGGTCACCACCGGACAGCTTCCAGAACGCCATGGAAGCCGGTGGACCGGCCGGGACATCCTTAAATCCGCCGTCCTGCGCAATCGCGGCCTCAAGCGGCAATTGCGGGGCAAAGCCATTGGCAACGTCCGTCTGGCTGGGCGGCATGCCGGTTTTATAATCAATGATCGCGATCCCGCCATCGCGCAGCATGTCAATCCGGTCCGCACGGGCATAAACTTCGAACCCGGTCTCGGTTTCAAGCGTACCGGATTGTTCGGTATAGGATCTGCGCACATGATCCCGGCGTGCTGCCTCCGTCTGGATGAACCAGCGGGCAATCCTCTCGAACCGTGGCCACCAGAACGCCCAAAGGCCGGGCCGGGCCGCAAGCGGTTTGAACACCGCACGCCCGATCATGATCAATTCCTGTTCGCCATCCGGTGGCAAATGATCCGGGTACCTCGAAATAAACTGATCAAGAGCATCATGGATCAGGTTGCCGTAATCCGCCGCGCCGGGATCTTCGTCCACCCCGTCAAGTTTGCGCAAACCAAGGATATGCCGGGCATAGATCGCATACGGATCACGCATCCATGTTTCAATCTGGGTAACCGACAACCGTTTTGGACGGACGGAAACCGGCGGCGTTGGTGCCGGACGGCCAATTTTGCGGCGCATGTCATCGCGCGGTTCATCCAGCAGATCGGCCAAGGCACGCCACGCATGGGCATCCGGCTTTTCCATTGAAACGCCCGACTTCCGAAGAATGTTTTCAATCCGTAACAACCAGCGGGACGGCACGGTTGGCGTGCCTTCGACGCGAAGCGCACGGGTCATGACCACATCGGGCGCACAGAAAAGCTGTTGAAAATCATGGGCGGATTGCCCGACACGATGTTCAGGTGCCGGAAGGCCAAAATTCCGCCGCATCGGGCGGCTCATCCACGGATCGGCCCCGGCCTCGGGCGGCCAGACACCCTCGTTCAAACCGCCCAGAATGGTCAGATCGGCCTGTTGCATCTGGGCTTCGACCGTGCCCCAGATAAACAGGCGCGGATGTTTGCCAAACTTCGGACGCACGGCACGCTCTGCCATCAAGGCATCCAGAAAGGCCGCATACCGGATACCCGGCATGGGGACGAAATCGGTTAATGCCTGAAGCAGCTCATGGATAAAATCGGCAAGGGCCTCGCCCGCTTCGCCGCGCCATAGACGCTCCGCCCCGTCCTGCACATCGCTTGCCGCCAAGGCTTCGGCAGTCTGAATATGACAGCGCAAGGCACCAACCGGCGAGATCGATTTTTCATCCATCAGATCAAGCAACGGTGCCAAACAGGTTTCAAACCGTGCGATCAGGTCGGAAAGCCGCGCATGATCATCGCGGATGCGTTCAATCCGCGGGGCCGCGTTATCCGCCCCGGACGAGGTGATGCGATCAATCGTCTCATCGCGCCAGCCATCCAGCGCCACCTGCAAGCCGTCCAGCCCCGGACCGGGACGCGCACCGCGCAAAACATACTGTTCCATTTGCCGGGTCAGGACACGGAACTGTTCCGGCGGAAGCCCCGCCGCACTCAGCGGATGTTTCAAAAGTTCCAGCAAGGGCACCGGGGCAAATTGCTCCTGCACGGCGCGCACGACAAGGCGCAAATAGATTGCGGGCGCTGTGTCATGCAACGGAATGCCTGCGGAATCATCAATTTCGATTTCCCAGCGACGCAGTTCCGTGGCAACACGGCGCGCCAGACCGCGATCCGGGGTTACCAAGGCACAGGTTTTACCGGGATGTTCCAGGGCGTCGCGCATCATAAGCGCAATCGTCGCGGCCTCTTCGCGCGCGCCGGAGCAGTCAACCCGCAGAACGCCATCCAGAATTTCTGGCGCGAAATTGGCGATATGGCGCCATTGGTCGGTTGTTTGCGCCGGGCGCAGGGCCTCGCGCGTCAATCGTCGGCGTTCTTCATCCTGCGGGTACGATTGCGGTACCGATGGCCAGATCAGGACCGTCCCCGGATCACGCCCGATATGTCGCAACGTTGTCCCCAAAAGATGTTGCGGGTGGGTGGCATCCTCGTTAATCGCCTGCCAGTCATCACGTCCCAACCCCGTCATCAGGCCGGGCAGGACCACACGACCATGCGGCATGTTCAAAACCGCACTCATCAGATCGCGCAAGGCCGGAAACGGGCCGGTCGACCCAGCGATAATAATCGGTGTGGTGGGGGGATTTTCGCGCCACAACATGATCTGGGCGGCAATCAACGCATTGCGCCGCATCGCACGGTCACTGACCTGATACGATTGCAGAATCTCTGGCCAATACAGGGTCAGGATTTGCAGGAATTCCAACGTCAATTGCCAATGTTCGGCAAATTCGGCAGGCACCAGCCCCTTAAGATCATCAAATTTGCAATTTTCGGTCTGTACCTGATCGAGAAACCGCGCCAGTTCCCCGGCCAGACGGGCGGCCTGATCGGCGGTTGGTTTATCGCCCTTGTGATCGGGGCGGTTCATGATCAACCGGGTTAGCAGCAGTTTTCGTTGCAAATCCGGAATGGATGGCGGCAGATCAAGGGCTGCCTGTTCGCCGCCTGCACCATAAATCGCCAGTTCGTCCTCGTCAGCCTCGCCCAATGCGCGGATGGTCGGCAGCATGGTCACCGCCCCATTCGACTGACGAAGGAACGCATCGCGCATTACCTTTGCCGACCGGCGATTGGGTACCATCAGGACATAATCAGGTAAGACGACCGGCTCTGCGGCGGTTTCCGCCATCAACTGTTTTGCGATCAGATCGGCAAATGCAGCGCCCGGCGGAATATAAAACAGGTTTTCGGGCTGTGCCGCCGGTGCGGCAAAGTGATCGGCGGCGTCCATATAATCGAACAGATCCGCCATCAGTCGCCCCCGGCTTTGGCTGCTTTTGCCATTCTGGCGGCACTTTCATGCGCCAAAGCGTCTGCGATGACGATTTCGGCATCGGCCAATGCTTCTGGCGTGCCGATATGGAAATAATCCCCGTCATGAACCAAACCAAAGCAGCGCCCCGATGCCAAAGCCTTGTCGTAAACCAGATTTGATGAAAACGCGCCATCAGGGGTATTTTCAAACAATCGCGGCGACAGGATTTGAACACCGGTAAAGAAATACGGGGCAGACACGGCATCGCCGCGACGCTTCAACCGACCATCGACCTGCCAGAAGAAATCACCCGCACCGTCATAACCAAACGCCCCTTCGACCGGATAGATCGCAAGCAACGCGTCCATATGGTCCGGATCGAAGGCCTCTGTCAGGCGGTCAAAAAGCGGCTCCGCCCCCTCGGTCCAGAAAACATCCGCATTGGCAACCAGCACGGCCTGATCATCAAGCATTGGCAGGGCCTTTTTCACCCCACCGCCTGTTTCAAGCAAGTCTTCCTCGGGCGAGCACAGAACCCGTGGCAGGGTCCGGGTGGCGACGTGGTCGACAATCATCTGCCCCATATAATGGCTGTTGACCACCGCCTGATCAAAGCCCGCCAAAGCCAGTTTATCAAGCACATGATCAAGCATCGGCTTCCCTGCAACCGGAACCAGTGGTTTTGGCATGTGATCGGTGATCGGACGCATGCGTTTGCCAAGCCCGGCAGCCAGGACCATTGCTTGCGCCTTTGCGGTGTTATCCCTCATCAGGATGCCCCCTGTTCGGACGATTGGCGTGCGCCGGAAAGTGACGGGGCCATTCGTGCCTCAACCGGGATATGATTTGCAATCCATGCGGCCAATTCAGGTAAATTGCGGTCTGCATCGCGCAGGATCAATTCCCAGCAGCGCGGGATGAAATCAAAATAGCGCTGCTTGCCTGCCTTGATGGCAAGCCAGCCAAACCGGCCCAGTATCCTGAAATTCCGAACCATATTACAGGCCATATATGATGTTTCGAAATCGGAATGATCCAGATTTTCGAAGGCTGCACAATAACGATCCTTCAGACTGGCTTCGAGTTCCGAACCGATATCATGCCGGACATCACGCAATAACGACACCAGATCATAGGGCCGTGGGGCGATTGCCGCGTCCTGAAAATCAATGATCCCGCAATCCTCGCCGCCCTCGTCATTTTCGACCAGCATCAGGTTATCGACGTGATAGTCGCGGTGAATGATGACCGTGCCGGTTTTCCAGCATGACGGCAAAACGCCATCCAGCATCACATCAAAATCAATCATGGCCTGATTGCGTCGGACCGGATCGACAATGATCAGCGGCAGATAGTCATCCTTGAAGCTTTTCAGCATACGCCTGAAATTATCCGGCCCGTAAACCACCAGATCGGCCTCTGCCTGCATCCCGGCCTGCGCCGTTTTTGTATCGCAATAGCGATGCAGGTTAATCAACTGATCCACCGCCCGAAGATAAAGGGCCGGTTTGGACGCCCCATTCTGGTCGAGCGCCCGTGTAAAGGTCAGATCGCCAAAATCCTCGATCAGGACAAGACCCTGCGACACATCGCTGGCATAGATTGCCGGTACGCGCCAGCCTGCCTGCATGAACAGGTCTGTCGTTGTCATCACGGGCTCCACAGATGCCGGGCGTTCGGGATTTTCATGGATGCCGTGCGGATCAACGCTGATGGCATCAATGGGAAAATCCATCAACAAAGCGGTGCGGCGACCGTCATCCAGACGATAGTATTTCCGTGCAGAGGCGTCATCGACCAACGGCACCGGCACCACATCGCGCCAGCCGTTTTTCCCAAGGAAAAGATCAATCACATCCTGTCGTGCCGCCGCATTCATGATGCAACCTCATCGAGATTTTCAATGCGCTTCTGCCAATCGGCACCGTGCGGAAGAAGCTGAAACACCCGCGCATCAATTGTTGATCCGGGTTCGATATGAATATCAAGACGATTTTCGGGCGTCAGATATTCCAGCCGGTCAGGCCATTCAATCAGACTGACGCCATCGGCAAAGGCATCTTCGATATCAAGCTCGTGGATTTCTTCGGGATCGGACAACCGATACAAATCGAAATGCCAGACAGGGATGGGGGCAAGTTCGTAAATCTGCACCAGGGTGAAGGTCGGACTGGGAACTTCTTCATGCGGATTGTTGGCCAACGCGCGGATATAGGCCCGGCAAAAGGCACTTTTCCCCATGCCCAGTGTCCCATGCATCAGGATCACGTCACCCGGCTTTGCCAATGCGGCAAGTTTCCCGGCAAGGGCTTCTGTCCCGTTCTGGTCGCTGACAGTAACTGTCCTGGTCATGATATCCGTCAATTGATTGCAAGCTGACCCTATTTGTAGGGTGACGAGACCATCCTTCGCAATGATTTTACGTGCAAGGATAAAGGCAACCCGCGCACAAGGTTAAAAACGGCGGGAAAGGCCGGTTTACATTGCGATAACCGGTCCCAAATGTTATCTCGCACATATATGATTCAGGCTATGAATTACCGTCGCTTTTATCGACCTGATGTTATTTGGATGGAATGAACATGTCAGACGCATCGTACAGCACCGATATCGCCATAATTGGCGCTGGCCCTGTCGGGCTTTTCGCCGTTTTCGAAGCCGGAATGCTGGGGCTTAAAACACATGTCATTGATGCGCTTGATATGGTTGGCGGGCAATGCAGCGCGCTTTATCCCGAAAAGCCGATTTTCGATATCCCGGCCCATCCGCAAATTGCCGGTCAGGACCTGATTGATCAGCTGGCCAAACAGGCCGCCCCGTTCGAACCGACCTATCATCTCGGTCAGCAGGTGATCAAACTTGAAAAGCGTGACGATGGCCGTTTCACGCTGGAAACCTCGGTCGGCACCATCATTGATGCGGGTGCGGTTGTGATTGCGGCGGGTTGCGGTGCCTTTGGCCCGAACAAACCGCCGATGGACGGCCTTGAAGATTACGAAGGCAGTGGCGGCGTTCAGTATTACGTCAAACGCCGCGCCGATTTCGCCGGGAAGAAGGTTGTGATTGCCGGTGGCGGGGATTCGGCTGTTGATTGGGCGCTTTCCCTTCATGACATCGCCGAAAAGGTCATGGTTGTTCATCGTCGCCCGAAATTCCGCGCCGCACCGGACAGTAGCGCAAAATTGCAGGCCCTTGCCGAAGCCGGAAAGATCGAGATGGTCATCCCCTATCAGCTCAAGAGCCTCAAGGGTGACAATGGCAAGCTTTCCCATGTCGTCGTTGCCACACTTAAGGGCGAGGAACTTGCACTGGAAGCAGATCACCTGTTGCCGTTCTTTGGCCTTGCCATGGAACTGGGTCCGATTGCCGATTGGGGCCTTAACCTTGATCGCAACCATATCGGTGTGACGCAGGCCACCATGGCAACGTCAGTTCCGGGCATCTTCGCAATTGGCGATATCGCGACCTATGACCACAAACTGAAACTGATCCTGTCAGGCTTTGCCGAAGGGGCCAGCGCCATCCATGCCGCGCGCAGCTACCTGTTCCCCGATAAGGAGTTCCATTTCGAATATTCCACCACGACGGGCGTTCCGAACGAGTAACGAGCCTTGTAGGCCATTCAGGAAAGCGCCCTTTATGCTAGGGCGCTTTCCGAACAAACAGGCAAGGATTCTGTGCCTGATTTTTGCTTTTTCTTCTCAGTCACGCTTCAAATTTCGTTTCCATCCAGGTGGAATACCACCTAAAGTCATTGCAGTAAATTTTCAGCAACCGGAAAATGCAATGGAAAATCCTGAGAATCCGTCCACCGCAAAACGCACACCTTTAACCGACATGCATAAACTTGCATTGTTCGGAGCCGGAACCTTGCTGTGTGGAACAATAATATTCATGTTCACACTTAATAGCGTTTTCGAAATGGCAATGCGTGGCCGCTCTGGCGGGAGCATCATGTTAACGATTGGAATGACATTGGCAATCGGTCTGCTGATTGCTGGTGGGACGGTCGTTTCAAAATGCGTATCAAAAGCAATCAAACCTATTCTAGAAGACTAAAAACCTTCAACAACAAGCTCGGCCGATTAGGGTGTTGATTAGGCACCTTCTCTTGGCAACATTGGCGGAATAAGCCCTGATCAAAAAGGGAAAGCACACCATGCCCGCAGCCGATAAAACCACCCTTCATTCCGGCGGTTGTCTGTGTGGCGCGGTGCGCTTTTCCGTTTCTGGCGATCCGACGGGCGGCAATCATTGCCATTGCGGCATGTGCCGCAAAGACAGCGGTTCAGGCGTCTCAACCTTCGTCACCTTTCCGACCGCGACCCTGAAATGGGATGGCAAACCGGCCGAGTTTGAAAGTTCACCCAACCGGTTTCGTGGCTTTTGTCCGACATGCGGATCAAGCCTTACCTGGCGGCACGGCGACCATCCCGAATTCCTTGATTTCAGGCTTGGCAGCTTCGACGACCCGACGCCCTTCAAGGCGAAAAAGCATCTGTGGGTGAGTACGGCCCTGCCCAGCTTTGCGGGAATTGATCCCGATATCGAACATATCGATCAATCGAGCTGATCGACCACGAATGTCCTTTTCCTAGATGGTCGGGACCGTGCCGCCATCGATGGTATATTCCGCGCCATGAATCGACGACGCCCGGCTTGATGCCAGAAAGGCAATCAATTCTGCGACTTCTTCCGGCTGCGCCGGACGCCCCAAGGGGATGCCGCCCAAGGCATCAAGGATGCTTTGGCGTGCGGCTTCCTCGCTGATACCGCCGCCTTCTGCAATCCGTTCGACCATCGCCTTTGAGGCATCGGTATAAATCCATCCCGGCGCAACGGCATTGACCCGAACACCTTTGGGGCCGACTTCCTTTGACAGAACCTTGCTGTAAGTCGTAAGCGCGGCCTTTGCTGCGGCGTAGGCGGTTGTTGCGTCAAATAACGGCAAACGCCGCTGAATTGAGGAGGTATGCACAACAACACCGCTGCCACGCCTGATCATTTCCGGCACCAGACAGCGGTCCAACCGCACAGCCGCCATCAGGTTAAGGTTCAATTCCTTTTCCCAACCGGCATCGTCGATCACAGCAAAGCCACCGGACGGGTTTGACGACCCGCCCAGAACGTGGATCAGGATATCAACTCCTCCCATGCGTTCTTGTGCAGCTGCGGTAAGTCTTTCGACACCGGCCGTGGTTGAAAGGTCCGCCTGCACATAGCAATCGCTGTCGATATCATCGGGTTTTTCGCCCCGCGCCGCCGTAAGCAGGGTTCCGCCACCCGCCATCATGCGTTCAAAAACGGCCTTTCCTGTACCTTTGGTACCGCCGGTTACAATTATGCGTTTTTGCGCAAATTCCTGCGCAGGATCTGGAAGCTGAAACATTTTCGGGTCGCTTGTTTTGTTGGGAAAATTGCGTCAAAAATCGCGGTCGATTAGCCGATCAAAAGCTTTTCGATCTTGCCATTCGCAAGTTCGAACCGATAATCAAGTTCAATCGGACTGTTGGGGAAGTCACCGCTGACCTTGGCTTTCACCGCAAATTGTTCAGCTTTATGGGCAACTTCAATCGGCTCAGCGACAAAGTTGTATTTTGCTTTGACGTCTTCCATCCATTTGCCGATTTCGGGTTGGCCGTGATGGCGTTGCTTTTCGTCTTCGACAATTGCAGTTTCATTGAAAGCCGCAACCTTCTGGGCAACGCTATTGGATGGATCAAAATATGCGGTGATCGGTTCAGGGAGTTTGATCATCTTGTTTGTTCCTGTCTGTTTGCTTGTCAGGCAGGCATTTTTCAAACAAACTCCCATTTTGGGAAGTACGTACTTTAAAGTAAGTAACTAACAGGCTTGAAGCATGGCGAAAACCTACACGCCGGTCACTGCGGCATCAGACGTCGAAACGATCTTTAAAATGCTTGAAGGTCGATGGAAGCTGATCATTCTTTTCCATCTGTTTGGTGGCAAGGTGCAACGTTATTCAGATCTGGAAAAGCTGATCCCGGGCATTTCGCAAAAGATGCTCGCCCAGCAGCTTCGACAGCTTGAAGCCGATGGCATCATCGAACGCAAAGTTTACCCGGTGGTGCCGCCCAAGGTCGAATATCGCATGAGCGAATGGGGCCAATCATTGTGCCCCGCATTGGATGCCCTGCTTAAATGGGCAGAAGCCCGTCCTGCCGAACTCAAAGTTGGCTGACGATCATTGGCCGATAACCCGATACCCGAAACCGAACCGAATCAAGCCGAAACCCCAAGAAAATCTTCAAGAACACCAACGATCATGCCGTGATCCTCGTGCGAGGCAAGGCCGGAAACGGTGATTGCCGCGATCACGCCAACGCCTTTGACGCGAACCGGGAAACTGCCGCCGTGGTCGGCATAATCGGCGAAATCAATCCCGTGATCGGCAAGCGTTTTGCCCTTGGCCTTCAACGCCAATCCGAACTGCATCGATGATTGATGTTCGCGAAGCGTCAGATTGCTTTTGCGATATGCCCAGGAATCATTGGCGGGTTTTGCCCCCAAAAGGGCCGCGTGGAACAGGGTGCGATCAGATGTACGGATGTCGACGACAACCGGGGCTCTCTGTGCCCGTGCCACTGCCACGAGGGCCGATCCGATTTCCCACGCCGTTTCCTCGTCAAAGCGATCAAAGACAAGGATGGCTTCCTGACGTTGAAGAATTTCAAGATCCATAGCGGGCTCCCGCAGCAAAACAGTATGACGACCTATCCATAACGCATGGCACGAATTGCCGAAAGCCCTCAAAGAAAAAGGCTGCATCCCCAATGGGATACAGCCTTTGTTTCGATACCGTAATATCGGTTTATTTATCGTCGCTCATTTTAAGGGCGTTGATAAAGGCCGACTGTGGAATTTCGACCTTGCCGAACTGGCGCATCTTTTTCTTACCGGCCTTCTGTTTGTCCAGAAGTTTGCGTTTACGCGACACGTCACCGCCATAACACTTGGCTGTCACGTCTTTACGCATCGCAGAAACCGTTTCACGTGCGATCACCTTGCCGCCGATGGCGGCCTGAATGGCGACCTTGAACATCTGGCGCGGGATAAGGTCCTTAAGACGTTTGCAAATCTCGCGGCCCCGATGTTCGGCAGCAGAACGGTGAACCATCAATGCAAGCGCATCAACCGGCTCTTCGTTGACCAGAATGGATACCTTGACCAGATCGCTTTCATCGTAGCCCGCCAGTTCATAATCAAAGCTGGCATAGCCACGCGAAATCGATTTCAGGCGGTCATAGAAATCAAACACCACCTCGTTCAGCGGCAGTTTGTACACCGCCATCGCCCGGTTCCCGACATAGGTCAGGTCCTGCTGAATGCCGCGGCGTTCGGTGCAAAGCGTCAGAATGCCGCCCAGATATTCATCCGGCACCATGATGGATGCCTTGATCCAGGGTTCTTCAATCGCCTTGATCTTGGTGACATCAGGGAAATCCGCCGGGTTATGCAGCAGAATATCTTCGCCCTTGATCATCGAGATTTTATAGGAAACCGATGGCGCCGTGGTGATCAGATCAAGTTCAAACTCGCGTTCAAGACGCTCCTGAATGATCTCCAGATGCAAAAGCCCCAGGAAGCCACAGCGGAAACCAAGCCCCAGTGCGGTCGAGTTTTCCGGCTCGAACTGGAAGGATGCATCGTTAAGGTGCAGCTTTTCAAGCGCATCGCGCAGCACATCATATTCGCTGGTATCAACCGGGAAAATGCCACAGAACACTACCGGAATGGACGGTTTGAAACCGGCAAGCGGTTTTGCGCAGGGACGTTTTTCTTCGGTAATCGTGTCGCCGACTTCGCATTCGGCAACGGTTTTCATACCGCAATTGATAAAGCCGACTTCACCCGGCCCCATTTCATCAAGCGCAAGCGGCTTGGGCGTAAACACGCCAACACGGTCAACCGTGTGGGTGACCTTGGCGTTCATGAAGCGGATTTTCTGGCCTTTTTTCAGGGTGCCTTCTTTGACACGCACCAGAATCATCACACCAAGATATGAATCGTACCAGCTATCAACCAGCAGGACTTCAAGCGGTGCCGCCGGATCGCCCGTCGGAGCAGGTAAACGATGCACCAATGCTTCAAGCACATCGGGAACACCAAGACCGGTTTTGGCCGAAATCATCAGCGCGTCACTGGCGTCAATGCCAATCACTTCTTCGATCTGTTCCTTGACGCGGTCCGGTTCTGCGGCGGGCAGATCAACCTTGTTCAGGACAGGCACGATTTCGTGGTTGTTATCAATCGCCTGATACACGTTGGCCAGCGTCTGCGCTTCGACGCCCTGGGCGGCATCAACCACCAGAAGCGATCCCTCGCACGCGGCAAGCGAACGCGACACTTCATAGGCAAAATCGACGTGACCCGGCGTATCCATCAGGTTCAGGGTATATTCCTGACCATCCTTGGCCGTGTATTTCAAACGCACGGCCTGCGACTTGATGGTGATCCCGCGTTCGCGTTCGATATCCATCGAGTCGAGGACCTGCTCGGACATCTCGCGATCGGTAAGACCACCGGTAAGCTGGATCAAACGATCGGCCAGGGTCGATTTACCGTGGTCGATATGCGCGATAATCGAAAAGTTTCGAATGTTCTTAAGATCGGTCATATGGCTGCTTCTGGCACTGGGCGATGGTTATGTCAAAAATTCGGTTCGGTTTTTGCCAAAACTTGATCGCATTTCACATCGATCATTTATCACAAAGCCGGTGTCACGCCGTTTGCACCATCCCGGTCAGCCAGCCCTGCACAAGGCAGCGACATCTGGAAAGGCACGGCAGTAAAAGTTGTGCTGCCGCGGAGCAAGCGGGCGATACCGGCAATTTCGGATCGTCTTGGCCGTCCTGGCGATAAAAACCAATCGCCAACAGCGGGTTTATAGGGGTTTTTAACTTCAATTAGAAGCACTGTGTTTGAATTCGGTTCTGCGAATTCGCCTTCACCCTGCCCCGGATTTGCATGATCGCCCCTTCCTGATGGCAACAACATGCCCCGAACAAGAGCAAGTTGCTGTCACCGCGCGATTTTTTATATGAGATCATCCGCATTATTGCCGGTTGAAAGCTTTTCAACCCGACCAAAAAAACATAGGCTTTGATCACGGGGCAGTTAGGCAGGATCAGGCAAGGGTGCAACAAAGAAAATGTTTCTGACATCCATCGAGCCGTCATTGTCCCGACGCGGGTTAAGCAAACTGCGAAAGCGTCTGGCTGCGCTCACGATGACCGGCATGGTGATCCTGCTTTTTTCCTTCTTGTTTATCCAGAAAACACTATACGACAGCGCGATTGATCAGGCGCGGGCGCAAATGATGGCCATCACCTATCATCTGAGTGCCGTGCTGATGCAAAACAGCACAATCGACCTGCAACGCGTCATTGATGAAAATCCCGATCTTTCCGTTGGCGTTCTCGATACTGATCGCCATCAGATCAACGGCACTATCCCGCCCCATTTTGTTGATGATCTTTTTGACGAAATAGACAAACAAAAAGCCTATCGCGGCAGTTTGCTGTGCATGCATGGCAATACCGTGATGCTGATGGCCTACAGTGTTTTGCCGCAGCTTGACCGTATCGTTGTGACCTATATTCCGCGGCACATTTTATTGGGCAACTGGCGCGAAGCCATCATGCTTCACGCCTCGTTGTTTCTGATCGTGCTGGTTATTATGGCGGGCCTTTCTGTTTGGCTGTGGCAGCGCCTGAAACGACAGCATTTGCGCGCCGCCGACCTGGCCGAGCATTTCAACGATTCAGAAAACACGCTGTCTGATTGCGGCTGTGCGATTTTAAGCTGGTCGTCAAAGAACCCGTCGGGAATTCTTACATCTCGTCTGAACTGGCCGGAAATACTCGGCCTTGAATTTGGCGATGTCAAACCAACCGCCGATGCATTTCTGTCACGTCTTGGCGCGGCATCGCGGGCACAGCTACGAAGTCCGCTGATTGACAACGAGTGGCAAGATAATCGTATCGGCACAATGGTCGATATACTGACATCAGCTGGTCAAACCCAGCGCTTTTATCTGATGGCTCAACGCCGCCAGGAAGAAGACAGTGAAACCATTACCGTCCTTTTGCTGGAAATCGCCCCGCAGCAGGAACTTTGTCACCCGTTCGAAACCTATCTGCATCATACGCCAGAACCTGCAATCGCAGTCGACATGGAAGGCATTCTGCAAGGCCTCAGCCCCGCATTGGCCGAACTTGTTGGAAAGGCGGTCTATGATCTGATCGGAAAGCCGGTCGAATTTCTTTTCCTGCCAGAAGACCGGGAAACTATCCGCACAAGTTTCATAAACCGGCAAAGTGGCGATACACAGGAAAGAGAACTGGTTTTACGTATTTCCGATCAGCGCGGCGAAACCCGATGGCTGGCGTGGCACGCCATTGGTCCGTTCGAGGGCATGACATTCAGCAGCGCACGCGACGTGACCCAGTTTGTCGAAAATGCAAACAAGCTGCGCGATACCCTTGATCAGCTCAAGCGGACCAATGAAGACCTTGAACAATTTGCCTATGTCGCGTCCCACGACCTGCAACAGCCATTACGCATGGTCGCAAGCTATACCCAGCTTTTGAAACGCCGTTATGGCGGATCACTTGATCAGGAAGCAGACGAATATATCGACTATGCGGTCGATGGCGCAAAGCGCATGCATAAACTGATCAGCCATTTGCTGGAATATGCCAAAACCGGCAGCAACGATGATGAAATGGCGGAACTCGACTGCAATCAGGTGCTTAACGAAGCGCAAGCCGACCTCAAGGCCATTATTGTTCAGGAACAGGCAACCATTACCCATAATGATCTGCCCGTGATCAACGGTGATCGGATCAGTTTGTCACGTCTATTCCAGAACCTGTTGTCGAATGCGATCAAATATCGTCGCCCAGGCGTCCCACCTCACATCGATATTCATGCCATGCGAGATCCCGACATGCCCGGATTCTGGCGTATTTCGGTTCGCGATAATGGAATTGGCATTCATCCGGAACATGCACATCGTATTTTCCGCCTGTTCCAGCGTTTGCACAAAGATGAGTTCAGCGGAACCGGGCTTGGGCTTTCACTATGTCGGAAAATTGCAGAACAGCATGGCGGTCGGATATGGCTTGATACGACCCGCCCCCTGACCGATCCCGGGGCAACATTTGTCTTCACTCTGCGCGGGAAGCCATAAAAGCCCCCAAGTCCAAGGGTGGCAAGCATCTTGCTTTGAAACAGACAGCACAAAGCGGGTCGGTAAAACCTGCCCGCTTGATGACCATCGGCCACGACGGAGCATGGTATGACTAGCACCCGTTTATATACGGCACTTTCATTGACTGGTTTGTTGCTTCTGGCGGCATGTGGCTCGGACATGCGAACCATGCCAAACAGCCACATGCAATCGCTGGCCAGCCTGTTTGCCGAGCGCGATGTTCATGCCCCTATGCCGCGTGGATGGCGGCAATTGAATGGTAAGGAAATCAACTACCGTTTCGCAAACGAAACTTACGCTGTTTACTCAGTTGACGAGGATGAAGAACTGCTGGTCATGCATCTGTCCGATAACGGAACCGGTCGGCTTGAAGCGGATGACGACTGGGAAAGCTGCACATGGAACAGCATGATCGATCAACTTAACATCGAATGCGATGACACCGATATGGAATGGCGGATTTACACCAATGGTCCGGACATCGTGGCCGTCGACCTTGATGAAGAAGAATTTGCCGTCTTGCGTAAACGACCAGGTGGATAGCTTCCTTGCGCCTTCGCGCACATTCCCACATTCGGACAACAAAAAACGGGCCGCCAGACAGGCGACCCGTTTTTATTATGCTTGTCGGGGAAAACCCTAGGCGCGCAAAGAACCGCCTGTTGCCTTTTCGACAGCAGCGACAACCTTTTTACAAACCCCGTCGATTTCTTCTTCGGTCAGGGTTGCCTTGGTCGGCTGCAAGGTGATCGAGAAAGCAATTGATTTCTTGCCATCCTCGATACCTTTGCCGGCATAAAGATCGAAGATCGTGACATCCGAAATCAGGTTACGGTCCACATTCCGTGCTGCCTTGACAATGGCTTCGGACTGAACATCCGCATCCAGAAGGAAGGCAAAATCACGTTCGACCGACTGGAAGCTTGATGCATTCAGTAACGGGCGGCCGGGGCCTTTTTTCTTTGGCATCGGAACGTTTTCAACGAACAGCTCGAACGCAACGACGCGCCCTTTGACACCCAAAGCTTTCAATACTTTCGGGTGCAGTTCACCGAAATAGCCAAGGATGTTTTTCGGCCCCAGCTGCAAGGCGGCTGATCGGCCCGGGTGATACCACGACGGGGCACCATCAGCATTCACCTGCACGTTGGCTGCGGCAGTACCAAGGGCTTCCAGCAATGCCTCGGCATCCGCCTTGACATCAAACAGGTCAATATCGCGACGGGACCCTGTCCAGCTGCGCGGAGTAGTCGATCCCGACCGCAAACCGGCCGCAACCAGACGCTGATCCCCCGGCTGATCGCCAAAGAATTCCGGACCAGCTTCAAACAGTGCCAGATCAGCAAAGCCGCGCGACTGATTGCGACCGACTGCGGCAATCAGGTTGATCAGCACATTGGGCCGCATCACATCAAGATCGGAACTGATCGGATTGGCAAGGAACAGCCCCGGTTTCAAATCCGCAAACAGTTTTGCCCAACGCGAGTCCGTGAACGACCACGTGACGGTTTCAAACATGCCGCGCGAAGCCAGTGTCCGACGGGTCAGACCGACCCGCTTCTGGAACGGGCTAAGGGCCGGAACCGGCAGGCTGGTTTCACGTTCCAGCGGCACCGTCGGTATTTTATCGTATCCGACAATGCGCAGCACTTCCTCGACCAGATCGGCTTCGCCAACGATATCCGGACGCCATGTTGGTGCAACAGCCGTAATAACGGGCGCATTTCCGGTAACTTCGAAGCCAAGCGACTTCAGAATTGCAATCGCCTGATCGGCGTCAACGTCGACACCCCCCAGTTCCCGGATGCGATCAATGCGAAGATCAAAGCTGTTCCTGGGCGCAGGAACGTCACCGGCCTTGACCACGTGCGAAACTTCGCCACCACAAAGTTCCGTGATCAGACGGGTGGCAACTTCCATGCCCCAGACAATTGATTGCGGATCAACGCCGCGCTCGAACCGGTAACGGGCATCGGAATTGATCTGCAGTTTGCGACCGGTTTTTGCAACACTGATCGGATCGAACAGGGCACATTCGACAAACACATTGACCGTGTCTTCGACACAACCGGTTTCTTCACCGCCGATAATACCACCGATGCCAAGTGCCTTTGCCTGATCGGCAATCACGACCATGCTCTCGGACAGCTCGTATTCCCTGTTATCAAGTGCCGCAAGCTTTTCGCCATTGATCGCATAGCGCACATTGATGTCACCCGACAGTTTATCGGCATCAAATACATGCAATGGACGGGCAAGGTCATGGGTCACAAGGTTTGTGATATCGACAAGAGCCGAAATCGGACGCAAACCGATGGCTTCAAGACGGGCTTTCAGCCATGCCGGGCTTTCGCCGTTTTTAACACCGCGAATGTAGCGACCATAAAATGCCGGGGCTGCGGCATTTTTTGCAATATCTGCTGAAATCGTGACACCCACCGGGCTATCGAACGATCCGGCAACCGCTTCCTGACGTGGATCTGCCTTTAGCGCCCCAAGACCGGCAGCGGCAAGATCACGTGCGATCCCGCGCACACCGGTACAATCGGGACGGTTCGGGGTCAGGCCGATTTCAATGATCGGATCGTCCGCACCAAGAACCGTTGCAACCTGTGCGCCGATTTCGGCATCTTCCGGCAGTTCGATGATGCCGTCGTGATCTTCACCCAGGCAAAGTTCGCGGGTCGAACACATCATGCCCTGGCTTTCGACGCCCCGGATTTTACCCGGTTTCAGTTTCGAACCGTCAATCGGGATGATCGCGCCCGGCTGTGCCAGTGCAACCTTGATCCCGGTTCGGGCGTTCGGTGCACCGCAAACGACCTGAATGATTTTATCACCGGTATTCACCCGGCACAGTTTCAGGCGGTCGGCATCCGGGTGCTGACCCGCTTCTTCGATATAGGCGACACGGATATCCCGAAGCGCTGCGGCTCGGTCGGTGACGCTTTCGATTTCAAGCCCGACATCGGTCAGTTTTTCGGCGATAACATCAATCGACGCATCGGTATCGAGGTGCTGCTTCAGCCAATCGAGTGTGAATTTCATGATCTTAGCCTCTCACCATGTTCGGTACATCCAGCGGCACGAAACCGTAATGTTTCAGCCAGCGCAGATCGGTATCGAAGAAGGTGCGAAGATCGGGAATGCCGTATTTCAGCATCGCGATACGTTCGATCCCCATGCCAAAGGCAAAGCCCTGATATTCATTCGGATCAAGCCCACAAGCCGCCAGAACGCGCGGATGAACCATGCCGCAGCCCAGAATCTCCAGCCAGTCGTCGCCTTCACCAATCTTGAGCTCCCCGCCCTTGCGCGAACAGCCAATGTCCATTTCGGCACTCGGCTCGGTAAAGGGGAAGAAGCTCGGACGGTAGCGAACCGGAACTTCGTCCAGCTCAAAATAGGTTTTAACAAACTCCAGCAGGCACCCTTTCAGATGGCCCATATGGGTTTTCTTGTCGATCACCAGTCCTTCGACCTGATGGAACATCGGCGTATGGGTCATATCGCTATCGGAACGATATGTCCGCCCCGGCGCGATGATCCGGATTGGCGGGGTTTTGCTCTGCATGGTTCTGATCTGCACCGGCGAGGTATGGGTGCGCAGCACAAGGCGCGACCCGTCTTCCTGCTCGGGCAGATAGAAGGTGTCCTGCATCTCGCGCGCCGGGTGTTCCGGCGGGATGTTCAGGGCGGTAAAGTTATGGAAATCGTCTTCGACATCCGGACCTTCGGCAAGCGCAAAGCCCATCTCGCCAAAGATCGAGATGATTTCGTCCATCGTCTGGCTGATCGGATGAATCCGGCCTGCAGTCTCGTCCATGCGCGAAGGCAGGGTTACATCGATCCGTTCGCCAACCAGGCGTGCATTCAAGGCCGCGTCTTCCAGGCCGGATTTGCGGGTCTCGATCGCCTCGGCAACCTGATCCTTGACCGTGTTCAGCGTTTGACCGAATTCACGGCGCTGATCCGGATCCATCTGGCCAAGGTTTTTCATCAGGCCGGTAATGCGGCCCTTTTTGCCAAGAGCACTGATACGAACATCTTCAAGAGCCTGCAAGTCGGCTGCTTTTTCGATTTCGGCCAGAACCTCTTCGCGCAATGCTTCGATGTTTTCCATAACTTCCGATGCTTTGCTTAAAGTGAATTGGGATAAACAAAAGAAAGGGGACGGCCAATATGGCCGCCCCCGATCAAATCAGGCAAGTGCCGATTAAACCTTTTTGCAAAAGGTTTATTAGCCGAGTGCAGCCTGCGCCTGGGTAACCAGAGCTTTGAAAGCATCGGGTTCGCGCACGGCGATGTCGGCAAGCACTTTGCGGTCCAGTTCAACGCCAGCCTTCTTGAGGCCGTTCATGAACTGCGAGTAGCTCAGACCGTTTTCACGAGCACCGGCGTTGATACGCTGAATCCACAAGCTGCGGAACTGGCGTTTCTTAACGCGACGGTCGCGATATGCATATTGCAGACCTTTTTCAACGGCCTGCACAGCAGTGCGGTAAGCATTCTTGCGGCGACCACGATAACCTTTGGCAGCCTTGATAACCTTGCGGTGACGGGCGTGAGAAGACACGCCCCCTTTTACACGAGCCATTTAACTCTCCTTAGCCTTAACCGTACGGCAGGAATTTTTTGACGATGCGGGCATCTGCGTCACAGAGAATCTCCGTGCCACGTGCCTGGCGCTTCATCTTGGTGGGTTTCGCAGTCAACAGGTGACGCTTGTTAGCGACATTGCGACGAACTTTACCCTTTGCGGTCAGGCTAAAGCGTTTTTTAGCGCTCGCTTTGGTCTTCATCTTGGGCATTTTTCTATCCTTGCATAAGCAATGAAACACGAAATTCCCCACGGCGGCTGGGCATGCCCTGAAAGATCAATGATCTTTCCAGCCTCACCACCTGTTTTGGGGACGGGTGGTTATAGACTCCACCCCTTCCTTTTTCAAGGACCTTTTCGCCCCTGTTACCCGCGATTTTCCCCGCTTCACCACATCGCGTAAAAGATCAGACTGAAACGGTCACAACAACACACCGTTGGCAGAGATCCTCGCATATCTGCGTGATCCGAAATCGTATTGTGAAAGTCAGGGAAAAAGTCGGACGATCAGGATGCACTCATACCTGGCGACAGATCGATGTCAGCCCGGCAGAAATATGTTAAACTGCTGTTTTAATTGTGTGAACCCGACCGATCCACTTCTCGATTCGGCTCAGCAGTTTTTCGCGATTGATCGGCTTTAAGACGAAGTCATTTCCACCCGCGGCAACACCGCCACGCAAATCTTCTTCGCCCTGACGGGCCGTGACATAGATGATTGCACAGGCACGATCAGGGAAACCCGTGCGAACCCGAAGCGAAGTTTCAAAGCCATTCATGCCGGGCATCATGATATCCATCAGAATGATGCGCGGCTTTTTTGTCTTCAGGACTTCCAGAAGTTCCTTGCCAGAGGAAACGCCAACAAAACTGTATCCGCCACTTTCGACGATTCGTTTCAGAAGCACGAGACTTTTAGGGTCGTCATCGACCCCGACGATCAGAAGATCATTCCCGGCTGCCATGGCATTCCCTCTTGCTTGGAAAGGCAAAACGCCGCGGGTTAACGCGGCGCCAGCACCATAATCATTATGCGGCCTTCCATCTTCGGCATCTGTTCGGTTTTGGCAAGATCTTCAAGATCCCCCGAAAAACGCTGCAGCATGCCAAGACCAAGGTCCTGGTGAGCCATTTCACGTCCACGGAAACGCAAAGTGACTTTCACCTTATCTCCACCGCCAAGAAACTTCTGCGCTGCACGTAGCTTCACATTGTAGTCATGGATATCAATGTTCGGACGGAGCTTGATTTCCTTGACTTCAATAACCTTCTGTTTCTTTTTGGCTTCGTTCTGTTTCTTGCTTTGTTCGTATTTGAACTTGCCGTAGTCGATCAGCTTACAGACGGGAGGCTCGGCATTCGGAGCGACTTCGACAAGGTCGAGTCCAGCTTCCATCGCCATTTCAATGCCTTCACGAACCGTCATTGGATCAGACATATTGCCTTCAGCGTCAACGACACAGATGGCACGGGCTTTGATATCCTCATTGACGCGCGGACCTTCCTTGGTCGGCTGCATCGGTTTACGTGGTCGTGCTATGGATAATCTCCTTTGGTAATCAAACAAAAAAGCACAGAAACAAGTCGCTGGTGATGCAATAAGTCGCCGGAAAGCACATCCGGTCATGCGTACTGCAAAACGGACCTTTGCCTAGCATATCGGGCCGTCATCAGAAAGCAATGATTTTAGCCTTGGGCAACGGTATTCAAAGCCTTGAAGTCCTTCGCATTCAATGACGCACGACCGACATGGCAGAAACGGCGATATTAATCGACAAGATCAAGGCGATGACGAACCTCATCCATCACCCGGTTAACCGTCAATTCCCTCAGGTCATTCTCTCGCACGATGCTGACGGCGTTGTCCGTTGTCCCGCGCGGCGCACTTTTTTTGGGGTCGGAGTCCCGCGAAAACAGCACAATAGACGGCGCCCCGGCCGCTGCTGCAATGTGCATTGGCCCCGTATCATTGCCAATCGCCAAAACAGAGCGTGCCGCAAGTCCCGCAATATCAAGAAACCCTGTACGTCCCATCAGGTTTCGCGCCTTGGGGCACATACTATCGATTTTGCCAAGAACCTCGGCTTCCTTATCAGTTCCGATCAGCACCGGCGTCAGACGATAGTCGGCAATCTTTTTTGCCAGCAAACCGAACCGCTCGGCAGGCCACCGCTTGTCAGGACGATGCGGGGCACCGCCAGGACAAATAAGAACAAAAGGACTTCGAACCCCAAAACGTTCCAGATCAATATCCGATCCGGCAATAAACGGCGGTGGCACATTTTCGATCCCGGAGCGATGCAGCTGATCCGCCAAACGGTCAATGGTATGCAGACTGTCACGATCCGGGTTGTCATGCGGATGCGAGCAGCCCTTGGCAATTCCGGACCACTCCGGTGCTTTCCCCGGCCAAAACAGCCGATAGTAAAACCCGCTGCGATCCGAAGTTTGCAGATCATAGACCCGATCAAAGTTGCCATTTCGCAGGAAGCGGCGCAGCGCAAGAACCTCACGCACCTGATAAAGCTTTGGCCGCCGGTCTATTGCAATGGCGTCAAAATAACCCGTTGATTTTATCAGGTCGACATAAAGCCGTGTTGTCAGAACCGTGATATGAGCACGCGGATGCGCGGATCGAATCGCGGCAAATGCCCCCATGGCAAGAATAATGTCCCCCAAGGCAGACAGCTTGATGACAAGAATGCGTTCCTGCCTGGCATCCGGCATCACACCCGCGACAATTTCAGCATCTTGCGACATGTCCGAAGTCATCGTTTCTGTCATGCAGCGTTCCTGATCGCGCCTTTCAGCGCCTTTTCATAAACCGCCAGAGTTTTTTCCGCCATTTGGGTCAGGGAATAGTTTTCGATAACGTGCTTTCGCCCCTTTTGCGCCAAAGCGGCACGCTTTTCCGGGGTCAACCGCAACACTTGTGTCAATGCCACAGACAATTGCTCAACTTCATTCGGCGTAACAAGCCATCCGGTTTCACCGGGCAAGACCGTCTCCATGGCACCGCCATGGGCCGTCGAAACAACCGGGCGCCCCATTGCCTGCGCTTCGGATGGAATTCGGCCGAAGGCTTCGGGCTCGATTGACGGACACGCAACCACATCCGCCAGCATGTAGGCCGCTGGCATATCGGCACAATGATCAACGATATGCACAATATCTTCGAGGCCAAGCTTCCTGGTCAAAGCCAGCACTTCATCGCGATAAGCCGTGCGTCCCTGATCGGAACCGACCATCAGACAACGCACGTTCCGATGGCCAAGTGCTTCAAACACTGCCGGTAAAGCCTTGATCAGGAAACAATGCCCTTTCCAGCGCGTGATCCGTCCCGGCAACATGATGACATATTCTTCACCGGTCAAACGCCACTGGTTTGACAATGCAATCAGGCGTTCCTGACTGACATTTTCCGGATTGAACAAATCGGTATTGGTACCGCGCGGCACGATATTCAGGCGCGCAGGATCCATTTTATAAAATTTGCGAATATGGTCCGCGATATGATTGGAAATGGCGATGACCTGATCACCCATTGTCATGATCGCGTTATAACGCTTTTTGAACAGGTTGTTATGACCGGAATAAGTGCCATGGAATGTCGTAACAAACGGAATCCCCGCCTTGCGCGCAGCAAAATAGGCACTCCAGGCCGGCGCGCGCGAACGCGCATGAATAATATCAACGCCCTCTGCACGGATAAGATCAACCAGCGCATCAACATTGCGGCGCATGGTAAACAGATTTTTTGACTTCAGTGGCAGGGTAATATGACGGGCACCAAACCGGTCCAGCTCCCGCTCAAGCCGACCGCCCTGAGAAGCGACCAGCGCAACACCACCACCATCAACAATGGCACGCGCAATATCAACCGTACCGCGCTCCACACCACCGGTATCAAGTTCCGGCAGAACTTGCAGAATTACGGCCGGACGATAAGCCGAACCTTGCACCTGCTGTTCCGGACGATAAACTGACTGGGTCTTGATCTCTGACGCGCTCATGCAATTCCAACCACTAACACCCAAGGATACCCTTCCCGGATGACAAATGACATGCCGACGCCTCAGTATCTCGAGCGGCCTGACGGATTAAAAATCGCATACCATGCGACTCCCGGCAAGCTGACAGAAGTACAAGGCCGACAAAAGCCTGGTGTTCTGTTTCTGGGGGGCTTCATGTCCGATATGACCGGCACCAAGGCCACCCATCTCGAGGCCCATTGCGTACAGCAGGGGCTGGCTTATACCCGCTTTGACTATTCGGGTCACGGACAATCGGCAGGCGCATTCAAAGACGGGACGATTGGACAGTGGGCCCGCGATGCCATTGCCATTATTGACGAAATCACCTCAGGTCCGCTTATTCTGGTCGGATCATCAATGGGGGGCTGGATCATGCTGTTGGCGGCACTGGCCCGGAAAGAACGCATCGCCGGACTTGTTGGCATTGCGGCGGCCCCCGACTTCACCGAAGACCTTATGTGGGCGCAATTCAGTGATGCCCAGAAATCTGAAATCACCAAGAACGGAGCCCTGATCGAGCCGACCGAGTATGGCGACGATCCCTATACGATTACGCAGGCTCTGATAGAGGATGGCAGAAATCAGCTACTTTTGCGAAATCCGATCAAACTTGAATGCCCGGTTCGCCTTATCCAAGGCATGCAGGATCCGGATGTCCCGTGGCAGACCGCCATTCGTCTGACGGAAGCACTGGTTTCCAAGGATGTCCGCATAGATCTGATCAAAACCGGTGATCATCGCCTGTCCGAACCGGATCAGCTTGATGTCATCACCAAACATCTTGATGAGCTTATCGAAAAGGTGACGGTCGCCTAAGACCGTCACCATGACGCAGAATTTCAGGCCAGAACGACTTTCTCGTTCTCAATCTTTACGGCAACGGGTTCCAGCATATCGCCGTCACAAGGACCCGATACGCATAGGCCATCTTCGATCCTGAAACGTGCGCCATGCGTCGAGCAGATGATTTCGTTGTGAATATCACTGATGAATTCATCGGACTCAAGTTCAAGCGGCACACCAATATGGGGGCAACTGTTGACGTAACCGAAAACCCCTGCGTCGTCCCGCACGATGAAAATCCCGGCCCGGCCAGAATTTCCGTCAAGCGATATGCCTTTGGCCCCGGTCGCATCCAGATCAGAAAGCGCACATAACACTGTTCCGGAGGGCGGCAGATCAACTGTCATGCCGAAACACCACCCATCTCGCAAATCGCTGTCCAGGATGCATCATCTATCGGCATGACCGACAAACGGGATTGTCTGAGCAACGGCAATTCGGCAAATCGCGGATCAGCTTTGATATCGGCCAGTGTCACCGGATTTGGCACCGGTTTGACGGTTTTGAAATCAACCTGAACAAATTTGCCGGTGGCGTCAGTTGGATCGGGATAGGCTTCGCGGACCACCTCGACAATGCCGACAATCCGTTTTTCATTCACCGAATGATAAAAGAAAGCCAGATCACCGATCTGCATGATCTTGAGGTTTTTTGCCGCCTGATGGTTGCGAACCCCATCCCATCCCTCGACACCTTTCCTGACCTGATCGTCCCACGACCAGCTTCCCGGCTCGGTTTTGATCAGCCAGTATGCCATGGATCAGAATACCTTTTTGAAGGGACGGATAATCACGGATTCAAACAGACCTGCCTTGCCGTATGGATCGTTGGCGGCAAATTCTTCGGCTTCGGCCTGGGTGTCAAATTCGATAATGAAGACCGAGCCATTCATGCCCTCAAGATCGGGATCAAGTGTGGGGCCTGCTGCAACGATCCTGTCGGCAAAACCGTCCTTGATATAGGCAAGATGCGCATTACGATTGGCTTTGCGCACAGCAAGATGCCCCGGTTTGTCGACACAGCGAATGTAAAAATGCATGGCAGCGTTTCCTGTCAAAATTGGTTTTGATACCGGTAAATTGACAGAACCTGCTCAAAGGCTCAAGCCGAACAAAAGCTGATAGCGTGGATGTGACCAGATTATTTTCCGGTTTCAAGCTCATCGCGAAACGGGCGCTGCAACAATGCATTGATCGTGCTGCGCAGGTCCGCATCATGGTTGGCGACCTGATCCACAGCACTGCAGATTGGCATTTCAATACCGTATTTCGACGCAACAGCTGTAATTGACGCGGCTGTATGAACACCTTCGGTCACCGAACGTCGTGCGGCCAAAATGGCATCAGCCTTCTGCCCCTGCCCAAGGGCAAACCCGAAGGTGTAATTGCGCGACAACGTGCCGGTACATGTCAGCGTCAGATCGCCAAGTCCCGCCAGCCCCATCATGGTTTCAATCCGCCCCCCCATCGCCACCGCCAATCGCGACATTTCGGCAAGTCCACGGGTAATCAGGGCTGCGCGCGCATTATCGCCAAGCTCAAGCCCCGCGACAACGCCGCTTGCGATTGCCAGAACGTTTTTGATAGCCCCCGCAACTTCAACACCCACGACATCGGTACTGAAATAGGGCCGAAATGCCGACGTCCCGATCAGTTCCACCAGATCCTTGCCCAAATTCCTGTCTGAACAGGCAAGTGTAATCGCCGCGGGCAGCCCTTTGGCAACTTCCTGGGCAAATGTCGGGCCAGACAGAACCGCAACCGGAACATCACCAAGCGTTTCGTTCACGACCTGCGCCATAAGCGCACCGGTCCCTTTTTCGATCCCTTTGGCGCAAATAACGGCAGGAAGCGTTTCGGGCCAATGCGGGGCAAGCTTGATCAAAGTGCTTCGAAGATGCTGTGCCGGTGTAACCAGAAGAACCGCGTCTGACTCTCTCAATCCATCAATCGCAATTGTCGCTCTTAATGCTTTCGGAAGCTTCACCCCAGGTAGATAAAGGTCATTTTCACCAGAATTGTCGATGCGTTCCGCCAGCGCACTATCACGCAGTACAAGCTCAACATCAGCACCAGCCCGTACAGCCTGAATAGCCAGCGCAGTACCCCATGCGCCGCCGCCGACTACCGTTATGCGCTTATCCGACATAGTTCTTCTCGACCCCGATGATAAATATTCGAACAGTTTGGCGTTTGGAGAAACTCAGGCCTTCACTCCCGCACCCGGACGCTTTGGTGCCTCTGGGTCAAGCGGCCAGCGCGGTCGCGGCTTGAAATCCAGTTCGTCATGCTGACCGAGGCGAAAACGTTCCAACCCTGCCCAGGCAATCATGGCGGCATTATCAGTACAAAGCTCCAACGGTGGCGCAACAAGCGTCATGCCAGCCTGATCGGTCAGTTCCGTCAAACGGGTCCGCAAATATTTGTTTGCCGCAACCCCACCGGCAAGCACCAAAGTCTTGCCCGTCGGATAATCGCGCATGAATTCGAAAATTGCATTTCGTGTGCGATCAATGAGCGTATCACCCACTGCCCGCTGGAACGAAGCCGCCAGATCAGCTTTGACTTCGGCAGTTTGCTGTTCGACAGGAAACCCGTCGAGATAGATGCGGACCGCAGTCTTCAAACCCGAAAACGAAAAATCACACCCGGGACGCCCGCGTAACGGTCGGGGCAGACCAAACCTGTCCGGGTTCCCGGCCTCCGCCGTTTTTTCAAGCGCAGGCCCCCCCGGGTAACCAAGCCCCATCATTTTCGCGGTTTTGTCGAATGCTTCACCCACCGCGTCATCGATGGTCGTCCCGATCCGCTTGTATTGGCCAACACCTTCAACGATCAGGACCTGGCAATGACCGCCGGAAACCAGCAACAGCAGGTAAGGAAATGCAACATCATCCGTAAGGCGCACCGTAAGCGCATGACCTTCAAGGTGATTGACCGCCAGAAACGGCTTCTGAGCTGCAAAGGCAATCGCCTTCGCGGTCATGGCCCCCACCATAACGCCACCAATCAGACCGGGGCCACCTGTGCAGGCCACGGCATCAAGATCGGCAAAATCAACACCCGCATCATCCATCGCTTCGGCGACAAGACGGTCAAGATGTTCAAGATGCGCGCGTGCCGCAATTTCCGGAACAACACCACCATAAGGACGATGATCGTCAAGCTGCGAAAGCACCCTGTTGGACATAACCTCGCGCTTGTCATTCACGACAGCTGCCGCCGTTTCATCACAACTGGTTTCGATACCCAATACGATCATTTCTTGCAAATCCGGCAATAAGTCGCGTCAGATTGACGCATCCTGTGTGGGAAAATTCTGGCAGTGATGTAGCCTAAACAGCACCCGTTTTCCACCCCAAGGCAATGCATTTGCCCTATGCAGGAAAAGCGTCAGAGAAAAAACACTACCACATAAGTCAATGAAACAGGGACATTCATCATTATAATCCGATCCGGTTTGGGTAAGGTGGCATACGCTACCGCCCTTGTTTTCAATCGGTTTTATGACTACAACTCGGGCTCATGACAAACACATCTGATACCGTAAAACTCCGCATCGGCACACGTGGCTCTCCCCTGGCGATGGCTCAGGCGCATGAAGTCCGCGACAAGCTTGCGAAAGCGCATCCCGAACTCGCCGCCGAAGGCGCGATTGCCATTACCGTTATTACAACGACGGGCGACAAGATTCTTGATCGCGCATTGTCGGAAATCGGTGGCAAGGGGTTATTCACCAAGGAAATTGATGATGCCCTGATGGGTGGCGAGATTGATCTTGCTGTTCACAGTATGAAAGATGTGCCGACGGTGCTGCCAGATGGCATGATTTTGCCAACGATCTTGCCGCGCGAAGACGTGCGCGATGCGTTTATTTCTCTGAAATACAAAAGCTTTGCCGAAATGCCTGCGGGATCGGTGATCGGCTCGGCATCGTTACGCCGCCAAGCAATGATCCTTAATAAATATCCCGATCTCAAGGTTGTGACATTCCGTGGCAATGTCCAAACCCGCCTTCGCAAGCTTGAAGAGGGTCAGGTGGATGCCACGCTTCTGGCAATGGCAGGTTTGAACCGGCTAAACCGTCCAGAAGTTGCAACTGCTGCAATTTCCGAGGACGACATGCTCCCCGCTGTTGCCCAAGGGGCAATCGGTATTACTATTCGCGAAACTGACAACCAGACGCACAACTGGCTTTCTGCTTTGAACTGCCCGGCATCGGCCATCCGCGTCGCGGCTGAACGCGCGGCGTTACGTGCGCTCGACGGTTCATGTCGCACCCCTATTGCTGCTCTTGCCGAATATCTCCCGGATGGCAGAATGCGTTTACGGGTCAGCATTGTGCGCCCGGATGGCAGCGAACGACTGGATACTGAACGAATGATTTATGATCCGGACCTGGCAAATGCCGCAGCCGCCGGAACCGATGCCGGTAACGAGCTCAAAGAGCGTGGCGGGTCAGACTTTATCTCGGCCTAGTCGGGTTAATGGCGCGATCTGGAATATCAGCGGGGAGAATATGGGACCATTGATCCTCAATACCCGACCGGAAGCCGATTCGCAGGAACTCGAAACCACGCTTCTGCAACGTGGTTATCGCCTGCTTTCGGCGCCGATGTTGCGGATCGAGTTTCCCCAAAACCCGGATCAGCTTGATCTTGCTGATGTGCAGGCATTGATATTTACCTCTGCCAATGGTGTGCGTGCCTTTACCCGGCAATGTGATGACCGGCGTTATCCGGCTTTGTGCGTAGGTGATGCCACTGCGCGCACCGCACAACAGGCCGGTTTCACCGATATACGAAGTGCTAACGGTGACATTCACGATTTGGCACGCCTGATCAAAGATCAGATTGATCCGACAAACGGGGCGTTATTCCATCCTGCGGCCCGCAAGGTCGCCGGAGATCTGGGATCACTTTTGCGAGACGGAAACTTCGATATCCGAAGGCAAACCATGTATGATGCCGTTCCGTCCGATTGTCTTCCAAATGAGGTCGTCAGCGCGATTTCTGCCCATCATATTGATGCAGTTTTATTTTTCTCTCCCCGTACGGCGGAAAGCTTTGTTAAGCTGATTGAAAGACACAAGCTGCAAAAAGATCTGGTCGGTACACGTGCAATTTGTCTGAGTTCGGCAGTGCAAGATCGCCTAAGCGTCCTTACATGGCTAAAGACAGAAGTGGCAAAACACCCGACACAGGAATACCTTCTTTCGGCACTAGAGAACGCATTCGCCTGACTTTTCCGCGCCAAGTGGTGTCTCGGAACAACCGCAAACTGCAATGGTCCGACCGTGAAAAAACCAGAAACGCCAAAAACCCACGCTTCCACAGACCCAGCCGAGACAAAATCCGGCTCGTCCGAAACCATTTCCATTGATAGCAAGGGCAATGCAAATGTTGCCAAAGAACCTGCTGATCAAAAGCCGGGAACGACGTCGGGTGGGTCAGAAGGTGCGAAACCTTCATCCACGTCAAACGCTACCTCAAAGTCAGACAGCCAGAAGTCCGGCTCCAAAACGGCAGATGCAAAACCTGAAATCAAACCGGGTATGAGCCAAAAGACTGCTTCCGACAAGCAAGCCACTGACAAGACAGACAAAACCGTGCAAAAAAAGCGTGGTGGTCGCGCAATCCTGTTGTTTGTGATCATTATTGCCGGTGCTTTGGTCACCGGATGGCTGACACGTACCCTTTGGTGGCGTGACGCGGAACCCGTCCTGAGCCAGTATGTGCCTGCTGAAATCCTGGCGGAGATCACACCGGCAGAAGTGGCGGATAACCAATCGTCAGGAACTGGTAGCGAGCCGACAACCGATAGTGCCACACCATCCACATCTGCCAATGATGCACCCGGAACTTCATCAAGCATAACGCCTGGTGCGCCGGAACGTGACGATGCAATGATCGGCAATGAAGACAACCTGTCTGAGCCGACAGACAATGCTTTTGCCCGCAATGAAAAAGCACCATCAGAAGGTGATGAAACAGTCGTCGTCGATACGGCATTGACCGAACGCCTGTCACGTCTCGAAGGTACGATCAACGCCTTGCGTGAACGCCTTGACAGTGAACGCGGCGATTCGCTGAACTCCACAGTTGCACGCCGGATGGCAGAAATTGAAACCCGCACCGCACCGATTGAAGAACTGGCACGGGTCGAAGCCGAACTTTCTGGTGTTGCAGCAGAAATGCGCGATCTGTCAGCACGTCTGTCAACCATGGAAGAAGAAGTGCGGGCAACTGCCGGTCTTCGGGTTGAAAGCCGTGGCCAGGCCATTGCCATGGCCGTTACGATCCTGCGCGATGCCGTGCAGCGCGGCGGATCGTTTATGATCGCGCTTAATCAGCTGGAACGCAGCGGCTCGGACGATCCCGTCATTGCAGAACAGATATCAGCCCTGAAACCGCTTGCGGATCGTGGCGCGCCCACCATCGAAAAGCTGCGCCAGTCATTTCCGGCAATGGCACAGAAAGCCGTACAGGCATCAAGTGACGACCATTCCGGTAGTGTTCTTGACGCGACCTGGGCCAATATCAAAAAACTGATCCCGGTTCGGCGTATTGATGTTGTCGGCGAAGAATCGCTCGATGGACGTTTGGTGACCGCAGAAACAGCGCTTGAAAGTGATGATCTTGATGGTGCCATTGCCGCCCTTGATGGTATCGAAGGTGACAATGCCAGGGCCGCCGTCAACGAGTGGCTTGAAGACGCCAAAAGCCGTCAGGTGTTGAACGGTGCCATCGCAACGCTCAGTGCACATGCGATCAATCTTCTGACCGGTGATGGGTCTGCAAATACGGGGGACAGCCAATGATCCGTCTTGGCCTGTTCATTCTGATAACTGCAATTCTGGTCACCTGCACGGTCTGGTTTGCCAATAATCCCGGTACAATGACCATCGTCTGGCTCGGCTACAGGTTTGATGGCTCTATTGGCATGGTCGCCCTTGGCCTTCTTGTTCTGACCGGGGTTCTGGTCATCCTTTGGCGCTGTTGGTCCGCCATTGCCAATTCTCCCAATTGGCTTGGCCGTATTCTGGGCAGTCGCCGTCGCAAAAAAGGTCAGCAGGCCCTTACCATGGGATTGCTGGAACTTGCATCTGGTGATGTTCGACAAGCATTGAAGCATACCCGTGCGGTCGACCGGTATCTTGAAGACGATACCCTGACCCGCCTGTTAACAGCCCAAGCCGCCGAACTTGACGGAAACAACGAGGCTGCCAAACGTCAATTTGAAGCAATGCTTGAAAAGCCTGATTCAGCATTTTTCGGGTTGCGCGGTTTACTGCAGTTATCGCTGAAGTCCGATAACCGGTCGGAGGCACTCGATTATGCGGAACGGGCCCACCGCCTGCGTCCGCGCAATCCGTCCGTGCTTGTAACGTTATTTGATTTGTTACTGGGTGCAAAACGCTGGGACCGGGCCCTGACCCTGCTGGTGGATGCCCAAAAGGCAGATATCTTTAACGAAGATGAACTGACACGTCGCCGTGCACTTCTGATTACAGCCAAAGCCGAAGACGCAATAACGGATGGTGAAAATGCCGAAGCCATCAAACTTTTGCGCAAAGCTTTGAACGCGCGCCCGGACTTTACCGGCGCGGCCGTTCTTCTGGCTAGGCTTTATGCCGACATTGATCAGCCTGCGAAAGCGCGCGACGTTGCCCAGCAAAGCTGGCAGACATCACCATCCGCGGCCTTGGGTCAAATCTATCTGGACAGTCTTTCCGAAGACGCCTTGGCAAAAGTCAAAGCTGTCGAAAAGCTGATTGCCGCCAATCCGGAACATGTAGAAAGCCAGCTTTTGCTTGCCGAAGCCGCACTTTCTGCCGATTTGTGGGGCATGGCACGCAGCAACCTGGAAAAGGCCATCGCCCAAAAGGCGCAGTCACGTCACTACCGTCTTCTGGCTGATCTGGAATTCCGTGAAAAGAAAGATGCCGCAAAAGCACGTGAGCTGCTGGTAAAGGCAAGTCACGCCAATCCCGACCCCGGCTGGCGGTGCGGCGCATGTGGTACGGAAACAGATAAATGGGCGGTAACCTGCCCGTCCTGTCATTCCTTTGGCAGCATTGACTGGCGCGCACCGATGCGCGTTCATAATGATCAGCCCGCATCCGATCCGGCAACGCCAAAACAGCCCGCCGCCATAAAGCGGGATGGGGCAATGATCGAAAACTCCGATCCGATTGATAAAACTGTGAACAGCAGCGCAAAAGGGGAACATCCAGCAACGGCTGTTTGACCCTGATATCCATCCACTGAACACAAAAAACAGGCCGCGGACATAAAATGTCTGCGGCCTGTTTGCTTAAGGTTCAAACCAAAGATTAATGACGGAAGTGACGCATACCGGTAAACACCATGGCAATACCGTGTTCATCGGCAGCCGCAATGACTTCTTCGTCACGCATTGAACCGCCCGGCTGAATAACCGCTGTGGCACCGGCATTGACTGCGGCCAGCAATCCGTCTGCAAACGGGAAGAAGGCATCAGACGACACGACCGATCCCTTGGTGCGCAATTCGCCTTCACCCGCATTTTTACCGGCTTCTTCGGCTTTCCATGCGGCAATCCGTGAACTGTCAACACGGCTCATCTGGCCGGCACCCACACCAACCGTTTTACCGTCTTTGACATAAACAATCGCGTTTGATTTGACATGTTTGCCAACACGGAAGGCAAACAGCAGATCATCAAGTTCGGCTTCGGTCGGCTTGCGCTTGGTGACGACTTTAAGCGCGTCACGCTTGACGCGACCGGCATCGCGGTTCTGAAGAAGATATCCACCAGCCAACGACCGAAGCGTCATGTCTTCACCTTCCGGATCCGCCATGCCACCGGTCACCAGAAGACGCAGGTTCTTCTTCGCTGCCAGAACTTCCTTCGCCGCGTCATCGGCATCCGGGCAGATCACGACTTCGGCAAACAGCTTGGCAATTTCTTCGGCAGTGGCCTTATCAAGGGTACGGTTAACCGCGATGATGCCACCAAAGGCCGAAACCGGGTCACAAGAAAGTGCCTTGTGATAGGCTTCAATCAGAGTTGCCCCCTCGGCAACGCCACACGGATTGGCGTGCTTGATGATGGCAACAGCCGGTTTTTCATCAAACTCGGACACCAGTTCGAACGCTGCATCCGTATCATTCAGGTTATTGAATGACAGTTCCTTACCCTGAAGCTGGGTTGCGGTGGCAACGCCCGGACGGTTCTTGCCATTGGTATAGAACGCTGCCTGCTGATGGGGGTTTTCACCGTAACGCAGGGTCTGTTTCAGTTCGGCAGAAACATTCAGGCGCTGCGGGAAGGTTTCACCAAGCTCACCGGCAAACCAGCTTGAAATAGCCGAGTCATAAGCGCCCGTACGGGCAAATGCCTTGGCGGCCAGAACGCGTCGGGTCTCAGCCGTCGTGGCACCTGCATTGTCTTTCATTTCGGCAACAACGCGGTCGTAATCAGACGGATCGACAACAACCGTAACCGATTCGTGGTTCTTTGCCGCCGAACGGATCATGCTCGGTCCGCCGATATCGATATTTTCGATGCAGGTATCGAAATCGGCACCCTTGGCAACGGTTTCTTCGAACGGATAAAGGTTCACACACACCAGATCGATCGGCGAAATATCGTTATCTTCCATCGCCTTCATGTGGCTGGAAAGAGAACGGCGGCCCAAAAGGCCGCCGTGAATCTTCGGATGAAGAGTCTTGACGCGACCGTCCATGATTTCGGGAAAACCAGTATGATCGGCAACTTCCTTCACAGGGATACCGGCCGCTTCGATGGCCTTGGCAGAACCACCGGTAGACAGGATTTCAACACCCTGTTCATGAAGGGATTTGGCAAATTCGACCAGACCGGTCTTGTCGGAAACAGAGATCAGCGCGCGCGCAATACGAGCAGTCATCGGGTTCGCTTTCAAAAGATCGTCAGTGATGAAGGCACCGGACCCATTGATGATATATCGGCCCACAAAAGAAACCGTTCCGTATGGCTGCGCGTGGGCAAGACTGGCCTTCTGATGAATGAAAACCGATGGTTTTCATTCTGGCCGACACATGATCAATGAGTCCGAACCATGTTTCGCGCGGAGCTTTATCACGCAGACGATAAAATGTGGACCCCGAAATGTTGCATGGCCGCAGACCAGACTGCGCAGACGTGCCGTCTTTAAACAGATATCAGGTTATTGACCACTAACCGCCTGATCGAGTTTTCCCGGATCGCTATCTGCAAAGAAGGATTTAACCCCAATCTCGGGCGGCTGAAATTCGGGGACAAGACGCCCCATCAGTTCCAGCGTCTTGTGCGTATCACGCCTTGCTGCACTTTCACCAAGCTCGTCAAACACCTGCTTGATCAACGCATAATCAACAACACGCGGGGCCGCCAACATAACGCCGTCGGTTTCAGTCGGTTCTGGTGGCTCACCATCGTGGAACAATTCTTCGTAAAGCTTCTCGCCGGGACGTAATCCCGTTACCTTGATATCGATATCCTTGCCCGGACGCAGGCCCGACAGCAGGATCATCTGACGCGCCAGATCGATGATCTTGACCGGTCGCCCCATATCAAGAACGAATATCTTGCCGCCATCGGTGACACCATGCTTGCCAAGTTCGGCAGCCTGCAAAACAAGTTCCACCGCTTCGGCAATCGTCATGAAGTACCGCGTGATGCCTTCGTGCGTCACCGTCAACGGACCACCGGCCTCCAGCTGGCGGCGGAACAGGGGTACGACGGATCCGGTTGAGCCCAGCACATTGCCAAACCGAACCGTCACAAAACGTGTCGGGCCGCGCTGATCCGCTGGCAGCGTCTCAAGCGCCTGACAATAGCATTCCGCCAAACGTTTTGACGCCCCCATGACATTCGCCGGATTTACGGCCTTGTCCGTTGAAATCAGAACCATGGTGCCAACCCCGGCCGCACGGCATGCCTCGGCAACGTTGCGGGTGCCCAACGTATTGGTCAGAATACCTTCATTGGGATTATGTTCAACCAGCGGCACATGTTTGTAGGCTGCGGCATGAAAAACAATCTCCGGCTTTTGCTTTGCAAAAACCTGATCGATCCGGGTTCGATCACGAACATCGCCTAAAATACTTTCACGCGGAAGATCGGGATATTTTTCCGCCATCTCCATATCAATGGCATAAAGATTGTATTCCCCCGCATCCAGCAAGGTCAGACTTTCCGGACCATAGGCAGCAATCTGCCGCACCAGTTCCGAGCCGATTGATCCACCGGCACCGGTCACAAGCACCCGATGCCCGGCAATCATTTGACGAACCTTGTCTCGATCAAGGCGCGCCTGCGGACGGCCCAGCAAATCCTCGATCGCTACGGGGCGGATTTGCAGTGGGTCGGCAAGACCTTCCCGCAGATCATTCAACTTTGGCAGGCGCGCAAGGGTGATGCCCCTTTGCTCAGCAATCTCGACCCATTTCGTTATATCTTCGTGACGCAGTGCGTCACCGGTCAGAACCAACCGGCGCGGCAGCCCACGCTTGCTATTGGCGAGCTTGCCAAGGATCTCCTCAAGACGGTCTACGGTCGCAAGAACATCAACGCCGTGCATGTTGCGCCCAACGCGGCTATCGGTCAGCGAAACAATCCCGACAACATCAAACGGTGTATTTGCTGAACGACGCGTTTCGCGAATGAAGGCTTCCGCCTCGTCACCTGCACCAATCAACAGAACCGGCAAACGATGCGTCCCCTGCCGCAGCATTTCACGGGCAGAGGTTTTGTCCTTGGTGATCCGATAAATCAGCCGGGATCCCCCCAGCAGCGCCATTAAAAGGAACCACTGAATAATCGGTGTTGATCGCGGCAACCAGTCAAGCCGCGCGGTCAGGAACAACACAAGAAACAATACGCCAATGGCAACTGTTACCGCCTTGGCAATTCGCGTCAGATCGTTCAAAGACGCATAACGCCAAATCCCGCGATAAAGGCCAAAAAACCAGAAAGAGACTGCGGCGATAACGGTAAAGACTGATGCTGAAAACAGAATGTTCTGCGGATTATAAAAAACCACACCATCGCCCACGCGCAGATAAAGTGCTGCGGGCAATGAAACAGCTGCCATTGTCACATCATGGACAAAGGCAATCTGGCTACGTTGGAATAAACGCGACATTCGGTTCCTTACCGGAATACTGGTGTGGTTCATACTAGCCGCAAGCCTTTGGCAGGGACACGGTTTTTCTTTTCGCGTTCGGCCTGTGACAAGTCAAGCTATCCGAACGAGCGGCAATCAGGGCGAATGCGTTTTGACAGTCTTAACCGGCAAAAATTTCATTCCCGCAATCAGCAACACGACAATTATCGCAGCTATTGCCAACCGTTCAGATACGTCCGCATCTGTCGGCAAAAACACCACAAGGATCAGTGCCAGATTGGCAAGCATTATCAGGAATGAAACCCCAGCGTGGCTCATCCCACGCTGGGTCGCCTGTTGATAGAAATGCTCACGATGAGCATGCCAGACCTTTTCCCCCCGAAGCCCGCGCTTCATCAACGTAAAGGTTGCATCGACCAGATAGTATAATGGCAGGATCAAAGCTGGCATCCACGCACCACGTGCCGCCAGTTCAAGCAGCAACCAACCCAGAACAAACCCCAGCGGCACCGATCCGACATCCCCCAGAAACAGCTTCGCCGGATGCCAGTTCCAGATCAGAAATCCGGCCATGATCGCCAGAATACCAAGCCCGATATAACCAAGATCAATGAATTCAGGCAACGGCATCAAAAGCGCCAAAGCAAAAACGCCCGCGCCAATGGATCCCGCTTCGACCCCGGTAATGCCGTCAATCCCATCCATGAAATTGAAAAGATTAAGGAACCAGACCCAGGCAAGAACCACCAGAACACGATCCAGCCACATTGGCACCAGCCCTTGCAGGACAGGACTGTCAATCGCGAACACACCGACGATCACGGCAACGAACTGACAGGCAAAACGAATAGCAGGCGACAGATCATGTCGATCATCAAACCAGCTTAACATGCCAAGCGCCGCAGCCGCGGCGAGCATGACCCATTGAGGCAGATCAGCATTCCCCGACCATAAAAAAACCGCTCCGACCATGAACACCAAAAGCGGCGTCACGGCCAATCCGCCACCGCGCGGGGTTGGCACCGCGTGACTGGAACGATGATTGGGCATATCAAGAATCGCCTTGCGCCGCAGATAAAGCAACACCGCCCAGGTCAGCAACATAGAGCCGATCAGAAAGCAGCCGGAAAAAATCGCAAGTGCGGCAAAAGACATCTGTAACGCCCGTTCCGTTCAAATCATCCGTCTGGATTACCGGGCACTCGTCCCCATCGCAAGGCTTTTAAGTAGCCGACAAACCATATCCAGCAGGCCAGCCATGCCAGAAATCGCGCGGCTAAGTGCTTTACAGCCCCCCAAAGGGCGCTTACTTACAAGCCACAACCCGAAACCGGAGATATTCCTTTGACAGAACGCCGCGCCCGTCCGGACAACCGCCACGCGCCACACCATAGCCAACCGGCCGATCTTCCCGATCCACGGATGCTGGCGCTCAAAACCCTGCAGGAGCTGCGCGGGGGGGAAGTCACACTGGACGAGCTTCTGTCAAAACACGGGTTTGGTCTGCCGTCACTGGATCGCAATTTTTTGCGTCAATTGCTCGGCACGACATTGCGCCATCTCGGTGAAATTGATGCCATGCTCGCCCCACGCTATCACCCGCCACAAGATCGCACCGCCGCACGACTGACCAATATCCTGCGTCTGGGTGTTGCCCAGCTGTTTTTCATGGATACAGCCGATCATGGTGCAGTTGACAGCACGGTTAATCTGGCGCGCGATGCAGGACTTCATCGGTACACCAAACTGATCAATGCCGTCTTGCGCGGCTTGCAGCGCGACGGCTTTGAATGGCCTGAAAATGTCGAAGACTGGCAATTGAATGTTCCGGCATGGCTGCGCGGATCATGGAAAAAGGCCTATGGCGCGGACGTGGCCCAGGGCATTGCACAGGCAAGCCTTGGCTATGCCATGCTTGATCTTTCGATCAAAGACCCGGCCGAGGCCGCCGAATGGGCGGAAAAAATGGACGGTATCGTCCTTCCAACCGGCACGGTCCGGCTTGAAGGCGGGCGTCGCATCCGCAACCTGCCGGGCTATAAAGACGGCAAATGGTGGGTGCAGGACGCGGCGGCATCCATCCCGGCCAAACTGTTTTCGGCTCACAAGGGCAAAACCATTTATGATCTCTGCGCTGCACCGGGCGGAAAAACCATGCAGCTTGCGGCTTTCGGTGCACAGGCCATTGCCGTTGATAAATCCGAGGGCCGCCTGAAACGCGTCTATGAAAACCTTGAACGGGTTGAACTCGGTGCCGCTGTTGTTATCGGGGACGCCACCGATCTGGCCCCTGATACGCCACGTGCCGATGCGGTTTTGCTTGATGCGCCTTGTTCGGCAACCGGCACCATTCGCCGCCATCCCGATATTTTGCTGCGTCAGAACGACAAACTGATGCGATCACTTTTGCCGATCCAGACCAAGCTGCTTAATCAGGCTGACAAGCTTCTGAATGTTGGTGGCGAGCTGATCTATTGCACCTGTTCGCTTCAGCCCGAAGAGGGCGAGCATCAGGTCAAATCGTTCCTGGCCGACCACCCCAATTACGAACGCAAGCCGATTACCGCCGACGAACTGGGCGGTTGGAGTGAGGCCATCAACGATGCCGGTGAATTGCGCATCCTGCCGCTACATATGCAGGAATATGGCGGGATCGATGGTTTCTTCTGCGCACGTCTGGTCAAGAAATCCTGATTGGTATCTTAAACGATACAGATCAAGACAGCCATTCGCCCCGCTTGGGTGACAGGACCGCGTTTTTGGGGTATGAGAACCGCGAAATTCCCATATCCCAACCCGCTTCAGGACCTTTGCCGCGCCATGACCGCATCAAACGCCATTAAAATCGCACCTTCGATCCTTTCCGCCGATTTCGCCCAGCTGGGTGTTGACGTCCGCGCGGTTGATGCCGCTGGCGCAGACTACATCCATATCGATGTCATGGATGGTCATTACGTGCCCAACATCACCATCGGCCCGGATGTGGTCAAGGCACTGCGCCCGCATAGCGACAAGGTGTTTGACGTTCACCTGATGATCGCACCGGTCGATCCCTATATCGAAGCCTTCGCCAATGCCGGATCCGACATCATCACCATCCATGCCGAAGCAGGCCCGCACCTGCATCGTTCGCTGCAGCTGATCAAGTCGCTGGGCAAAAAAGCCGGGGTGTCGCTGAACCCGTCAACGCCGGAAAGCGTCATCGAATATGTCATGGACATGGTTGACCTTGTTCTGGTCATGACCGTCAACCCCGGCTTTGGCGGCCAGAAATTCATTCCAAGCCAGCTTGAAAAAATCAAACGCATCCGCAAGATGATCGACGCGACCGGACGCGATATCGACCTTGAAGTCGATGGTGGCGTAAACCCGGAAATCGCGCCCAAGGTGATCGAAGCCGGGGCAAACGTTCTGGTCGCCGGTTCCGCGACCTTCAAAGGCGGCCCATCCGAATACGCCAACAACATCAAAGCCATTCGCGGCAACTGAGCCCGGCGGACTGCTTTATCTGGCAATTCAGAAATGAATAGGGTCGGCGCAAAAATTCCCGACCCTATTCATATATGTATCACCTGAAGTCAATTCCGGGAATGGCTGCAACATCAAAAATCGATGCAACGGCCCTTGTTTTCCCAATCACCAAATCGGGTCGGCTCGGGGCCTTTGGGCCCGCCGATTTCGCGCTGTTTTGCAGCAGCTTCCTTAGCGGCCTTGGCTTCGGCCAGCGCATTGATTGCATCCTGTGACAGAACAGGTGCCATGTCTGCACCGGCAATGGCTTCATTCTTTTCTTCCGAGGTTTTCGGTTCTGCCTTTTCTTTTGGCACCTCGTGAATGACGGTTTCGCGGAACTTTCCGGCCATCCTTATTCTCCGGTTGTCGGGACTGCCCGATGGAACTGTTATCCCAGAAATAGCCCGCCTGCACCGTCGGGGCAAGTTATAGGGCAGCAATATCTGGCAGGATTTCCAAAATCCGTTCGATTTCAGCAGCTTGGGATTTCAACGAGAAAATCCATCAAATATGCAGACAGCCATTTATCCGAAACTGGCTCTTTCCCCCCTGCACGAAAGCCGCTATTTCAGGCAGACGAGCAAACCAAGGAGAAACCATGCGTCCAATTCCCCAGCGTATCGCCGAAGAACTTTCATGCCGGCCGGAACAGGTCATTGCCACCATCGAGATGCTCAATGAGGGCTCCACCGTTCCATTCATTGCGCGCTACCGCAAAGAAAAAACCGGCGGCCTTGATGATACCCAACTTCGTACGCTGGAAGAACGCCTGCGCTATCTGACCGAACTGGAAGAACGCCGTTCAAGCGTGCTTGAAAGCATCCGCGAACAGGAAAAGCTGACGCCGGAACTTGAAAAGGCCATCAACGAGGCCGACACCAAAACCCGCCTTGAAGATTTGTACCTGCCCTACAAGAAAAAGCGCCGCACCAAGGCCCAGATCGCTCGCGAAGCCGGGCTGGAGCCGCTGGCGGATGATCTGTACGGCAATCCGAACCTTGATCCGGAAACAGAGGCCGCAAAATATGTCGATGCTGAAAAAGGCGTCGAAGATACCAAGGCCGCCCTTGATGGTGCGCGTCAGATCCTGATGGAACGCTTTGCCGAGGATGCCGATCTGGTCGCCAAGCTGCGCGACCTTTTGTGGAATGATGGCGAAATCAGTGCCAGCGTGATCGATGGCAAACAGGCTGAAGGTGCCAAGTTTTCCGACTATTTCGAACATTCCGAAAAAATCAAAACCTGCCCGTCGCATCGCGCACTGGCCCTGTTCAGGGGACGCAACGAAAACATCCTGCAACTTAAACTGACCCTGGGGGCCGCCGACGAAGACCGCCCGCGCACCGAGCAGGGCCGGGCCGAGATCATGATTTCCGCCCATGTCGGGATTGCCGACCGTGGCCGTGCCGCAGACAAATGGCTGGTGGATACGGTTCGCTGGACCTGGCGGGTCAAACTGTCGCTATCCATCGAACTTGATTTGTTCGGCACCCTTCGTGACAGCGCCGAAGAAGACGCGATCAAGGTGTTTGCCGATAACCTCAAGGACCTGCTGCTGGCCGCACCGGCCGGGCAGAAGGCCACCATGGGTCTTGATCCGGGGGTGCGTACCGGTGTCAAGGTTGCCGTGATCGATGCCACCGGCAAGATGGTTGATACCGCAACCGTTTACCCGTTCCAGCCACGCAATGACGTCGAAGGGGCGCTGAATACACTGGCGGCCCTTGCCGCCCGCCACAAGATCGAACTGATCGCGATTGGCAATGGCACCTATTCGCGTGAAACCGATGAGCTTGCCGGTCAGTTACTCAAACGCTTCCCGGCCCTTAAGGCGACCAAGGTCATCGTCAACGAATCCGGCGCATCGATTTATTCCGCGTCACAATTTGCCGCCGAAGAATTCCCCGATCTGGATGTGTCGCTGCGTGGCGCGGTATCCATCGCCCGCCGCCTGCAGGACCCGTTGGCGGAACTGGTGAAGATCGAACCAAAATCCATTGGTGTCGGGCAGTATCAGCACGACGTATCGGAAACCAAACTGGCCAAATCGCTCGATGCCGTGGTCGAGGATTGCGTAAACGGCGTGGGGGTTGACCTTAATACCGCGTCTATTCCGCTTCTGACCCGTGTTGCCGGACTTTCGGAAACACTGGCGCGCAATATTGTCGGTTATCGCGATATCAATGGCGCGTTCCGGTCGCGTGCGGACTTGCGCAAGGTCGAACGTCTGGGCCCCAAAGCGTTCGAACAATGTGCGGGATTTTTGCGCATCCGCGGCGGTGAAAACCCGCTGGATGCATCGGCCGTTCACCCGGAGGCCTATAAACTGGTGGAACGTATCAGCACGCGTTCCAACAAACCGCTGGCAGAGCTGATTGGCGACTCGCCCTTCATCAAAACCCTGCGCCCGGATGACTATGCCGATGATGTGTTCGGGGTTCCGACGATCCGCGACATTCTGGCCGAGCTTGATAAACCCGGCCGCGATCCGCGCCCGGAATTCAAAACCGCGAAATTCACCGATGGTGTGAACGAGATCAAGGACCTTAAAACCGGTATGAAGCTTGAAGGTACCGTCACCAACGTCACCAATTTCGGGGCGTTCGTGGATATCGGTGTCCACCAGGACGGGTTGGTGCATATTTCACAACTGGCCGACAAATTCGTTTCCGACCCGCGTGAAGTCGTCAAGGCAGGCCAGATCGTGTCGGTTACCGTCATGGAAGTCGATGCTCCGCGCAAACGTATCGGCCTGTCGATGAAATCAGCACCGGACTATGAAGGCACCCGTGAAAAGCGTACCGAGTCCCGTGGCAATCAAAGCAATCCCGGCCATCAGGCCCGCGGCAACACCGGGCGAAACAACCAGCACGGCGGAAATTATCAAAGCAGTCCGCGTAACAATCAAGGCAGTGCCGGAAATGACGGTGGTGCGATGGCCGCCGCACTCAAGGCCGCGATGGAACGCCGAAAGTAATAATTTCATAAAAATTTCGCGCACGATCTGATTGTAGAAAGCCCCCTAACCTTTTGTTCAGGGGGCTTTTTACCTGTGACCGATGGAAAATCGAAACATTCGGCACGGAAATGCCGCATTTGCGCCGCCATTTTCCCGTCTTCACCGCGCATCTTTACTTCACCAAAAAGAAGCGCGAGGAAACAACATGTTTAGATCTTTGCGCAGCAAGCCGGTTGTAATCGCCCTCGTCGGAGTTTTGACAGTGACGACAGCCGCACTGGCTGCAATCCGCGTCGCACCGAAAGCGACCACCGACAGTGTCACCATCCATGCTGATCAGCCGAAAGGCGAAGTCATCCTGTCCTTTCAGGACGGATCGATTGCGCTGAACAAAGATTGCGGCTCTTTTCCGTGCCGTATCGATATTTCCCGCCTGCAAAAGGGGGAATATGACGTGATGATCCGCAATGGCACCGATATTCAGAACATGGTCAGCCTTTATAAGGAATAGCGGGCTGACCGGTTATCCGGCTCGGGGTACATGACGCCCGATAACAGAAGCCTGTCGGGCAGACATTCGCAGAATTCAAAATATTTTCGCATCCATGGAACGATGCGCGCCTCAGCTTGTTTAAAGGGTATGAAATATCGCAAAGCCGTCCAAGGCATTGCGCGCTGCTTCCTTTGTCCTAGATAAAGGCCGAGGATTAAGACCACGAGGTTTTCCATCATGCCCGTTTCCAAACCAGCCAAAAGACAGTGATCATCCATAGCAACAAGTTTTCCAACAGGTTGCATGGGATTTTCACTTTTACGGCAGGTGGTAATGGGGATATGTTGCGGAAGCCCTGTGCTGACCGCACAAACCAATAACGAAAGTCGAGGATCTGTATCATGGCTCTTGAACTCCCTGCACTCCCCTATGCCTATGACGCGCTTGCACCGGTCATGTCGGCTGAAACCCTTGAGTTTCACCATGACAAACACCACAACGCCTATGTTGTGAACGGCAACAAGCTGCTCGAAGGTTCCGGCCTTGAAGGCAAGTCGCTCGAAGAAATCGTTGTTGCATCCTATGGCGATGCATCCAAAGCCGGCCTGTTCAACAACGCTGCCCAGCACTGGAACCATATCGAGTTCTGGCAGATGATGAAGAAAAATGGCGGCGGCAACATTCCGGGCGAACTGGAAAAGAAAATCGTTGAAGATTTCGGCTCTGTCGATGCCTTCAAGGAAGCCTTCATTCAGGCTGGCGTGACCCAGTTCGGTTCTGGCTGGTGCTGGCTGGCACTTGATAAATCCGGCAAGCTGGTCGTGACCAAAACCCCGAATGCGGAAAACCCGCTGGTCCACGGTCAGACCCCGCTGCTCGGTTGCGATGTCTGGGAACACTCCTACTACATCGATTACCGCAACGCGCGCCCGGACTATGTCAAAGCGTTCATCAACGACCTGGTGAACTGGGAATATGTTGCAGAACGTTTCTCCAAAGCTGGCTGATTAGACCCAAAGCTTTGAGATTGAATTTAAAAGCGGCCCTGATGCGGGCCGCTTTTTTTATGAGCCAAACATCAAGCTTTTGGTCACTTTCCAAGCACACTCGGTATATTGGTCACCTCAGTACCAATATAATATGCCCCGTCAAACGGATGAAGGACCTCCTGCTAGCAGGAAACCAAGCCCGTCCTTTGTCATAAATCTACCTTTATATATTAGTTGATCATTATTCAACCTATGATTATATTTAAATCCCGATAAACGCCTTAGAGGGATCAGCCATGCCTATAAAATTCAAAAAGTTGCGTGAAGCTGCCACCGTAACAATCATTCTAGCATTCACAAATACCGGGATGCTGAGCCAGGCAACCGCTCAAACTAAAAACCCTACCCTTGCAGTAATTCCAGCCGGTTTTAATTTTCCAACACCTGGATACGTCATCCAGCAATGGATAACAAATGCAGGATCAAGCGACACAACCGTCTCAGCTGCCGGATTAAAAAACATCCGCGATCATGGATGGGATTTATGGAATGGGATGACGCAAATGACGGGCATTAGTTCCGGTGGCGCGACGATTGCAGAAATCGAAGTTCCAATCTGGACCACCTGGCCGGACCAAACGCAGGCGCTAAAACCGATATTCTCCAAATCAGGTGCTAGCGAATTACTATTTGAACTCTCGCAAGAAACCGCCATGCGCCGACCAAAGCAATTCAAACACCTAAAAAAGGCAGAAGTAAAAGCCAAAGCCGACACTGCCGCCGCCCCCGAGATTGTGTATACATTGGAGACAGAACGATTTAACAGAACCTGGGTAATTTCGGCGAATACACCTCAGATTGTGCCCTTTGGACAAGGCATTTATTCCATTCTGGGTAAAGCCAACATTGACAATTATGCCAACGATTTCCCGGCCAGCTATTCCCCTGGAGCAAAAGCGATTCTCGACTTCGATGCCCGAGCGATAGAGACCAAACCGGTATATTACGCCCTGAAAAGCAAGGGCACATCCATCATGCCCTATTGGCAGGGAACCAGTTCATCGGCCACAACAAATACAACCAATCCCGTACCGGAAACATGGAAAACCTGTGTCATCATTGATGCAGAAAATACAGCGACAACCGGTATGCGCGTAGCCACGGCAAATGAACAAAATGGTGCCTATGCCGCACCGGGCTTGCAATGCGCAAGCTATCTTTATGCTCCGATTGGTATGGTGTTTGTGCAAAGCCTGACCGCACTGGAAGCAGCCGCATTCGAAGGACAACCAGACATTAAGGCAGGCGACTTCGGTGCGCTTATGGCTATGCATGTCAACAGCAAGGAAACCGATTCCTGGACCTGGCAGACATTCTACTGGCAGGGGGATCCGTCTTTTGAAACCAACAGTCCAGGCAGCCTTGAGGGTCAACCATCTTCACTCGGCGCGCCTTGGTCAAGCTATGCAATGTGTACTGCCTATGATCAAAGCTATGATCGCGGTGCAACCATGAACCTTTGCTATAACCCGTATCTGGAAACAAGCCCCGGAATCCCCGATGGTATCCAGTCAAACTGCGTAAGCTGTCATGGCTCTGCCAATGTTGCGGCACAAGGCACAGAAAACCCACCCAGCTATCCGTCAAACTATGACAAACTGATTGATTTTGGCGGATCAGAGTTCAAAGGCGTCATGAAAACTGACTTCTCCTGGACTATTGCCGACCAACAGTAACACAGCGGAAAATATGAAAAAGGAGCCCTGCAAGCACTCAGCGGGACTCCTTTTATCATCGTAAATTATCCGACGAGATCAGATATCGAACTTGATACCCTGCGCCAGCGGCAGTTCGCGGGAATAGTTGATCGTGTTGGTCGCACGGCGCATATAGCCTTTCCATGCGTCCGAACCCGATTCACGACCGCCACCGGTTTCTTTTTCGCCGCCAAAAGCACCGCCGATTTCCGCACCCGACGGGCCGATATTGACGTTGGCGATACCGCAATCCGAACCAACGGCTGACAGGAACAGTTCGGTTTCACGCAGATCGGTCGAGAATATGCAGGATGACAGGCCCTGTGGCACACCGTTCTGAAGCGCAATGGCTTCTTCAAGCGTTTCATAGGTCATGACATACAGGATCGGCGCAAAGGTCTCGTGGCGCACGGTTTCGGTCTGGGACGGCATTTCAACAACCGCCGGGGTGACGTAATAGGCATTCGGATACTGATCGGCCAACACGCGTTCACCGCCATGCACTTTACCGCCGTCTTTCTTGGCATTGGAAAGCGCGGTCTGCATGTTGTTAAAGCTGTCCTCGTCAATCAGCGGACCGACAAGCGTGCCATCGGCAAGCGGATCACCGATTTTGACAGACTTGTAGGCAGCAACGATTTTCGGCAGCAATTCGTCTTTGACGTCTTTGTGGACAATCACGCGACGCAAGGATGTGCAACGCTGACCACATGTCCCAACCGCCGAGAAGACCACCGCTCGCACGGTCATATCAAGGTCGGCAGACGGGGTCACGATCATCGCATTGTTGCCCCCCAGTTCCAGGATGGTCCGGCCAAAACGTTCCGCCACACGCGGTGCAACTTCGCGGCCCATACGGGTTGAACCGGTTGCCGAAACAAGTGCGACATCATGGCTGTCGGTAAGGGCTTCGCCAATGCTGCGATCACCGATCACCACCTGATGCAGGCCTTCCGGCGCATCACCGAATTTCGCCAATGCCTTTTCAAAGATTTTCTGGCAGGCAAGCGCCACAACCGGGGTTTTTTCCGACGGCTTCCAGATCACCGAGTTGCCGCAAACCAATGCAAGGGCTGTGTTCCATGACCAGACGGCAACCGGGAAGTTAAACGCGGAAATGACGCCAACAACACCCAACGGATGCCAGTTTTCCATCATTTTATGGCCCGGACGTTCGGACGCGATGGTCAAACCGTAAAGCTGACGGGACAGGCCAACGGCGAAATCGCAGATATCGATCATTTCCTGAACTTCGCCAAGACCTTCCTGATATATCTTGCCGCATTCCAGCGACACCAGACGCCCCAGCGGTTCCTTGGCCGCGCGCAGTTCTTCACCCAGAAGACGGGCCAGTTCACCACGGCGCGGGCCGGGCACCTGACGCCACTGGACAAATGCCTTTTTCGAACGCGCAATGATGTCGTTCATTTCCGACGGATCGGTTTCGGCAACAGCCGCAATTTCAGAACCGTCAACCGGGGTCTGAACCTTAAGCGTACCATTGGAAATCTCGGCCTCGGAAAGGCCCAGTTCAGTCAGAATGTTTTTGAAACTCACGGTTAAGCTCCCTTCTTTTTGAGTTTTACGGCAATCACGACCGGTCATCCGCATCCGATACCGCCGCCAGCTTTGGCAGCAACTTGCCGATGATGGCAAAGGCTTCATCGACCTGTTCGAATGGAATGGTCAGCGGGGCCAGAAGGCGCACCACATTGGCGTGTTCACCACTTGGCATCAACAATAGCCCGCTCGCACGGGCCAGTTGCAATAATGTTTGCAGACGTTTCGGCGACGGTGCCCCGTCATCTGCGATCAGTTCGAAGGCGCGCATCGCGCCAATACCCCGCATTGCACCAATCACATGCCCACCGGGCAAATCGCGCAGCCAGGAAATATGGGTGGCATATTTTTCGCCAAGCTGCTTGGCACGGTTCAGAATGCCGTCTGTTTCCAGCACATCGAACACACCGGTTGCCGCCGCACAGGCCACCGGATTACCGGAATAGGTCCCGCCCAGACCACCGGGCAGCAGGGCATTCATCACATCCTCCGCCCCCGTGATCGCCGCCAGCGGGAAACCACCGCCAATACCCTTACCCATCACGAGGATGTCGGGGCAGACATTGGCATGTTCGATGGCAAACATCTTACCCGTCCGGCCAAAGCCCGACTGGATTTCATCAGCAATCAGAACCATGCCATTGGCATCGCAAAGACGGCGCAGTTCGACAAGAAAGGCCGCGTCGCACGCCCGAAAACCGCCCTCCCCCTGCACGGGTTCGATCACCACGGCACCGATACTGCCCGGATCGACCGATACGGCAAATAATTTGGCAATTGCGTCCATTGCATCGGCCACCGATACACCGGTTTCACGGCAGGGATATGGCAAATGATAAACCGGCCCCGGAAGCGGCCCAAGCCCGGTCTTATAGGGTTTGGTTTTGCCCGTCAGCGCAAGAGTCGCAAGGGTCCGGCCATGAAACGCTCCTTCGAAAGCAATAACACCGGTCCGGCCGGTAAAGGCACGCGCAAGTTTCAGGGCATTTTCCATCGCCTCGGCACCGGAATTGGTCAGCATCGATTTTGCCGGACCTTCAATCGGGCAGTTTTGCGCCAGCCAATCGGTTACCGCGACATAAGGTTCATGAGGCAACGCGTTAAAGCACGAATGGGTAAAGCGTTCGCATTGCTCGGCCACACGGGCCATGACGACCGGATTGCGATGGCCGGTATTCAATACCCCGATCCCGCCGATGAAATCGATATAACGATTGCCGTCGATATCCCAGGCTTCGGAATTAAGCGCCCGGTCGAGATAAATCGGGTGCAGAGTACGAATACCATTTGAAACACTGTGTTTCTGGCGTGCCGTGACGGTGGCAGCGTCCATCACGGCATCAGATGTCTGGTTTGTCATATCGTCACGGGGCATGTGGGGTTGCTCCGGCTTTCATCGTTAAGATATTGATTTCGAACATCCGTTACGAAATCGATTTAAATCACGTTCAGTTCCAGAACCGGGGCATTGTCACGAATGCGCTCATATCCGAACACCGACATATCAAGTGTTTGGTAGTGGCCTGCGACAATCAGTTCCGAAAGACCACGGCCAACTGCCGGGCTTTGCTGCAATCCATGGCCCGAAAAACCATTGGCAAAGAAGAAGTTCTTTACCTCTGGATGCGGACCAATGATCGCGTTCTGATCAAGCAGGTTATAGGAATAATGCCCGGCCCAGGCATTGACCATCTTGATCGCCTCGAACCGTTCGCAACGCTCGTAAAGCCCCGGCCAGATGATATCGTCAAACAGGCTGTAATCGACGTCAAAGTCCCAGCATTCCGGGTCACGATCCGCAGGCGGCGCAATGCCGGTAATGAAAAGATCGCCTTCGGGACGGACATAAAGGCCACTTGGATCAATCAGCATCGGACAGGCCGCGTTAATGTCGGCCGCATCCCGGCAATCAAACACAAAGATGCACCGTTTGCGCGGCTCCACCGGGATCTCAAGCCCGGCCATACGGGCAACTTTTGATCCACCGGTTCCCGCCGCATTAATCAGCGCCCCGCAACCAAACCGCCGTCCGTCTTTCAGAACCACACCAGTGATCTGATTGCCATCGCGCAGGACTTCGACAACTTCGCCGTCGATATAATCAGCCCCCTGACGGCGGGCCTGTTTACGGAAGGACTGCATCAGGGAATAGGCATCAAACCAGCCTTCCCCGGTGCGGCCCCAGCAGGCCGCCGCCAGATCGGATGTGTTCATCCATGGATATTTGGCGGCCAGTTCATCGGGCTCCATCCAGACGATATCAGCCCCCAGCTTGGTCTGGGTTGCGTGATTCTGTCGCAGGATATCGCGACCGGACTCGGTCGCCAGAACCAGATAGCCCTTTTCATGGAAGGAAATATCAACTTCGGGATCAAGATCACGTTTCAGATTGCGCAGGAATTCAATGCCAAAACCCGACATTTCAATATTGATCGGGGTCGAAAACTGCTGACGGATCGATGCCGCCGACAGGGTTGTCGAACAGAATTCATAATTCGGGTCTTTTTCAATGACCAGAACCCGGCCCTTGAAATCATCCCGGTCGGTCAAAAACCACGCGGCGGAGCTTCCGATAACCGCCCCGCCAACAATGATGACATCATAATTTTCGTCCACTGAACCCATGATCGCCTGCCACCCGATAGAATGTTTTGAAACCGGAACGGTATAACCCGTTCCGGCATTCCGGTCTTTTTGCTTCCTTATGCCGCCTTGCTTCCGGCGGTCATTTTAAAGATGCCCTGTGCATTGCTGCTGTCAAATCGAAGATCAAGTTTTTGCTCCCCGGTCGTCTCGTCACGCACGTGATCACGGCTGATGAATTCATAGAAGGAACCGGGCACATTGCGGGTCACCAGATCGCCATTGGCATCACGCATCTGACGCAGAACACGGGTTGCCTTGAATGCGGTCTGACGCACCGATCCGGTGCTGGAAATCTCGACCTTCTCCTTCATCGGGCGGCCCTTGGCGCGCTGTTCGTCGGCGACCGCCTCGATATCGTCAACCCGGTCCGTTGCATGGTTGAACGCATTGCCTTCGGTTGAAATCCACGCCATTTCGGCGGATTCGGCCAACAGGACTTCATAATCGGCCTCGGCTACCGGGCCGTGATGCGCGCCAAAGCATTTGACCAGAACCGGCAGAAGCTTGGTCGCATCGGCAAAGTTGATAGTGCCGTTAGCGGCCAGTTGATCCAGCAGGACCTTGGCACCGGGCGACAGCGGATCAACCGATTTGCCAACCGTATTGGCAACCGCCTGCTGAAAGGCCGGGCTGAATTCTTCGACATGAAGTTCGGACACAAAAAACTGCGCAATCAGTTCCGGTTCATCTGCATGACAAAACGCCCGACCCGTCATTTTCAGACGCGACAGCGGATAAACACCGGCAATATCGAACCCAAGCGGGGCCAGGATGCGCGCCATGGCAACATGACCGCGCGGCAATGCGCCGGTTGCCGGGCCATCGACGGTACGAATGGCACCATGATCGAAAATGATCGGCTCGCCCGCCGCCAGTTTATCCTCGGAATAGGCTTTGCCTTCGGGAACGGCTTCCAGCAGACCATCAAACAGGATCATGTTAAGCGCCTGCGCCATCGTCAGGCGGCTGACTTTTCCGGCATCATTCGCAGGATCGGCCAAAAGCCGGTCATTCACATCAATCATCCGGAACAGATAATCGGCCTTTGTCTCGCCAATAACGGCCTTAAGCACCGCGCCAAGCTGGCTGTTCAAGGGGGATTTAACTGGCTGGGGCATTTCTGCCTCTCCTTCCGTAATATTATCAATTACCCGATCAATTTTACTGTCCGGAAGGATCATGTGGTGGCACGAGGGGTTCCGAACCATTGAAATGCTAAGGCTTGGCAGAAAATCTAACAAACGATATATTCGCACCATATCATTCCATTTGGTAATGAACTTTGGGATCAAAACATATGCGTCGCGTCCTGCCGTCCCTCACTGCCCTGCAATTTTTCGAAAGCTCCGCCCGGCATCTGAGTTTTACCCGTGCGGCAGAGGAACTGAATGTGACGCAAAGTGCTATCAGCCGCCAGATCCGCGCACTCGAGGAATATCTGGGCCGGGATCTTTTTCGTCGGGTAAAAAAACGCCTGAAACTGACGGCGGCGGGCGAAGCCTATGCCGCACAGGTGCGCGATCTTCTGGATCGGGCAGAAGCCGCAACCTTGCAGGTCATGGCCTATTCCGATGCGGGCGGGATGCTGAATGTCGGGACATTGCCGACCTTTGGCGCGCGCTGGCTGGTGCCGCGACTGGGTGATTTCAAAACCACATGGCCCGATATCCAGCTTAACCTGATCACCCAGACCCGCGAATTCAATTTCACCCGCGAAGGCATCGATATCGCCATCCATTTTGGCGAAGACAACATGCCCGGCTGCGTGTTTCACCGCCTGATGGGCGAAACCCTGATTGCGGTCTGCGCGCCCAAAATCCTTAAGGAAAATGACGATCTGCCGATTGCGCGTGAACGGGTCCGCAATTGCACCCTGTTGCAACATTCCACCCGTCCCCGCGCCTGGCAGGACTGGCTGGCGGCAACCGGCGTTGCGGTTGTGGATGAACTTGCCGGTCCCAGGTTTGAACATTTCCACATGGTGATACAGGCCGCCGTCGCCGGACTGGGGCTGGCCCTTCTGCCGGAATTTCTGGTGCGCGAAGAACTTGATAACGGGCGGCTTGTCGCCCCGTTTGACGTCTCGATCCCCAACCGGCACGCCTATTACGTTGTTTATCCCGAAGAAAAGGAAAACAACTTTGCGGTTCGGGCCTTCCGCGACTGGATCATCGCAACCTGCAGGGCGGAATCAGCACAAGCAAACGCCGCATGACATCCTTCAACGGATATATCCCGACAACGAATTTTATTGCCGATTGAATCCACGCCCCCTAAAGTTCCCATCCATATGTATAAGAACCGCCATTCAGGCGGTCAGGCCGGGGCATCCGTTGCAGGATGTTCAGACAGGGGTGGCCCTTCGGGGAATGACTGGGGTATAGGGAAATGGTTGTGTCACAACTGGAAAACCGTCTGGCGATTTACAACATCCTGCCGGAAACATTTGGTGCCCTTCGCAAGGCATCAGGACTGATCCACGATAAATCGGCCCAACGCGCCGAGACATTTTACCGGACCATCAGCCAAAGCGAAGATCTGAAATCCGATCCCCTTTCAGACGCCACCATCGCATCCCTGACGAAATCATTGCAAAATCACTGGAAAAACCTGTTTGACGGCAAGATTGACGAGGATTTCGTCCTTGAATCCAACCGGATCGGCCAGACCCACGAAACCCACGGCATTACCCCCAAACTTTACATCGCGACCTATAACGCGATCACCGATGCCCTGATCGAGGCCATCATAACCCGCTTTCGCTGGAACGCCGGTCAGGCGGCAAACATCGTCACCTCGCTCACCTCGGTCATGCTGCTCGATATCGAACTGACGCTGACCGCCTATTGCGATGCCAGTGCCGTCAAACGCCACAACGCATCGGAAAATGCCTTCGCCGATCAGCAGCTTGATCGCACGATGGAACTGTCGGTTGCGATCAATCAAAGTGCCGTATCCAATGCCCGCATGATGAATGTCATCGAGGATGTCGACCGCAAGGCACAATCGATTTCGGCCGCCATCGATCAAATGGTTTCCGGCATCAGTCACATTGCCGAAAATGGCCGCGCTGCTGCCGATAACGCAACCGATGCCATCACCGCCACCCGCAATGGCCAGCAAACTGTCAAGGAAGCTGTCGGCAGCATGGATGACATCGCACATGCGGTGTCGGACGCATCTGGCCGGGTCGATGCCCTGGCCGAGGCATCGGAAAAAATCGGCGAGATCGTCGCCTCCATCGAAGCAATTGCCGCCGAAACCAACCTTCTGGCGCTCAACGCCACAATCGAGGCCGCCCGCGCGGGCGAAGCGGGCAAGGGTTTTGCCGTCGTCGCGGGCGAGGTCAAGGCCCTTAGCCAGCAGACCGCACGCGCGACCGAGGAAATCCGCAGCCGCATCGTCAACCTGCAAGGCGAAACACAGGGCATCGTCGATGCCATGGCACGCGGCAATGATGCCGTATCACGCGGGCAGAATGTGATGAATGATGTTGCCCGCGAAATGGGGGATATCGGCAGCAAGATGGAAGACACGACCCGCCGCATTGCCGATATTTCAACCATCCTTGATGAACAGAACAAGGCAACCGATGCCGTCCGCGATGGCATTACCGGTATCGCCGGGCAAACCGGCGGGCAGGTTGCGGCAATCCGCTCGGCCATTGGTGTTATCGGTCAGGTCGAAGGCCTGATCGAAACACAGGTTTCCGAACTGGTTCAGTATGAAATTCCGAACCGCACCATACGAAGTGCCCGCGCCGAACATGCCGTGTTCTTCAAATCCGTTGCCGAATTGCTCGCCGGACTGGGCAGCAGCGCCGATATCCAGATGGGGGATGCGAAAACCTGCCGGTTTGGCAAATGGTATGACAGCCCGGCATCAAAACCGTTCCGCCATCTGCCGTCTTTCGACGCCATCCGGGCACCGCATCTGGCACAACATGAAGCCGGTCATGCGGCAATCACGGCCTTCAGGAACCGCGATATTATTGCCGCGGAAAAGGCCTTCGCCCTTATGGAAACTGCGACCCGTGAAGTCCTGCAGAAACTCGATCAACTGGCAAACGAAGCGCGCAATATCACACCACTCGCCGAAGCCGCCGAATAGCCGGCCATGTAAAAAGACCCGAACAGCTTGAAACCTTATCCACCGATCTTTGCCGCCGATCCCGCACGGAGGGCTGCAATCATCTGAATGCACACAATCACGAACAGGAAGGACAAGGCCGCCTCCCAGTTGCCAAGCAGGTCATGCAGGGCGCCGAACAAAACCGGGCCGACCGCGGCCAGCAAATAGCCGACCGACTGGCACATACCCGACAACCGTGCCGAGGTCTGCGGGTCCGCGCCGCGGATACCCACCAGCGTCAATGCGATGCTGATCATCGCCCCCTGCCCAAGCCCCATGCAGAACGCCCAAAGATAGGGAAGCTCGGTCGTGGCAAAAACAAACCCCGGAATGCCGATCATCAACGGAACGTGCAAAATGACCATCGCCAGTTTCTTGTTGGCGATTTTCGAATAGATCAGCGGTGCGGCAAACGCCGCCGGGATGCCAAACACGTTAAAGATCGTCAGAAGGGTTGCGGCCTCCCCCTCGGAAATGCCGCTATCGATGAAGACCTTCGCGACCCAGGCCGTGCCGGTATAAAACATCAGCGACTGGCACCCGAAAAACAGCGCAAGCCACCATGCCTCGGCATTTTTCCACAGGGAAACCTGTGTGACAGAAACGGGTGCCGGGCCCTTATGTCGATAACGCAACATTGGCAACCACAACAGGAAGGCAAGGGCGGCGAATACCGCCCAGATCCCCAATGAATAGCGCCAATCACCATCCGCCGCATTTCGTATCGGAATTGCAACGAATGCCGCAACAGTCGCACCGGTTGACATCGTAAAGGTGTAAAGCGCTGTAATCAAAGCAACACGGGTCGGGAAACTGCGCCGCACCAGTGACGGGGTCAGCACGTTTAAAACGGCAATCGCCGACCCAAGAATGATCGTGCCAACAATCATGATGCCATAACTGCCGGTCGCACGAAGCCCCTGCCCCACCGCAATAAACAGCAACATGGTCAGAAGGGTTGCCTCCAACCCGAACCGCTGCCCAAGGCGCGGCGCAAAGATCGATAACACACCGAAACTAAGAACCGGGATGGTCGTCAGCAGACCAAGCTGCACGCCCGAAAGCTGCAGATCAAGACCGACAATCTCGGCAAGCGGCCCCATGGCAACGATGCTGCCACGCATGTTCGCTGCCAAAAGCAAAAGCGCCAGCAGAAAGCCGATATGCGGACCAAGATGGCGAAATCCGCGTGCCGCAGGATCGGCTGATCGCGTGTTTCCATCCTGCTGCGTTGGGGACACAGCGGGCGAAGCTTCAGACGGTGCAACACCGCCCTGATTTTGGGTCATCGGAATACTCCGGCAGTGTGGTGGCGGGGAAAGCCTGAGTAACTTTGTTATTCATGCAGAAGAAAGATCGATCAAACCGGCAGAATGCCAATCAGAACACGCATCGCAATCACGACAAACAATATCGCGATGATGCGTTCGATCCACATCGAATGTGCGCGCAGCCATGGCAAAACCGCACCATGCGACAAGCCGACAGCAACAAGGCAGTACCAGGCGGCATCAATCCCCGCCGCGGTGAAAGCCAGCAGGAATTTACCGCCCCATTCAAATTCCGGGGACACGAACTGACTGAACAGGGCCAGGAAAAACAGCGCAATCTTCGGGTTCAGAAACGCGATCATGAAACCGTCGCGTGCCGCCTGCGTCATTGTATCTGCAACCTGCCCACTCTGATCAGATTCGAACCGTGCGCCTGACCCTGCCGCACGCCAGGCCTTGATCGCCAGATAGATCAGATAAAGCGCGCCAAGAACGCTGACGATATTGCGAAATGCCGGAACCGTCTGGAAAAGTATGCCAAGGCCGGTCATGGTGATGACGGCATAAAAACCGACGCCCAATCCATGGGCCACCGCACAGGCAAACCCCGCCTGACGTGATTGCCCGACGGAATATCGCAAAACAACGGCCAGACTGGGGCCGGGCGTCATCGCGCCAAGGATGCAGATTGTCGCAACGGACAACCAGGCCGCAAATGTCATGACGTTTCCCTTGGTCTTTCTGAGTTTTTTTTATCGCGCCTAATGCCGCGCCATCAAGCTAGCGGGATGTCTGAACCGTTTCAACGCAAATGATGTTTCAAAATCGCATCAATCACAGGCGAAAACGCGTTCTGAATCAAGGCATTCCCCGATGCCTTTTTCTTACCTTATCTGCCGCACTCTCTCCTTAAAGCCGCCCGATGCCTTCCTTATTGCCCGATCAGACTGTCTGATCGGCGGCGTATCCATTTCCCGGAATGCCACCACGATAAAACAAAATGGGAAGGACACGAGAGATGCGAAACGTAGCTATTACATTGGCCGTTGCCAGCACACTGGGATTGTCGGCCTGCAGCGGTTTGGGTGACAGGGATCAGAAAATGCTGAGCGGTGCCGCCATTGGTGCCGGTGTTGGTGTTGTGGGCACTGCCGTCACGGGCGGATGTATTTCCTGCGGGGCTGTCATTGGCGGGGTCGTGGGCACCGGTGCCGGTTATATCCTTCATGAGAATGAGGAACGCCGGAAGTGACAGGCTTGAAATGGTCCCGACGCATTATGGCCGCTGCGGTCTCTGTTGGCATCGTCGCACCGGTTGCCATTCCGGCGACGGCCTTTGCCGACCCGCCACCCTGGGCACCGGCGCACGGTCATCGTGCAAAGCATAAGGATAAACACCACCATCACAGGGATTATGACCGCGGATATCGACCCGACATGTTCGTATCAGACGGGAATTTCCTGCGATGCAACCGCGATGTGATTGGCGCATTGATTGGTGGCGGTGCGGGAACGGCAATCGGATCGACAATCGGCAAAGGCAGCGGGCGTGACGTTGCCATGATTGGCGGTGCGATCCTTGGCCTGCTGGGTGGGTACTCTGTCGGGCAAAGCCTGGATCAGGCCGATGTCGCCTGCACGGGATATGCCCTTCAACAAATTCCGGACGGACAGACCGCCCGATGGATCAACCCGGAGTCGCAACGCCAGTTTGATATGACACCAACCCGGACATGGCAAAATACGGCGGGACGTTATTGCCGCGAATATACGGCAACAACTGTCATTGGCGGAAATCAGCAGCAAAGCTATGGCACAGCCTGCATGCAACCGGATGGAAGCTGGCAGATCGTATCCTGATATCGCCTGCCGAAAATACGACCTATACGCGTAGTTGTATATTGAAGGACCCGGAACTTCCGGGTCCTTTCTGCTGTCTGGAACCGCAATTTTGCGGTCGATTATTTATCCAGATCAGTGACTTAATAGGAGTCTAACTATCCATATCGTAATTTGTTTTACGTTAACGTCACTTTGCGTTACAGTGCTGACATAAACAGAAAAACAACATCAGCTTCACAGGGAGGCGTTCGTGGAGGATATCCTCGAATCCGTAAAACAGAAACTTCCGCAATTGCGCGGCCTTAATGCCGTGGTTGCCTTTGATTGCGGCGATGACGGGCATATTGTCATTGATGCGACCGGCCCCGAGCCGGAAATCAGCGATGACGATATGAGTGACGCGGACTGCATCCTGAAAATCAAGAAAGCCAATCTGGAAAAGCTGATTGCCGGCAAACTTGATCCCATGCTCGCCTTTACAATGGGCAAGCTCAAGATCAAGGGCTCTATGGGAGTCGCGGCAAAACTTTCATCCATGCTGGATTGATTTCTATCGTCAGGGGAACAGGGATGCGGCACAGCTTTATCAAAAGCACCGTTCTTTGCACTTTGGCCGCCGGACTGATCGGAAGCCTTGGTGCAACTTCATCGGCGCATGCCGACGAAACACTGAATTATCAGGTCTTGAAGGATGGTGAACCCATCGGCTTTGAAACGGTCGAAATCACCGATACGCCAGATGGTTATACTGCCACCATCACCACGCGTACGGATGTAAAGGTCCTTTTCCTTCAATTCCAGTATGGCCATTCACGCCTTGAAAAATGGCGGAACGATCAGCTTGTGTCCGTTGATACCGACACAAATGATGACGGCACCCCCTATGTCTACAAGGCTGAATATGACGGCGACTGCTATGAAGTCGCTGGCAAGCGGATCGCGAAACGTGATGCCTGCGACGGTGCATGGCCCCTCACGCTTTGGCGCGAGGATATCACTGCGAAAACAAGTCTTTACAGCGTCATCAATGCCGAACCTTACGCTGTGACAACCCGGAAAACCGGGACAGAAACACTTGCCATCAAGAACCGGGAAATACCGGCCACACACTATGCCATGACCGGGGATGTTCAACGCGACCTTTGGTATGGCTCCGACGGCAGGCTTCTGAAAACAAGCTTCAAAAGAAAGGGTTACGACATCGACTTTATCCGGGTCGATGCTAAAGACCTTCAAAAATAAAAGCGGGCGCAAAAAGCGCATTCTTCAAAACCGTTATGATTCAGGGAGATACCCATGACGTCCAAATTCAAGAAAAGCTGCCTGTGGGGGGCAGCTTCCGGAACGGCACTTATCTGCGCACTTGTGGCAAGCGGCAGCGCCCATGCATCAGGCTTTCAGGTCCGTGAGACCAGCGGCACATTACAGGGTTCCAGCTTTGCGGGCATGTCGACGCTCTCAACTGATGCATCAACCATGTTCTACAATCCCGGAACCGTCGGACAATATAAGGAAACGAGCTACAGTGTTGGTGGCTCACTGATCATGCCCGTCGCGAAAGCAAAGAACATTGTGGCCTCTGGCGGAGCTGTAACGAATACTCAAACCTTCAATAACGGCAGCTATAAAGATATGGCACAGGACGCGTTTGTGCCTAACGCCCATGCCGTCTGGAAACTAAATGACCAGTTAAATATGGGTATTTCAATTACATCCCCTTGGGGACTGGTAACTGACTATGAACCTGATTTTGCGGGGCGCTTCTATGGTACAACCTCCAAAATCAAGACCATCAATATCAAGCCTGTTCTTGCCTACAGATTTGATAACGGGTTGTCGGTCGGTGCTGGACCTCAAATTCAGCAGATGGATGCGTCGCTCGCTAGGTCAGTTCCAAACCTTGCTGGTGCTGGCGAAGGAAACAGTGAAGTAAGTGGTGATTCAGTAGACGCTGGTTGGGCCGCAGGCATCAACTGGGAAGTGATTGATGGTACGAAAATCGGTCTTTCCTACAACTCTGAAATCAAGCACGAACTTGACGGTAAAATTGACTTTGATACGGCCGCCAACGCACTTGGTTATACCGACCGGAATGCGACGGCAAAGGTTGCCACGCCAGAATCAATCACCTTTGGCGTCTCCCAGGAACTGAACAGTCAGTGGACCGTTATGGCGGACGCACAGTGGACCAACTGGAACTCCATCGACACGCTCACCTTCAATTATGATGGTGACATCAGCCCGCAAGCCGGAACGCAGAGCTCAACCTCGGACGAATACAAGTGGGGCAGCGCCTGGTTTGCATCACTTGGCGCAAGGTACCAGTATGACGATAACTGGTCCTTTACGGGTGGCGTCGCCTTTGATGAATCGCCAATAAAAACCAAATATCGCAACGTTCGGCTGCCTGACTCCGACCGGTATTGGGTCTCTCTTGGTGCGGCATACAAGGTTGCAGACTGGGCGGCGGTAAGTCTTGGATATACGCATGTTTTCGCAAACTCGGCACGCGTTGACGAGACGGATACCTTCCTTGGCAGCTACGCAGCGGATTACGACGCGCACGTCGACATCATCGCTCTACAGGCGAATTTCAAGTTCTGATCGTTTATACTGTTCGATGCGGGATGGTGGTGGCCATTCCGCGTCGGGCGGTTTTTTTTGCCCGCAAAGTGACGTTAACGTAATGGAGTTAACGCGTATGAACCAAATAAACGTCCAAGACGCGCCTGTCCTGCAAAACGGTGTCGATGTCAGCTCGCCGGTGCGCATGCGCCCGGTTCACGAGATTTTTGATGATGCCGCAAAACGTTTTGCCAAGCGCCCCTGTCTTGATTTTCTTGGTCGTATTTACGACTACGAAGACATTTCCAGACAAATTGATCGCGTCGCCGAAGGCTTTCATCAGTTGGGCGTGCGTAAGGGGGACAAGGTCGGGCTGTGCCTGCCCAACACCCCTTATTACGTGATCTGCTACTATGCCGTGCTGAAATGCGGCGGTGTCGTTGTCAATTTCAACCCGCTTTATGCCAAGCGCGAGATCGCTTACCAGATCGAGGATTCCGGTTGCCGCCTGATGGTAACGCTTAATCTGAAACAGATTTATTCCAAGGTGGCAGATTGCCTGGATGTAACCTGCCTGAAGCGGATCGTCATCTGCGAGATGAGCGATATCCTGCCCCCGGTCAAAAGCGTCCTTTTCAGCCTGTTCAAGCGCAGCGAACTTGCCGAAATCCCCAAAGATCTGCGTCATATCCCTTTCTCCCGGCTGATCGACTGCAAACCCATAAATTTCGTCGCAGACGTAACAAACGACGATTTGGCCGTGCTGCAATATACCGGTGGCACCACCGGTCGCCCGAAAGGCGCGATGCTGACGCATGGCAATCTCAGCGCCAATGTCGATCAATTGACCCGCTGGATGCCCGATGCAAATCCGGGGCACGAAGTTACGCTTTGCGTTCTGCCGTTTTTCCACGTCTTTGCCATGACGGTGGCGCTTAACACGTCGATCAATCTCGGGGCGGAACTTGTCCTGCAGCCGCGCTTCGAACTTTATGCCCTGCTTAAGGCACTGGATAAAAAAAACGTCACGATCTTCCCGGGCGTGCCCACGATCTATACCGCGATCAACAACTCGCCCGAGACATTGAAGCATGACCTGTCAACGATTCGATGCTGCATTTCCGGCGGCGCGCCCCTGCCGGTCGAAGTCAAACACCGGTTCGAGGAAATTACGGGCGCAAAAGTGGTCGAGGGATACGGCCTGACAGAGGCAAGCCCCGTCTGCACATGCAATCCGGTAAAAGGTGTCAACAAGGAAGGATCAATCGGTATCCCGATGCCCGGTACCGAAATCCAGATTAGGTCGCTTGACCGACCGGATCAGATCATGCCGACCGGCGAGAAAGGCGAGGTTTGCGTCCGCGGCCCGCAGGTAATGCCCGGCTACTGGCAGAACGATGCCGCAACCAAAGAAACCTTTGTCGATGGCTGGCTGAAAACCGGCGATGTCGGTTATGCCGATGAGGACGGATATATCTTTCTGGTTGATCGGCTTAAAGACGTCATCCTGTGCAGCGGTTATAATGTCTATCCGCGCGCCATCGAGGAAGCGCTTTATCTGCACGAACAGATCGCCGAAGTCACCGTGATCGGCGTGCCCGATCAATATCGCGGTCAGGCACCAAAGGCCTTTGTCCGGCTGAAAGACGACGCCGCAGGCGTGACCGCAGAAGATCTTCGAACCTTCCTTGACGACAAGATTTCAAGAATCGAAATGCCACGCGAAATCGAAATACGCGAAGAACTTCCCAAGACCATGGTCGGCAAATTGTCGAAGAAGGAACTGGTCGAGGAAGAACGCCTGAAACGCGAGGGAAAAGCACAATAATTCAATACGTTAACGTCATGTCACACATAACGGAAAAAATCCAAGTGACGTTAACGTAAACTAATTGACGTAAAGATAAAAATATATACCATAAGGGCGATCAAATGACGAAAATTGACGACCGGTTTTATACCGTTCCCGAACTGGCTGAAAATCTGGGGGTCACACCACGTACCATCCGGTTTTACGAACAAAAGGGTCTCGTAGCACCACAGCGTGCTGGAACTACCCGGATTTATACCCGTCAGGACAGGGCAAGAATGCTGATCATCCTGCGGGGCAAGAGGCTGGGTTTCACGCTGAAAGAGATTGCAGATTATCTGGATCTTTATGGCGCAGACCCCACCCAGGCAGAGCAGATCAAGATGCTGCTGACCCGGGTTCGGGATCGAATAGAAGCCCTGGAGGATCAACGCCAGGCACTGGACGTCACGTTGGACGAATTGCGCGAAATCGAACAACAATCGATTGATGCGCTGAAAGAAAAAGGACTCGATCCGGTATCGTAACAATTGCTTTCCGGAATCGCTGACAGCTCAGGAAGGAATACTTCGCCATGACCAATGCCGTTATTGCCGGATATGTCCGGTCGCCTTTCACCCCGGCACGCAAAGGTGCCCTTGCCAAGGTCCGTCCTGACGATCTTGCGGCACAGGTTGTCAAAGGTCTGGTGGATAAAACCGGGATCGATCCCAACACGATAGAGGATCTGGTTCTGGGTTGCGCCTTCCCCGAAGGCGAACAGGGGCTTAACGTCGCCCGACTGGTGACTTTCCTTGCCGGTCTGCCGCGTTCGGTCGGCGGTGTTACGGTCAACCGTTTCTGCGGATCATCCATGCAGTCGATCCATCAGGCCGCTGGTGCCATCGCGATTGGTGCCGGTGATGCCTTCATCTGTGCCGGTATCGAAAGCATGTCGCGCGTGCCGATGATGGGCTTCAACCCGATGCCAAACCCGGCCCTGTATAAGGAAATGCCCGAGGCATATATGGGCATGGGCGACACCGCAGAAAACGTCGCAGCCAAATACAATCTTTCGCGTGCCGAACAGGAAGCCTTTGCCGTAGAAAGCCACAAAAAGGCCGCCGCAGCACAGGCCGCAGGAAAATTTGTCGATGAAATCATCCCGATTGAGGGCCCGGACGGCACAATCGCCGAAGATGGCTGCATTCGCGGCGACACCACAGCCGAAGGTCTGGCCGATCTGAAACCGGCTTTCAAGGCAGATGGCGTTGTCACCGCCGGAACATCCTCGCCACTGACCGATGGCGCATCTGCCGTTCTGGTCTGCTCCGAAGAATATGCCAAGAAACACGGCCTGACCCCGCTGGCACGGATCAAATCCGTCGCGGTTGATGGCTGCCTGCCGGAAATCATGGGGATCGGCCCGGTTGGTGCCTCGAAAAAGGCGCTGGCACGTGCTGGTATCACGGCTTCCGACCTTAATGTCGTTGAACTGAACGAAGCATTCTCGTCGCAGGCAATCGCCAGCATTTCCGACCTTGGTCTGGATATCAAAACCGTCAATATCGACGGTGGTGCGCTGGCCATCGGGCATCCGCTGGGCGCAACGGGGGCGCGTATCGTTGGTAAAGCCGCCGCCCTTCTGAAACGTGAAGGCGGCAAATACGCACTTGCCTCGCAATGTATTGGCGGGGGTCAGGGGATCGCGACCATTCTGGAGGCGATGTAATGACCAACATCAAACAGGTCGCCGTTATCGGCGCCGGTGTTATGGGGGCCGGGATTGCCGCCCATATCGCCAATTCGGGCACGCCCGTTCTGTTGCTTGATATCGTTCCCGAAGGATCAAAAAACCGCAACGCGGTTGCCGAAGGTGCGGTTGCCAAGATGCTGAAAACCGATCCGGCCCCGTTCATGTCCAAACGCGTGGCAAAGCTGATCACGTGCGGCAATATCGAGGACGACCTTGATAAGCTGGCAAAATGCGACTGGATCGTCGAGGCCGTCATCGAACGCCTTGATATCAAGCAGGATCTGTATCGCAAAATTGACGCCGTTCGCGCCAAGGGATCGGTTGTCTCGTCAAACACCTCGACCATTCCGCTTGCCACACTGATCGATGGCATGGGCGACGGGTTTGCGCAGGACTTCATCATCACGCATTTCTTCAACCCGCCGCGCTATATGCGTCTGCTGGAACTGGTCGGATCAGAGGTCACCCGAAGCGGCGTCATCGATATGGTCGCGGAATTTGCCGATCACAAACTGGGCAAGACCTGTGTCATCTGCCATGACAAGCCGGGCTTTATAGCCAACCGCCTTGGTGTCTACTGGATTCAGGCCGCCATGGTCGAAGCGATGGATCGGGGATTGACTGTCGAAGAAGCCGACAGCGTCATTGGTCGCCCGTTCGGCATTCCCAAAACCGGTGTCTTTGGTCTGATGGATCTGGTGGGCCTGGATCTGATGCCCCATGTGCAATCAAGCATGGCAGGTGCCCTTGATAAATCCGATCCGTTCCACGCCATTTACCGCGAAAGCGATCTGGTCGGAAAACTGATCGCCGATGGCTATACCGGTCGCAAGGGCAAGGGCGGTTTTTACCGTCTGAACCGCGAAGGTGGCGAAAAGGTCAAGGAATCCGTCAATCTTCAGACCGGCAAATTCGCCAAGTCGGAAAAAGCCCGCCTTGAAAGCGTTCGTTCTGCCGGCAAAGACCCGCGCAAAATGATGGAAGCAAAGGACAAGGGGGGCCTTTATGGCCGTGCCGTGATGGCCAAAACCCTTGCCTATGCCGCCTTCATCGCCGAAGAAGCCGCCAATTCGATTGTCGATGTCGATGACGCGATGAAACTTGGCTATGCGTGGAAAACCGGCCCGTTCGAACTGATGGATGCCATCGGGGTCGATACCCTGATTGCCATGCTTGAAGCGGACGGTATCGAAGTCCCCGCATTACTCAAAAAGGCCGCCGGGAAATCGTTTTACAAGGTCGAAGACGGCACGCTGTTCTTCCTTGGTTTTGATGGCACATACGCCAAAGTCACGCGCCCGGACGGTGTTCTTCTGCTCGAAGACATCAAACGCAAATCTGAACCGGTCGTCGGCAACCGCGCCGCATCGCTTTGGGATATCGGTGACGGCGTCGCCTGCCTTGAATTCCATACCAAAATGAATGCGCTTGATGCTGACGTTCTTGGCATGGTCAAGACATCCATCCGGACTGTCAAAAAGCAGTTCAAGGCAATGGTGATCTATAACGAAGGCAGCAATTTCTCCGCCGGGGCGAACCTTGGTCTGGCGCTGTTTGCCGCCAATATCGCCGCGTGGCCGGAAATCGAAAACCTCGTTGAAACCGGACAGGAAACCTACAAGGCCCTGAAATATTCGCCCTTCCCGGTTGTCGGCGCACCAAGTGGCATGGCACTGGGCGGGGGCTGCGAGGTCCTTCTGCATTGTGATGCCGTGCAGGCCCACGGGGAAACCTATATCGGTCTGGTCGAACCCGGTGTTGGTCTGATCCCGGCCTGGGGCGGGTGCAAGGAAATGATCCGTCGCTGGTCGGAAAATCCGAAATTCCCCAAGGGACCGATGGCCCCAAGTGCCAAGGCGTTTGAAATCATCTCGGTGGCAACCGTTGCCAAATCGGCGATGGAAGCCAAGGAAAACCTGTTCTTCCGCGAGGGTGACGGCATCACCATGAACCGCAATCGCCTACTGGCCGATGCCAAGGCGCGTGCGCTTTCAATGGTCGAAGGTTACGAAGCCCCCGAAGAATTCACCTATCGCCTGCCCGGCGAAAGTGCGCGGGTTGCCTTCGAGATGGCGGTTGATGGTTTCTATCGTCTGGGCAAGGCCACCGATTACGACCGTGTCGTCGCAGGTGAACTTGCCAAAGTTCTCGCCGGTGGTGACACCGACATCACCGAAGAACTTTCCGAAGATGACATTCTGGAACTGGAGCGCGAAGGCTTCATGCGTCTGGTCCGCAACGAAGGCACCATGGCCCGGGTCGAACATATGCTTCTGACCGGCAAGCCGTTGCGAAACTAGGACGAGGAGGACAGAAAAATGGCCCAATATAAAGCACCGCTGCGCGACATGCGCTTCGTCCTGACCGAACTGTTTGACTATAACGACATCAACCAGATGCCCGGATGCGAGGATTTCACCCCGGACGTCGTCGATGCCGTTCTCGAAGAAGCCGCCAAGGTCTGCGAAGAACTCCTGTTCCCGATCAACCGCACAGGTGACGAGGAAGGCTGTCATTGGGATGATGGTGTTGTCACCACGCCCAAGGGCTTCAGGGAAGCCTATCAGACCTTTGCCGAAGGCGGATGGACGGGCATTGCCTGCGATCCCGTCTATGGCGGTCAGGGTGCGCCGAAAACGATCAATGCCCTGGTCGAAGAAATGATCTGTTCGACCAACCTGTCATTCGGGATGTATCCGGGTCTGTCTTTTGGTGCTTACGCCGCCCTTCACAGCCACGCCTCGGACGAACTGAAGGATAAGTATCTTCCGAAAATGGTCGAAGGCACGTGGGCTGGCACCATGTGCCTGACCGAACCGCATTGCGGTACCGATCTTGGCATCATCAAGACCAAGGCTGAACCACGTGAAGACGGATCCTATGCCATTTCCGGCACCAAGATATTCATTTCCGCCGGGGAACATGACCTGACGGAAAACATCATCCATCTGGTTCTGGCCAAACTGCCCGATGCACCCAAGGGGACCAAGGGTATTTCCCTGTTCCTTGTGCCGAAATTCATGGTTGGCGACGACGGGTCGCTTGGCGATCGCAATGCGGTCAAATGCGGGTCGATCGAACACAAGATGGGCATCAAGGCATCCGCCACCTGTGTCATGAACTTTGATGGCGCAATCGGCTATCTGGTCGGTGAACCGCACCAAGGCATGCCCGCCATGTTCACCATGATGAACCAGGAACGGCTTTCGGTCGGTATTCAGGGTCTTGGCCTTGGCGAAGCCGCCTATCAGGGGGCGGCTGCCTATGCCCGTGACCGCCTGCAAGGAAGGGCATTGACCGGTCCCAAAAGCCCCGAAAAACCCGCCGATTCCCTGCTGGTGCATCCCGATGTACGCCGGATGCTGCTGACCGCACGCGCAACCAACGAAGGCTGCCGGGCGATGGGGATTTGGGTTGCGCGCGCGCTTGATACCGCCAAACACCACGCCGATCCGGTCAAACGCGAAGAAGCCGACGAATTCGTGCAACTGATGACCCCAATCGTCAAGGCCCTGTTCACCGACTGGGGCTTTGATAACGCCAATCTTGGCGTGCAGGTCTTTGGCGGCCACGGTTACATCCGTGAATGGGGGATGGAACAATATGTTCGTGATGCCCGCATCGCCCAGATTTACGAGGGCACCAACGGCATTCAGGCCCTTGATCTTGTCGGGCGTAAAATGCCGGCAAAGGCTGGTCGTTACCTTCGGCGTTTCTTCCACCCGGTACAGGAATATATCGAAGCCAACGTATCGAAGGACGGGCTTGGCGATTTCATCCAGCCACTGGCAAAGGCCTTCATGCGGTTGCAGCAGGCCACCGGTGAACTGGCCCAACGCGGCATGAAAAACCCCAACGAAGCCGGGGCCGCCGCCACCGAATTCCTGCGCCTGTTTGGGCTGGTCGCGGTTGGCTATATGTGGGCCCGCATGGCCGAAGTCGCCCTTACGAAACAGGACGACGACCCGGACGGTTTCTACAAGGCGAAACTGATCACCGCCAAATTCTATATGGAACGCATCCTGCCGCAGTCCGGCGCACTGTTCAGCGCGATCATGGCGGGGTCTGGCACCATGATGGAACTGGACGAGGATCTGTTCTGATCATGCAAACGGGCCGCATCCCTCAACCGGCAATCATTGGCGCAAGGAGCCTGTCGTGAATCTGATTTTCCGACTGATCCGTGTGCTGGTCTTGTCCTGGTTGCGGCCCGGTCTGCATCCGCTTGATCCGTCTGTCTTGTCATTCCGTGCCTGGCCATTGGATCTGGACATCAATGTCCATATGACCAATTCGCGCTACTTCGCCCTGATGGATCTCGGACGCACGGAACTGATCCTGCGTAACGGCATTGCCAGACAGATGTTCAAACGCAAATGGCAGCCCGTCGTGTCCGGGTCCACCATGCGGTTCAAGCGCGCGATCAAACCGTTTCAGCGCTTCAAACTCGAAACCCAGGCGCTTTATTGGGACGACAAGGGTTTCTATCTGGAACAACGTTTTATCGCGGAAAACAAGACACTGGCACTTGGCATCGTAAAGGCCGTGTTTGTCGGCCCCGATGGCATCGTCCCGCCCGAACAGATTTGCCGTCTGGTGGGTGCGGACGAAACATCACCGGTCATGCCCGACTGGCTTTCGGGCTGGCCGGACATGGAAACCGCCATCGAAGCACGGCTTGCCGCCTGACAAGAATAACCGGGCACAAACCCGCGGGAGGAATTCTTATGACTTCAAATGATGCCGTCTTGCTTTCGATCACCGATCAGATCGCAACGATCACCCTGAACCGGCCCGACCGGATGAATGCGCTTGATCAGTCCATGATCGAAGGGCTTGGCACCGCGCTTGACCGGATCGAGGCCGACATTGCCCATATCGGTGCAATCATTATCGAGGGATCAGGCGGCACTTTCATGGCCGGTGGCGATGTGAAGTTCTTTTATGAGTTATCAAAAAACCCGGCCGAAGAATCCCGCCCCCAGATCGAAACCATGATCAACCGCGTGCATGACATCATCACCCGCCTCACCGCCCTGCCCCGCCCGGTTATTGCAAAGCTTGACGGCGCGGTTGCCGGATTTGGCATCAGCCTGATGAATGCCTGCGATCTTGCGGTTGCCGCCGAGGAAACCGTTTTCACGCTGGCCTATATCCATATCGGTACGTCGCCGGATGGCGGATCAACCCATTCGCTGCCCCGCCTTGTCGGCATGAAGAAAGCCAAGGAAATCGCCTTTCTGGGTGACCGGTTCACCGCGACCGACGCCCATGAATGCGGCCTGGTCAACAAGGTCGTCCCCGCCGATCAACTGGCATCGGCCACGGCAAAATATGCCGCCCGCCTTGCCGCCGGTCCACGCGACGCCCTTGCCCGCACCAAGGCGTTGCTCAACACCGCGCCCGAAAACGATCTGGCAAAACAATTGGCCCTCGAAGCCACCGCCTTCGCCGATTGCGCCGGAAGCCACGACTTCCGCGAAGGTGTCAGCGCCTTTGTCGAAAAACGCAGCCCGCAATTTGGCAAATCATAAGAAAATTCAGGGAAGAAAATCATGGCAAGTTTAGCAGGCAAAACACTGTTCATTACCGGCGCATCACGCGGCATCGGCAAGGCAATCGCGCTGCGTGCGGCACGCGATGGGGCAAATGTCGCGATCATCGCCAAAACCGATGAACCCCATCCCAAACTGCCCGGCACCATTCATACTGCCGCCGCCGAGATCGAGGAAGCCGGTGGTAAGGCGCTTGCCCTTAAAACCGACATTCGCGAAGAAGACCAGATCGCCGATGCCGTCGCCAGAACCGTTGAAACTTTTGGCGGGATCGACATCCTGATCAACAATGCCAGCGCGATCAATCTGACCCCGACCCTGCAAACGCCGATGAAGCGGTTTGACCTGATGTATCAGGTCAACACACGGGCCAGTTTCGCCTGTGCGCAGGCCTGCCTGCCGCACCTGATGAAATCGGACAACCCGCATATCCTGACCATGTCGCCACCGCCCAACCTGTCGGCACAATGGTTTGCCAATCACACCGCCTATACGATTTCGAAATACGGTATGAGCCTCGTGACGCTGGGTCTTGCTGCGGAATTCGAAGACGAAGGTGTTGCTGTCAACTCGCTTTGGCCCGTCACCGTGATCGAAACCGCCGCCCTTAACATGATCCCCGGCCTTGAACAGGGTCGCGCGCGTAGCCCCGAAATCCTTGCCGATGCCGCGCACGCCATCCTGACATCGCCTGCACGCGACGTTACGGGGGGATTCTTCACCGATGAAAGCGTGCTCGAAGCCATCGGGATCACGGATTTCGAACCCTACAACCTGACACCGGGCAAGGCCCCCTATCCGGACTTCTTCCTTGAACTGGACCGGAACGGCAAAAACGATCCGGCCGTCGCCCGGCTTCTCGAAAAACTGTCCGCCGCGCGCAAAGCGGCCTGAACCTTTTTTCGTCGGCGTTGGGGAGTGTGTGCCCTGACGTCATCGGGATCTGATTTCAATCGGGATCAGGTCCCACTCGCCCGCTGAACTCGACCCGCCCTTTTGGGCGGGTTCTTTTTTGCATGCCCCAAAACCAACAAAGCACCGCCTTTATGGCAGTGCTTTGTTGGGAATGCGCAAATGACGTTGAGGGTAAAACAAGTCAGCGCAAATCTTTAAATTCTTAGGACGCGGCGCGACGATCCAGCGACTGGCGCGGCATCACACAGCTTTTCACCGCCGGGGTCGGGCACATCATCTGTACCGACAGGGCAAGGGCCAGGTCATTGTTGCTGTGTTCACGATCCAGGAAACGCTCGGACCAAGCCTTGTCGCAGTTTGCCGACAGGAATGCACAACGCATCATGGCAAAGCCCGAAGAACCAAAACAGTTGTTCTGGCCGCTCAGATCGGCAAACCAGCTTGCAATGGCATCATGGGCCGCCTGATCAAGGATGTCCTGCATGCTTTCTTTTTCGGTTGTCGCAACGGTGTCCTGCTGCAAGGCGGTACGCAATTCGTTCACCAGACGCTGATGGGCCTGCGGATTATCAACACTGAACGAACGCAACCACGCACGCGCGGTCTCGTCAATCAGGCGAGTCACAGCAGCAGATTCAAAAGCAGCGTAGGAAAAGCCTTTTGATGCGATGGTCAGATCAGTCATGTTTGCGGCCCCTTCGGGCTAAATGGCGACAATCGGTGATTAACTCTTTGGTAAGGATTATGATCACCTAAAAACCGCGGCATATTTTGATTAAATCAGGGCGTTTTTGTGGCGCGACCTATGCAAGAAAATCAATGCACTATGACGAATTAGCGGGCATTTTTGCGTTTTCGTCCTTTTTGCCAGCCATAATTTGATCAAGAGGCTTGACCGGCCACGATAGAATCTTGAGTTTCTCGTCTTTTGTCAGGCTTTCGACGCCCAACCGGGACAGCTTTTCATAGATGATGCCGATCTCGATCTGGGTACGACGATCAGGTTTACGCGCGGGCAAAAGTGCCGAATGCAATGCGTTGGCAAACGGGTCCTCGATCAGGCGCAGCAACCCGTCTTTGACATCCTCATCGGGCGCTTCCGCTGTCAGGCGCGCCAATGTCGCAAGCTCTTCGGGGGATTCGGTTTCTTCGGGTGTCACAAAAAGCTTCATCCGGCGCGCCGCACGCCCGATGGCAAGGCTACTTGACCAATGCGTCAGCCACGGTGCCAGAACAAGCCCCGCCAGAATCGGCGACAGCCACCAGAAGAAGGCCGTATCCACAAACAGCGCCACCGCCCCCCAGATAAGGCCGATCACGATGATCGTCCGATGGGTTTTCAATGCCGCCTTAAACGGCACCCCCGTATCGTCACGTTCCTGTGCATCCCAACCCACCTGATTGCCGGTCAGAACCGAAAACACGAACTGCGCATGCAACATCATCATGATCGGTGCCTGCAAGGCGGAATACAGCGTTTCAAGAACACCACTCGCCAGCACCATGACCCCACCGTATTTCTTGCGATCACGGCCGAAACAAACCATCAGGATCGAGATGATTTTGGGCACCACCAGCATGCCGATGGTAAAGACCAGCAGCACCAGCATCTCGAACGACCGGTCAACCGGCCATTGCGGGAACATCGTGAACTGGCTGGGAAAGAAGCTATAGGTCAGTTGGGTGTTTTGCAGCGTCGCAATCGTCGAAGACAGCAACAGCAGAAGCCACAGCGGCGATGAGCCAAAGCTCATGACCCCCATAAAGAAATGAAGACGGCTAAGCGGCCTGAATCCCGGCGCAAACAGAAGCCGCGCATGCTGCATATTGCCCTGGCACCAGCGGCGATCACGGATTGCATAATCAATCAGGTTCGGCGGCAATTCTTCCCAGCTACCTTCAAGCTGCGGGATCAGCCAGCAACGCCAGCCCGCCTTGCGCATAAAGGCGGCCTCGACAAAATCGTGGCTCAGGATATGCCCGCCCATCGGCGGCTTGCCCGACAATACAGGCAACCCGCAGCAATCAATGAACGCCTGCACGCGAATGATCGCGTTATGGCCCCAATAGTTCGAACTACCCATGCACCAGAATGACAAACCCGCCGACATGGTCGGACCATGCACACGCGAAATGAACTGAAGGATACGGGCAAACAGGGTCTGGCGGCCGGTCGGCTGCGGCGGACTCTGGATGATCCCGGCATCGGGATTGTTTTCCATTAGATAGGCCATATTCACCATGGCCTCGCCCGACATCACACTATCGGCATCAAAAACGATCATGTGATCGTAATGCGTCGCATAGGTCTCGCAGAATTCCTTAAGGTTCCCCGATTTGCGTTCGGTATTTTCAGCCCGACGGCGGAAAAAGATCTTGCCGCGCGCTTTCAGATCGGCGCAGGCCTTGGCCCATGCGACTTCCTCGGCGATCCAGATATCCGGGTCACGGGTATCGGACAGAACAAAGAAATCAAACGCATCGATTTCACCCGTCGCGACAAGGCTTTCATAACTCGCACGCAGTCCGGCAAAAACACGGTCCGGGTCTTCGTTATAAACCGGGATCACCACCACATTCCTGGATCTGAGCGACCCTTTGCGCGCAATCGGCTTCAACCGTTTCAGCGTAATCGCATCCAGCCCGAACCCACGCAGGAATATCCCGACAATCCCAGTAAAGAAGGATACTGAAATCCAGGCAAAGTTGATCGTAAAGAACGCAATAACCACCATTTCCATGACGGTCAGCTGGTCGGCCCCCAATACATCGGCCATCAGCCACGCGGCATAGGCGGTCGCAAAAATCGACGCGCCAAACAGGAAAATGCGCCGTGATCCAACACCCGGCCCACGCAGTTTGACTGTCGGGTCAAGGTCATCCTCGTTGACACCATGATTGGCTGCGCTATCAGGCATAGGATCGGAAATCCGGCTCATAAGGTTTTACTTTTCCCTGAATTCAACTTGCGACTGTCGGGCAAAACGCACCACACAGGCAATTGTGCCCGCGGGATTGGGGCCAAAGGCGTTAAAACACCCACGGCATTGTCCAGGTTTCACTCAGCACCCTGTCGTCATATTGCAGGAAGGCACGTAAATTTGAACTTTGGGCATCACCTGTCCCAATCAGATCAAAGATCACGCGAACCCCACCATTTTCCGAATCCTTCATGATACGGACATTACGTATTTCGGCATTGGACGCGCTGATATTGGCTTTAAGATTGTCGAGGTCCGCCAGATAATATTCAAGCTCTTCACCGGCAAAATTCAGGATGAAACGGGTTGCCGCCTGTGCGTCATCACCCTCAGACTGGATACGCATGATGCGCGTATCGGTCGCCTGTGACAGCTTGTGCAGGTCGCTTCCATCCTGTGTTGCCGCAATCTTATATTCGAATGTCAGCTCGGTTCCCGCCTCGGGCTTGTTCTGCGGGACCCAGAAGGCGACAATATTGTCGTTACCTTCGCTCGGGCTTGGTATCTCGACCAGTTCAACATGCCCTTTGCCCCAATCACCTTTTGGCGTCACCCAATATCCCGGCTGCTGATCGAAACGGGTATCGAGATCCTGATAATGGTCAAAGTTCCGGTCACGCTGCAAAAGCCCGAAGCCGCGCGGATTTTCATCCAGGAACGAACTGATTTGCAGATTTGCCGGATTATCAAGCGGCCGCCAAAGCCATTCATTTTTACCGTTATTGATCAAAAGACCATCACTTGAATGAACTTCACCACGATAATCATCAAGGCGGCGGCGCTTCTGTTCGCCATAAAGGAACATGCTGTTCAATGGCGCAAGGCCGATCTTTTCGACACGATCCCGGAAGAACAGCGTGCTGCTGACATCAACTTTGCTGTTGTTACCCGGACGAATATCAAACCGATAGGCACCGGTTACGCGCACGCTATCAAGAAGCGCAAATACCGTGATCGTGCGCTCGCCTTGTTTGGGCGCAACGATCCAGAATTCACGAAATACCGGGATTTCTTCGCCGGACGGCCCGGCAAGATCAATGGTCAGGCCGCGTGCCATCTGCCCGGCAACCTGATCACGCCCCAGAATGCGGAAATAGGAAGCGCCAAGGAACGTCGCCAGTTCATCACTGCCTGCAACATTCCCCAACGGATATCGCAGACGGAAACCGGCATATCCCTGTGTCGAGAAATCATTACCCGAAAGGCCGGTCTCGCCAAAATCGAACAATCCCGCAGAATAGGGAACAGCCTGCACCTGACCTTCACGAATAAGGTTTATGGCAACCGGCACGTCATACATGTTGCCCGGATGATAAAGGTCCAGTGCGAAACCCGAATTCGCCTGACTGAAAAATGCTTTCTCGGATTTAAAGCGGATCTTCGCATAATTATCGGAGCTAAGATTTGCCAGTGCTTCGGGCAGCTCACGATGCGGGTTCTCGAACGGTTGCTTTGCAAGATTGCGCGCCCGCTCGATCACCTGTGCGGGATCAAAGAGCACTGGCACGGAAACCGCCGGTTTTTCAGCCGTCTCTGGTGCCGCCGCACCCTCAGCAGGTTGCACAGAATTATCAGCAGGATTATCAGCAGGGGTTTGGGCACCATCCGCCGCCGTTGGCTCTGTGCTTTCTGCTGCCGGGCTGGCCGTCTCGGCCTGTACGGGTACAGCAGGCTGCTCGCCTGACGAAGTTTCGGTCGTGGTGCTGCTATCCTGCGCGTGTACCGGGCCACTCGCCCCAAACGTTAAAAACCCCGCCAGCGCAACCGCAAGCAGAGCATGAACCGAGACACTGGTGACACGCTTTTGAAATCTGTACATATTTCCCGTCTGAGTTTTCCAACTGATCGGCGATTTTCCCGCCAAAGATGTTTTGCTTAAAGAACGGGGCAGCAATGTGACAGCATATTGATAAGAATCCGGTGCTGCCAGCATTTCAAATTCCGTATCGTGCGTCTTTACGCCTGTCCTGACCAGTCTCAAAGCGGCATTTTTGCATGGGCTATCATGCTGGAAAGCAGTGATTTCCAGCTTGACTAGAAAGAAAAAATTTTATGCGGTGCAATGATTAACGGATCGCCACAGACGCGGTCTTTAAATCACCCTGCAACATTCTGGGTGATACGCCGTATTTCTGCAAAATAGCCCGCGCAAGTGCTGTCGAACTGCGATACCCGACCTCGCCCGCGACGAATTGCAAACGCTGCCCCGCCTGCAAAAGCGCATGGGCGCGCTCAAGGCGGATGGTTTGCAAAAATTCCCCGGGAGATATTCCAAGCAAATCTCTGAATAACTGCGCAAAAGCCGCACGCGACATGCCTGCCAGCTCCGCCTGACTTTCAACCGACCAACCGTGCCCCGGACGATTGTAAAGTGCCCCAACGACACGCGAAATTCTTGGATCACGCAAAGCAGATAGGATACCCGCGCGCATCAATCCATGCTTTTGGCAATGTCGCATCACCATCAGGAATAACAGATCAATCAGGAGATTGACGGCTGTTCGCGTCCCCGGCTGAATCTCAAAAGCTTCGTTAAAAAGCTGCCCGGTGATCATTTCCAGCCCCGGCATCTCATCAAATGTCAGGACAAGGCAATCAGGAATCCCAAGCAGGGCCGGACCGGGTCCAGCATCATGAAAAAGCAAATTCGCGCATACGATGTCCGATCCCGTTTTCGGGGTTTCAATCTCATGGCGGGTAGCTTTTCCAAAAAGGATCAATCCCGGACGATCCAGAAAATGTGTCTGACGACCATCTATGAACACACGAACCGAGCCGCTACGCAAAACATGCAATATGCCCTGTTGAATAAGCGGCTTGTCATCTCGCCCCTGATGATCGCTGCGACCACACAAAGTTCCGGTAAAAAACGCATTTCCACGCGGATGGTTCACACCAAAAACGTCGGACAGAATATCGTGTTCAGACAAATTGCGCGTTTGTTCAGACAACAAGTCACTCCCCCGCTGCTAGCTTGTCTCAGGATTTCAAGGCCATTTCTTGATGCCTCACATTATCGATAACCGGCCAGTCACAAGCCGGTGATCGACCGGGAAGGAGAACCTCAATGACGAACCGCAAATTCAATCTTCGGACTGCCGCACTTACGCTTGCAATTGGCGTCACCGCAATCGGTGGCATCGCCTCATTCGCAAGCCCCGCCATCGCCGCACAGGAAGTCAATATTGTCGAAGGCTATGCCTTGCATGGCTATGACCCCGTGGCTTATTTCACGGTTGGCAGTCCGACCTTGGGAAATTCTGATTTTGTCGCAGAATATGACGGCGCGAAATATCGATTTGCCAGCGCGGAAAATCGCGATCAATTTAATGCTGATCCGGAAAAATATGCACCGCAATATGGCGGTTTCTGTGCATTCGGCACCGCGATGGGCCGCAAATTTGATGGTGATCCGACCGCATGGCGGATTGTGGATAACAAGCTTTATCTCAACCTGAACAAAGAAATTCAGGCACGCTGGCTGGCAGATATTCCGGGCTTCGTCCGGGGTGCTGATCACAACTGGGATATCATCCGTTCTATCGAAGACGCAAAACTTGCCGACGAAGCAATGGCACCCAAAAACCTGACGATTGGCGCCCAGTAATACCGAAATACGGTTCCTGATCTTTTTTGGCCATGAACGGAAACGGGCCGGTTCACGTCATGAACCGGCCCGTTTAATTTCAGATGACTGCGAATGCCGACCTGAAAACAAATCCCGTACTAGTAACCGACGGCACATCCATCCTTGCGCGGATCAGAACCGGCAACATAACCGGCATCGGTTTTCGCGATAAGCTGCGCACCACCAAAACCGAAATTGGTGCTATCGGGGGCCTCAACCTTGATCGCATGCCCCTTGGCTTTCAGGGCATCGATCACATCCGCCCCGACCGAGGCCTCAACGGCAACCTCAAGCCCGGAAAGCGCCTGCCAGCGCGGTGCATCGGCCGCCGTTTGCGGGTCCTGCCCCCAAAGCTGGGTGCGAAGCGTCATCTGCAAATGGCCCTGTGACTGCATCGGGCCGCCCATCACGCCAAAACTCATGACCGGGTTGCCGTCGTCCCCCATCAGGAAACCCGGAATGATTGTCTGGAACGGGCGTTTTCCACCCGCGACCTGATTGGGATGACCGTCTTTCAGGGTGAAACCGAAACCACGGTTTTGCAGGCTGATTGATGTGCCCGGCACAACAACACCGGACCCGAAACCCATATAGTTCGACTGGATGAACGACACCATCATGCCGCTTTCATCCGCCGCCGTGACATAGACCGTGCCACCATGCTTGGGCGCACCGGCCTTGAAATCCTGCGCCTTGCTGGCATCAATCAATGCCGCACGCGATTTCAGATAATCATCGGACAGCAGATGTTCGACCGTCACATCACGCATGTGATCCAGATCGGCGACATATTCATGCATATCCGCAAAGGCGAGCTTCATCGCCTCGATCTCAAGATGCAGGGCCTCGACCGAGTCCGGTGCATGATCGGCGATGTTGGTATGGCGCAAAATACCAAGCGCAATCAGGGCCGAAATCCCCTGCCCGTTTGGCGGGATTTCATGCAGCTTGACCTTGCCAAAGCTTTGCGAAATCGTTCCGACCCAGTCGGTTTTATGATTTCCAAGATCATCCTCGGTAAGGACCGCACCATTTTCCTTGGCAAAGGCCGCAATTTTGGCCGCCAGCCGCCCGCGATAGAAACTCTCGCCACCGGTTTCGGCAATATCTGTCAGGCTTTCCGCAATCGCGCGGTTGATGAACAATTCACCCGCCTTCGGTGCCTTGCCACCGGGCAGAAACGCCTCGGCAAAGCCCGGTTGCTTCCCCAAAAGATTGCCGCCCTTTTCCCAAAGGGTCGCGATGATCGGGGAAACGGCAAAACCACGGCTGGCATATTCGATGGCTGGCTCGAACAGTTTTTCAAACGGCAATTTGCCGAACTTGTCGGAAATCGTGCGCCAGGCCGAAACGGCCCCCGGTACGGTCACAGATTCCCAACCACGCTGCGGCATGGCATCCGCCCCGGCAAAGCGTTCCGGCGACCATGCCGCGGGCGCACGACCCGATGCATTAAGCCCGTGCAGTTCCTTGCCATCCCAGATGATCGCATAGGCATCAGACCCAAGCCCATTGCCCGTCGGCTCAAGCACCGTCAATGCAATGGCGGATGCCAATGCGGCATCGGCCGCATTTCCGCCCGCCAGCAACATGCGCAAACCGGCCTGTGCCGCCAATGGCTGGGATGTCGATACAACATTGCGCGCAAGCACCGGTGACCGGCGTGAGGCATAAAGCGCGTCATGACGAAGTTTCATTGGAGTCTCCTGATCGGCTTAATCGCCGTCCTGTTCATCGGTGGCGGGACGGTTCTTTTTGCGCATTTTAAGGATGGAACGGACACTGAAGATAACCGACAGCAACGCCGCCGCCAGAAGGACGGCTGAAATCGGTCGGGTAAAGAAAGTCATCCAGTCGGGATCACTCATCAATGCGCGGCGTAAATTGGTTTCGGCAATCGGTCCCAGGATCACACCCAGCACCAGCGGTGCCAGCGGATAATCAAGGCATTTAAGGCCATAACCAACCAGACCGATAATCCCCAGAAGATACAGGTCCGTCACACGGTTATTAAGCGCAAACGCCCCAATAACGCAGCAAATGATGACGGTCGGCACGATGAACTGTTTGGGAATGTCGGTCACCCGCAGGAACAGGCGCATGGAAGCGACACACACCACCAGCATCATCAGGCTTGAAACGATCATGGCAATGAACATGCCATAGGCCAGATCGGCATGATCCATGATCAGGCGCGGACCAACTGAAATGCCGTGCACCATAAGCGACGCCATCAGAATGGCATCCACCGCAGACCCCGGAATGCCCAACGCAATCATCGGGATCAGACCACCACCCGCCGTGGCAGAATTCCCTGCCTCGGACGCAACCACACCATCGGCACAGCCTTCACCGAATTTTTCCGGGTTTTTCGAACTGCGTTTGGCCTGATCATAGGCCAGCAGGTTGGCGATGGATCCACCCGCCCCCGGCAGCGCCCCAATCAGAACCCCGATCATCGATGACCGGAACAGATTGACCGGCGCCATCAGGACTTCGCGCATGACTTTCCATGTCTTGAAGTCGATGACATCCGGGATCAGCGCCTGATTGGCTTTCTTACCATGAATTTCCACTTCGCTCAGAAGCTGGCTGATCGCGAAAATACCAATCAGCACCACAAGGAACGGCAAGCCCGGCATCAAAAGATCGGTATCAAAGGTCAGGCGCGATTTACCCATCATCGGGTCCGGGCCAATGGTCGCAATGCCAAGGCCAATGACGCCCGCGATCAAACCACGGATTAACGAATTCCCGACAAGGCTTGCGACAATCGTCAGTGCAAAGACGATCAGCGCGAAATATTCCCACGGGCCAAGCTTGACCGCAATCAGCGCCAGCGGCGGGGCGGCCACGATCAGAACGATGGTCGAAATCACCGTCCCAAAAAACGATGCCCATACACCCAGTGAAAGGGCCCGGCCCGGTTCCCCCTTGCGCGCCATCGGAAAGGCATCAAAGGTTGTCGCAACCGAACTTGGTGTTCCGGGAATCCCCAGAAGGGCGGCACTGATCAGGCCACCGGTATACCCACCAACATAAACCGACAGCATCACCGACACCCCCTGCAACGGTTCCATCGCAAAGGTCAGCGGCAGCGTCAGAATGATTGCCATTGTTACGGTAAAACCGGGGATGGCCGCGGCAACAATCCCGGCAACCGACCCGATCAGCATGTATGTCAGGGTATCAAAGGCAAATACCTGATGGGCCCCGGCAAGAAACGCATCCAGCATAATTTAAACTTTCCCGCCTAACCCGCGAACAGAACGCCGCGCGGTAAGAACACATTGAAAACTTCTGCAAACAGCAGGTTCAACCCGACCGAAAAAATCAGGGCGGCGATGATGGACTGCATGACCGTGCGTCGCGAAACATCCGCAATCATCAATTGCGCAATCAGCAGAAAGACAAAACTCGCAAGCGAAAACCCGGTCCACGGCAGAACACCAAGATAAACCGCGAACAGGACAAACAGACCGATGGCGACCCGACGCACATAAAGCCACTGGGTAAAGGCAGCCCCCACACCCGCAAGACCACCCGCCCGCACGATTTCAATGATCGAGCGAACAGCCGCAATCAGGCAAAGCACCGCCAGCAGCGCAAAAACAAGTTTCGGAAACGTGCCCGCCCCCAGCGGTTCCCAGCGTGACGTCGGCAAACCGGCCGCCATCGAGGACAGAACAACAGAAACGCCACCAAAAACGATATAGGAGATCAGCCGCGCCAATTCGGTGCGGGCGCGCGAAGCAGCGGATACACCTGTATCCGCTGCTGCTGCCTCCGTCACCTTGACGGTCATCCTTCGAGCTTGCCGACAAGCTTCGCGATGGTCGCATTAAGCTTTTCAAGATAGGCGCTGTATTTTTCCTGACCATAGAACACCGGATCGGCACCGGCATTTTTCATCAGCTTGATCACGTCTTCGCGCTGCATGACCTTTTCGATATGGGCTTCAAGCGCATCAACGGTTTCCTGCGGCGTGCCTTTCGGCAGAACCACACCACGCGTGATCACCAGTTCCGCATCCATGCCAAGTTCCTTAAGCGTCGGAACATCGGGTGCATCGTCGGTACGTTCCTCGGTACCAACGGCGGCATAAACCAGATCACCATTGTCGACGAACTGCTTGGCCGACGAAATATCACCAATCGCGATATCGATGTTGCCACCCATCAGCGCGCGGATACGCTCACCCGTATCGGTGTAACCGACATAGGAAAACTGAAGCCCCATGGCTTCTTCGATCATCGCGATATGAACATGCGGAATCCCGCCCAGCGTCACACCGGCGCGAACGGCACCCGGATGCGCCTTGGCATAGGCGACCATTTCTTCGAAGTTCGAAAAATTATCGTTCTTCGAAAGCGTCAGATACTGCGGCGACGATGCCACCAGCGCGACGGGGATGAAGCTGTCCCAGTTAAGCTCGGTAATTCCGGTCTGGCTCGATACCAGAAGACCTTCGTGAATCTGCGAAATGGTATAGCCATCTGCCGGACGTTTGGCGAATTCGGCAAGGCCGACATTGCCACCCACGCCGGGCATATTGATGACAGGAATGGCCTGACCGGTTTCTTCGGCAAGGCCCTGGGCAACGATACGCATCAACGTGTCACTGCCGCCACCCGGCCCCCACGGCACAATGAATTCAATCGGTTTTTCGGGATAGCTCTGCGCCTGCGCGGGTGCGGCAAAGGCAGCGGCCATCAAACCGGCGGCTACGGCAATCTTGCGGAACATATGTTCTGCCTCCTGATGAGATTTGATACCTGAGTCTGAACCAATTTATATTTGGTTTGTTCATTTTGTCGCCATATTGTTGGCATTCTTGCATTTGGTTCGCAACTATTAAATCTGGTTAATGCGGATTAATTGTGAAATTAAGCTGATTAACAGCGCAAAACATTTGCCAACCACAACCGATCAAGGCTAGTACCAATACATTCATATAGTCTTTATTGGTTTGGATTGGTTCATCATGATTGAAATCGAAGGCACCATGAGCCTGTATCTGCTGTGGGGTGCGGCAATGCTGTTTGCCGGCATCGTTGGCGGCATCATGGCCGGGCTTCTGGGCGTCGGCGGCGGCATCGTCATTGTGCCGGTGCTGTATCATTTCCTGACCACCATGGGTGTGGATGAAAGCCTGCGCATGCAGGTCGCCGTTGCCACGTCGCTCACGACGATTATCGCCACCGCGATTTCATCCACCCGAAGCCACTATAAAAAGGGTTCGGTTGATATCGCCCTGCTCAAACACTGGGGCCCGGCAATTGTCGTCGGTGTTCTGATTGGCACCGCGATTGGCGGCTTTGCCGATGGCCGGGTTCTGACCATTGTCTTTGCCGTCGTCGCCCTGCTGGTTGCCGCCAATATGATTCTGGTCCGGGATCGCGAAACCGATACCCAGAAAAACCCGCCCAAATCCGTCTGGGCGATACTGGGTGTGATCGCAGGCAGCCTGTCGGCCATGATGGGCATCGGTGGTGGCACGATCTGCGTACCGGTGCTCAGCTTCCTTGGATATGACATCCGCCGTGCGGTGGGCACATCGGCCGCAATCGGCCTGATCATCGCCCTGCCCGGCACCATTGGTTATGCGATGTCTGGTATCGGTGTGGACGGGCGGCCGCCCTTCTCGCTGGGATATGTAAACGTTCTGGCCGCGGCCCTGCTGATCCCGATGACGGTTCTTTTCGCACCGGTTGGCGCCCGCATCGCACATTCCATCCCAAGACGCGCGCTTCGCATCTGTTTTGGCCTGTTTCTGGCCATCACATCATTGCGCATGTTCTATGATCTGATTTCCTGATATCTGATTGGGATTGATGCTGTTCCGGGCTGATGAAACCGCAAGGGTGCAAAACGCGGGAAGCGACCCGGAACAGAAGATTAGCTTTAAACGTCCAGATAACGATAAAAAACGCCATGAATGACATAGCAACCCAGGACTTGGCAGAAAAGCTGAGAACAAGCTTCACCGCGGGAGAATTCGTCAAGGACGGGCGCGTCATCGCCGAACGCGAACTGGCCGAACAGCTTGATGTCGGACGCCGCGCACTGCGCAAGGCACTCGATCAGCTTGAATCTGATGGTCTGATCTGGCGTCGTCAGGGTCAGGGCACCTTTGTCGGAACGCCGCCAACACCGCGCCTTCGCAAGCTTGAAGGACTGGCCACCCGAACAAGCCCGTTTGAAATCATGGAAGTCCGCCAGGAGATCGAGCCCTCCATGGCCCGGTTCGCCGCCCTTCGCGCCTCACAGGCCGATATCGACACCATGCGCACCATGGTCGAAAACGCTGCCAAGGCCCAGAATCAGGGCGAATATGAAAAATGGGACGCGGCCTTTCATCAGAAACTGGCCGAAAGTGTCCGAAACACCCTGTTTCTGGCAGTGTTCGAAGCCGTCAGTGCCGTTCGCCGCGAAGCCGCATGGGCGCGCATGCGCGAAAGCAGCCATTCGGATCGCCTGATCAATGACCTAAGCGCCCAGCATCGCGAAATCGTCGATGCCATAGAACAGCGCGACCCGAAACGCGCAGAAGACGCCATGCGCCGTCATCTGGTTCAGGTCGAACAGGCGTTAAAGCAAATCTGACCGGAAATTTGATCTTCGATCACGCCACCGGGGCAAACGCGGCAAATATCCCGTCATAGGATTTGACCGGCGGGCTGGCATAGGCCCCCGCCTTGCTGGTCTGAAGCCCAAGCATCCCCATCGCCTCGATCAGCTTGACCGCCGCACTGACCCCGTCAATCACCGGCACGCCAAGTTCGGCCTGCAGACGGTCGGCAATATCGGTCATTCCGGCACAGCCCAGCACAATCGCCTCGGCACCATCTTCGGCAAGGCAGTTTTCCGCCGAAATTTTCAGCGCCAGATAGGCCATATCCGCATTCTCGCCCTCGAAATCCAGTGTCCGAACACCCGCCGCCCGCACCACACATTGCGACGACGCCCCGTATTTCGACACCAGATGTTCAAGCGGCCGCACCGACACCGCCATCGGGGTGACGATGGCAAACCGCGATGCAACGATGGCCGCAAACCGAAGGGCCGCCTCGCACAAGCCCATCACCGGTGCCTTGGTCAAACAGCGTGCGGCATCGACACCGGTATCATCAAAACATGCCACCACATATCCGCTGATCTTCCCGCCCGAAGCCCCGTCTGCCTCAAGCCCGCGCATCGCGGCAAGCAACCCGACACTGGCAAATGCCTCGTCATAATACCCCTCAATACTGGCCGGGCCGAATTGCGGATTAAGCGCCAGAACCTCGGTCCCCGGTGCCACAATACGGCGTGCTTGGGCACCAACCTTTTCGGTAAACCCGACCGACATATTGGGATTGATAACCGCGATCCGGGTCATGCCTTTTGCCCCTTGCGATGCCGCAGGATAAGGACCGAACCAAGTGCGATGGCAATCACCACAAACGAAAAGCCCGTCGTCACCGTGCCCAGCGCATAAAGCACGGGCGTCGTCACATTGGTCGTCATCCCGTAAATCTCAAGCGGCAGGGTATTAAGCGCGCCCGCCGTCATCAGGGTCCGGGCAAACTCGTCATAGGACAGGGTAAAGGAAAACATCGCGACCCCGATCAGGCTGGGGGCCACCATCGGCAGAACAATATGCCAGATGGTCTGCCAACTGCTTGCACCCAGATCACGCGCGGCTTCTTCAAAGGACGGATCAAACCGGTTAAACACCGCAAACATGATCAAAAGCCCGAACGGGAAGGTCCAAGTCAGATGCGCGCCAAGGGCCGATGTAAACCATTGCGGTTGCCAGCTCACGATATTGAACAGCAATCCGATGCCAAGTGAAATCAGGATCGACGGCACGATCAGGCTGGCAATCGCCAGATAGAAAATCACGCTGTCCCCCTTGAACCGCTTGCGAAACGCCAATCCGGCCATGAAGGACACCAGAACCGTCACCACCATGACAATCAGGCCAAGTTTAAGGGATCGCAGGAACGACCCGCCAAAATCCCCGACCGCCTGCTGTTCAAACAGGTTGCCGAACCAATGGACCGAAAATCCATTCATCGGAAAGGTCAGACCGCCATTCTCCCCCTGAAATGACAGGATAAAAATCGTCAGCATCGGCCCATACAGGAACAGCACAAACAGCGCAAAGAAGGCCGCCAGAAAATAGAAACTTGTCGGGCGCTTTTCACGGGTCTTCGCCATCTCAAAGCTCCTTCCTGATATCGACCATGCGAAGCAACGCCGTCACAATCAAAAGCACGGTCACCAGAAGCACCACCGCACTGGCCGCCGCCGCCGGATATTGCAGCAACCCGATTTCATTGGAAATCTGAAGCCCGACCGACGCACTCTGCCCGCCACTCATCAAACGCACCGTGATGAAATCCCCCATCACGACCGTGATGACAAAGATCGAACCGATTGCAATGCCGGGCTTCGATAACGGCACAATAACGTGCCGAAGGGTTTCAAACCCCGATGCCCCGGCATCACGCGCCGCCTCGATCAGGGAACGGTCAATGCGCATCATCGAATTGAAAATCGGCACCACCATAAACAGGGTGTAAAGATGCACATCCGCCAGAACGACCGCAAAATCCGAAAACAGCAGGAATTCAAGCGGCTCATCAACAATTCCCAGCCCCATAAGGGCCGAATTCAAAAGCCCGTTGCGCCCCAAAAACGGAATCCACGAAATCATGCGAATGATATTCGATGTCCAGAACGGGATCGTGCACAACATGAACAGGACAATCTGCCATGTCAGGCTGCGCACATGAAACGCCAGGAAATAGGCAACCGTGAACCCGATCAGAAGCGTGAAGCCCCAGGTCAGGGCAGCATATTTGAAGGTATTAAGGTAAATCTGCCAGGTCACCGATGACCCCAGCAGATATTTGTAATTTTCAAAAATGAAGTCGGGCAGAATGCGGTATTCGTCATAGTCCCAGAAACTGACGACAATAATCGTCAGCAACGGCACGACCAGAAAGATCGCAAAGATCAGCGCCATCGGCGAGATCAGGAAATACGATGATCGTTTGGACATATCAAACGCCATTGTCTGCCCTTTGAACCGGAAAAATCATCAAAGAAATCAGGATATCGGGCGCAACCAAAGCTGCGCCCGATCAAATTCAGATGCCTTATGCGGCGATGAATTCGTTCCACTTGCGGACCATGTGCTTGTTCTCGTCCATGACAGAGTTCCAGCACGCAACCGATCCCATGCGTTCCTCGTACGAACCACCATCGCGAACCGCACCGGCCTTTTCCATCACCTTGCCATCCGGGCTAAGGATATCGCCCTGGGCTTCCTTGCCTTCCATCCAGAAGCCCCATTCGTCTTCGGACATGAATTTCTGTGCCGTTGCCGGGGCGGCACTGTAATAACCCTGACGGTTAAGATACGCACCGACCCAGCCCGACAGGTACCAGTCGATATATTCATACGCCGCCTCAAGTTCGAGGCCGGTAAGGTGCTTGGCAAGACCAATGCCACCACCCCATGCACGATACCCTTCCTTAAGCGGCTGGTATTTGCATGCAATGCCCTTGGACCGAACGGCAGCAACCGCCGGTGACCACATCGACTGGATCACGACTTCGCCCGATGCCATCAGGTTGACCGACTCATCGAAGCTCTTCCAGAATGCGCGGAACTGACCGGCTTTCTTGGCATCGATCATGATCGCAATCGTCTTGTCGATTTCTTCCTGGGTCATGTTGCCCTTGTCACCATAGGTGACTTCACCCATGGCTTCGCAAACCATGGCCGCATCCATGATCCCGATGGACGGAATGTTCAGGATCGACGCCTTGCCCTTGAAGGCCGGATCAAGCAGATCGGCCCAGCTATTGATCGGGCGTTCGATCAGGTCGGGACGAATGCCCAGCGTATCCGCATTGTAAATCGTCGGAACAAGGGTCATCCACTGGGTCGGTGCAGATGCAAATTCGACACTGTCGGCACCTTCAACGAAGCCAACCGTGTGCGGTGCCGTGCCCTGTGCAATCTCGGAATCCGGGGTCAGTTTGCCATCGATGAACAGCTTGGAAATATACTGATAGTTTTTAAGCTTGGTGGTATCCATCGGCTGCATGGTGCCCGCCGGGAAAACCTTTTTGCAGATCCAGTATTCGATATCGGCAATATCAAACGATTTCGGCTGGGTGACCGCACGCTGCGCAACCGCATCGGAATCAAGGGCCGTCATCTGAAGCGTGAAACCAAGGTCTTCCTTAACCTTGTCGGCAACCGCGTTGATGTTTGAAACACCCGTACCGAACTGGCGCAATGTCACATCCTTGATGTTCTGCGCCCAGATGGTCGGGAAACCGGTGATCGCACCTGAACCAATCGCGACACCGGCAGTCGCAGCCGCCCCTTTAACAAAACCGCGGCGGGTGACTTCCTTGGTCGAAAGCAGGTTTTTCGTCGTTTTGGAATTGTCGGTCGTCATGTGAAGCTCCTGATAAATGATGTTTTTTTAGGCCAGAACATGCGCGTGTTCGGGTTTCCAGTAGGCGATGAACTTTTCCTTCCGGCGCACGGGCGCCTGCCGAAATTCACTTTCGGTCTTCATCAGGGTGATTTCCTTGCCGTCATTGGTCGTCGCCACAATCCGCACCCAAAGGCCGAGATACTCGACCGTTGTGATTTCGACGGGAATCTGACCGTTTTCGGCATCACCGGGCGCTGTTTCACCCAGTCCGATCAGGTCGGTACGAATTGTGAATTCAAGATCCTCGCCCGTGGCACCACCGCCATAACCGGGCAGGAAGAAACTATCGGGACCACGGCTCAGAAGCGTGCCCGCCGGACTGCTTTCCGAAACCGTTCCCTTGAAGATATTCTGACCGCCCATGAAATTGGCGATGAAGCGCGAACGCGGCTTGTTGAATATTTCCTCGGGCGTGCCTTTCTGGCGAATAACACCGTCTTCCATGACAACAACCATGTCCGAAAGCGCAAGCGCCTCGTCCTGGGCATGGGTGACATGGACAAACGTGATGCCAAGCTCCTGCTGAAGGCGGCGCAATTCGTCGCGCATCCGCGCCCGCAGGAACGGATCAAGCGCTGAAAGTGGCTCGTCAAGCAACAGGACGGAGGGCTGCGTGATCAAGGCACGTGCAAGCGCAATGCGCTGCTGCTGCCCACCCGAAAGCTGATCGGGCTTGCGATCCGCAAATTTTTCCATATGGACGCGGGCCAGCATTTCCTTGGCCCGTTCATTGCGCTCTGCTGTTGAAATGCCCTGCATCCGCAGGCCGAACGCGACATTTTCCATACAGGTCATATGTGGGAACAATGCATAATTCTGGAACATCATGGCCGTGCCACGCTTGACCGGCGGAAGCTCGGTGACATTGCGATCCCCGATCAGAAGATCACCCTCGCTGATCACCTCATGCCCGGCGATCATGCGCAATGTCGTGGTTTTGCCGCAGCCGGATGGACCAATCAGGCAACAATAGGCCCCTGCCGGTATTTTGAGGTCGATCGATTTGACTGCGATGGTACTGCCGTAATGCTTACTGACAGCGATCAACTCAATGGCCCCGTTACCCTTCATGCGCCCACCCGTTACTGCATGCAAAATTGTTAACAATCCATATTTTTGATTGTAGGCAAATTGCATGCCACTTTCAGGATCGGCAGTTTTGCGGGACGTTCACCCGAAACCATAGGGCGACAAAACCGGCCAATGCCCGATTCATACGCAATTTGTGCGCAATTTTTGCACAGAAGCATTCTTTTGATTAAACCGAAGGCAAAGCCGTCGCGGCTCATCCAAAACGATTGCCGCATTTTTTTGTTTTGCAGATCGTCAACAATTTTGTAGAAAAGAATTGACCCCTCGAATGAACAACCGGAAAGATGCGCCGCGATGGCCAACCCCGCACAGCCCACCCCCTATAAAGGCAGCGGTAAACTTCGCCCGGAAGAATTGATCTATCAGGAAATGCTGGGTGCCATTCTTGACCGGCGGCTGGAACCGGGCATGAAACTGATCGAAGAAGATCTTGCCAAAACATTCTCGGTCAGCCGTGCCCGCATCCGGGCCACCTTTTTACAGTTGGCCCATGACAAGCTGATCAATCTGGTCCCCAATCGCGGGGCCTTCATCGCCGAGCCCGCCATTGACGAGGCGATCGAGGTCTTTTCGGCCCGCCGCATGATCGAAGACGGCGTGGTGCGTAAAATCGCCGCCAAGATGACGCCCGACCGCGCAAGCCAGATCCGCGAACATCTGGAACGCGAACATCAGGCCCATCATGCCGGCGATCATCGCGCCGCCATTATCCTGTCGGGGGAATTCCACCTGTTGCTGGCCCGCCTTGCCGGCAATCTGGTGATCGAGGAATTTCTGGAACGCCTGATCCTGCGAAGCTCGCTGATCATTGCGATGTATGAAAGCCCGCAACCGGTTGACTGCTCTCATTCGGAACATGAAACGCTGTTAAACGCCCTTCTGGGCGGCGACCCGGACGCGGCAGCCGCCGAAATGGCCAAACACCTTGATGCCATTCGCGACCGGTTACAGCTTCAACGCCCCAAACCAGCCAAAACCGATTTCGCCAGCATCTTTGGCCGAAATCCCAAATCGGTTGCCAGCTAATCCGGCCAGTGATGGGTCGGGATTTTCAAATATCAGCACCCGCCATCGGCTTCCATAAGGCATGGGGCGGACCGCGCAGCTTCCGCCCGGACACGCCAGAAATCCTTGGCCAGAAATCCCTAGCCAGTAATCCTTGGCCGTAATGCGCGGCACAACACAGCGCAGCACTATACGGCACGGGCATACACGCCCGCAGGCTACTGACACAGCATTCCCAACCAGATCGTCATTCCCGCGACGGCGGGAATCCAGTCTCTTTCAATGGGATATGGATTCCGGGTCTGCGCGCCGCTTTGCCCGGAATGACGATTTTGATCCATTCCGGGCTTTGTCAATAATCTGAATTCTGACGGGCCCACACGCCCGTCGCTTTCTCTGACCAAATATAATTGTATAAATTATCCAATAATGCTTAACTGATTGAATCTCTACTTGCGGCTGCCGATGTCGATTTTGTCATATAATATTATATTTACATCGCCGCCCCGATTTCCTAAGCTGCGCCGAAGAAAACCGCGCAAATCGGGCGTTTGCAGATTACCGCAATCAACGGCCCAACCCTTTGCACGGTATCATCATACAAACACGCCAACCCCACAGGAGGCTCCATGCTGAATGGACAGCACTATATTGCAGGCGAATGGCTGAACGGTCCGGATGTGTTTCAGGCCGACAATCCGTCGACGGGTGAAAAACTGCCAACAAAGTTCCAGCACGGCACCGAGGAACTGGTGGATCAGGCGGTTCAGGCGGCAAATGCCTGTGCCGAAGAATTTGCGGCGATGCTGCCGGCCAAACGCGCGGCCTTCCTGCGCGCGATTGCCGATGAAATCGATGCGCGCGGCGATGAAATCACCGAAATCGGCAATCTTGAATCTGCCCTGCCCGCTGCACGCCTGACCGGCGAGCGCGGCCGCACCGTGGGCCAGTTGCGCTTCTTTGCCGACTGGATCGAAGAAGGATCATGGTTCGAAGCCCGCATCGAAACCGCCCAGCCAGATCGTCAGCCGCTGCCAAAGCCGGACATCCGCGTGATGCATAAGGCACTTGGCCCGGTCGGTGTTTTCGGCGCGTCAAACTTCCCGCTGGCATTCTCGACCGCAGGCGGGGATACCGCATCAGCACTGGCGGCGGGTTGCCCGGTCGTGTTCAAGGGCCACGCGGCCCACCCCGGCACGTCCGAAGTCGTTGCCAAGGCCATCGAAGCCGCAATTAAAAAAACCGGCATGCCCAAAGGCGTGTTCAGCCTGATCCATGGCGGCACCCGCAAGGTCGGTCAGGCACTGGTCGCCCATCCGCTGATCAAGGCGGTCGGCTTTACCGGTTCGACCGGTGGCGGTCGTGCGCTGTTTGATATTGCCGTCTCCCGCCCGGAACCGATCCCGTTCTATGGCGAACTCGGCAGCAACAACCCGGTCTTCCTGATGCCCAAAGCAATGGGTGCAAAGGCCGTTGAAATCGCAAAGGGCTGGGTGGGATCGCTCACCATGGGTGTTGGCCAGTTCTGCACCAATCCGGGTCTTCTGATCGCGCTTAAAGGTGCTGATCTTGATGCCTTTGTCGAAACTGCTGCCGCCGAACTGGGTCAGGTTGGCGGTGCCGCCATGCTGACCGACCGCGTTTCAAGCGCCTATCATCATGTCACCGATGCGATGGCCGGTCACGCCAAGGTAACCTGCGCGCTTAAACGCCGCGACAGCGACGGCCCGTTCGAAGGCAGCCCGGCAATCTTCCGCACCACGGCTGCCGACTGGCAGGCCAACCCCGAACTGGCCGAAGAAATGTTCGGCCCGGCCGGCATCATTGTCGAATGCGACACGCCCGAAGAAATGGTTTCCCTCTCCGCAACCCTGATCGGGCAGTTGACCGCGACCGTTCATATGGTTGATGCCGATGCCGAACTGGCCGGGAAACTGCGCCCCGCCCTTGAAAAATGTGCTGGCCGCATCCTGATCAATGGCTGGCCAACCGGGGTCGAGGTTTGCCATTCCATGGTGCATGGCGGCCCCTATCCGGCAAGCACGGATTCCCGTGCAACATCGGTCGGGTCGCTCGCGATCAAACGCTTCATCCGCCCGGTCTCCTATCAGGCCTTCCCGGATGCATTGCTGCCCGAAGCCCTCAAGGACGCGAACCCGCTTAACATCCCGCGCCTTGTAAACGGCAAATGGCAGATGCCGAAATAATCCCGGCCACATCAATCAATCTGCAAAGGGCGCGTCACAAAGGCGCGCCCTTTTTGGTAATCGATCCTGCGGTCGGCACAGCTTTAAGGCCATCGGGAATGGATTTCATCGATTACATAAGGATGGCGATGGCTGCGCGCCCCTTGCAAATGCGGATGATCTGCGGGGAGATCATCATGGCTGTGTTCGATTTCGTCGCTGTCGCTCGCAGGCCATAACAAGGCTCCGGCCAGTGTCGCGAGCAGGGCGATTGCGCCAAAAAGCACCAGACCCGCCTGAAATCCGTATTGTGAAACAAACCAGCCAGCCAGCGGATAGGTCACAAGCCAGCAGGCATGAGACAGGGCAAACTGGGCGGCAAAAATCGATGGCCGATCCCGGTCATGGGCTGATTTGCGCAACAGGCGTCCCGAAGGTGTCTGGGTTGCGGAATAGCCAAAGCCGGTAATGAACCAGACAATCAGAAGAACCGGCCATACCAGTTCACCGATCAGAAGGAATGATGCCAGACCGGCAAAGGCCAGTGTCCCCAGAAGCGCACCGGCAACCATCACGGTCCGTTCGCGGGTCCGGGCAAGAATACCCGGCAGAACCAGAGCCGCCAGCATCGAACCGGCGCCAAACGTCCCAAGGGTGATGGCAACCGCGCTGTCGCCAAGCGCAAGCGTGTCACGGACAACAATAATCGTATTGACCAGTATCTGGGCACCAAGGGCCGCGACCGCCATATTGATCGCCATCAATCCGCGCAGGCGCGGCGTCCGGGTAAAGATGCGTACCCCGCGCAACAGGCGTTTTGCAAAGCTGTCGGCGGTAAGCCTGGCCGGAGCAGGAAGGCTTACGGCGAGGATAAATGCGGCTGACACGGCAAATCCCGCCGATGTCCCGGCAAAAAGCGCATTAAACGTCATGACCGTAAGCAGCAATGTCGCAATCAGCGGGCTGATCAGGTTTTCAAGATCATAGGCCAGCCGGGACAGCGACAGTGCCTTGGTATAGCGTTCCTCGTCGGTCAGGATTTCCGGAATGGTGGCCTGAAATGTCGGGGTAAAAGCGGCAGACGCGCTTTGCAGCAGGAAAATCAGAACGTAAATCTGCCAGATTTCAGTGACAAACGGCAGCATTGCGGCGATCAGCACACGAAAAAGATCCATCCCGATCAGAACCGGGCGGCGTGGCAACGGGGCGACCAATGCCGCAGCAAAGGGGGAAACCCCGACATAGGCGATCATTTTAATGGCAAAGGCAGTGCCAAGGACCATCCCGGCATCCGCCCCGGCAAGGTCAAATGCCAGAAGCGACAGGCCGACCGTTGCAAGCCCGGTACCGAGCAGCGATGAAATCTGGGCCAGAAACAAATTGCGATAGCGACGATCCGACAGCACGGAAAGCATGGGGAACCTCGGAAAGGCGGGGGCTCACAGGTATTTTGCAATCTTTTTGAACCCGTCGAGCGATGCGGGACTGGCGGCGGGGGCATCGGCAAAGGCCGTGTCGAGACAATGGTCGATATGATCCTGTATCAGGATGCGTTTGGCTTGCGAGATGGCCTTTTCAACGGCGTGAAGCTGCTGGGCGATATCCTCGCACGGACGGCCTCCTTCGATCATTGAAATGACACTATGCAAATGACCGTCGGCGCGCTTTAATCGCTTGACGATGTCGGGATGGGTTGCGTGTGAAACGTCTTCTGTCATATAGATGAACCTATCCCCCCTGGGGGGATAAATCAAGCGACCATCGTGACACAGATATCAGGAGAGGCAGAGCAAAACCGTGACAGGGTGCCGAATACAAGCTGGTCATGGAAGAAGGCGCGGTTGCCCCGTTCAAATGGGTTGTCGAGGGCGGTGCCGTAAATTTCGACCTTCACGGGGACGGGACCGGCGGGCAATCCGTCAGCTATGAAAAAGGCCGGGCGATCCCCGAAGACGAGGGTGAGATCACGGCACGTTTCACCGGATATCACGGCTGGTTCTGGCGCAATCGCGGGAAACAGGATGTGACTGTTACCCTGCAAGTTGGCGGAAACTACAGCGAACTGAAACGAACCTATTAACAGATGCCTTTCCCCCTTGTGCATTGCATGTGCAAGGGGGAAAATTCCTGCATGGCACCAGATGCAATTTCGAAACGATGACTGCGACCTTCTGGCAAATAATCCGATTTCAATCGCCTTAACGGGAGCGGTTCATCTGATCTGGCCCATGCCCTTCGATCTCCCGGATGGTCCCGAATGGTCCTCGAGGCAATGGCAGGATAGGAACGCCAGACTCCGAAAGCGCGGCAACAGGGTGATGCCCGGACGAACCTCAGACCTCCACAAGCCCCACCACCAGACGGCCCACTGACAGCCACAGGCTTACCGCCCGCTCCGGTCCTTTCCGGCAATGCCATGACCACCGAAGCCCGGCCAAACCTATGACCTCCGCCAGACGACCCACAGATCGCCCACGGCCTCACTGCCCGCTCCGGTCCCTTTCGCCAGTGCCATGACCACCGACGCCGGACAAACCTCGGGCCTCCAGCAACCCAACCGTCGCCGACTGACAATCATCGGGCTCTCTGCCGCCTCGATCACCGTCCGGCCAAGGCGGCAACCTGCCACCCCGACATCCAGACAAACCTCGGGCCGCTGCCATTTTCACCAGCAGACGGTTTTCGGGCGTACTGCCCCCAACCTGTCCACCACCGACGGACCACAAATCACTGCTGCCGCTGCTGCCATTGCTGCCACTTTCGGCAAATTCGGGGTCGCTTCCCCGATAAGACGCACCTCTCCCGTCATGACAAATAAGGGTGTTAAAAGCGTGTTAGAACCGGCGCGGAACACCGCCGTAATGGCTTCGCCATCCGCCGATGAGCATCCTGCGGATTGCCCCGCCGCCCTGCCTCAATCCTTGCCGCTGCATCCCGATCACCTCTTTGATCCCGCCCCAAACGCAAAAACCCGCGAGGCGCACAAGGCGCTTCGCGGGTTTCGGTCCGGGTGCATTTCTCCCGTTGACTTTACTTTTATGCCATAAGAAAAAGAACAAATCAAGAACTTTTTGAAAAACTTTATACCCGGTCAGAAAAGCGGAGCAGGCAACCATCCGGGGCCGTCCTGTATTTTCATAAACCCTATGCGTCGCGCGGCACCCCGTTCGGGTCCTCGCTGCCGCGATGGTATTTGAAGGTGCCGGTCGCGGTTGCGATCACTTCGCCCGCCGCGTTATAGGCCGTGGCTTCGGTAAAGACGATCTTGCGCCCGCCGCCCTGTTTGCGTCCCTCAACCCGCACCGTGCCGCCGGTTGCCATCCCGATGAAATTGGTCGTCAGTGACAGGGTCAAAGATTTGCGGACATTCCCCGGAACAGCACAGTAACAGACAGCACAGCCCGACGCCGTATCCATCAGGGTCGCAATCACGCCACCATGCAGGATGCCCGCACGATTGCGGTGATGATCCCTGATTTCAAGTTCCACCACCGCACGATCTTCTTCCCATTCAACAACCTGATAGCCCAGATAAGCCTGAAGCCCGCTACCATGCGCCTGTTCCCAGGCAAGATTGTCATTCACATCACTCATGTCGCCGACCTTTGCGTTAATCCTGTTTGCCAAGCTATAGCAGATAAATCCAACATTTTGGACCATCCGAGTTTGGCAATAGATTGTGCGTTGCGATATAAATTAATCACTTAATATCAATTAGTTATATCTATCGTTCTCCAAACAAGAAGGGGATAGCGGTGAAACGAGAATAGTGGGTTCGAACGGCTTCTGGTACATCTGAAATCACCCCAGACGCAAAGGAACCTAACCATGGCAACGCTTGCACTTAAAGACACCACCACCATCGAACGCGAAGTTCGCGTCAACTGGTTCACCAACCTTGTTCATGCGCTTCAGGTCGCCGTGATCATGAAAGCGTCGAAAGCACGCACCCATGATGAACTGATGACCGAATGGAACAATGCATGGCGTCAGGTCGAGGGCTAATTCGCCCTCTCTGACCCTGCGGGTTTGAGGATTGGCATCCAGAAGATGGTGACAATTCATCGCCCTTGACGGTTTCAACCAAACAACCGAAAACGGTTGAATGCAAAAGTTTGATATCGTCACGATCCGGTTGTTTGTCGCCATTGTGCGCGCCGGAAGCATCAATGAAGCCGCCCGGCGCGAACATATCGCGACATCGGCTGTAAGTCGCCGCATCGGCGAACTTGAAGCCATGCTTGGCGTCAAGCTGCTGCGTCGTCTGCCCCGCGGTGTCGAACCGACAGAGGAAGGTACCATTTTCGCGCGCTACGGCGAAAAGCTTCTGGGTGATCTTAATCACCTGTCAAACGAGTTGCGCGATTTCAATACCGGCGAAAAGGGCAAGATTTATCTTGCTGCCGTAACCTCGGCAATCCTCACCGGACTGCCTGCATTTCTGGCCGATTTTCAACGTGATTTCCCCGATGTGACCGTCGATGTCCGCGAACTGACATCGCGCGAGTCCTCTGATGCCGTCCGCGAAGGCCGGGCCGATCTGGCGATCATGGCCGATAACGGCCCCTGTCAGGGTTTGTCGAACCACGTCTTTTGCGACGACCCGATCTGGGTCGTGACGCCCAAAGGCCATCCGCTCATCCCCGATCCATCCAATCCCGCCCCGGTTACCTTTGCCGAAGCCGCGAAATACGACATCATTTCCCTGCATGAAGGCGGCGTGATTGATGACCTGATCAGCGAGGCGGCGGGCAAACTGCATCACGATATGCATCCGCATATCAAGGTCATGCGTTTCGGCTCCTTGCGCCAGATGATCGCCGCCGGACTTGGCATCGGCTTCCTGCGGCAAAGCTCGGTTGCCGGTTACATTGATCACATGAATATTTCCGGCGCACCGATTGCCGATAGCTGGGCCAAACGCCAGTTGCTGATCGTGCATGACGGCGAAGATACCCTGACCAGTTCGGCGAAAATATTCCGGGACTATCTGTTAAAGAAATCGTCCGAAACAACAGTCAAACCGGGTCTTGGCTGATCACGCGATTTTATACAATGGCTGCACTGCTTGCGGCATGGCCGTCTTTGGCATTCGCGCTTAACCGCAGATTTGGCCTGCCCATTTCAGACCGGACGTATTTTGCGGCTTCCTTCAGGATCAAGTCGGGTAATTCGGCCCACTCGCCAATCGGATCAAGTATCTCAATGGCTTCATCCGGTTGCCCGGCAATCATTTCCGGCAGATCGGTGGTGGCGTGCGTGCCGCCGCCAGCCAGCATCGGAACAATCACAGCCCGTTTGCGCGAGCCAATTTTCCGCCAATCGCGAATGGACGGGTTGCCTTCGATATTTCCAATGCAAATTTCTGCATCGGGGCAGAACTGACCCACTTCATTGGCAAGCCTGACGGTTTCCGGCAATGCTTTGGTCAGGGTTTTAAGGCCATGCGGCACAAGAAATACCGACGTTTCCGAACAATCCCAACCACGCCGCACCATCGCAGAATTCACATGACGTGAAACCATCTCCGCAAAACCGGGCAAATTGATTGCAGGCGGCAGAATTACCGCACGATCAAGTCCGGCATCACGCAAATTGCGCGGCAATTCCTGAAACACCAGATAACCTTCACTGAAAAACAGCGGAAAGACGATCAGTTCGCTGGCGTCATGATTGCGTTTCAGCTTTGCCAATTGATCCGCAACCGAGGGCTGGCTGCGCATATAGCCATGATGCACAAAACCAGACCAATGGTCGCGCACGGCTTCTGCCAGTGTTCCCGCAGGATCACCGCCATTACCACTGTTACCGTGCGACACAATCATCAGGGTCGGCATATCGAATTCCGCCATGTCCTTGAACAGTTCCAAAGCTGGTCCAGATCTAATGCTTGATACGGACCTCGCAAGAGATCGGATTTCACCACAGGCAGATTATTGTACCAGATCCCAACGCGGTTGCCCGCCAAACCGGTCATAAAGAAAATCAACCAGAAGCCGGATACGCGCCGATAACTGCCGACTGGGCGGATACAACAGATACAGGAAAAGCTCTGGCGAGGCATAATCACACAAAACACTGACAAGATTGCCGCTTTGCAAATCCGGACCGGCGATAAAGGTCGGCAATAATACCAATCCGAGATCAGCCAGGGCTGCATCACGCAGAACCTCGGCATTGTTGCAGCAGAACACGCCATTCACCTGCACCGAAACCGGTCCGTCCGGTCCGGTCATCTTCCAGCTCGACCCGGCGGGCAAGCTACCGTAATGCAAACAAGGCAAGGTTGCCAGATCACGGGGCGATACAGGTTCGCCATGCTTTCGGATGAATTGCGGCGATGCACACAGAACCCGGTTCATCGGAATGATTTCGTGATCAATCAGTGCCAATGTCTCGCTTGGCTGACTGATCCGCACCGTCATGTCGTAACCATCAGCAACCGGATCGATGAACCGGTCCGAAAGTGCCAGCTCCACCCGTATTTCAGGGTATTCACGGGCAAAATCGACCAAAGCAGGCCCCAGATGCAGGGTGCCAAAGGACATCGGCGCATTGATGCGAATATCCCCCGACGGGGTTGCGCGGTTTTCACGAATGGCTTCTTCTGCTTCGCGCAAATCGGCAAGAACCGCTTTGGCCCGGTCATAAAAAGCGCGCCCGCTTGGCGTGACAGCAACCTGACGGGTCGTACGGTTCAAAAGCTGCACGCCCAAGTCTTCTTCAAGTGCAATAACAGCACGATTAACCTGGGATCGTGACTGCCCGATAGCACGTGCCGCTGCGGCAAAGCTTCCTTCATCAACCACTTTTACAAAGGTTTGCAAGCTTACCAGCTTGTCCATCCGCACGCTCCATCTGGCGAAGACCACAACAATTGTCGCATAATTTGCGACAGTATGCACATTATTAAGATAATTGTCACTTTTGTCGAAAAGCGTATTCTGGCTCCAACGAACAGCATTCAACTGATGGAGACCAACATGATTACCAAGATCGAATCCGCAGACCGTGGCCGCGCCCAGTTTGGCTGGCTTGACTCCCATCACACTTTTTCCTTCGGTCACTATTACGACCCGAAACGGATGGGCTGGGGCCCGCTGCGCGTGATTAACGAAGACCGGGTTATCCCCGGTGCCGGTTTTGACACCCACGGCCACAAGGATATGGAAATCATTTCCTATGTGCTTGATGGCGCGCTTGAACACAAAGACAGCCTTGGCACCGGTTCCGTTATCCGTCCGGGCCGCCTGCAACGCATGACTGCCGGTACCGGCATCCGTCATTCGGAATACAACCATTCCAAGGAGAAGCCGGTTCATTTCCTGCAAATCTGGGTCATACCCGAAGCCGCGAACCTCGAACCGGGTTACGAGGAAAAGGAAATCGCACGTTCCGATACGGGTTCGGGCCTGTCACTGATCGGCAGCCGCACCGGCCGGGATGGATCGATCACCATTCATCAGGATGTTGACCTTTACGTTGCCCATCTGGGTGAAGGCGAAACAGCATCCCATAAAATCGAACCGGGCCGGATTGCCTGGGTGCAAGTAGCGCGCGGCATGCTGAGCGTTAATGGCGAAACCCTGAAGGCTGGCGATGGTGCCGCCATCCGGGACGAAGATGAACTTGTCTTCACCGACGCAACCGAAGCCGAAGCTCTTGTTTTTGACATGGTCGCCTGAGCCGGTCTTCCGGTCCGACCCTTCAAAGGAAAACGAATATGTCGTCCCTTGAACACACCAAACCACGTCCGATTATCCCGGCCCTTGGCAATCTGTGGACTGCCCTTGAACCTCTTTCACCCGTGATCGTCCGCGTCACCACGGGTCTTCTTCTGGTCCCGCACGGTGCCCAGAAACTGTTTGGTGCCTTTGGTGGCTATGGCCTTGAAGGTACGGCTGGCTGGCTTGAAAGCATCGGCTTTGCCCCGGGCTTCCTGTTTGCCCTTCTGATCGGGCTTCTGGAATTCGTGGGCGGCCTGATGCTGACTGTGGGCCTTCTGACCCGCCCGGTAGCCGCCGCCGTGATTGCCTTTATGGCTGTTGCGGTCACCATTCATCTGCCCAACGGGTATGCATGGAACAATGCCGGGTTTGAAATGCCGGTCTTCTGGGGGCTGATGGCGCTTTCGGTCCTGATCCGTGGCGGCGGAAAATATTCGATCGATCGCAAGATTGGTATCGAATTCTGATCTTGCTCACCCTAACGCAACGATCTTCCCTCTTCCCTGAACAACGACTTCGGGCTGCCCTTACCGGCAGCCCTTTTTTTGTTTCCCTCCCTATATAGGGATATGTGGCTCTTCTCAACCGACGTAACATGCACACATAAAAGACTGCCAACTGAACCAGTATTTTGATCAACCGGTCTTCAGGAAACCATTACGGTCAGAGTTTGAGAAATGAACGCGATAAAATCCAATAGCCATAATGATATTGCCATTGCCGATGGCTTGCGTCGCTGTAAGGGTGACAATGCTTTTGGCAAACCGAACGCGCAGAAAAAGTTCCTGATCGTGGACGACAGTATCGAAGTCCGCTTCTCTATCCGTCGGATTTTGCGCAGCGGCGGAGCACAATCCGTCGATGTTGCAGAAAACGGTGAAACCGCACTTCAGATGATGGCGCAACTGTCGCGAAAACAGCAAAGCTATGACGTCATACTGATTGATTACATGATGCCCGGCATGTCGGGGATCGAAACGCTCTATGAAATCAAACGCCGACAAATCAAACATGCAGAAGGCACCCGCATGATCATGCTGACCGGCTTTTTTGATCCGGATATGGGTAAAGAAGCCGTATCGGTCGGAGCCGCATTTGTATTGTCAAAGCCCTGCGATGCTGCCAGCCTGATGGCAGCAATTGCCTGAACCCTTCCGCGAAGGAGCCGGGATGCCAGAAAGCGCTTCAATCATTTTCGTCGATGATGACCCCCATGTCCTCAGCGGATTACGCCGCCGTATCGTATCCAAACGCCCGAATTGGAAACTGCGGTTTTGCACCAGCGGCGCAGAAGCACTCGTAAATCTGGATCAGCATAGTGCAGATGTCATTGTTTCGGACATGCGCATGCCCGAGATGGACGGGGCAGAATTGCTTCGGTCTGTTGCCCGGAAATATCCGGATACCGCACGCATCCTTCTTTCCGGCTACGCCGATGAACAGGCTATCCAGACCGGTCTTGCGGCAACCCATCATTTCCTGATGAAACCCTGCAGCGATCAGGAAGTTATTCATGCCATCGAACGTGGCCTGATACTGCGCAACTATCTGCGAGACCCCCAGCTGATCAATATTCTGTACCGCATGCCTGCTGAACTTGTCTGGCCCCCGGTGTTTTACCGGCTTCATGCAATTCTGCAATATAAGGGACCACACAGTCAGAACGAACTACAGGAATTCTCCTTTGAAAATCCTGGTTTTATTATGCTGGTATGCGAAATGGCGCGGCGCGAAAAGCTGATCCTGCCAACAGAGGGTCCGGATCTCGTTACCCTGATTGACCTGTTCGGTCTTGAAACCATCAAGGCACTATGTGTCATTTGGACCTTGCATGGACAGCAAACCAGATTTGACCCTGACAATATCGACCAGCCAATAGATCGCTGCCTCATTCTGGGCAATATGGCGGCCGGGATCGCAAAACTTGAAGGCATGCCCTCAGAAACAATTGATCTGATTCGGGCAGCAGCATTGCTGTGTCATATCGGCCTGAATGTGATGGAGCATGTAATACCTGATCAGGTTGCTTTAAGCCGCAAGCAGGCCGACGACGATCAATGCGATATCATTTCCACTGAGATCGGCGAGATTGGAGTGTCTCATCCTGCCGTATCGGCATGCTTGGCCGCTCTCTGGGGTTTCAAGCACGAAATTGTCGAAAACATTGCTTTTCATCATCGCCCCGAAGCTGCGCCAACCCGTGACTCGCTGTCTCTTTTGATCGTTTATGCAGCTCAGCATTTTGCCCGCAAGTTTGGCAATGACCGTCATATCCGGGCGGCAAAATATGATCGCGCTTCGGGTTTCATCGCCCATTGTGATGCCCAGCAAAAATGGGCGAATTGGGAACGTCATTGTGCCCCACTTGGCGATAACCAAGCCTGACCAATCACCTTCCATTTCAGTCAAACGATACCGACGACCATGAACATCACGACCGGATGTCATAGAATTCATCGGTCGCGGTGTAATTCAATGCGCTATCATCATCAGTTGATCGAATACCGGGTTTCGGAATTCGAATAACGAATTCCGCCCCTTCGCCGTCCGGAGCGGAAAGGGTCAAGTCACCGTTAAAATCGTCCTGAATCAATTTCCGACATATCGGCAAACCCTGCCCCGTCCCAACGCCCCGTTCCTTGGTCGTGAAGAAATAATCGAAAATTCGATCTCGTAAATCCTCGGGAACACCACCGCCATTATCCCTTAATCGGATAAAAACATTCTCAGCGTCCGACGTGACATTCAGTTTGATTTTGCCGGAACGTTGCCCCGACTCGCGGATCGCCTGCGAAGCATTGACGATCAGGTTGATCAGGGCCTGTGACAAATGGTTCCGCCGCCCTTCAACTTCGGTGACGTCCGTATCATAGCTTTGTTCGAGTTCGGCAACATGTTTGACCTGATTACGTGTCAAAGTTATCGCTGTTTCAATTTCCTCGGCGATGGAAATCCGTTCCACAGAGTCCGTTGTAGGATGGGCAAATTTTCGGATGCCACGAACAATTTCCGCTATACGATCAAGCCCCTGAATACTCTCGCGGATCGCAAGCGGTATTTCTTCGGTCATAAAATCGATCCGTTCCGGCGCCAGTTCAAGACGGGCAGCCCCATCCCCCCCATCCTTGCGAATGGCATGAACGAGATCGTCAAAGCTGTCAGAAAGGAATTCAAGATTGTTCTGAATGTATTGGGCCGGCGTATTGATTTCATGTGCAACCCCACCCGCCAAAGTCCCCAAAGCATGCATTTTTGCGTAATCTGCCGCTTCTTCGATGACTTCCTGTTCCTGCCGAGCACGTCTTGCATCAATATCAGCCGCAAAAGCACGCTGACGGTGGCGAATAACAAATATCGCCAGGCCGATCATCACGATCATCCCGGAAAAGAATAGGTAGGACAGAATCTCTATGTCCGACTTTACGCTTGCGATGTTACTTGCATTGTAGACCGACACAAAATTTGTTGTCCGTACCACCGCCTGCTGCAGGGGATCGTCGATCGACTCTAGTTCTTCGTGGATGAATTCCAGCAATGCTGTCGAATTCGATACGCTTTTGATCCGCTCATCAATGCGGGCAATCTTTTGATCAAGCGTTTCTAGCAGACCGGCAACTTCCGGGATTTGCGCCAGAACCTGAAACCCTTCGCCCTGCTTGACCAATAGGGTTCTGCTAACAAAGATTTCATATTCCAGTAAAACCTTTTCAAGCTCCTCCCTCTCAACAACGCCATCGGAACGGGCATACTCGATATATCGTTCAATTTCGAGGAACTGCCGCTGAATCTGGAAAACTGCCCATGCAAAATTTTCGCGATAGGCAAATTTCTCATCTTCGAGCTTTCTTACGATTGCGATCGAGAAAACCCCATAAAGAACAACGAACAGAGCCAAAATTGAAAAAATGGCCCTGTTCGATATTTTTGACAGAAAATTTCTAGTTTTGCCCATCAATCGACTTCACCTGCCAGACGGAATAAGACCAATAGGTATCAGTCTGGAAACGGGTATCGCTGTCATAGGGGAACACAACCCAAAACGGTCCTTTGTCTCGTACCGACATTTCCGCATCATTCAGTCGATAAACTAGGATGGCATTGTCACGACGCAGGACACCAGCCGGAACCATGACGCTATAATCATTTAGCGCAGAAACGCGGACTGTATCGGCGGTGATGCCATAGGTATCGAACAGAACGTCGAAATCGACACCCTGAAACTTCTGAACACCATCCGTCCATGGGGTCGAAGTGTAGAACTCGGTGCTAGGCAGCTTGGTCAACTCCTCAAACGAGACCGTAACCGTTTCGCCGCCCGTGTTTGAGAGCATGAGCCTTCCGGCTGCTCGGGCGTTTTCCGTTGAGAGAAAACCGATGACACACAAAGCCATCGTATATTTAATGATCGTTTTCATCATCATAGTTATACTCCGAAACTGATTTACACATTGGTCACGCCAAAGGGTTACAACAATAGCTGGACCGGAAAAAATGGCTGTATGGCCGGTTCATTTCGTAAAGATACTTGGAATATGTTCTTCAATCGGTTGTGGCATACCAAACAGATATCCCTGCAATTCATCAACGCCATAACTTCTGAGACGAAGGGCTGTTGCCTCATTTTCAACGCCGGTGGCGATGACCGAATAATCAATCTGTCGGCATATCTGGACAATCCAAGAAATAAACCTTCCCGTATCGTCATTTTCCATCACCTGGCGAATCAATCGACGATCAAGTTTAACGCCAACAAAAAATTCGTAGCGCAGCAACTCCAACGCCCCTTTATCAGCCCCAAACCCATCGATAAAAATTCGTATTCCGCGATCTGAGAGAAACCTCGCGTTCTTTATAAAATTTTCGTCAATCTTGCCGAGCTGCATTTCATGAATTTCAAACGCGACTTCCAAACCATATTTCTGCATTTCAGCAGCAAAACCAGACAAAGCCTGAACGAACTGGCTGTTGCAAACCGAGGCATAATCAAGATTAAGTGACAACAGGGCACCTGAACCCAGAATTTTGCGATAAACAGGCGCTGAATTAATCGTCATATCCATCAAACACATCGTCAGACGATCCATGACAGGCTGATTTTGGCACTGCCTGATGATTTTCCCGATATCATAACCTTTATGCACATCAGACATTCGGTAAAGAACCTCGCCCCCCGTTCGCGAAAAGTCTTCGGCACTGACACGGGGCTGGAACGCGGTTGTGACTAAGGATTGATCAAGAAGCTCATTCAACGTATCGGCAATGAGTTGATCAGCATGACTTTCTTTACGTTTGTCCTCAATCGTCTTGAAAAGCACTTCCTTGAAGGTCGAAATCGAAATCGGCTTTGTCAGAATTTTACTGACTTTTGCCAGACCGTTTGCTTCACGCATGGGAACTGCCGAAATATTTCCGGTTAGCAGAATCCTCGGAATATCGGGGGCGCACCGAAATGCACGTTTCAGAAAGCTGATTCCATCAATCGTCGGCATCACCAGATCAGCTACAATGATATTCACCCCCGAACGATTTTTGGATAACCATTCAAGAGCTGCTTCACCATTGATATATTTGACTAAATTAAAGCTTCCGGACAAAGAACGGCACACCGAAGCCAGAAGATTCTCATCATCATCTACTATCAGAACCGTCGGAAGATCGGCTGCAGCAACGCTCATCTGAAACAACTCCGGTTAGTACGAAACCTTAAAGATTCTGGGCACGAACGATCTTCACCAGTTCATACAGGTCTTGATATACCGAAGAATAATGTCAGGATGGACGCACCAATATCCCCATATGTGGAGTGTGCATGACAATGGTGTCGGATCAGCCTGTCCGCATTGCTTTTGTCGATGATGATGAAAACCTTCTGTCATCGCACCGGCGGAATTTCGCGCGTCTCGCCCCGCATTGGCAGGGATTGTATTTCAACAATCCGCAAACCGCGCTGGCAGAAATTTCTGGTGATCCCGATGTTACGGCGGCGATCCTTGACATTCACATGCCGATCATGACCGGGCTTGAGCTGGCGGCCAAGCTTCGAAATCTTCGAAGCGATCTGATCATCGTCATGTTGACCGGCTATGCCGATCTGCAATCAGCATTAACCGCGGTCAATGAATTCGGTGTATTTCGGTTCTACCCCAAACCTACCGCCCTGAAGACGGTTCTTGAGGGCATCGAAACCGAAATCGCCCGCAAACGCGGAGAAAGCCGCGATACAATCCCCGCGGCATTCCTGGATCTCTTTCATCTGGGGCTGATTGCAACCGATGACCGGCTTGCGATTTCACATATGAATGCACAGGCTGCGGAAATGCTACGCCGATCACCCGCCATGCAGGTTAATCCTGAAAACCGGCTTCTGATCGACAATGCCCCGGATGATCTGGATCGGTTTCTGCACCCCCCCGCCGGTCGTGTCCCTGCGATGCAACGCGGTTTCTCGCTTGATCATGAACAGGGTGCCCTTTCGGTTTTCCTGCGTCGTGTACGAAATGGTGCTGACAAGAAAGACAGTTTTGTGTTCATTCTGGTTGAACCTGAACGAATGGGGCCGCCAACAATTGATGATCTGATTGATGTGTTTGGTCTGACCCGGTCCGAGGCCAAACTGACACAAAAACTGGCAGAAGGAATGTCCCTTGATCAGGCCGCAGATCTGGTAGGTATTTCGCTAAGCTCGGCGCGCACCTATCTCAAAACGGTGTTTTCCAAAATCGGAGTTAACAGGCAGCCGCAATTAATGAAAACCGTGCTGTCGACCATCCCAGCCCTTCGCCGTTAAAGTGCGTTTTATTGGTCTGATGCCAATCGGAAACGCACCGAGAAGATCGCGCCGCTGTGATTTTCGGGTTCATCCAGCCCGATACGGGTATCGTGGCGCAAGGCGATTTCGCGCACGATAGACAGGCCAAGACCACATCCGTCTTCCCCGCCATCCGACACGCGATAGAACCGCTCGAACACATGCTTGCGATGTTCAAGCGCAATGCCCGGCCCGTCATCCTCCACCACCAGCTTGATGAATGCAGTGTTACCTGCCTCGGGCATTAACCGAACCGTGACCGAACTGCCTTCCGGACAATAGGTCAACGCATTGTGGATCAGGTTCTTCAGCAATTCCTCGATCAGCGTCGCATCGCCCATGATCGGGGCCGCCCCGTCAATCCCTTCGTATCCGAGATCAATACCGCGTTCCAGTGCCTCGGGCACCTTGCTGCCCGTGACCGCGCGGGTGATCTCGCCCAGATCAATACGGACAAAGGGTCGTCCGGCCAGACCTTCGGGCGCGGACCGTGCAGATGCCAGCAACTGATTGGCAAGATGGGATGTCTGACGCGTTGATGCCGCCAGCTTTTCCATGACATCATGCAGCTTTTCCGGGTCCTTTTCACGCAGTCCCAGCTCGGCCTGGGTACGTAACGCCGCCAATGGTGTCCGCAACTGATGCGCGGCATCTGCTGTAAAGCGCTGCATGGTCGAAAGCGTATTTTCCAAGCGTTTCAGCAAATGGTTGATCGCCCCGACAAGGTGGCGCACTTCGGTTGGAACATCATGCAAAATCGGCCTCAGGTCCGAAGGCGATCTTCGGTTAAGTGCCTCTTCCAATCGCGCCAGCGGTTTAAGCCCCTGCCCGATCCCAAACCAGACAATAAGAGCCGCAATCAGGATCAGTCCGAATTGCCGGACAGCGGCACGTGCCAGAATATCCTCGCTCAGGCTTTCGCGTGTTCCGGTAGTTTCGGCGACCAGTACATGAAAACGGGTCGCCATCCTTGCACTGGCAACATACCGCGATAACGCCCCGATCCGCACACGTTCACCGTTATATTCCGCGTCATAAAATACCGGCTCTTCAAGTAGTGGCATCAGTTTTTCGGGAACCGGTGGTAATTCCTCATAACCAGTTATGAATTCACCTTGTGCGGTACTGACCTGATAAAAAACCCGATCCTGTGCGGAGCTTGTCAGCATCTCAAGCGCGACATAAGGCACGTCAACCTCGATCTGGCCGCCAATCAGAACCACACGATCAGCAATTGCCAGTGCAGAACTCAGAAGCGCACGATCAAACGCCTGATTGGCGGAATGCACGGCATTGCTGCGCACCTCGAACAGCATCAGCGAACTGATCAGAAGCAACGGGATCAGAAGCCAGATCAGCAATCGTCGGCGAAGGGATGCGTTACGCCACTTCATGTTTTTTTCAGCAGATAGCCAAGGCCGCGGATGGTCTGGATTTTAACATCAGCCGTTTCGACGCGTTTGCGCAATCGACTGATATAAAGTTCGACCGCGTTTGCACTGATATCATCCTCAAATCCGGCAAGCTGGTCTGTAATCTGTTCCTTGGATAAGACATGCCCAAGCCGCAGCAACAGAATCTCAAGGATATTCAGTTCTCGCCTTGGAATTTCGATATCCTCGCCGTCAATCATCGCACGGCGGGCTACGGTATCATATGTCAGGCGGCCACAGGTGATCCGGGTATTATGCGTACCGGAATGGCGACGCATAAGGGCGCGCACACGCGCTTCAAGCTCGATCAGTTCAAACGGTTTTGCCAGATAATCATCCGCACCAAGATCAAGGCCGCGCACACGATCATCGATATCGTTGCGGGCCGTAAGGATCAACACCGCACTTTCTGACCCGCGATGACGCAACCGGCGTAGTATTTCAAGTCCGTCCATCCTGGGAAGGTTGAGATCAAGCACCACAAGACCGTATTCCTGTGTACGCAGAATTTCATCCGCTTCCTCGCCATCGGAAATCACATCAACCGCATAGCCCGCCAACTGCAAGGAGCGGGCGATGCCATCGGCAAGTGCTGCGTGATCTTCTACGACAAGGACTCTCATTGTATCGGGTCCGGTCCCCTGTTAAACCAGAAGGGTCTGGTACATATTGCCCGAACCACATGAATTTTCCAGATTTTGCCGGATCGGGAAAGCCTTGATATAATCATCTGGCATCACGCCTGCGCGTAAACGGTTAATGAGGGCCTGTAAGCAATGAACCTGCGCAGTACTATCATTATTGCAGTTTTCTGCGCAGCAATTTTCCGCGTTTTTCCCGCGTCTGCCGAGTTGTTTGTTTTTCCTGCACAGCAAAATGTAGGTCCCGGCGACCCGGAACAGAACCTGTTATCGGAAAGTCGAACTGTCGTCATTTATGGATCGGCCGACATCGAGGCCTTTCGCCCTGTGATTGATGGCTTCCAGCAAAGTAACCCCGAAATTCGCGTCGAATATCATCAGCTGCAAACGCTGGAAATGTATCACCAGACCCTGGCGGAGCATGAAGCCGGAGAACCAAACGCCGATCTGGTGATCAGTTCTTCGATGGACTTGCAGATGAAACTGGCGAATGACGGTTATGCCATTTCCCATCAAAGCGATCAGACCCGCGCTTTGCCAAACTGGGCGCGCTGGCGCAACGAAGCATTTGCCGTCACGCAAGAACCCGCCGTAATGGCGTATAATCGGCAGTTCTTTCGCGAAAACAATCTCGAACCTCCAAGAACACGTAACGACCTCATCCGGCTTCTGAACGATCATGACGATCTGCTCAGCGAAAAAGTCACGACCTATGATATCGAGCGCAGCGGGGTTGGCTTCCTGTTTCTGGCACGCGATGAACGCTTTTTTTCGGGGATATGGGATTTTGTCCGCACACTGGGGCAGGCAAGGGTAAAACTGTATTCCAACACATCCCCGATGCTTGAAAAAATCGCCGACGGTCAGTTGGTCCTAGGATACAATTTGCTGGGATCATATGCAGAAACATTCAGTCACCGAAACCCCAATCTTGGGGTGATCCTGCCTGATGATTTCATCGTTGTTTATTCCCGTATCGCCATCATTCCGCGCGGCGCGCGCAACCCGGAAACTGGCGGCAGATTCCTTGACTATATCCTTTCTATCGAAGGCCAGAGCATCCTGCAGGATGAAGGGAATTTTAACCCGGTCCGCCCCGATGTCCCACCCAGCCCGTTTTCGTCGCTGATTTTTGACCGCTACGGCGAACGGGTCCGATCATTCCCTGTAGGGCCCGGGCTTCTGGTTTATCTCGATCAGGCAAAACGCCAGCGGTTTTTAAGCCGCTGGCAGGATGCATTGCTTAATCGCCGGTAAAAATTTTGTATCGGCCGGAATAAAATACCATGCGGCGGTGTCTTGCTTGATGAAGGCGGATTTTCGATCCGTCCCTGTTCCAAGGAGGAATTCATGAAGAAGCTTATGATCGCTGCCGGCCTGTTCACTGTGATGTCCCTACCGCTTTCGACCGTCGCCCTTGCTGCTCCCGATACCATGACCGTTGAAACCGGCATTGGCCCGGTACTTGCCGGTGGAAATGGCATGACCCTTTACACTTTTCGCAAGGACACGGACGGACAATCGAATTGCTATGATGCCTGCGCAAGTGCTTGGCCGCCCTTTATTGCCAAAGCCGGTGCAACTGCGGATGGCAACTTCGGCCTGATCCAGCGTAAAACCGGCGAAATGCAATGGGCCAAAGACGGAAAACCGCTCTATTTCTGGGTCAAAGACACTAAAAAAGGCGACACAACGGGTCATGGCTTCAAGGATATCTGGGATGCTGCCCGTCCTTAAGCGACCAATCCGTAACAGGTCTGATTGCAATTTGTTTTGCAAGTCTTCCGGGGCAGTACGAAATTCGTTTCGTGCTGCCCGGAGGATAATGTGATGTCGCGACAGAGTCAGGCGATGCTTGATCTGATCCCGCAATTGCGCCGCTATGCGCGCAGCCTGACCCGATCATCGCACGATGCCGAAGACCTGTTGCAGGACTGCCTGACAAATGCTGTGGAAAACGAGGCATCCTGGCGCGGCACCAATCTGCGCGCATGGATGACACGGATCATGACCAATCTGAATTACAATAACCTGCGCAAAAACCGCCGCACCCCGCCACATGTCCCAATCAATACCACCGACAGCGATCCGGGTCTGCAAAGTCCCAATCTGACTGTCGAACATTATGCCTTTCGCGAGGCAGTGGAAAAACTGCCGACCGATCAGCGATCTGTATTGATGCTGGTGGCGATTGAAGGATACAGCTATGGCGAAACTGCAGAGATTCTTGACATACCGGTAGGCACGGTAATGTCACGCCTGTCACGTGCCCGTCACTTCCTTGCCAAACAGCTTTCCGGCAACAATATTGTTGAACTACGGAGTTCCAGATGAACGATAGGAACAACACATCCGTAACCGAAAATGATCTTCATGCGTGGGTCGACAACCAATTATCTGATGAACGTCGACAGACTGTCGACGACTGGCTTGAAACCCACCCTGAAGACCGGCAAAAGGTTGAAACCTGGCGCAGACAAAATGTAATTCTTAGGGATCTGTTCCCCGAACCTGATGCATATCTGGGACTTCCCCTATCACGACGTCGCGCATCAACAACAGAACATCATCGCACAATCTGGCGCAACCTTGCTGCGGCTTTGATCCTGTTTATCGCCGGAGGGGCCAGCGCGCTTTTGGGACAAAAAATCATTGGCCCAACCAGCCGTGAAGCCTCCTATATCGACATCCTTCAAAAGGCATCACGTGACGGATATGGAATTTATGCCAGCGAAGTTCGCCATCCGGTAGAAGTCTACGCCAATGAAAAGGATCATCTGGTCACGTGGCTAGGCAAACGTCTTGGCATGTCGATGACGGCGCCTGATCTGGAAACACAGGGTTTCGAACTCGTTGGTGGGCGATTGGTGCCCTTTGATGGCAAACCCGGTGCGCTTTTGATGTATCAGGATGGCAGTGGTGCAAGACTGACCGTAATGATCGCACGTGATCCTGATAATGGATCAACGGCATTTCGCTATGATCAGAAAGGGTCTATCGGCACCTTTTACTGGGTCGATCAGGGGATCGGTTATGCCTTAAGTGGCGAATTTGATCGGGATCTTCTGGAAAGTGCTGCGCGCAGCATCTACGCGCAGCTGCCGACCTGAAACCTTACTGATCGCCGACATCTTTCGGGAACGGGCGGCGTTCCGGACCGTCATAATTCCAGATCAGACGACGCGGAATTGGCCCCTTGTTGCGCCCCCCCTGATTGGTTTGTTCCCAGGCATGAGCGAGTATCCCAACCGAACGGGACAAACAGAACAAGCCCCGTGCAAGAGGTGCTGCAAATCCAAGCTCGGCATATATCACCGCCGTCGCACCGTCGATATTCATCGGGATGCGTTTGCCTTTGCGTTGCAGAAGGGTTTCCTCGATCTGACTGGCGATCTGTCCAAAGCGCCCGGAAACGATGCCCTCTGCAGCCGCCTTTTCAACAAGCGACAATAAACGCGGGGCACGCGGATCAAGCGGATGGAAACGATGCCCAAATCCCGGAATATGTTTGCCATGTTCGGCAATCTGATGATCCAGACCAGCAGCTGTCGCATCGGCCAGGCTTGCGCCGCTATCCATGCGCGCGGCAATATCGTGGTAAAGTCCGACAGCCTGTTCGCCCGCCCCACCATGAACATCACCCAGAACATTTACAGCACTGGCCATCGCGTTATTCAACCCGACCCCGCAGGTCGCAGCCATTCGCGCGATTGCGATACTCGGTGCCTGCGGGCCATGATCGACTGCCGCGACAAGCGCGGCCTCAAGCAAGGCTGCCTGTCCCTTTGATGGTAACTCACCGCGCGTCATCAACCAAATCATACCGGGGAAACTGATATTGCCGATCAGATCCTCAATGGCGTAACCGCTGAAATGGATTTTCCCCGGTTCCATATCGATGATGGATGTTTTCCACCAGTCGCTGACTTCGTTTTCAATGTCTTTTACAGTTTTATCGCTCATAGCACGCCCTCGGCTTTCAAGGTGGCGACCTCCTCGGCGGAAAGACCAAGAGTGGCCAGAATGGTTTCGTTGTCCTGTCCCAGAACCGGTGGTGGCGCATTAACCGAAGGCGCGTCGCCATTCATCTTGATACCGGTACGCAGAATGCGGATGTCACGTTCGGCACCCGGTACATCGGTAAAATCGGCAAGCATCCCGCGATCGGCAATTTGCGGCAGCGAAAGTGCCTGCGGCACGGTCAAAACCGCGCCTGCCGGTACGCCAGCGGCGTTGAATTTTGAAACCCAGTGATCTGTTGGACGGGTTACGAGTATTCCTTCAAGCAGATCGCTTAGTTCCCTGCGATGCGACAGGCGTTCCGTTCGGGTAATGAAACGCGGATCGATTTTCAGGTCTGGCAATTCCAGAACATCACAAACGGCTTCAAACTGTTCCTGTTTGTTTGCTGCAATGTTGATCTTGCCATCCTGTGTGCGGAAAGTACCCGACGGCGAGGATGTGAAATTATCGTTTCCGTTGGCTGTTGGCTGTTTCCCGGCGATCAGGAAATTCGACACCACCCACCCCATGGTGGCAATTACGGATTCCAGCATCGAAATATCGATAAAACTGCCCTTGCCTTCATTGCTTCCCATGGCACGCCCGGCAAGTGCCGCTGTGATTGCGTATGCGGCGGTAAGGCCCCCTATCGTGTCAGCCATCGGATATCCGACACGATAGGTTTCCTTATCTTCTTCGCCGGTGATTGTCATAATGCCCGAAAGCCCCTGCACGATCTGGTCATAGGCAGGCAGCTTTTTCATCGGTCCGGTTTGCCCGAAACCCGAAATCGCACAATAAACCAGCGCCGGATTTACCCTCGACAGCACATCATAGCCAAGGTCAAGCCGATCCATCACGCCGGGTCGGAAATTTTCGACAACGACATCCGCCTTCGCGACCAGCTTTTTGAGTATTTCCTTACCGCGCGGATCCTTGAGGTTCAGCGTGACGGATCGTTTCCCGGCATTCTGCGCCATGAACGAAACACCCATCAGCTTTTCATTCAATCCCTGATCCGCGCCCAATTGACGTGCAAGGTCCCCCCGACCGGGTGCTTCGACTTTGATGACATCAGCCCCCAGATGGGCAAGCTGATGGCAGCAAAACGGGCCCGCCAGAACGTTGGTCAGGTCCAGAACGGTAATACCGGCAAGTGGTTTGGTCGTATCCATGACATTTCCTTAAATTCTGTCTGGTAGAATTTTATTCTATTATATAGAATTTTGACCAATCACAAAACGCCCAATGACATTGCATCGGGTCCAACCGTCACACGGAAATCGGATTAATCATGTCAGAACAGAATGTTAGCGCGGTTGAACGTGCCCTGGTCATTCTTGATGCTTTTACAGATCGCGACGCCGATCTTTCGCTCAAGGACCTTGCTGAACGCACGGGGATGTATAAAAGCACGATCACCCGATTGGCTGGAACGCTGGAGTCGCGGGGGTTTCTGGCAATATCGGGGCGTGGACGTTACCGGCTGGGACCAGCATTGTGGCGTCTGGGGTCAATATATCGTCGTTCATTTCGTATGGATGACGTAGTTCGACCACATCTGTCGGCGCTTGTTTTGGCCAGCGGCGAAACAGCCTCTTTTTATGTGCCCGAAGGAGAAAACCGCCTGTGCCTGTTTCGCGAAAATTCCCCCAGCAGCCTGCGCCACCATCTGGAAGAAGGTGCGATACTCCCCTGTGATCGTGGCGCGGCCGGGCACGTGATACGCGCATGGGGTAATGGCGTCGATGATCATGCAATTGACGTTCTTGAAGCCGGTTTTTCCCAAAGCGAAGGCGAACGTGATCCGGATATATCAGCAATCGCAGTACCCGTTCTGGACCGGCAGAACAGGCTGCTTGGTGTTTTGACTCTTTCGGGACCGGTCAGCCGGTTCAATCAATCGAAACGCAAGGAAGCACTTCTTTTCCTGAAGAAACATGCCCTTGAGTGTGGACGAGCATTGTCGGCATAAACCGTTTTCCGCAGCGGCTTTTGCCGCATGATCATAAATGCTGTGAACTTTTTTCACTCTGTTTGGTGCGATGACAGGTTGGTGACAGGTTTGCCTGTTACCGTCTTCGCGCTGCCGATCCGTCAGGTCGAATGATCTGATATAAGGACAATCAAAAAGGATCATCGGCAAGGGAGGCCTTCAGCTGTTTGTTGTCATGGGGTACCGGCATGTCGCCGGAATGCAAGCGCAGCCAGACCTTCATTGCAGATGCCTTGTCCTGAACTGATCGGCCTGCCGCCAATCGGCGGCCAGGGAAGGTTTTTGTGTCTGGAGGAGACGACAACATGACGAAGCTGACGATGTTCTCACGTCGCGGATTCTTGGCTGCAGCAACTGCTGTTGCCGTTTCAACTGCTGCATTTGGCGCCTTTGATGCCAAAGCGCAGGAAGTTAATGATATCCACTTCATCGTTCCGGGTGGTGCCGGCGGTGGCTGGGACAGCACTGCACGTGGTACCGGTGAAGCCCTGACCAAATCTGGTCTGGTCGGTACGGCGTCTTATGAAAACATGTCTGGAGGCGGTGGTGGTAAAGCCATTGCCTACATGATCGAAGCTGCAGATCGCCTCGACAACACCCTGATGGTCAACTCCACCCCGATCATCATCCGTTCTTTGACCGGCGTATTCCCGCAGTCGTTCCGTGACCTGACCCCGATTGCCGGTGTTGTTGCTGAATATGCCGCGTTTGGCGTTCCGGCTGACAGCCCTTACAAATCCTTTACCGATGTTGTCGAAGCGATCAAAGCTGATCCGAGCTCGGTCAAGTTTGGTGGCGGTTCGGTCCGCGGCGGTATGGATCACATTGTTGCGGCCTATGCTGTTCAGCAGGGCGGCGGTGATGCCAAACAGGTGAAATACATTCCTTACGACGCCGGTGGCAAAGCAATTGCCGGTCTCCTGTCGGGTGAAACCGAGGTCATTTCGACCGGTCTTGGCGAACTTCTTGAACTGCACAAAGCAGGTCAGATTCGTATTCTGGCTGTGACCTCGACCGATCGGATCGAAGTTGCTCCGGACGTTCCTTCGCTGGGTGAGCTTGGCATTAATGCTGAATTCATCAACTGGCGTGGTTATTTCGGTTCCCCGGCTCTTTCGGCTGAAAAGGCGGACGAATACGCCAAGATTCTGAAAGACGTTCAGGCAACCGAAGAATGGGAAGTCGTTCGCAAGCGTAACGGCTGGGAAAAGTTCTACAAGCCGCGTGCCGAGTTTTCCGCGTTCATGGAAAATCAGGAAAAAACGGTTGGCGATCTGATGCGTGAACTTGGCTTCCTGAAATAAGCCATCTCGACCTGCAATAAAAAAGACCTCTGAAGGAAACCACGCCATGTCCATCAATCGTGACAAGTTCGGCGCATTGCTCTTTTTGTGCCTTGCGCTGATCTATGGCTATTATGTTCGCGATATCCCGCTTCTGTTCGGTGACGAAGATGCCCCGTTCAATGCCCGGACCCTCCCTAATGCCGTGGCGTGGGTACTGGGTGTGGTTTCCTTCGTCCAACTGGTACTGCCGGCCAATCGAGAGGCCGGCAGCCTCCTTGCCGCATTCCGCGGCATGAAATGGAAACCGGTCATCATGCTTGCCGCATTGATGATCTTCTATGGCCTGACCATTCGCTATCTCGGCTTCCTGATCTCGACCACCATCTTCCTGATGGGCGGTTTTGCCGTTCTTGGTGAACGCCGCATCAAGGTCCTGCTGGGTGCAGCCGTACCTGTCGTTTTCGTGTTTTGGTTCCTGCTGTCCCAGTTGATGGGGATTTATCTGGCACCGGGCGACATCTTCGAAATGCTGGGCTAAGGCGAAAGAAATGCTTGAAGGAATTTTCTCCGGTCTTTCGACCGCGGTCATGCCGATCAACCTTCTGATGGTTGTTGTCGGTTGTTTTGCCGGTACCTTTATCGGCATGTTGCCTGGTCTCGGTCCGATCACGGCCATTGCGCTGATGATCCCGATCACCTATGGCTTTGATCCTTCTACCGGCCTGATCCTTATGGCTGGTGTGTATTACGGCGCGATTTTTGGCGGGTCGACATCATCAATCCTGATCAATGCGCCCGGCGTTGCCGGAACCGTTGCCACGGCGTTTGACGGTTACCCGATGGCTCAGCAGGGCCATGCCGGCAAGGCGCTTGCCATCGCGGCCTATTCTTCCTTCTCTGGGGGCACGATCGCTGCCATCTTCCTTCTGGTTGCAGCACCGGCACTGGCTTCGGTTTCGCTGTCCTTCCAGTCGGCTGATTACTTTGCATTGATGGTTCTGGGCCTGACTGCCGTTTCCGCGTTCGCCGGAAAGGGACAGGTTCTGAAGGCAATCACGATGACCCTGTTTGGCATCATGCTATCAACCATCGGCACCGATCCGGCGGCTGGCGTTGCGCGCTTCACCTTTGGCAGCATGGACCTTGTCGACGGCATTAGCTTCCTGTTGCTGGCGATGTCGACATTTGCCCTGTCCGAAGCCCTTCTGCAGATTCTGCGTCCGACCAAGGATACCCGTACTGACGAACAAAAAGCACTTAGAAACCTCGGCTCCATGAAGCTGACGAAGGAAGAGGTCAAAATCATGACCCCGGTCATCGCCCGCTCCTCGGTGCTTGGTTTCTTCACCGGCGTTCTTCCGGGTGCCGGTGCAACGATCGCGTCCTTCCTTGCCTATGGCCTTGAACGCAACCTAGCCAGTGCCAAGGAAAAGCTCAAGTTTGGCAAGGGATCAATCCGTGGTCTCACAGCGCCGGAAACGGCAAACAACGCGGCATGTTCCGGTTCGTTCGTCCCGCTTCTAACACTTGGTATCCCGGGTTCGGGAACCACTGCTGTGATGATGGGTGCGCTGATTTCTTATGGTGTTCAGCCAGGTCCGCGTCTGTTCGTCGAACAGCCTGACGTGTTCTGGTCGGTCATCATTTCGATGTATATCGGCAATATCGTTCTGCTGGTTCTGAACCTGCCGCTGATCCCGTACATCTCGCGTTTGCTGGCACTGCCGCAACAGTTGCTGGTTCCGTTCGTCCTGTTCTTCTCGCTGATCGGTGTTTATCTGGTGACGTTTAACACCATGGATATTCACATGATGGTCTTGGCCGCGGCAATTGCCATTGGCCTGCGCCTGTTGAATTATCCGATGGCACCCATGCTGCTGGGCTTCATCCTGGGCGAAATGATGGAAGAAAACCTGCGTCGCGCATTGATGATCAGTGATGGTTCGATTTCCTTCCTTTGGGAACGCCCGATTACGCTTATAATCCTTTTGATCAGCATTGCCTTCCTGTTGGCACCGCTTGTCGGGAACACCCGTCAGTGGTTCCGCAACCGCAAGGCCGTTCCGAACGACGGCGAAATGTAAGACCAAATATCTTCGACGCGAAGGATACAAAAGCGATGCGTTTTCTCGATAATCTTTCAATCGGCCCGAAAACCCTTTTGGTTCCTGTTTTTCTGATGGTTGTGATCATTGCGATGGGTATCGCAACGGTTCTGACATTGGAAAGCGAAAAGGAAACGCTGAACAACCTTCGCGTCGAAGCTTATGAACGCCGTTCCGATGCGCTGACACTCAGTGACGCACTGAACGAAGCGCACGGAAGCCTTTTCCGGATTCTGACGTGGGATTCCAACGGCGTTAATGCCGCCGCGGTTCCCGAACTTCGCGAAAAGGCCGGTAATCTGTCTACCGAACTGGCCCCGCTTGCCGAACGTCTGGCAGAAGTCGGCGGCGATGAATTTACCACCGCCTACGACACCTATATGAACGAAGTCGATCAGTTCCTGATCGAAAGCGAGATGAATATCTATGGCGCGCTTGAGGTTATTGCGCGTGCCGATGAGTCCTTCCGCGCACTGCAAGTACCGTTGCAGAAAATTCTCGTGCAGTCTCAGGAAGTTGCCACCACATCATTTGGCAACGCCCAAGCGCAGGCCGAAACACTTCAGAAGGTCTTCGTCATTGTCGCGATTGTCGTGATCTTTGTCGCGGCAGTCGTTTCAGTTTTTGTTTCACGCCGTATTTCGCGCCCGATGACCGATCTTGCGCAACTGATCGAACAGATTTCCAAGGGTGACCTTGATGTGGAAATTCGTGGTGTGCAGCGCCGTGACGAGATTGGCGTGGTTGCGCGCTCGGTAACCGTTCTTCGCGATCAGTCAAAAGAAGCCGAAACACTGCGTCATGAACGCGAACGCGTGCGAAAGATAGAACGCGAACGCCAGCTTGAACTGGTTAAGGCAACCGACAATTTCCAGCGTGCCGTCCAGGAAGCTCTCGGCGGATTTGACCGTGAATTCGGGTCACTGAACGGCTCGGCCAACGACATGGAACAGATTGCGACATCGGCCACCGCACGTGCTGCTGATGCCAACCATCATTCCGAAGCTGTCCTGCATCATATCGAGGCCGTATCACAAACCACCGCCAGCCTGTCAGAGGCCATCGGCGAAATTGGCCAGCAGGCACAGAAATCAGCCGAAGTTGCCGGACGCGCCCGCACTGAGAGTGAACATTCCCGCGCCCTGTTTGAACAGCTGACCGAAGCAACCCAGCGAATTGGTGATATTGTTACGCTGATCGAAGACATCGCCAACCAGACAAACCTTCTGGCATTGAACGCAACGATCGAGGCAGCACGTGCCGGTGACGCAGGCAAAGGCTTTGCCGTTGTCGCAGGCGAGGTTAAAAACCTTGCATCGCAAACCGCCCGCGCGACCGAGGACATTTCGGCACAGGTCGAAGAAATCCGCGGTCTGACGGACAATGTTGTCAGTGCTCTTGAATCCGTTGCCAATGTTATTGGTGAAGTTGATCAATCAGCCGCGGCCATTGCGGCAGCGGTGGAAGAACAACAAGCCTCGACCAATGGCATATCGACCAGCATCCATGATGCCAATGGTGGCATGCGGACAGTTGCCGATGCAGTTGGTGCATTGGACACGGAAACCGCCCGCGTTCACACAGGATCGGAAAACGTTTCGCGTGCGACAAACACCCTGAATGCCGAAGCTGCCCGCCTGCGTGATGCGATCGACGGCTTCCTTGACCAGATCAACAAGAACAAGGCCGAGGCATAATAATGAGCGTCCCGCCGGAAAGGCCCGCAGACGACAGTTGGATCAACCGCCTTTCCAGCAGCCTCACCCCGAAATTTTTCAAAAACCTGTTTGTGGCACTTGGCATAGGGCTTGTGGGCGGGTTGATCGCACACGGCATCAATATGCCGCTTGCCTGGATGATGGGGCCAATGCTCGCGACCTTTGTCGCCAGCCTGCTGCGTGTCCGCATGGGTATCCCGATGCGATTTCGCTCCGTTATTCTGGGTGTGATCGGCGTATTTCTCGGGGCATCCTTTACCCCAGATACCCTTGATCAGGCGGCCCGATGGCCGATCAGTATGATTGCGGTTCTGCTTTACGTTCCGATCATCACGCTTGTTGTTACCTGGTTTTACAGCAAGGTCGCAAAACTCGATCCGGCAACGGCTTTGTTTTCAGCCACACCGGGCGGTTTGACGCCAATGGTGGTTCTGGGTGCCGCCGCAGGCGGCAACGAACAGGAAATCGCCCTCACACAGGGTTTACGCGTTCTGCTTCTGGTCATGTCAGCACCATTGATCGTCCTTATGATCACCGGTGTCGTCGCAAGTGGTCATGGCGATAGCGAAGCCATCCAGATGACGTTGTCCGAGGGACTGATCACGGCATTCTGTGCGATTGCAACCGTCCTGGTTTTCCGAAAAATCGGCATTCCCGCCGCCGAAATGACCGGGGCCATGATGGCCAGCATGGTTTTGCATGTAACCGGCCTTGTAGAGGGCAATCTGCCCGGATGGTTATTGGCCGGAAGCCTTCTGATTCTCGGCTCGGCAATTGGCAGTCGCTTTGCCGGGGTAAAGCTCTCCTTCCTCGCCCGTCTTGCAGGTTATTCGATCTTTGCCACTGTGCTGATCCTTGCCTTCACCGGCGGAGTGGCCTGGTTTGTTTCTGACTGGCTGAATCTTGATTATATTGCTGTTCTGCTCGCCTTCGCACCGGGAGGCGTTGCGGAAATGTCCCTGATCGCGCTAGCGCTGAATGTCGAACCAAGCTTTGTTGCTTTCCATCATATCGTCCGCATTTTCGAGATCGTATTGCTGGCACCAATCATGGCAAAGTGGTTCGAACGATATCGTCAAAAGCGTTTAAACAACCTTTAGTTATAAAGCGTTGGCGTCTTACGATTAATTCGCTAATCTTTTCCTGCACATTCCGGGCGGGGAACAGAAAATGCAAATGAGGCTTTCGGGGCGGAGCTCGCAAACATTCGGCTTACACGGCCAAAGTCCTTTGCCGAAACGGCTCTTTGATCTTTCAGTTGCCACAACCTTACTTATCGCGGCCCTGCCTTTACTATTTATGATAGCGATAGCCCTGAAATGCGATCATCGTGGCCCCGTATTTTTCAAACAGGTTCGCATCGGGTATCTTGGCAGGCCTTTCAATATTTATAAGTTCTGCACTCTTTGGGGTTCGATGCGCCCGGACGGCACACCTCTGCCACCGACAAAATTCTGTAATTTCATTCGGCGCTGGGGTCTGGACGAGCTGCCGCAGCTTTTCAATATCGTTCGTGGTGATATGTCACTTATCGGGCCGCGCCCGCATACACCAGCGGACAATCACGATTTCGCCCGGCACTTTGCGTTTTATAATGCACGCCATCAGGTGCCACCTGGCATTACAGGCCTGGCCCAGATCAATGGTTGGCGCGGCCCAATTCAGTCTAGTTCTGATCTGAAAAGCCGCCTTGACTGTGATCTTCTCTATATCAACCAGCAATCTTTGACATCTGACATACTTATTTTGATCTGCACAGTCACGCGCCCTTGGTACTGGGTGAATGGCCCTAAGCGCACATCCCCTGAAACGCTGTCATCATGTCGTACCGGATGAAAAACGCTGGCTTTAAGACCGCTTCACTATGTTTCAGCATTGTGCTGGCCAACTGTTTCAACCCTATGGCTTTTGCAAAGTCTGAACCGACACAAAAGAACAGGCGAGATACAACAATTCAGCTTGGCCTTTTTGATTTGGTGCCATCGCTTTCAGTGACAGAGGAATTCAACGACAATATTTTTCTGTCCGATAGCTACCAAAAGTCCGACACCATTAGCCGGGTAGTACCTGCTTTAACCTTGCAATCAAATTGGCAAAGGGCCCGCTTACGACTTGAAGCTCTTGGTGATGCTGGGTTTTACGCCAAATCAGGCGAAGATGATTATCTGGATGGCGAACTTGGTGTTTCCGCCGGATCGGATATCGGCCCGGCATTTGCTGTTGATAGCGATTTCCGTATCGCCAAAGGTCACGAAGATCGCGGCGGTGATGATATTCCGACCGGTGCCAGCGAACCCGTCACCTATGACGAGAAAAATACTGAAATTGCCCTTCGCTATTTTGCCGGTGATGTCCACTACCGTGCCGCCATGGCCTTTCGGCAGCTTGATTTTGACGATACCGCGCTCACCAATGGTGACATTGCCAATAATGATGATCGGGATCGGACTGAATTGCGGCTGATCATGCGGGCTTCGTATCAACTGGGACTAGGCCGCGAAGCTTATGGCGAAACCACCTTGAACCAACGAGAATATGAAAGTACCCCCGACGATCAAGATATTTTTCGCAATTCAAACGGTTACCGGTTGCTGGGCGGCATGACATTTGACCTTACCAATTTGATTAAGGCCGATCTCGGGGCTGGATGGATGTCGCAAATTTATGAGGATTCCCGTTTGCAAAATAACGAAGGATTTTCACTTCGTGCCGCAACAACATGGAATATTACACGCATGACTGCGTTGGATTTCCGTGCCAAACGCGAAATCGGGGAAACCACCGTTACCGGTGCTAGCGGAATTATCGGTGAAAGCTTCGATGCCGGTATTGAACATGAACTGCGCCGCTGGCTAAGCATCCGCCTTAACGCTGGCTATCAGCAGGATCGGTTTGAGGGGGCTGGACGTACTGACAAATTAATGCGCTTTGGCGGGGGCGTGCGTTATGAACTCAACCGTTTTACGGAACTGGATGGTTCCTGGCGATATGACCAGCGTAAATCAAACGAAACCGGCCATGATTATCGCCGCAATCGCGCTTTGCTGACGCTTCGGTTGAAAATGTGATGTCATGAAAAACATAATTCTGACTGCAATCCTTTTGTTCGCGGTTTCAGGTGGCGTTCATGCCCAGACCGTCTACACGATTGATAGCGGAGACAAGCTGCGTATCACGGTTTTCGACGAGGAATCTCTTTCAGGTGATTTCTCGGTCGGTGCAGACGGATCCGTCACTCTGCCCCTGATCGGAACGGTTACCTTGCGCGACCTCACGCCACAAGCCGCACAGCAAACCATCGCCAACGTCCTTGCAGACGGTTATCTACGCCATCCCGTTGTATCCATTGATGTTCTTCATTTCCGCCCCGTCTATATTATTGGCGAAGTCAATGAGCCCGGTGAGTACGGGTATGCTTCAGGAATGAACGTATTGAATGCCGTCGCACTTGGTGGCGGTTACACTTATCGCGCCGATCAGGATGACATCATTATCATGCGTGGCCGCGACGATAATCGCGTCGAGATTCAGGCCAACGAGCAAAGCATTGTATTGCCTGGTGATATTATTCACATCACGGAACGGTATTTTTAAATCTCGTTGTAAGCGAATAAGCGATCAATCTAATTGGAACGATTTCAAAAGATTGACGAAAAAATCTGTTTCAAGGTGAACCCCATCTTTACGGGCCGGTTTAACCATGATGAAATCCGGTCACGCGCAAAAGCGCCCCACCAAGACAATGCGCATCTCAGGGAGCCCCGAATGTCGAATACTGCGGAAATGCGTCACGGCGGACGCATACTGGTCGATCAACTTGCCCTTCATGGCTGCGAACGGGTTTATCTTGTTCCCGGTGAGAGCTATCTGGCTGTTCTCGATGGCCTGGTCGACCATCCCGATATAGAACCAATCATCTGCCGCCAGGAAGGCGGTGCCGCCATTATGGCCGAGGCGCACGGCAAACTGACCGGAAAACCCGGCATCTGCATGGTCACGCGCGGTCCAGGTGCAACCAATGCGTCGGCGGGCGTGCATGTCGCCCATCAGGACAGCACCCCGATGATCCTTCTGGTCGGTCAGATCGGGCGTGACATGCTTGATCGCGAAGCCTTTCAGGAAGTCGACTATCGCAAGATGTTCGAACCGCTTTGCAAGTGGGTTGCCCAGATCGACGACATCAACCGCATCCCGGAATATATCAGCCACGCCTATCATATCTCGACATCCGGTCGCCCCGGACCAGTCGTCCTTGCACTGCCGGAAGATATGCTATCATCTGCCGCCGATGTTGCCGATGCAAAACCCTATGTCCCGATCGAAGCCAAAACTGCGCCCGAAGATATCGCCCGGTTCCGCGGTGCGCTAGCAGATGCGAAACAGCCGATCATGATCGTTGGCGGTGGTGGATGGACCGCAGAAACCACCGAAAACCTTAAGTCGTTTGCAAAACGAAACAATGTTGCGATCGCCACCAGTTTCCGCTGTCAGGATTACATCCCGAACACGCACAGCCATTTCATTGGCGATGTCGGTATCGGGATCAATCCGGAACTGGCGCAATTCATTCGCGAAAGCGACCTTGTGATCCTTGTCGGGTCGCGCATGGGGGAAATGACCAGTAGCGGTTACAGCCTGCTTGAAATTCCCTGCCCGAAACAGAAACTGATTCATGTTTACGCAGGCCCCGATGAACTGGGCCGTGTTTATCGCCCTGATATCGCAATCAATGCGTCCCAACGGTCCTTTATCCGTGCGATTGCTATGATGGAACCAGTGGACGGAAGCGGCCGTGAAGAGCAGATTGAAACGGCCCACACTTCATATCTGAAATTCTCGACCCCGCTTGATACGCCGGGTGACGTGAAAATGGCACATGTCGTTGCGCAACTTCGCGAAATGCTACCCGAAGACGCAATTGTGACCAACGGGGCTGGCAACTATGCCGCCTTCCTGCACCGCTTCTTCCGGTATGGCAAATATCGCACCGAACTCGCACCAACTTCGGGTTCGATGGGCTATGGCCTTCCGGCATCTGTGGCCGCCAAGCTGACCCATCCGGATCGCCCGTCGATCTGTCTTGCCGGTGACGGATGCTTTTTGATGCACGGCCAGGAATTCGCAACGGCGGTTCAGTATGGGGCGAACATCATCGTGATCGTGGTCAATAACGGCATGTTCGGCACCATCCGCATGCATCAGGAACGCAATTATCCCGGTCGCGTTTCCGGCACCCAGCTGCGCAACCCGGATTTTGCCGCCTACGCCATTGCCTTTGGCGGACATGGCGAAACCGTTACCAAGACCGAACATTTCGGCCCGGCTTTTGAACGTGCGATGAATTCCGGAAAACCGGCAATTATCGAGGTGCAGGTTGATCCGCAGGCCTTAACCCCGATCAAGACACTGGATCAAATTCGCGCAGGTAGTTGATCTGAAAAGCTATGAAATACGACGAGGTCACTTACCATTTGGCAAGGTGATCTCGTCATTTTCAAGCGCCTTGCGCAACTTGCCAACCGCGTCTGCCAGCTTCTCGTCAATGACATGCAAATAAGCTGTCCAATCCGAAAGCTTTTTGAGCTCTTCCTTGCCATCGGAAATTCCGCGCAAACCGATTAGCGGCACGTCAAACTTCTGGCAAACGCGCAGAATGGCATAAGTTTCCATATCGACCATATCGGCATCAATTGCATCATAAGCGACACCCGAGACAACGTTTGCCCCCGTCGACAAACGGGCTTCCGCCACCCCTGGAATGCGATAAGGCAATTCCATAACCGCCGGAAGATTCAGATAGGGCGTAATCCCCTTCTCAAAACCAAGTGCTGAGCAATCCATATCGCGGTAAGACACCGATGACGCCTGATAAACCGCCGCCTGCTTAAGCGTGCGCGAACCTGCCGATCCAAGGGTTACCACCAGATCGGGCAAATCGCTCACCAATTTCAGCTCCGTCAAGGCTGCGCTCAGATTAATTGCCGCCTCAACCGGACCGATGCCGATCATCAGTGGTTTGAACAGTTTTTCAAGATGAAGGCCATATTCCTGATTTGCCGCCATGGCAAACAGCACATTGGTTCCTGCAAAATCATGAAGATATCCACGCATGTCTCATCCATCTCGTCTGCAATTGATCCGCGTGCAGATTAATGGTCAGAAAACGCTTTGCCAGCCCTTAATCGGAAGTCTTTGAAAATATTCCGAAGAAAATTGGCGCACCCGACAGGATTCGAACCTGTGGCCTTTGCCTTCGGAGGGCAACGCTCTATCCAGCTGAGCTACGGGTGCGCAATAGGCATCGGGCAGCACGGCCCGAGCGGTTGGGTGATACAGGTTTTGTCCGTCGCGGGCAAGGATTTTTGACGGCCCCTGCCAATCAGCATCCTATCGACCGTTTGGTTAAATTCTGGTTGCTACATATCACACGATCAGCTTTCGACATCACGTCGCTCGTAGGGATCCCGTACGATCCAGGTCCCGTTCCATTCCCGGTCCTGTTCACGGCGCTGCAGACGTTCCATTCGGTTAAGCATGAGCTGGGCGGCAAAATCGCTGCCGATACCCTCCTGAACTTCCTCAAACAGCGGCTGCGCCTTATCAAACTCGCCCTCGCGATAAAGCGCAATCGCCATCTCATAGGTTTTGCGCCACTCGCGACGTTCATCGCTCAGCTGTCCGGACTGCGCCAGCACTTCATAGAGATAGACCACATGCTCGGTCCCCAGCAGCACGACATGGTCGAGATCACGCATCTCGATTTCGCCAGCTGCCATGCTGGCGGTTTCATGCGACGCCAGAATTTGCGTACCATAAATCCGGTTGGCCTTTTCAAGACGGTTGGCATAGTTCACACAGTCGCCGACCACCGTATAAGACCGTGATTTATCCGTCCCGATGGAGCCGACAACAACCTCGCCGGTTGCAATACCAACCCGAATATCAAGTCCGTGATCGCCAATCAGGTCGGCATATTTGGTCTTCAGCGCGTTAAAGCGTGCCACCTGCTCCAACGCTGCCAGACAGGCATGCCCGGCATGGCTTTTTTCCCCGCAGAAGGGCGGCCCCCAGAATCCAATCACCCGATCCCCGACAAAGTTATCGATAATGCCGCTGTGGTTGGCAATCGGTTCGGTCATGGCCGTCAGATAGTCATTCAGAAAATCGACGAGTTTCTCGGGCGGGATATGCTCCGCCATCCAGTCAAAATTGGTCAGGTTGACGACGCTAACCGTCATTACACGCTTCTGCGAGGTCTCAAGCGCGGTTTCCTGCGACAGCAGGTTATTGATAATCTTTGGATCAATATATTTGCCAAACCGTTCGCGCATCCGGAACCGGACACGTAATTCACGCGTCATTCGGTTAAAGGCATCCGCCAAACGGGCAAAATCGCCCTTGCCCTTGAAATCAAGGCTGGTATCGAGCTTGCCCGACTGCACGCTGTTTAACGCATTGGTCGTATCACGAACCGCTTTGACCACTGCCTGCGCCAGATAGTAGGCCAAGGAAATGCCAATCACCACCGCGGCCAGCATCATGATGAATTCGGCCTGGATCAGGAAATCTTCGCGGGCTGAGACATTTTCGACTGTTTCGCTGGAATATTTTTCCAGCAGCAAAATCTCGCTGCGCAGATCAAGCACGATATTGCGATGAATGCCACGCACCAGATTTTCCTGACGTTGCGCATCGTCAAGATCGCCATCGCGTACCCTGCCAAGCAGCCGTTCAACCCCCAGATTGAACTGGGCGGCAATATCGGCAAATTCACGCATCCGCACATCAAGATCAAGCAAGACGCCCTGATCAAAATGACCTGATGCCTGTGCTCGGCCAAGGGCTGCCGATGTGAACGCCTTGCGAAAAGCCTGTTCGATCTGGGTCTGCTTGGCATCAATTTCGATTTCGATGCCACTCAAAAGCGATGCATCCGGTCCTTCATTCTCGACCACACGCATATAACGGTCGATCAGCGAAATCTGCTCAAGCTGACGGGAACGCACATCGGAAAGCGCATCTTTCACCGGCGTGACATAGCGCGACACCGCTTCAAGATCGCCATTGATCCCCAACGACTGAATGACGGAGAACCCGGTAGCCACCACAAGCCAAACGACAAAAAAGGCCGCTACACCCAGGAACTTCGCCCGAACGGTCCTTAGCATGCCGGTCCTGATCCTCCGAAAAACATGGCTGAAAGCACCACCAAATACGCAAAGGCGATAGGTGCCATATCGTGATGGTCGCACCGCGTAACAAGCATGGCAACCATATGCAACTGATTAAAAATGCTACCTGATCGGTGATCCCCGGTCAAAATGCAATCAGTTGACCCGGCACGAAAAATCCCGCGCGGTACCGCCACCCTTTATCCAACGTCCGATATCGCCGATCACCGTTGGCCCATTCAGGTCCCGCAACAGCATGTGATAGCCGTCGCGATAAAGACAAATCGTGCTTTGATCGCTATTTGACGCCCGCATGTTATCTGCAATCGCGGCAACCGCCCCCGGTGGAATAACCTGATCCTGCTGACCTGACATCAAAAGTGTCGGAATATCGATATCGCCAGCCCGCTGCTGCGCCAAATCCATTAAATCTGCCAGTCCTGCAACCATGTCGACCCGCACCGATTTCATCATGTACGGATCACGAGATAGACGACGAAGCATTTCGATATTGTCAGACGGCCATATATCAAGCCCCTGCCCCGACAGGGGCAACCACGGCAAACTATTGGAAATCATCGATAATGGTGCTGTCTGATACCATGGCATCATGTCGCGGTTCCAGACTGCCGGTGCGACCAGAATAACCCCGTCCATCCATTGGGGGCGCGACGCAGCTGTCACAATTGCAACTGCACCCCCCATCGAGTCCCCCATCAAATAGATCGGTCGCCCCGGATATCGCATGCGAAGAATGACGAGCATATCAGATGCATCATTGATCAGGCTTTGCGTTCCCGGCCAGAATGGCCGTGTCGCCGTGCGGCCAAATCCGCGCTGATCATAGGCAAAAAGCGCAATATTTTCAGAAGCTAACTCCGTTCCGGCTTCGTCAAACGCGTTCGCATAATCGCCAAACCCATGCAGACCAAGGATTACCGCATCCGGATCATCAACCGGCCCCCAATACTGCAACGGCAAAGATGCCCCATCAGACGCCATAAACGCATTTTCGGTCATTCTAACGCTGGCGATCGGATCGCCAGCGGGAATTACCGTCGGCGCGCAGCCCGCCAGCCAAAATGCGAACCCAAGCCCGACAAACCACGACAATGCCTTCTCAATGTGATGAATTGCCGCCCCCACAATCATGTTGCTTTGCATTTACAGATCAAATTAAGGCCAAAAAACAAAACCCTGCAAGCAACTTGCAGGGTTTTGAAGGATGGTGAGACGCCCCGAAAATCAGGCCGCCTTGCCCGCACGGGCCTTGTCGTTATCGCGAGTCAGCATCAGGAAGATATCTTCAAGATCGCCCTCCTCGGTCGACAGGTCGGTAATCGCAAGACCGCAGCCCTGAATGGCATTGAGAATTTCAGCCATCTGGGTGTTGCTGGGCCGGTAATTCAGCGCGATCTGGTTTGCGGCCTTAAGCTCAGCACCCCACGGGGTCAGTTCCTCGGGCACGGCATTGAGTGCATTTTTAACTGTCAGAATCAGGGTTTTATGATCGATACGACGCAGAAGACTGCGCTTGTCTTCATGGGCAATCACATTGCCCTTGTTGATGATCGCAATCTCGTCACAAAGCTCTTCGGCTTCTTCAAGGTAATGCGTGGTCAGAACAATCGTAACGCCCACCTTGTTCAGTTCCTTCACATAGGCCCAAAGCTGCTGACGCAGTTCAATATCAACCCCGGCCGTTGGTTCATCCAACACCAGAACCGGCGGCATATGAACCATCGCCTTGCCGACAAGAAGACGCCGACGCATCCCGCCCGAAAGTGAGCGAGAATAGGAATCGGCCTTGTCAGACAGTCCAAGGGCGGCAAGAATCTCGTCCGTACGACGTTCCGTTTTGGGGACACCATACAGGCCTGCCTGCAATTCCATCGCCTGACGCGGCGTGAAAAATGCGTCCAGATTAAGTTCCTGCGGCACGATCCCGATTGAGCAACGCGCAGCACGCATTTCGGTTTCGATATCGTAGCCCCAGATTTTTGCCGTACCGCTTGTCTTGATGACAAGACCAGCCAGTATATTGATAAAAGTGGACTTTCCGGCACCATTCGGACCAAGAAGGGCAAAGAAAGAACCGCGTGGAATTTTCAACGACACATTGTCCAGTGCCAGTTTTTCGCCGTTCGCACCCTTATAGAGCTTGGTCAGCCCTTCGACTTCGATGGCGTAGTCGGGCATTGCAGTCATGAATGCGTGATCTCCGCTCTTTTCCGCGTGGCTTGTTTGCGCTAAGACCATGCGGAAGTGTTGATTGAATATGCGCAATCGGTATCATCCCCATGAAAGCGGGGTCAATGGCTCTTGGACCTGTTTCAGGCCGATGATCAACCGATGGCAACACCGATGCCTGTGCTAACTGGGAAGCTGGATATATGAAGATCACCGAAGAAATCAAAGTCGGCAGCCTTAATGTTGCCTGTGACGGCGGCAAAGGTCACCTTGGCCATCCCACCGTTTACCTCAATCTTGAGGAAAAGGGCGAGGTGGTCTGCCCATACTGCTCAAAGAAATATATTTTCGACAAATCCCAGGCCGAGCACGCAGCCCATTAATCTATTTTGCCTGACCACAGGTAAAAGGAACCAGCGCCAAAGCTGCCAATATCGTTGATCCCGGCAGCTTTTCGCTGACTTAATGACTGTCGCATGTCTTTGCCGTCGCGGCATTGTTCGCGGCACATCCACGGGGAAATCCTATGACGTCTGCACCAACCGCTCTTAACAGCTATCGTGCCCTTCCGGATCCGGACGGACATTTCGGCAATTTCGGGGGCCGCTTTGTCGCCGAGACCCTGATGCCGCTGATTCTCGAGCTTGAGCAGGCCTACAAGGATGCCAGGAAAGATCCGGCGTTTCAGAAAGAACTCGACTATTACCTGAAGCACTATGTCGGTCGCGCAAATCCGCTTTATTTCGCCGAACGCCTGACCGAACATCTTGGCGGTGCCAAGATTTATTTCAAGCGCGAGGACCTGAACCATACCGGCGCGCACAAGATCAATAACTGCATCGGTCAGATCCTTCTGGCCAAACGCATGGGCAAAACCCGCATCATCGCCGAGACCGGCGCGGGTCAGCACGGCGTTGCAACAGCGACGGTTTGCGCGCGCTTTGGTCTGCCCTGCACGGTTTATATGGGCTCGAAGGATATCGAACGTCAGTCGCCGAACGTTTTCCGCATGCGCCTGCTGGGTGCCGAAGTCAAACCAGTCAAATCCGGTTCCTGCTCGCTCAAGGATGCGATGAACGAGGCCCTTCGTGACTGGGTCACCAATGTCGAAGATACCTTCTACATCATTGGGACGGCAGCGGGTCCGCACCCCTATCCGGAACTGGTTCGCGATTTCCAATGCGTGATCGGTAACGAAGCCAAAGAACAGATTCTTGAGCAGGAAGGTCGCCTGCCCGATCAGGTAATAGCGGCCGTTGGTGGTGGATCAAACGCGATCGGTTTGTTCCACCCGTTCCTTGATGACAAGGATATCGAGGTGGTTGGTGTCGAAGCTGCCGGCCATGGCGTGCACACCGGTAAACACGCCGCCAGCCTGAGCGCTGGCAAACCGGGCGTTTTGCACGGGAACCGCACCTATCTGCTGATGGATGACGACGGACAGATCAAAGAGGCCGACTCGATTTCAGCCGGTCTTGATTATCCCGGTATTGGGCCGGAACATAGCTGGCTTAAAGATATTGGTCGTGCGCGTTACGAGCCGATCACCGACAAAGAAGCGCTGGAAGCTTTTAAACTTTGTTCGGAACTCGAAGGCATTATTCCCGCGCTGGAATGCAGTCACGCCATCGCGCAGATCATGAAAGAAGCCCCAAAAATGGGTAAAGACAAGATCATTCTCATGTGTCTGAGCGGCAGGGGCGACAAGGATATCTTTACCGTGGCCGAAGCACTGGGAGTAGAACTGTGAGCGACGCAATCATCGGCGGCCAGGACCGCATCGCCAAACGTTTCGCGAAGCTCAAGGAAGAAGGTCGTGCCGGTCTGGTCACGTTCATCACCGCAGGTGACCCCGACCCGGAAGCATCGTTTGAAATCCTTAAAGCCCTGCCTGCGGCAGGTGCGGACGTCATCGAACTCGGTATGCCATTTACCGATCCTATGGCGGATGGTCCCGCCATTCAGGAAGCCTCGATACGTGCCCTGGCAGCGGGGATGCATATGCGCAAGACCCTGTCATTGGTCCGCGGTTTCCGCGATCAGGATCACGAAACGCCGATCATTCTGATGGGGTATTACAACCCGATTTATATTTATGGCGTGGCAGAGTTTCTTGAAGATGCCCGCAATGCCGGTGTTGATGGCCTGATCGTTGTTGATCTGCCGCCCGAAGAGGATGCCGAGCTTTGCGTCCCGACCGTGGAAAAAGGGTTGTCGTTCATTCGTCTGACGACACCGACCTCTGATGACAAGCGCCTGTCGAAACTCGTTCAGAATACGTCGGGCTTTGTTTATTATGTTTCAGTTGCCGGTGTTACCGGTGCCGGTTCAGCAACCAATGACCAGATTGTTGAAGCGATGGCGCGTCTGCGTCGCCACACGGATCTTCCGATTGCAGTTGGCTTTGGCATCAAGAACGCGACCCAAGCCGCAGAGGTTGCCCGACAGGCCGATGCTGCTGTGGTCGGGTCAGCAATCGTATCAAAAATTGCCGAAAGTCTTGACGAAAACGGCAAGGCCACCGATAAGACCGCCTCTATGGTCACAGGCCTTGTTCGCGAACTTGCAGACGGGGTACGCAACGCGCGTAAATAACGCTGCGCGTTGCCGTGAAATGACCGATATAGGCAAAACCAAGGATCAGTATCCGATATGTCGTGGCTGACAGAATTCGTCCGTCCCAAGATTCAGAAACTTGTTCGCCGCACCGATGTGCCCGAAAACCTCTGGCATAAGTGTCCGTCGTGCGAACAGATGATCTTCCACCGTGACCTGGCAAAAAACAAACATGTTTGCCAGCATTGCGGCCATCATATGCGCATTTCAGCCAAGGACCGTCTTGAGCTCCTGTTCGATGATGGTAAATACCAGACCATCGAACTGCCGAACGTTCCGGTCGATCCGCTGAAATTCCGCGATCAGAAAAAGTACACCGACCGACTGAAAGCAGCACAGGCCAAGGCAACCTACAAGGATGCGCTAGCTGTTGCCCATGGAGATGTCGGCGGGCATGCAACCGTCGTTGCGGTCTTTGATTTTTCCTTCATGGGCGGATCGATGGGCACCGCCGTTGGCGAAGGCATCGTTGCCGCGGCCGAACTGGCAACGGTTCAGGATGCGGCCCTTATCATCGTTCCGGCGTCGGGCGGTGCGCGTATGCAGGAAGGCATCCTTAGCCTGATGCAGATGGCGCGCACCACGGCCGCGATCGAGAAGGTCAAGGAAAAGGGTCTGCCCTATTTCGTCCTTCTAACCGATCCGACCACCGGTGGTGTTTCGGCATCCTTCGCCATGCTGGGTGATATCCAGATTGCCGAGCCAGGCGCACAGATCGGTTTTGCAGGTCGTCGCGTGATCGAAAACACCATTCGTGAAAAGCTTCCGGATGATTTCCAGACAGCAGAATATCTTCTGGATCACGGGATGGTCGATATGGTCGTGCCGCGCGGTGAGTTGAATGAAACCATCGGTCGCCTGATCGATATGATCCGCCGCACCAAGCCGGGTGCCGCGATCGTTCCGATCAAGGATGCAAAAAAGAAACCCGCGAAAAAGGCCGAGACCGAAGGTGACAACGCCAAGAAGTGACGCCATTCTTGCGCGTCTGGGCCAGCTTCATCCAAAAGTGATCGACCTTTCATTGGGTCGGATTACCCGCTTGCTCAACAAGCTGGGTAATCCGCACCTCAATCTGCCGCCAGTCATTCATCTGGCCGGAACCAATGGCAAGGGATCAACGCTGGCTTACCTGCGTGCCATCTATGAGGCCGCAGGCCTTCGTGTTCACACTTCGACCTCCCCGCACCTTGTTCGCTTTCACGAACGCATACGTCTGGCCGGTGAACTGATCAGCGAAGACATGCTGTGTGACCTTCTTGAAGAAGTCGAAGCGGTCAATGGCGGTGAACAGATAACCTTCTTTGAAATCACCCAGACAGCAGCTTTTCTGGCCTATTCCCGAATTCCGGCAGACGTTGTTCTGCTTGAAACCGGTCTTGGCGGTCGGGTTGATGCCTCCAACGTGATTGATAAACCGGCTTTGACCGTCATTACGCCGATCTCGCTTGATCATCAGGGGTTCCTTGGCGATACGATTGACAAAATCGCCTTTGAAAAAGCCGGAATCATGAAGCCAGGCGTCCCATGTGTTCTGGCCCCACAAAGCCTTGAGGCATTTGATACGCTTGCCCGCCATGCCGGTGATATCGGCAGCCCTCTGATCACGAATTTCGGCATCACCGCCGAACGCGAGAACGGCTTCACACTTCGTATCGCCGAAGAAGAATTTGATCTGCCCTTGCCCGCGTTGCCCGGTCGCCATCAATTCATCAATGCCGCAACCGCCATTACCGCCGCACGCTACGCCGATATCCCGAATATCGCAGGCCCGAATATGGCAACGATTTCCCGCGGCATTACCCAAGCCAGTTGGCCCGCCCGCCTTCAGAGGCTGACCAAAGGCCCGCTGTGCGATGCCATGCCTGACAAATGCGACCTGGTTCTGGATGGTGGCCACAACATCGCCGCCGCAGAAGTCATTGCAGACTGGCTGTCACGTCAATCACAAGGTGACACGGTTGTGATTATGGGAATGCTCGACAACAGGGATCCCATCGCATTTCTAAGACCGCTGGCCCCGCATATCGCATCATTTGCCGGGATTCCGATCCCGGGTGATCATGAAGTCCACCGTGCGGAAACATTGCGTGATGCTGCCGTTAAGGCCGGAATTGCCAATGCTTATGCCTGTGACACGTTGAATGATGCGCTGGCAGTTCTGAAAAACAGCATCAATCAACCCAAAAGGGTCTTGATTTTAGGTTCGCTCTATCTGGCGGGTGTTGTTTTGGAAAATCACACCTAAACTAACACATCCGGCAATCAGATTTCCGGCAAACGCACTTTGCTGTGTACCGCGGATGAATTTCCGCCGCCCATACCACTACCACTTGATGACCCGTCATCATCTTTACGCAGGCGAAGACTGCCAGCTTTGTGCACCTTGCGCCGGTCGCCGGTTACACCGGGCGGCAACCCATCCAAAGCAGTCTCTTGCGAAACCTGATTTCTGACTTGTCCGATCCGATCATAACGTTCGGCTTCACGCCGAACATTACGACCAGCGACCCATGTATAACCCAGCACATAAAGCAGAAATCCACCAACCCCGATGGTCAGGGTCAGGAACTGCAAAACTGGCAGGAAGCTTCCGAATAGCTGTCCGCCGCCGTAAATCATGAAAATGCAAACCGCCGCTACGGGTGCCAACGCAAGAAAGAATATCCCGCGCACCTTGTGACGGATCGGCCCGTAATGCATCAACATCGCATAAAACAGATACATCAGCGCGATGAACACGACGAGCTTGATCAGCAGCACAAAATGGTCGGCCGCAGGAAGGCGCTGATTGCGATCATAAACGCCAAAAACCATGAACAGACCGTGCAGGAAAAACCCGAAAATCCCAAACGTAATCAGAAAGCGTAGCCACGAGGACACGCTAAAGAATCTGCGCCATCCCGATCCGTTGGATCGCGCAACCCGTTCAGCTTTCCTGATTTTTTTGTGCCGATTTGCCAGCTTCATGTCGTCATGAAGCTGGCGCGTCGGTTCTGCGGTTTCAATGCCGATGCCTTGCGGCTTGAAAACCGGTTTATCTTCCATCGCCGGCAATGACCGGTTCTCCCGTTTCCCAGAGCGAAGTTGCACCGCCATCGACCATATCAATCCCTTTGCATCCTGATAAGCCCAAAGCGACATACTGCCGCAAATGGCAAGAATCAGATCATGATCAAAAATTTCATTTTGATTTCGATATGATATCAAAATGCCTGTCATCAACTGACAAGCTCCTGTCAGGAGTAAAGCCGATAACAGGTGACATATTCCCGCTTTCGACGATGCCCCACTCGACTTAGCCGACCGGATCGGGCATTCTGCGGACCATCAAATCACATGAATGAATGAGCATTAGACGCATGACAGATTCTGCGCCATCCACCGGCAAAGCCCCGCGCCGCGTCGTTCTGGTTGACGGTTCCGGTTTTATCTTCCGGGCCTTTCACGCCTTACCACAAATGACAAGCCCCGACGGTACGCCGGTGAATGCGGTGTATGGTTTCTGCACCATGCTGATGAAATTGCGCGAAGATACCAAGCCCGATCATATGGCGGTGATCTTCGACACCAAGGGGAAGTCGTTCAGAAACGATTTCTATCCCGAATACAAGGCGCACCGTCCGCCGCCGCCGGAAGAACTGGTTCCACAGTTCGGGCTTATCCGTGATGCGACGCGTGCCTTCAACCTGCCTTCGATCGAGCTTGAAGGCTACGAAGCCGACGACCTGATCGCGACCTATGCCCGGCAGGCTGAGGCCGAAGGTTCTGATGTTATTATAGTATCTTCTGACAAGGACTTGATGCAGCTTGTGACGGACCGGGTGCAAATGTTTGATGCGATGAAGAATCGTACTATTGGCGCACCGGAAGTCTTGGAAAAATTCGGCGTTACACCCGACAAGGTTATTGATATCCAGGCGCTTGCTGGCGATTCCGTTGATAACGTTCCCGGCGTACCCGGCATTGGCATTAAAACCGCGGCCCAACTGATTGACGAATATGGCGATTTGGATGGCCTGCTGGAACGTGCAGGCGAAATCAAGCAACCCAAGCGCCGCGAAAAACTGATCGAGAATGCCGAACTGGCGCGCATTTCACGCGATCTTGTGACCCTCAAAACCGATGTTCCGGTTGTCGAAAAGCTGGATGGTTTTGAACTGCGCGAACCTGATCCGGATGCTCTTTTAAGCTTTGTTTCAACACATGGCTTTAAATCTCTGATATCAAAAATAAAGGCAAAGTTCGGCGGCTCTGTTGACGCAGATGGCATTGTCGAACCGGGAACCGGTGTCAATGATATCAGTGTCAAAAAGGCGGAATATGAACTGGTGCAGGATGAAGATCGCCTAAAGCACTGGATTTCAATGGCTGAATATGCCGGTACGGTTGCTGTCGATACAGAAACCACATCACTGAATGCCCATCAGGCCAAACTGGTTGGCATTTCGCTTTCGACCGAACCGGGCAATGGCTGCTATATCCCTGTTGGGCACGGACAGGGTCATGGTGAAAGTGGCGAAGCACAGGGTGGGTTTGATTTTGATGCCCCCGCCGAAGCACCGGCAAAAGTCGAGGTGCCAAAGCAAATCCCGCTGAATCGCGCGATTGCCTTGCTCAAACCCCTTCTGGAAGACCCGGGTGTTCTCAAGGTCGGCCAGAACCTGAAATACGATATGATCGTATTGTCCCGCCACGGTATCAATGTCGCACCGATAGACGACACCATGGTGCTGTCCTATGTTCTGGACGGCACGAGCCACGGCCATGGTATGGATGAACTGGCCGAACTGCATCTGAATTACAAACCGATCAAGTTTTCCGATGTTTGCGGATCGGGCAAAACCCAGATCACCTTTGATCAGGTGCCGCTCGACAAGGCGCTTGATTACGCCGCCGAAGACGCCGATATCACGCTGCGCCTGCACCGACTTCTGAAGCCACGGATTGCGCAGGAACACATGGCCAGCGTCTATGAAACGCTGGATCGGCCGCTTGTCCCGGTTCTGGCCAAAATGGAAAGCCTTGGCATCCGTATTGATGCCGACAAACTCAAAACCCTGTCGAATGATTTTGCCAAGCGGATGGCTGCCCTTGAAGAAACCATCCATGAAATGGCCGGTGAACCGTTCAATCTCGGCAGCCCAAAACAGCTTGGCGAAATTCTGTTTGAAAAGATGAGCCTGCCGGGCGGGAAAAAAACCAAAACCGGTGCATGGCAGACTGGCGCGGATGTTCTTGAAGCATTGGCGGCTCAGGGACATGACCTGCCGACCAAAATCCTTGAATGGCGGCAGCTTTCAAAGCTCAAAAGCACCTATACCGATGCTCTTGCCAATCACATTAATCCTGAAACCGGCCGCGTTCACACAAGCTATGGCCAGACCAATGTGAATACCGGTCGCCTTTCGTCAAACGATCCCAACCTGCAAAACATCCCGATCCGAAGCGAGGAAGGCCGTAAAATCCGTACGGCCTTTATCTCGGAACCCGGTTGCAAACTGATTTCTGCCGACTATTCGCAGATCGAGTTGCGCCTTCTGGCGCATGTCGCCGAAATCGACGCCCTGCGGGATGCCTTTAAAAATGGCGAAGATATCCACGCCGCAACAGCATCCAAGGTGTTTGGCGTTCCGATTGAAGGCATGGATCCGATGGTCCGCCGCAAAGCCAAGGCCATTAATTTCGGCATCATTTACGGGATTTCGGCCTTTGGCCTCGCCAACCAGCTTGGTATCCCGCAAAAAGAAGCCAAAGCCTTTATCGAAGCCTATTTCGAAATTTATCCCGGCATTCGCGATTATATGGAACAGGCAAAAGACTTCGCCAAAAAGCATGGCTTTGTCAGAACTCTGTTTGGCCGTCATATTCATATCAACGGCATTAATGATAAAAACGGGATGCGGCGAAGCTTCGGCGAACGTGCGGCCATCAACGCCCCTATTCAGGGCGGTGCCGCTGACATCATCAAACGCGCCATGATTGCCGTTCCCGGTGCCCTTCTTGATGCGGGGCTTAAAACCCGCATGCTGCTTCAGGTTCATGATGAATTGATTTTCGAGGCCCCCGAAGATGAAACCGAAAAGGCCGTTAAGGTGATCCGCGAGGTTATGGAAAATGCCGCACACCTGTCCGTACCGCTTATCGCAGATGCCGGTATCGGGGATAGCTGGGCGGATGCACACTGATCAGATCAATATCCAAATCCTTCATCATGACCAAAGCCCCGGCAGTACTGCCGGGGTCTTTGCGTAAAATGCCTCGATTGGCGATGGTTTATAGGCCCAGAACGTCACGCATTGAATAAAGACCGGGCTTCTTGCCCTCGGCCCATTTCGCGGCACGTACCGCCCCCTTGGCGAAAACTTCGCGTGATGATGCTTTATGAGTAATTTCGATCCGCTCACCCTCGCAGGCAAAAACAACGGTATGGTCGCCCACAACATCGCCACCACGCAACGTTGCAAAGCCGATGGTGCCGTTTTCGCGTGCGCCGGTATGCCCGTCGCGTGAGCGTACCGAAACCGCATCCAGATCGACCCCACGGCCCTTTGCCGCCGCTTCGCCAAGGCCAAGTGCCGTGCCGGAAGGTGCATCAACCTTGTGCTTGTGGTGCATTTCAACGATTTCAATATCAGCCGTATCCTTGTCAAGGATCGCCGCAACCTTCTCGACCAGCGCAAAGGCAAGGTTCACGCCGACACTCATGTTCGGTGCGAAAATGATGGTTGCTGTTTTGGCCGCGACCTTAAGCTCTGCTTTCTGATCATTCGAAAGCCCGGTCGTGCCAATCACAAGGATTTTACCGGTTTCGGCTGCCAGCTTGGCATGGTTCATGGTTGCCGCCGGTGCGGTGAAGTCAATTACCGCATCAACAGCTTCAAACAAGGCCTTGGGATCGTCACCTACCAGAACACCGCTTTCTTCCAGACCGGCAATCAGGGTAACGTCCTTGCCGACAAACGGGCTGTCTGGCAGATCGGTACCACCACCAACCTCGCAGCCTTTGGTTTTGGCCGTTTCATTGACCAGCATGCGCCCCATTCGGCCGGCACATCCGACAATTCCGATCTTCATTTCCGCCTCTCCTAGCAACAAAGCGTGCAAATCATGCCTTTGCTTTAGCACAGGCCTCTGACCGCACAAAACAAAACCCCCGACACGTCCGCCGGGGGTTTGAATTTCAGACTGAAATGCTGTGTTTGAACCTAGTCGGTCAGGTCTTTCCAGATTTCCTTCATCTTGGAAAAGAAACCTTCGCTTTCCGGGTTACTGCCCTCTTCGCGCGAAATCTCGTCAAACTCTTTCAAAAGTTCTTTCTGCCGCTCGGTCAGTCTGACCGGGGTTTCGACGCTGATTTCAACGAACATGTCACCACGCGCCTGAGAGCGCAGGATGGTCATGCCCTTGCCGCGCAGACGCAGTTGCTGTCCCGATTGCGTACCTTCCGGGATATTGATCCGGGTGCGTGTCCCCTCGATTGTTGGCACCTCAATGGTGCCGCCAAGGGCTGCCTTGCTCATTGGGATCGGAATCCGGCAGTACAGGTTCGCTCCGTCGCGCTGGAAGAAGCGATGGTTCTGGATATCCAGGAAGATATACAGATCACCTGCCGGTGCACCATTGGCACCAGCTTCACCTTCGCCCGCCAGACGAATACGCGTACCGTCCTCAACCCCGGCCGGAATCGTCACCGACAGGGTCTTTTCCTGCTCAACGCGGCCAACACCATGACAGGATTTGCAAGGATTCTTGATGATTTTGCCTTTGCCATGACAGCTCGGGCAGGTGCGCTCGATCGTAAAGAAACCCTGCTGCGCGCGGACCTTGCCGTGACCATTACAGGTCGGACAGGTTACCGGCTGCGAACCGGCCTCCGCACCGCTACCATGGCACTCTTCACAGGCAACCGACCCCGGAATGGTGATCTCGGCCTTTTTGCCTTCAAACGCTTCTTCAAGCGAAATCGCCATATTGTAGCGAAGGTCGGCCCCGCGCGACGATCCACCACCACGGCGACCACCGCCCATGGCACCGAAAATCTCGTCGAAAACGTCGGCAAACCCGCCGCCGCCGAAACCACCGCCAAAGCCGCCCCCGAAACCACCGGCACCGCCCGGCCCACCTTGCTCAAACGCAGCATGACCAAAACGGTCATAGGCAGCACGCTTTTCCTGATCTTTCAGGACTTCGTAGGCTTCGTTGACTTGCTTGAATTTTACTTCGGCTTCGGTATCGCCCGGATTTTTATCTGGATGATACTTCATCGCCTGTTTACGATAGGCGCTTTTGAGCGCGGCAGCATCGGCGTCTTTGCCAACACCCAACAGCTCGTAATAATCTTCTTTCGCCATCTGTAACTCCGAAACACGGTCGGGCCGTTCCCGCAATTCTCTGCGTCCGGAACGGCCCGATTTTTATTTACAGGGCGTCGTTCAAGACGACCTCTGCGGTCGCCTTACTTGTCTTTTTTGCTGTCATCGACTTCTTCGAAGTCGGCATCAACAACACCGTCATCGGCCTGTGAGGATGCGCCAGCAGATTCACCTTCGCCACCTTCTTCGGCCTGCTGTGCCTGATACATGGCTTCGCCAAGTTTCATTGCAGCCTGCTGAAGTTCGTTGACCTTCGTGGTGATTGCTTCCGGATCTTCGCCGTCCTTGGCTTCTTTAAGCGCAGAAAGAGCGTCTTCGATCATCGATTTCGCACCGGCATCAACCTTGTCACCGTGTTCGGCAAGGTTTTTCTCAGTCGAATGAATGACGGCTTCCGCCTGGTTACGGGCTTCGACAAGCGCTTTGCGCTTTTTGTCGGATTCCGCATTGGCTTCGGCATCCTTGACCATTTTTTCGATCTCGTCATCGCCAAGACCACCAGATGCCTGAATACGGATCTGCTGTTCCTTGTTGGTCGCCTTGTCTTTGGCAGACACGTTGACGATACCGTTGGCATCAATGTCAAAGGTCACTTCGATCTGCGGAACCCCACGCGGCGCCGGCGGGATACCGACCAGATCAAACTGGCCAAGCATCTTGTTGTCGGCAGCCATTTCACGTTCGCCCTGGAAGACGCGGATGGTCACGGCCGTCTGGTTGTCTTCAGCGGTCGAGAAGGTCTGCGACTTACGGGTCGGGATCGTGGTGTTACGGTCGATCAGACGGGTGAACACGCCGCCAAGGGTTTCAATACCCAGCGACAGCGGGGTCACGTCAAGCAGAAGAACGTCTTTGACGTCGCCCTGCAAAACGCCACCCTGAATTGCTGCACCAAGGGCAACAACTTCGTCCGGGTTTACACCTTTGTGCGGCTCACGACCGAAGAACTCTTTAACGCGTTCCTGAACCTTCGGCATACGGGTCATGCCGCCAACCAGGATAACATCGTCGATTTCGCCTGCAGTAATGCCAGCATCTTTAAGCGCGGCCTTACACGGGGTCATCGTGCGTTCGATCAGATCACCCACCAGACCTTCAAGCTTCGCACGCGACAGCTTGATGTTGAGGTGTTTCGGACCAGATGCATCAGCCGTGATGAACGGCAGGTTGACGTCGGTCTGCATCGACGAGGAAAGCTCGATCTTGGCTTTCTCTGCGGCTTCTTTCAGACGCTGCAGGGCCAGACGATCTTTGCGCAGGTCGATCTGCTGTTCTTTTTTGAACTCATCAGCAAGATAGTCAATGATCTGTTTGTCGAAGTCTTCACCACCAAGGAAAGTATCGCCGTTGGTTGACTTAACTTCAAAGACACCGTCGCCGATTTCCAGAACCGAGACGTCAAAGGTACCGCCACCAAGGTCATAAACGACCACGGTGCCACCATCTTTCTTGTCCAGACCATATGCCAGTGCTGCTGCAGTCGGCTCGTTGATGATACGCTTTACTTCAAGACCGGCAATTTTACCGGCGTCCTTGGTTGCCTGACGCTGGCTGTCGTTGAAATATGCCGGAACGGTAATAACGGCTTCGGTTACCGGTTCACCCAGATGAGCTTCTGCGGTTTCCTTCATTTTCTGAAGCACCATGGCTGCGATCTGGCTCGGTGCCATTTTCTCGCCATTGACTTCAACCCATGCATCACCATTGTCACCCGCGACAATTTTGTACGGGACAAGGTCTTTGTCTTTTTCGACTTCCGGGTCACCATAACGACGACCGATCAGACGTTTAATCGCAAACAGGGTGTTTTCCGGGTTGGTCACTGCCTGGCGTTTCGCAGGTTGACCGACAAGGCGCTCACCGTCATTGGTGAATGCGACCATCGACGGAGTGGTACGGGCACCTTCGCTGTTCTCGATCACGCGGCCTTCTTTGCCGTCCATGACTGCGACGCAGGAGTTGGTGGTGCCAAGGTCGATACCGATAATCTTGCCCATAGTAAGTTCCTCTTTTAGCGGCCGGTCCGTCCCGCAGCCTTCACGATCTAAGCGCTGCGCAGGACCTCCTGGGACCAATGGTTGTAATAGTCTCAAAATTCGTGGGGTAATTACCCCGCGCACCTATATATGAAAGTCATCAAAAACTCGCAAGCGGTGAAAACGGGGAATCTCGGGTGAATTTTACTCTGAAACGTGTATTTCGGTGTCCTGAACCGGTTCCAACACCGTTTTCCCGAACGAAATTACATCTTTTCCAGCTGTTTGCGCGGACAAGGTTAATGAAATTCGTTGGAAGCATATCGGGGTTGCCGACACAGCAAAACCACTCAAAGAATCTCGAGAACCCGCTTCAAACCTCGACTTTCACTAATCACACGGCCCGAGGATCGGGACTGCATCGAGCCTGACGCAGCAGGCGATCAAGCTTCCCGGCAAGATCAGTCTTTTCTTCCGCACCCAGAAATCCCGCAATCTCGAAACGCTTTCCATGCGATCGCAAATAAAGTTCGCATTGGTCATCATCACCCCGTTCAAGCACCACCTGAAGCCAATAGGGTTGAAAATCAAATTCCTGTCGCGTCCCGCGCGCCGAAATTCTGGTGACCCGCAAATTGCCGTGACGCAATTCAATCCGCTCCTCCGCCCGTGCTGCACGGAAACTGAAATAAAAGGCAAGCGACAATAGTATCACGTCAACACCAAGAAAACCGATCACCGGCCACGCCCCGACCAACCAGAAAATAAGACCGATAGTCGATGTGACACACGCCATCGCAATAACGATATTGCGTGCCGCCCGCCTGCCAAGCGAACGCGGCGGATGCAGATTAACCCGAAATATCGGCTTTTCTGTTCTTGGTACGGCTGGCATGGCTATCAACCGGTTTGCGGCATTTCCAATGTTTCAATTCTGGAACGCTTCCAGATCTGTCGCAATCAAAATTCGACCTTTGCAAAGCAGCCGTTTATATATGCTGATAGCAGGAGATCAGATCAGGAATGCGGAAAGTCAACCGTCCCTTATCCCGGAAATGACCGCAAAAATGCGGCATCAACACAGAGACGAAAATCCATGTCCCGCCCGATGAGCAAAACCGCCATAGAAGAATTTTTTCAGCGTCTTTCGGATGCCGAACCGGAACCTAAGGGGGAGCTGGATTACACCAATCCCTATACGCTTCTGGTCGCTGTTGCACTATCAGCTCAGGCAACAGATGTTGGTGTCAACAAGGCCACCAAAAAGCTGTTCCAGATCGTCGAAACCCCGCAGGACATGCTTGACCTTGGCGAAGAAGCCCTGATCGAACACATCAAAACCATTGGGCTCTATCGCGGCAAGGCCAAGAATGTCATGGCTGCTGCACGCATTCTTGTTGAAAAACATGGCGGGATCGTCCCCAACGATCAGGATGCGCTTGAAGAATTGCCCGGCGTTGGTCGCAAAACAGCCAACGTTGTCCGCAACATTGCTTGGGGCGAACACACGATGGCTGTTGATACCCATATTTTCCGGCTCGGTAACCGGACGGGGATGGCAAACGGCAAAAACGTGCTCGCTGTTGAAAAGGGTCTTTTGAAAAAGGTCCCGTCACGCTTCATGAACCATGCCCATCACTGGCTGATCCTGCATGGTCGTTATATTTGCAAGGCACGCAAACCACGCTGTGGTGACTGCATCGTCAATGACCTGTGCAATTACAAAGACAAAACACCCGCCGAAGCATAATCGGCGGGTGTTTGAGAGCGTTACAGCAGTCTCCAAATCCGAACAGATCAGAAAACCTGATCGAATGCAGCAGGTGCCGGTGCGACAACCTTTGCGCCATCAGGCTGGATTTGCATAACTGCATAGCCACGTTCCGAACGTCCCTGAGCCGTCAGACGGAAAATACCATCCACCCCGACAAACCCGTTCGGGTTCGTAACAGCTTCGTTGGTCATCTGACCGGAATCGCGCGACAGCACAGCGGCAAGGGCCGCACTGTCATAGGCAAGGCTTGAAATACGCGGGGGTTGTTCACCAAAGGTCCGCTGGAAGCGATCCGAGAACAGTTTCCAGTTTTCGGGATCCGGTGCAGCAAAAATGCCGCCCTTAAGTGCCGGCTCGGAAAACAGGCCCGGATCATTCCAGCCGAATGTCCCGATAAACTGAACCTGCGCACCATCGATATCAAAATAGGCCAACAGCGCAGAAACCTGACGAAGCTCGCCACCGGTTGCCGGCAGGATCAACGCGTCAAAATCAAGTTCACCAAGTGTATCGACACCTTCCAAACGCTTCAAAGCACGTTGGGATGCTGCCGAACCATCGGCCTGCAATTCGCGTTTACGTGCCCGCAAGTTTGCCCGTCTGGCATCATAATTGGCAAAATCACGAATTGTCTGTTCCAGATTTTCCGACCCCGGTGCATAGAACGCGATCCGGCCAAGGCTGCCACCGACACGTGAAACAACACCCTGCAATGCGCCTGCGATCTGGCGCCCATAGTCGTTTTGCGGCAGCAGAGCTGCAAATCGGTATTTACCCTGTGTTGTTGCGTAGCCAGCAGCACGCGCAATCTGGTCTTCGGGGACAAAGCCGTTAACCCAGACACCGCTTTCGGCAACCCGCTGATTGTTCGAAAATGCGATTACCGGAACACCGGCGGCCTTGGCGATTTCACTGGCACCGCTAACCGATTCGGCAAAAAGCGGGCCAAGAATCATCTTTGCCCCGGCATTGATCGCCTGATGGGCTGCGGCCTGCCCACCCTGATAAGTTCCTGCCGTGTCAATCGGCATCAGGACGAAATCGTCACCGGCAACATCAAACATTGCAAGTTCGGCCGCATGGCGCATCGCCCGGCCAAGCTCCTCGTTTGGCCCGGAAAGCGGCAGCAGAAGTGCAACGCGCTTTTCATTTAATGCCGCTTCGTCGTTATAAAGCGTCAGAATCTCCTGACCCTCTCCCTCCGGCAGGGCGGCATCGCCCGGCCAAGGGTTGGCATCCGTAATAAGCCCCTGATCGGGGGCTCTGGTCGGATCGTTTGCAGGGTTATTTGCCGTTTCCACAGGCGCCCCATCCCGTTGCATGCCCAACAGGTCCGTGATACTCGTGGTCGCGTTACATGCCGCAAGCCCCAGCGAAAGGACCACCACAGATGCCGTCCGGCGCGCGACCCGGCACCATGCCGAATTCCCGTCCTGATTCTGCAACGGATGACGTTTCGGAAAACCCACTCTCACCTCCCGATAGCTCGTTTCGCACGCAGGGTAATGCGCGCGACGGATCAAGTAAACCAGATGAACGACACTTGCCACTTTCATCAGGTCTTTATCTTGTCGCTACTCCAATCGGTAATTTGGGCGATATTACGTTTCGTGCGCTCGATATCCTCAAACGTGCCGATATTATCCTGTGTGAAGACACCAGAACATCGGGCAAGTTGTTGTCGCGATATGGCGTAAAAACCAAACGGATCGCCTATCACGAACATAACGCCGCCAAAATGCGCCCCGAAATCATGGAACGCCTTGGCAAGGGACAGGGGCTTGCGCTGATTTCGGATGCGGGAACGCCCCTGATCAACGATCCCGGCTACAAACTGGTCCGTGATTGCAAGGCAGAAGGCTTCAATGTCACTGCTGCCCCCGGCGCCTCGTCACCGATTGTGGCTCTTATTTTATCGGGACTTCCCAGTGACCACTTCTTTTATGCTGGCTTCCTACCCCCCAAGACATCGGCACGCAAAAAGGAACTGGCACGATTTTCAAGCATTCCCGGAAGCCTGATCTTTCTTGAGAGTCCCAAACGACTGGCAAGCAGTCTTGCCGATATGGCTGAAATGCTGGGCGAAGCGCGCGAAGCAGCCGTCACCCGCGAACTGACAAAAATGTTTGAGGAAGTTCGAACCGGAACACTTGGCAATCTGGCGGCTCATTACGCCACCGAAGGCACGCCCAAGGGCGAAATCATTGTTGTTGTCGGGCCGCAGAATGAACAGGACGCCGAACCCGACGCCGATGACATTGATGCGCGCCTGACCGGACTTCTGAAAACCCTGCGTACCAAAGAAGCAGCCGATCAGTTGGCCAAGGAAACCGGCCTTAAAAAGCGTGATCTTTATAATCGGGCGCTTGAACTTTCCAAACCATCCGGGGGATAGCCATGAAATCCGCCCGGACAACACGCGACACAGTCCGATCTGATCGTCGCAAGGCCGAGCAGGCCGGTAGACGTGCTGAATGGTTATGCGCAATGTGGCTTCGGCTATGCGGTTATCGTATTATCCAAACCCGGTATCGCTGCCCGGTCGGCGAAATCGATATCATCGTCAAAAAAGGCAATCTGATCGCCGCAATCGAAGTCAAAAATCGCGCTAACCTCGACGATGCGCTGCATGCTTTGCGACCCAAACAGCAACAACGCATTGCCCGCGCTCTTTCAAACTTCGCCTCAAACATAGGGCATCATGGCGATTTGCGGTTTGACATCATAGCCGTACGGAACGGCTGGCGTATCAGGCATTTGAAAAACGCCTGGATGCTGTGATCAGATTAATCACGGATGCATCTTTGCGCCCTTGATGATTTTGTCAGTCACCCGTTTTTCCGCGCGCAAAGCAATTCCGACCGCTTTGGCATCCTCTGGCGAAAACTGCCCGAAAGCATCGCGATTGGCTTCGTCATGACCGGTTGAAAACATTTCCTCGACATAAAGCGATGTGGTTACCCCACGCTCAAGGGCACGGCGGTGAATCTTTGCCATTGTCGCGGCATCAGCCGACAGAACGATCGCCGGTTGGCGGGACAAGGGGTTATAGATATTATTGTCACGGTCTTTATAGGGTTCCCCGATGATTTCGGGAAACTGGGCGACAATACCGCTCATTAAAAATGCCGTCACATTCAGCGATTGCCAATTTTCGAGATCATTGCGAAGAACAATGGCAACTTTGGTATCAAACATTTGCACATCCGTTGATTTTCAGGTTCGGGAGGTTGTCGGAAAAACCGTAATGCTGGATTCTGTAAACCAAACCCCATCAGACGGTCTTGAACGTTTGTGCAAACCGCGCGAGCACTTCATTTCTGCGGCCCCGCTGCCGGGGATCGAGCGAATGGAAGCCCTTTTCTTTGGTAATATGTTTGCCCCCCATCGCCACGATACCTATGCGCTGGGCATCACCATGCAGGGCGTTCAGACCTTCAACTATCGCGGCTCTTCCTGTGCCAGTCAGCCCGGTAATGTGATCATCCTTCACCCCGACGAGGTCCATGACGGAGGTGCAGGAACCGAGGACGGTTTGCGCTATCGCATGCTTTATCTCGAACCATCACTGCTACGGCAGGGCCTTGGCACGGATACGGCTTCCCTGCCCTTTGTTTCTGATCCCGTCATTGCCGACTCGCAGCTGGCCGCAACACTTGCCTCGGTGCTCGCCCATCTTGATGAAGATGTTGATCCGCTTCTGATAGATCAATTTATCTCTGACATCGCCACCGGCCTTGCGCGTCACGCCAAAAACTCAATGAAACCGATTGGCTTTCTGGCGTTGGAACGCATGGAACGGGCCAGAAAATATCTTGAGGACAACTTTGATCGCCCGGTACAGTCCGCCGAGCTTGAAGAGGTCACGGGGCTTGATAGATATCGTCTTATCCGTCAATTCCGTGCCTGTTTTGGGACAACACCATATCGTTATCTGATGATGCGTCGCCTGCAAAAAGCCCGCATCCTTATCAGCCTTCGCCAGCCGCTGGTCGATATTGCGGGTGATACCGGATTTGCTGATCAAAGCCATCTTAATCGGCATTTCAAACGTGCATTTGGTATCACACCCGGCCGTTGGGCCGAACTCACATGCGAAAAAAGTCATTAATCGGTCAAACCGCGCTTCGAGTTTAAAACTCCTTAACCGGCTGCGCTCATATTGGCAGTTGAGACGACGGGGGAACGCGGGGCGAGAAACCGATAGATGACATTGCTGTCACGCACATTGCGACGGTCAAAGGGCCGTATTGTTAAAGTCAGGAATTATATTGCGCAGGCAGGACCCGTTCTGGTGATCCTTGCTTTTATGCCACTTGCGGGGTGCACGTCTCTTGCAGTGGGTGCAGGTGCAACTGCCGGTGTGGCCGCCCTACAGGAACGCGGATTTGGCGGCGCGGTCAGCGATACCGCAATCACGGCCGAGATCTGGCAGAAGTTCCTGACCGAAGATGAAAACCTGTTTCGCCGGATCGAAATCGAAGTAGTTGAGGGGGAAGTTCTGCTTGCCGGAACGGTTGAAAATACCGACAGCGAACTTAAAGCGGTCGAACTGGCCTGGCAGGTCAATGGCGTAAACCGCGTCATCAACGAAATCAATGTCGGTCAAGGCAGCAGTTTAATGGACAGCGCCAGTGATCTTTTGATCACGACCCGCATCAAAACCGCACTGATGTTTGACACAGACGTCTATGCGATTAACTACAGTGTCGAAACCATCAATGGTACCGTCCATATCATGGGCATCGCGCAAAGCGAACATGAGCGCAACCTTGTAATCGCTCATGCACGCGCTACCAGTTATGTCAGACGCGTCGTCAGTCATGTAAGACTTAAGGACGACCCACAACGCCAGAGGACCTGAGCATTATTATTGATCGGGAAAAGGACATCACAGCAAAAGATCGCCAATGGCTTACCGATTACGGTAACGGCCAATATCCCGATGCAACTGCGGCCGAGGCCGCTTTGCATTTTGCACGGTTAAACGACCCAAGCCGTGATATTGCACCTTATATCGATTTGCTTGAAGCCATTTCTGGTGATGTCCGCAACCGGATTGGCTCCCTATCTGCGCAATCAAGAGATGAAGATGGCCGCGCCGCCATCGACCTAATCGTGCGGGCCATGCAGGATGTTATCCCCGGTCACTATCAGTTTCAGGGCGATGCGGAAAATTATGACGATATCGCCAATGCAGATTTGATGTCGGTCATTGATCGAAAGCGCGGTCTTCCTGTGGCGCTCGCATTGCTTTATGTACATGTCGCAAAACGTTGCCAGATAGAGATCACGGGCATCGATTTTCCTGGTCACTTTCTGCTGCGTCTGCAATCCGGGGGGGCGCGAAGAATGATCGATCCCTTCCATGGCGGCATCACATTGGGTTCTGCCGAGTTACGCGAATTGTTGAAGGCGTTTCAGGGGCTAGATGCAGAACTGCAACCCTCTCATTATCGTGAAGCATCTGATATTGCGATATTGTTACGACTTCAAAACAATATAAAGGTTAGGGCCCTTCGGCAGGGTGAGCTGGCCCTCGCCGCGCGTGTGATTGACAACAGTTTGCTGATTGCACCAGATCATGACGGGCTTTGGCATCAGCTCGGCGCGCTTTACGCCCGCCTGCACGAAGATGCAAAAGCACTCCATGCCTTCACCCGGTTCGTTAGACTGTGTAAGGACCCGATGCATCGGGCCCGCATAAGTGCTGTTGTCGAAGAACTGCGTGATCGCCTCGGTCATCAATCTTCTGACCGCAAGAATGACACGCGCGACGTGCCAAATTCAGATGCGCCAGTGCAGCTATATCCGATCCGGTCGCAAAACACGGATCACAAAAATCCCTCGGACAATCCTGATTCCGGTCAACCCTCAACTCCTCCGTAGTGTCAAGGCACGGGGAAGCCACTTCAGACTTAACCGCCACTTTTCCCAGCATAAGATTGATAGCATGTTCCTATATTGTAGTTTTTAGGGATTTTATGTATATCTAGATGAAGACATACCAGTCTGTTTGAATTTTAACACGTCTCTTATCTTCGCTAATTTCATAATTAAGATAAATAAAAAGATCTTATAGTGAGATTTATGAGCGACAGCAGAGCGCTAAAGACATCACATCGACAAACAATAGGTAAAGCGCCCTCATCATGCCTTGGAGGAGTCAAAAAGCGCGGTTTTCTGCGCATCGTGGAATCGGCGACCAGGGGTGCGACGAATCAATTTCCGACAATGGCAAAAAATTTCGGTCAACAAAGATTGCATTGATTTCGGAAAGCCGCGTAAAAAACTACGGATGCAGTTTTTTACGTCCTTAATGCAGGGTTAAAAGACCGGACGCGAAACGGTCGCGATGCTTGCACCGCGATTTTCATTCTCTATACTCCCGCTCCAGATCATCCGACCCATAAAGGCGATGGCAGCCAAGCACTATGACTTGCCGAACCTTGACTGTCGGGAAATACCGAAAAAAGCTTAGGAAATTCAAGTCAATGAGTGACACCAAATTCGACGTCGTCGGAATCGGCAATGCCATTGTCGACGTTCTTTCTCACTGCAAGGAAGAAGACCTTGGCCGTTTGAACCTTGTAAAGAACGCCATGACTCTGATCGACGCCGAAACCGCCGACAGTCTTTACGCCCAAATGGGCCCTGGCCTTGAAATGTCCGGTGGATCCGCTGGCAATACCATGGCGGGGATTGCGGCCCTTGGCGGCAAAGGTGCTTATATTGGCAAGGTGCGTAACGATCAGCTGGGTGAGGTTTTCCGCCACGATATCCGTGCCATCGGCGTTTCCTTTAATTCTACCCCGGCAACAAGCGGCTCCCCAACGGCGCGCTGCCTGATCTTCGTGACACCGGATGGTCATCGTACCATGAATACCTTCCTTGGTGCCTGCACGGAGCTTGGCCCGGATGATATCGATGCCGAACTGATCGCATCGGCCAAGGTCACCTACATGGAAGGATATCTTTGGGATCGCCCCGAAGCGAAGGAAGCTTTCATCAAGGCCGCACAGGTCGCGCACGATGCCGGACGACAGGTTTCGATCAGCCTGTCTGATTCCTTCTGTGTCGACCGTCATCGTGAATCATTCCGCGATCTGGTCCATAATCATATCGACGTACTGTTTGCCAACGAAGACGAGATCAAATCGCTTTACGAGGTCGACACCTTCGAAGAAGCTCTGGCGGAAGTCCGTAAACACTGCAAAGTCGCAGCCCTGACCCGCAGTGAAAAAGGTTCGGTCATTGTATCGGATGACGAAGTCATACAGGTTGATGCCGAACCGGTTGCCCGCGTGATTGACACTACCGGCGCAGGTGATCTTTTCGCATCGGGCTTCCTTTATGGCTACACACGTGGCGATAGTCTTGCGACATGTGGTCGCCTTGGCTCGATTTGTGCTGCCGAAGTCATTTCGCATATGGGCGCACGCCCCGATGCAGACCTTAAGGAACTGGTTGCGAAGACTCTTTGACCCTTCGCCATGGTTTCACGATAAAATTCACGGGACGGCAACATTTGGTTGCCGTCCCGTTTCTTTTGTAGCAATTGCCGGTATTCTGCCGTTTTGCAATGCACACAAAGATTGACTTTCTCCAGTTAATAGCGCAAGAACCCGGCATTGCATAAAAATCAACCCCGCATGGCATGCACAAGGCTGGTCATTCGCCTCGACATTGGCTATGACAGGGCGGCTTCCGAGCCAAACTGCAATTTGTCTTTTGGGCCAGTAAACATTCAGCATGTGCAGTGCTGCGCTAATGCGCGGGTTTGAACTTGCCGACCGGGCAACACCGGTCCTGCGGCAGCTGAATATCTACTGGCCTTGAAACTTTTACTGACCGATGCGCAAGGTATGTATCCCGGCGCGCGGCATTTTTATTCTGGAGTCCGCGCCAATGAACTTGCGCAATATCGCCATTATCGCACACGTCGACCATGGCAAAACCACCCTCGTCGACGCGATGTTCCGTCAATCCGGTGTTTATCGTGACAACCAGCGTGTTGATGAACGCGCCATGGACAGTAACGATCTGGAACGCGAACGCGGCATCACCATCATGGCAAAGCCGACCGCAATTCAGTGGGGCGATACGCGTATCAATATCGTCGATACCCCGGGCCACGCCGATTTCGGTGGCGAAGTCGAACGTATCCTGTCGATGGTTGACGGTGTTGTTCTGCTGGTTGACTCGGCCGAAGGCCCGATGCCGCAGACTAAATTCGTTCTGGGTAAAGCCCTGAAACTCGGCCTGAAGCCCATCGTGATCATCAACAAGATCGACCGCCCGGACCAGCGCGCAGAAGAAGTTCTCGACGAGATATTTGATCTGTTCGTGTCGCTCGAAGCCAATGACGAACAACTTGATTTCCCGGTTCTGTATGCCTCCGGTCGTGATGGCTGGGCTGCCGAGGCACCGGAAGGCCCGAAAGAAAACCTGACACCGCTGATGAACCTGGTTCTGAACTATGTTCCGGCACCGAAGGCAGAAGTTGACGCGCCGTTCGCAATGATTGCGACCATGCTACATGCTGACAACTTCCTTGGCCGTATCCTGACTGGCCGTGTCGCACAGGGCCGCGCAAAACTTAACATGCCGGTCAAGGTTCTTCGTGGTGATGGCACTGTCGAAACCGGTCGTCTTTCAAAATTGATGGGTTTCCGTGGTCTTGATCGTGTCCCGCAGGAAGAAGCTGTTGCTGGCGACATCATCGCGATTGCCGGTCTGACCGACGCAACCGTTGCCGACACCATCTGCGCACCGGAAGTCACCAGTGCAATTTCAAGCCAGCCGATTGATCCGCCGACCCTTGCCATGACTTTCTCGGTCAACAACTCTCCGCTTGCTGGGCAGGAAGGCGACAAGGTTACATCGCGCATGATCCGTGCCCGTCTGGAACGCGAAGTCGAAGGCAACATTGCCATTCAGCTGTCGGAAACCGCGGATAAGGACGCCTTTGAAGTTGCCGGTCGTGGTGAACTTCAGCTTGGCGTTCTCATCGAAACCATGCGTCGCGAAGGTTACGAACTGTCGATCTCGCGTCCGCGCGTTCTGATCAAGGAAATCGACGGCGTCCTGTCCGAGCCGTTCGAAGAAGTCCAGGTCGACGTGGACGAAGAATTTGCCGGTGCCGTCGTTGAAAAGATGAGCCTGCGCAAGGCCGAAATGACCGACATGCGCTCAAGCGGTGGCGGCAAGACCCGTATCATGTTCCTGGCACCGTCGCGTGGCCTGATCGGTTATCACGGCGAATTCCTGACCGATACCCGCGGTACCGGCGTGATGAACCGTGTGTTCCATTCCTATGGTCCGGTCAAAGGTTCGATTGCAGGTCGTCGTAATGGTGTTCTGATCTCGAACGATCAGGGCGATGCGGTTGCCTATGCCCTTTGGGGTCTGGAAGATCGCGGTTCGATGTTCATCAATCCGGGCGAACGCGTCTATGAAGGTATGATCATCGGTGAGCACAACCGCAACAACGACCTTGAAGTTAACATTCTCAAGGGTAAAAAACTGACCAACGTCCGCGCATCGGGCAAGGATGATGCCATCACCCTGACCCCGCCGCGTCGTATGTCGCTTGAAGAAGCGCTGGCTTATATCCAGAACGACGAACTGGTCGAAGTTACCCCGCAAAGCATCCGTATTCGCAAGCTGCACCTCGACCCGAACGTGCGCAAACGCGAAAGCCGCAAATCGGAATCCGAAACAGTTTAAACCGGTTTGGATCGTGATTTAGAAGGGCCGCCTGCTTGGGCGGCCCTTATACATTGAGAGGCACGAACATTTGCTATGATGTTCGTGCCTTTTTCATCAGGGGTCTCGTCCCGAAGTCGACATTGTCTGCGCCTATAGCTGACAACGTATTTCAGGACGAGACATACAATCGCCTGCACCGTTTCGGCATTCCTTAACGTGTTTCCCCTAATTTCGCACAAGGCCGCATTCAGACGGGGAATATCAATGCACGACACAGCCTTCCGCAGTTGGGGTGATTCATTTCGGGCGTTCATTCATCCACGCGTGATTACCATGCTGTTCATGGGACTGTCGGCCGGGATTCCCATCCTGCTGATTTTCTCAACCCTGTCGATCTGGCTACGTGAAGCCGGGGTGGACCGTTCTACCGTCACCTATTTCAGCTGGGCCGCCCTTGGTTATTCTTTCAAATTTGTCTGGGCCCCCCTTATTGACCGGCTGCCGTTCCCGATTTTGCATGGGGTTCTTGGACGTCGGCGAAGCTGGCTGATTATCGCCCAATGTGCCATTATCGGCTCCATCCTTTGGATGGGATTTACCGATCCGGCCGAAAACCTGACTACTATGGCCTTTGCTGCTGTTGCGCTTGGCTTTGCATCGGCAACACAGGACATCGTGATTGACGCCTATCGCATCGAGGCAGCAGATACCGACCTGCAAGCCATGATGAGCTCGGCCTATATCGGTGGGTATCGTATCGGAATGATTGTCGCCGGTGCCGGAGCATTGACCATTGCCGGACTATTTGAGGCCGAAGGCAGTTATGAGCCGATTGCTTGGACAATTGCCTATGGCTGCATGGCTCTGGCCATGGGGATCGGCGTTATCACCACGCTGATCATTCGCGAACCCACCGTAAATCGGACTGACAGCAAGTATTTTCATAAAACATCCGATTACGGTCGTTTCCTTCTGATGTTTGCGCTGACTGTGATCGCCTTCATCATTGCCAACATCTATGCCAGCGACCTGACGGAGCCGTTAAAAACGGCTTTAGTCGAAAACGGAATGATCGACGAACTGGCTGGTTTCATCGCCGGGTTTCTCAAACTAGCCATCTCTGTCGCAGCCGCAATCCTTGTCGCATGGCTGACCACCCGTGTCGGCGTAACCCCAACCGGCATGGTTCAGGAAACCTATGTCGCACCGGTTAAGGATTTCATCGACCGCTATGGCAAGGCTGCGATAGTTGTGCTGGCACTCATTGGCGTCTATCGGATTGCCGATATCGTCATGGGGGTCATGGCCAATGTTTTCTATACCGATCTGGGCTTTTCCAAGGAAGAAATAGCAGCTGTTTCCAAAACATTTGGCCTGTTCATGACCATCGCAGGCAGCTTCCTTGGCGGTCTCCTTTCGGTTCGCTACGGGGTCGTGCGTATCCTGTTTCTTGGCGCACTTCTCTCGGCAATTACCAACATCCTGTTTGCAATTATGGCTCATCTGGGCCCGAACACGATCATGTTTGCCGGTGTGATTATGGCTGACAACCTGTCAGGTGGTCTTGCAACAGCCGCCTTCATCGCCTACCTGTCGGGCCTGACCAATATTTCCTTTACCGCCATGCAATATGCGATCTTTAGCTCGATCATGACCCTGTTCCCCAAAATCCTTGCCGGATTTTCGGGCAGTGTCGTCGATGCGCTCGGTTACAGCTGGTTCTTTATTGGCACAGCCCTGATTGGCATACCCGTGCTGTATCTCGTTGTCCTGGCCGGTAGGCTGATGACACAGAATACCGCAGAAAAAGCCACGCACGCAGCAGCGATAAACGAAGACGGGTAACCAACAGTTATTCATCAAGGCAAAATAAAACCGGGCACCACATAATGGCACCCGGTTTCAGATCTTCTGATTTCACGACGTTCAGGCGGCTTGTTCAGCCTCATCCTGTGTCAGCAGTGCATAGATTGCATCCGCAGAACCCGCACCGCGCAACTTGTCGCACATGCCCTGATTACGCAGAAGGCGGGAAATACGCGCCAGTGCTTTCAGGTGATCTGCACCAGCTTCTTCCGGGGCAATCAGCATGCAAAACAAATCGACAGGATGTTCGTCAACGGCATCGAACTCAATCGGGTTCTGAGCACGCGCAAAGATCATGTGCAACCGGTCAAGATCCGCCAGCTTGCCGTGTGGAATCGCGACACCACCACCTACGCCGGTGCTGCCAAGTTTTTCACGGTCAAGCAAAACGGAAAAAATCTCGCCCGCTTCACGCCCGGTGACGTCAGCTGCCTTTTCGGCAAGTTCCTCAAGGACAGCCTTTTTCGCACCGGACCGCAGGGCCGGTATTACCCCCGAAGGGGAAAGAATCGATGATATGTCCATTTTTCGCGTTGCGTTGTTTGGCTCGGAAGAATCTGTATCCGTCACGCTGCACCAGCCTCCTTATCGGATGGGTCAAGCCACCCGATATTGCCGTCAGCACGACGATATACAACATTCAATCCGCCATGTTTGCCATTCCGGAACATAAGTGCCGGAATGTCCCCCAAGTCGAGCCGCATAACAGCTTCTCCAACAGAGAGCGTATCAATGCGATCCGGTGTTTCAGCGACGATCACAGGCTCGAAGCCATTGACATGTTCGTCATCTGAATGATCGTCGTCTTCCTGTGCGATCACATAATGTGTCGCATCAATTCTTGCCTGCTCATACTGATCACGGTTGGTATGATGGTCACGCAGACGCCGCTTGTAGCGTCGCAACTGTTTAGCGACACGATCACAGGCGGAATCGAAGGCAGGATACACTTCATTCGCCGATGCCTTCGCCTGAACCAACATGCCCTTGCCGACATGGACCGATATCTGCGTGATGTAGAGATGTGCCTCTTTGGTGATGGTCACCGTGGCTTCGATCGCGTGATCGAAATATTTCTCTACCGCAGGGTCCAAAGTCTCGACGACGTGTTGACGGAGTGCGTTACCAACGTCGAGTTGTTTACCAATAACCGTAATTTGCATGGATCGCCTATCCCCAGTTGAGTGACTTCCCAGTACATATGGACATTCAGTGCCCCTCAATCAGGAGGCCGCACCATATTCCCTCGTTAATGCCAAGTCAACATTTGGGTATTATTGCTTAATATACAATACCTTAAGGTATATTTTGCAGTGTTTGACTGGCTAGGAAACCCGCGATTTTTTTTCGCGCCGTCGCTGGACCGACGAGGGAATTCTCATCGCTTCGCGGTATTTTGCCACTGTTCGGCGGGCGATGTCGATCCCTTCCTTTTGAAGCAGCTCGACAAGTTTGTCATCAGACAAAATCTTTTTCGGATCTTCCCCGTCTATCAATGACTTGATGCGATGACGCACAGATTCAGAAGAATGCGCATCTCCGCCATCCGCAGATGAAATTGCCGTAGTGAAAAAGTACTTCAACTCGTAAACGCCACGCGGGGTCGCCATAAACTTGCCATTGGTCACCCGTGAAACCGTGCTTTCATGCATGCCGATTGCTTCGGCAATATCGCGCAGGATCAACGGGCGCAAATGCGATACGCCGTAATTGAAGAATCCATCCTGCTGACGCACGATCTCGCTTGCGACTTTCATGATCGTGGTAGCACGTTGGTGCAGTGCCTTTACCAGCCAATTGGCGTTTTGAAGCTTCTCGCTAAGAAAACTTCGTTCCTCGCGATTACGTAGCCCCTGTCCTATCTTTACGGCGTAATCCTCGTTCACCAATACGCGCGGCAATGCATCGCTGTTCAGTTCAAGATGCCAGTTGCCGCTTCCGGCTGCGCGCATCAGAACATCGGGAATGACCGGCGTTGCCGGTTCCCCATCGGCGGTTCGCCCCGGACGCGGATCAAGGGTGCGAATTTCGGAAATCATGTCCGAAAGATCATCGTTATCTACGCCGCATATCCGGCGCAAGCGATCAAATTCACGACGCGCAAGCAAATCCAGATTGGCCAGCAACGCTGCCATCGCCGGATCAAACCGATTAAGCTCACGCAATTGCAGTTCGAGGCATTGGGCAAGGTCGCGGGCGAAGATGCCCACTGGCTCAAATCCCTGCATAACGGCAAGAACGCGCAATACATCGCTCATTTCGCATTCAAGTGCCTCGGCAACCTCTTCAAGCGGCCCGGCGACATAGCCATTTTCATCAAGCATATCGATCAGGTAGCTGCCAATCATGCGTGAAATAGCATCCGCAAACGCGATGTTAAGCTGATCATCAAGTGACTGACGAAGTGTCGCCTTGTCGGCAAGCGTCTGTTCCAGGCCCGGCAGATCTTCGCCGCTGCCTCCACCACCCGTTCCACCGCTATAGGGCGACGAATAATCATGGTTTCCGGCAACCGGGGCACCATCGGGAGTGATTTCACCTTCGCCGTTGTAAAGGGCATCTGGCGCACAATCGAGCGGACCGGAATCGCCGGTGCTCATGGTTTCACTTGACGTCAGGCGGTCGGTGCCAAAACGATCTTCTCGATCCGAAAAATCATCGCTGGTACGGGAATCGATACCCTGATCGCCATTCCCGACGGCCCCGTCACCTGTTTCGGCAAAGGTTTGCCCCGGATCTGCGCGTTCCAGCAGCGGATTTTCCAGCAATTCACTATCAATGAAATTGGAAAGTTCGATGTTGTTAAATTGCAGCAGTTTGATCGCCTGCTGCAACTGAGGCGTCATGACGAGAGACTGAGACTGACGAAGATCAAGCCGCGCCTTCAGGGCCATTATGAACTACCCCTCGTCAATCCGAACCCCCTAGAAACAAGGTGTGTGATCAAAGGCTGAAACGATCACCCAGATAAACCCTTCTGACATCGTCATTTCTGACGATTTCGTCAGGACCACCTTCCATCAAAACCCGACCGTCATGCAAGATATATGCCCGGTCAATGATGTCCAGAGTCTCGCGCACATTGTGGTCGGTAATCAAGACCCCAATGCCACGATCTTTCAGATGACGTACAAGATCGCGAATATCACCGACCGCAATCGGGTCAATCCCAGCCAGCGGCTCGTCCAGCAGAACGAAGTTCGGATGGGCCGCAAGGGCACGTGCAATCTCGCAACGGCGGCGTTCCCCACCCGACAGGGCAAGGGCAGGAGTGCGGCGCAAATGCTCGATGGCAAATTCCGCCAGAAGATCTTCCAGGTTCTGTTCACGCTTGATCCGGTCATCTTCCACGACCTCCAGAACCGCCATGATGTTCTGTTCGACCGTCATCCCGCGGAAAATCGATGCTTCCTGCGGCAAATAACCGATTCCCATGCGTGCACGCTGATACATCGGCATCATGGTGATATCGCGCCCATCAAGCGAAATATTCCCCCGATCCGGAGAAATCAGACCCGTGATGATATAAAAACTGGTTGTCTTTCCGGCGCCATTTGGTCCCAGAAGGCCGACGGCTTCGCCGCGTTGTACCGACATCGACACGTCTTTAAGCACCGGTCGCTTCTTGAAGCTCTTGCCAAGATTGTGCGCAACCAGCCCCTTGTTGGCTGTCACCAGCCGAGGGCCCGTACCGGAGGATGCATTGCTGCCACTACCGGTCTTTGGTGCATGTGTGTTGTCGGATTTTCCGCTTTTGCGCGACCAGAACAAATTCCCGACCCTTCGTCAGTTGCCATTCCCGGATTGGCCCGGGCTGTTTTCGTCGTCTTTTTCCGGCACAAGCAAACCGCGAACGCGGCTTTTGCCATCGCCATTTCCGTTGGCGGTCAATCGGCTGACACCTGTATTCAGGTCGACAACAGCGCGATCCCCATTCAGCTGGTTCTCGCCGCGCGTGATCTTAACCGATCCGACAAGGGTTGCGATACCCGTTTTCGCATCATAAACGCCTTGATTGCCAACCACAAAATCGGTTGACGTTCGGATGGTAACATTTCCATCACCGTCAATGCGGCTCAGTTCGTTTTCGCCATTCTTGCCTGCTTCGAACCGTGCCGTCAGAACATCACCGCGAAGGGTACGATCATCGGCAACGGCAACCGCATTACCACGTGCAACCGCCATACGTTCGGTTTCCCAGTATTCAAGGCTTTCTTCAGCGGTCAGGGTTTCATTGGGTGTTTTGTATCGCAGATCTTTACCCGTCAAAACGACAACGGCATCGTCAATGTCATAGATCGCCTGATCACCGGTTGCGACATCGGTTTCTGAAGACAGTTTTACGTTGCCCGTGGCAATGATACGGTAAATCTCGCTTTGACCGTCACGATCCCGATAAAGGGCACGCAGTTCATCTGCGTCCACACGGGAATTGCCGCGTTTAGCCACAGCATTCCCTCGCGCAATCAGGACCTGCTCGTTACGACGCCATTCAATGCCGTTATCGGATTCGACCTCAAGCCCCCCGCTTCCACTTTGGGCAAGACCAAGTGGATCGGCATATGCCGCCACTGAGGGAACCAGCAGCGCGCCCCCAAAAACTGTCGCCATCAAAAAACGGCGCACCGCAAAACGCGCAACTGCGATCATGATTTACCTTTCAAAGCACTATCGAAAATCACCAGACGAGCATTCCCCAAAAAGCGGATCACGGCACCCTTGTCCTCAAGCTCAAACCCGGTGTCAGATTTGATCGTCCCGAACGGTCCCTGTCCATCGACAGGTTCATTGCCTTTGGCACTGCCGCTATTCAATGCGATCTCGGCCTGCTCGGTATGAATTTCAAACCCCTGATCGTGATACATATTCACGGTCCCGACCAGATCAAGCAATTCATCGGACTCGGTATAAAAACCTTCATCCGCCGTAAGTGCAATCCACGAACCATCTTCAAGCGTTATATCAGCCTGTGGTGCATCAAGATGCACATGTGCCAGCCGCTCGCCGTTTTCCGGCTGCTCAACCGCGTCGTTGGCTGTGACAGTGAAGGGTTGCTTATTCCCATCCACGCCAAAAAAGCGCGGATTGCTCATGGTAACATTTTCCATCAAATCATCGGGTGTGGTCGAAAAGCCAAGTCGAAAACCGCTTTCCTGAACCTTCTCGATTTGTGGCCACAGCACAACAAGAGCAACAAGCGATGCCGCAATCAACGGCAGCACAATTTTCAGCATGTTAACGATCGAACGGCGAAACGGATTGATCCGCACGTCCCGCCGCCCGGACGGAAGACGATCGTTCATGCGCGCATTACGCGCGGCCCTCTCGATCTCGGCCTTCCGTTCTTCGCTCATGGATTACGCAACCCCCAAACGCAGAAGGTCATGAATATGCACAAGGCCAACCGGCTTGCCTTCATCATCAACGACAAACAAGGCCGTGATGCTGCGATCATTCATAATCGCAAGTGCCTCGACAGCCAGAACATCGGATTTGGTCGCCTTGGGATTGCGTGTCATCACATCACCGACCCGCATTGCCACCAGATTGTCTGCCATATGCCTGCGTAGATCACCATCCGTTACGATGCCGCTCATCAAGCCTGTATCGTCGAGCACACCGACACAGCCAAATGACTTGCCGGTCATGATGACCAATGCCTCGGACATCAGCGCATTTTCCCCAATCAGTGGAATATCCGCAACGTCATGCATAACGTCACTAACACGCAGCAATCGCTGCCCCAGTTTACCACCAGGGTGGAATGTGCGGAAATCATCGGCGCTGAAGCCACGACGCTCCATCAATGTCACAGCAAGCGCATCGGCAAAAGCCAGCATCGCTGTGGTCGACGTCGTCGGTGCCTGCTTGTTCGGGCAGGCTTCCGGGCTATTGGGCAGAATCAGCGGGTAATCACATTGAGCTGCCAGCGAACTTTCCGGACGCCGGGTCATACCGATCAACGGCACGTTAAAGCGGCGCGTATACGCGATGATATCTGACAGTTCTGGTGTTTCGCCTGAATTCGACAGGGCCAAGACGGCATCATTTTTGCCAATCATCCCCAAATCGCCATGGCTGGCTTCAGCCGGATGCACAAAGAAGGATGGCGTTCCTGTCGACGCAAAAGTTGCTGCGATCTTTTTGGCAATATGACCACTTTTACCCATGCCGGTTACGACAAGGCGGCCCGCAAGGCTCTCGATCAGATCGATTGCCTTGCAAAAATCGCCGTTTAAGGATTTTGCAAGATCACTGAGTGCATCGGCTTCAATTGCCAGAACTCGGCGGGCGACTTCAAGGTCTTTCTCCGATGCCGGTTCAGGCGTGTTTTGCGGTTTCGGGGTCACTGTCATCAGTTTCTTTATGCGTTTCCCGGCGGAACTAACTACGGGGAAAGATGGGCGGGATCATCTGCACTGGCAAGCGACAAAAGCAACGATCAGGTAATGATGTCGCAGGGATCATTCCTTTACGCCAAAGGCCGTTGACGCAGAATTAACAATGCAGGCTCACCAGAAAAAATTTCAACACACCAAAAAGGCAAATCAGTGGGCAAAAATGTCTGTCTCTTCCCAACCAGCAAGATCAAGTGTCGCCCGTGTCGGCAGGAAGTCAAAACAGGCCTGCGCCAGTTCCGTTCTTCCTTCGCGCGCCAAACGACGATCAAGCTCTTCCTTGGCCTTGTGCAGATACAGCACATCGGATGCGGCATATGCGATCTGTTCATCTGACAGATCAGAAGAACCCCAGTCAGAGCTCTGCTGTTGCTTGTCGAGGTTGATTCCAACCAGTTCCCTTACAAGGTCTTTTAAACCATGGCGGTCGGTGTAGGTGCGCACGAGTTTGGATGCAATCTTGGTGCAATAGACTGGTGCACACCGCACACCAAGATACTTGTCCATCACAGCAATATCGAACCGCCCAAAGTGAAACAGCTTCAAAACCGACGGATCGGACAAAAGCTTTTTAAGGTTGGGCGCTTCGTAGCTTTCTAAGTCAAACTTCACCAGATGAGCATCGCCATCACCCGCCGAAAGCTGGACCACACAAAGACGATCACGATGCGGATTAAGGCCCATGGTTTCACTGTCAATGGCAACGGTTTTGCCAAGATCAAGCCCGTCGGGCAAGTCTCCATGATGAAGGAAATTGGTCATCGCAATTCTCCAGAATGCTGGTTTGACGCTGTCTTAACACAGCATTACCAACGTCGCGATGCAAAAAGCCCTATATCCGAACGGAAAATAGGGCTTTTCAATCAAACAACTTTGGATGCCGGAAACCGGAGCGCAGCAACCGCACTTGCAATGGAGGTCCAAGCCAGTATAGCAGGCCAGTTAGAGAAAAGGCTTTGTGTAACTGAAAAAGGAAACAGGGACATAACCAGAACGCCAAGATACAAGCCACCCAACAAGCGGCTTTCGCGCGGGCCAAATAGGGTTTTAAGCCCCATAAAATACAGAAGGCCGATAAAAACAGTAAACGGAATTGTCCCGATCATCCCCGTATCAGACAACCATTCAACATAGAAATTATGAGGATGGGGATGGCAAGGAACGTTAGTCAACCCCGCTGCAGTGTAATCTTTACAAACGAGCGGATAATTTCCCATACCGCTACCCGTCAACGGATTCTCGGCAAAGAACCGAATCCCCAGAAAAACAAGCTGACCATATATTGAGTCGCTGTAATCCGAGACGACGCTCGCCAATGCTTCAACTCGCCCCCAAATCCGATCACTTGTGATAAGTAAAAGGATCAAGGCAATTGCTCCAACAAACGCCAACCCCAAAGAAACTTTGCGTGCTGCGCCACCAATAAGAAACAAGCTAAAAAGCGTTGTCATAATTGCCAACAAAGTCAGTACGCTTGCGGCACGCTCGCCGCTAAGAAACACAACGACCAGAAGCAATGGTGACAAGACGCATCCAATAATGAAGAGTTTCCTGGAAACCCCGTGAGCATAGAGCATCACAGCCATAGTCAACGCAGCAAATCCAAGCTTAGAAAGATACATGCCAATATTCGGCCGATCTAACGGGCCGGTAAGACGGCCACTCATAGCCTGACCGGTCAGAAGCGAGAAACCCGTGAAAAACTGATAAAGCGCATCACAAGCGGCAGTTCCAAGCGCAAATAAAAGGCCCGTGACAAACCATTTGATCGTACGCGCATCGGTTAGAATCCAACGGGTCACCGCAGCATAAAAGACAACAAATCTCAGCCAACTTAGCGAGCGCTCAAAACTCTTACCTATATGTTCGGCAAAAGGTGAGATAACCAAATTCATCAGGACAAATATGATCAAAAGGATAAGAATATCCTTCTCACGGGTCCAAGACCATTTTTTTTCCAACAATGATCGCGCTAAGAAAATCAGAGCGATCAAGACAACCGAGATATCTGCAGCTGCCCTTGTAAATAATAGAAAGATAGGAATACAAAACAGCAAAAAACTAGCGACAACATGCATTTTTTTATCAAGCGAATTCATTTGTTTAATAACTCACTTCTCTTCAACACGACGAATATTCGGCAATTCGTAGAAAATATTCCTATAATACATCAGAGATTCTGGAGCTGGATCAACGAAGCCGATTTTCCCCATCACATAGCGTGTCAAAACCGGAATAGCAGCGAAAGGAGCATCATCCTTGCGCGCTTTTTTGACTGCAGAAATGCATTTCTGATAAATCCTTATACGTAAATCCGAAGACAACTCAGAATGTGCCTGCAAAAAGTTCAGATAAACTAGAAAACGATCATGATTCAGTTGCAAAGTATTTTGTGAAATATGGCTTCCCATATCGGGAACCATTGTCACAGTCATATCGGCATCAACAATACGTCGAGCTTTCGACGCCAGTCGCAGTGCCAGTGACTCATCCTGAACAAAAACAGTTTCATCACATCCTTCAGCCCTTTGAAACAATTCCTGCGTCACCAGCCAAGTCATACGCACCATGCCGCGCCCTAATATCCGATCAAGTGGATCATTGTGGATTGTAAAGCTGAAATTCTCACCAATCGGCTCGGCAATAACATCTTCAATCGGTGCGTTAGTCTTCCGCCCCCGTCCGTGCACCATATCGGCACCCTGCTGTTTCGCGAGTGACAGCATAGTTTTAAGCGCGTCCGGTGCAAGAATCTCGTCGCAATCAAATAGCGCGAGATATTTGCCCTTTGCTTCCGCCGCCCCCTGATTAAGTCGAATGGATGGTCCTGCATTGACTTCGTTGTTAATCACACGAACAAAGTCATGCGATCCGGCATATTCGTTCAGTATTTCCAACGAATTGTCAGTCGATACGTCGTCAATAAAAATAACTTCAAAGGAAACATCACCGGTTTGAGCCAACAGGGACTCGAAAAAATAAGGAAGCACAGAAGCCTTGTTATAAACCGGTAGAACGAAACTAACGTCAGGTCGCATCATATCCAAGGCTCTTTTTTGAAGTGGTTTTCGCTTGTAACCAGTAATCCCCGTTACAGAAAGACAAAAGCTGCGAAATTCATCCTACAACGACAATACCCCAGCACATCGTCCATGTGCTGGGGTATGGTGCCCAGGAGAAGACTCGAACTTCCACGACCTTGCGGCCACTGGCACCTGAAGCCAGCGCGTCTACCAATTCCGCCACCTGGGCATAGGGGCTTGTGGTATTTGCCCGACGGAACCCGCCGGAACGGGGCGCAATATACGCTGCCAAACTTCAGTGTCAACAACCTTTTTGAGGGTTTTGCAAAACGCGTCTTTGAAAATCGCCCACCGTCGCAAGACATAAGGAAAATCTTGATTTTCCCGCTCATCCGCGATCACGCCGAATGGTCGAACAAGTATCTGAGAACCCCGTTCAAACGGTTCCGCCCCTGATCGGTCGTGCGCAATCCGGCCTGATCGCAAATCAGATCGCCCGACGCAATCAGGGTTTCAAGACGTTCTGAATCCAATGCCTCGCGCGGGGTTTTGCCAATAATCCGCTCGAAGCGTCCCACCGGAATGGGTTCATTCAGGCGCAGCCCCATCATCACCATTTCAATAAGGCGTTCATCCGCAACCAAAGCGGTTTCTTCCTGCGTGCCGTGTCCCTGCTTTTCCACACGATCAAGCCAGATTTCCGGCGCACGATGACGGCGCACCGCCATTGGTTTAGTGCTACCATCTGGCTGAATGACGGCTTCGCGGCCATGTGCACCCGGACCAATGCCGAGATAATCGCCATAGCGCCAGTATACGAGGTTATGGCGGCTTTCCTGCCCGGGTCGGGCATGGTTGGAAACCTCGTAACAACCATAACCGGCGGCTTTGGTTTCTTCCTGGGTGATTTCATAAAGATCGGTCGCAAGGTCTTCATCGGGTACAACGAGATCACCGCGCTGATGCAAGGTATGGAACTGCGTTCCCGGTTCGATCGTCAACTGATAAAGCGAAATATGACCGCGCGCGATCTCAAGTGCTTCGCGCAGCTCATGACGCCAGGCTCTCGGATCATGTTCGGGCCGGGCATAAATCAGATCGAACGAAAACCGGTCAAACACATTCGCCGCAACATCAAGAGCACGCATGGCTTCAGCCGCATTGTGCACACGCCCCAGAAATTTAAGATCGCGGTCATTGAGCGCCTGAATGCCAATTGAGACCCGGTTGATGCCATTGGAAGCAAAAGACGAGAACCGATTGATTTCAACCGTACCCGGATTGGCTTCAAGCGTGATTTCGATGTCATCGGTTACCGGCCAGAAGGTTTTGATATCGGCGATCAGGGCCCCTGCGGTTTCCGGATCCATCAGCGACGGTGTCCCACCACCAAAGAATACCGATCCGACCGTGCGGCCGGGATGACGCGCAGCACCTGCGGCAAGTTCCGCACGCAATGCCGCCCTCCAGCGCGCATGATCAACCTTGTCAGCAACATGACTATTGAAATCGCAATAAGGACATTTCGACAGGCAAAACGGCCAATGGATATAGATGCCAAACGGGACAGCTTCTGCGGTTGCTAGGGACACGCGGTTCTCGATCTTCGACTGCGGGAAAGACGGATAAAGTAACACGCACCACCGATAGTTACATCAGCGATGCGTGCATAGGTTCGATGCAGGCAGTTGGCCGCCTAAAATCCTTACTCGAAGCAAGCCTTGACCAGCTGGCGAAACGCATCCGCGCGATGGCTCATTGCATGTTTCTGTGCCGGGTCCATTTCCCCAAAGGTCTGCTCATAACCTTTTGGCTGGAAAATCGGATCATAGCCAAAACCGTGACGGCCACGTTTGGGCCAAACGATTTCACCTTCAACACGACCTTCAAAATTCTCCACATGACCGTCTGGCCAAGCCAGAGACAAGGCGCAGATAAAGGCCGCCCGGCGGTCAGGATGGTTCCCGATCCCGTTCTGGACCTTTTCCATCGCCATATCAAAATCCTTGTCCGGCCCGGCCCAGCGCGCTGAATAAATGCCCGGCGCCCCATCAAGGGCGGAAACCGCCATGCCGCTATCATCAGACAGGGCTGGCAGATTGGCGGCCTTTGTTGCCGCCAACGACTTCAACTGTGCATTGCCAATAAAACTGTTTTCGGTTTCTTCGGGTTCGGGAAGATTCAAATCGCCTGCTGAAACCACTTCGATCCCGAACGGATCAAGCAGTTCGGCAATCTCCTTGATCTTGCCTTTGTTGTGGCTGGCAATAACGAGTTTTTTTTCCGTAAAGCGACGGGCCATGATGCTGCCTAGAGATATTCGGGTCGTTAAGACGAAGACGGTTGAAAACCACAAAAACAATATCGGGCGAACCATATCCAGGCTCGCCCGAATAAATTCTTAGATGCCAATCGCTGCTCGCTGTTTGGCAAACAGTTCCTTGCAGCCTTTTTCCGCCAGTTCAAACATCTTGTCATAAGCAGAACGATCAAACGGCACATCTTCCGCGGTCGCCTGAACCTCAACAATGCCGCCACTGCCCGCCAGAACAAAGTTCGCATCCGCACCCGCATTGCTGTCTTCGGCATAATCAAGATCAAGAACCGCTTCACCCTGATAAATACCGCACGAAATTGCGGCAACCGGCTGAGTCAACGGGATTTCCTTGATCAGGCCAAGACGGCGTACGCCCTGAAACGCCAGATGGGCGGCAACATAGGCACCCGTGATTGATGCGGTGCGTGTTCCGCCATCAGCCTGGATAACGTCGCAATCAAGGCGCATCTGCATTTCACCCATGCCCTTAAGGTCAGCGACCGCACGGATCGAACGCCCGATCAGGCGCTGGATTTCCTGGGTCCGACCCGACTGGCCACCGCGTGCGGCCTCGCGCTGCATGCGGCTGTCGGTTGCACGCGGCAGCATGCCATATTCTGCAGTGATCCAACCCTTGCCGGAATTACGCATCCAGCCTGGCACCTTGTCCTCGACCGTCGCGGTACAAATCACATGGGTATCGCCAAATTTAATCAGGCAGGAGCCCTCTGCATATTTGGAAACACCTGTCTCAATGGAAACGTCGCGAAGCTGATCGAAATTACGGCCGGATGGACGCATGGGGTCTGAACCTCTTTGTTCTGGGTCGGATCAACCTGCATGGCTGATCAACGATGGCTGAAATTGCGGCCAAAGCTACTGAGCATCGTATCAAAGGTCCAGCAGTTTCCCCGAAAATAACGGCAAAATCCCAGCAACACTATGCCTCAGATCCACGCGCAAAAACCATAAATGGCACTCGATTCGCGACGAATTCAAAGATTTGGCAGGACTAACTTCCTGATTGATACCATCGTTTGCCCGTCCTCCGGCTATCACCAATCTGCCAGCTTCATTGACGCCTGCCCGCCACCTCACTAAATTCCACGCAACACATTTGGTTTTGACAGGTTTAACATGGCGCTGTTTGACGACACATTGCTGGGCGACATGAACGCGCGATCCCGCGAAGTCTTTCGCCAGATCGTAGATGCCTATGTCGAAACCGGCGAACCGATCGGATCACGATCCATCGCGCGCCGCATGTCAGAAAACCTCTCGGCGGCGACCATCCGCAATGTCATGTCCGATCTTGAGGAAATGGGGCTTCTGGTTGCCCCCCATATTTCGGCCGGTCGATTGCCAAGCGAGAAAGGCCTGCGTCTTTTCGTCAATGCGCTGATGGAAGTCGGTGATCTACCAAATGCCGAGCGCGATCAATTGACTAAAAATTGCGAGCAGGCCGGATATTCCCTTGATCAGATGCTGGGCGAGGCCACAAGTATGCTTTCGGGGCTGTCACGCTGTGCAGGGCTTGTGGTTGCACCGAAAACCGATGGCATCCGTTTAAAACAGATTGAATTTGTTGCGCTTTCGCCGGGCAAGGTCCTTGCGGTTCTGGTTTCGCAGACCGGTAATGTTGAAAATCGTATCCTTGATGTTCCGCCCGATTTGCCGACCTCGGCATTGACAGAAGCATCGAACTATCTAAATACCCGGTTGGCCGGAAAGACACTTGATGACGCCCGGCAATTGATGAGTTTGGAACGCGACCGCATCAAACAGGAACTCGACGAATTGTCGGCTGGACTGATTGATGCCGGACTTGCGACATGGGCCGGCGGGGTCAAGGGTTCGTCCCTGATCGTAAAGGGCCAGTCGCAATTGCTTGAAAATATCGACACGATCGAACAGCTCGAAACCGTAAGAAGGCTGTTCAACGTGCTCGAAGCACGCGATCAGATGATTGAATTGCTTGATGTCACCACGATTGCCCAAGGTGTGCAGATTTTCATCGGGTCCGAGAACAAATTGTTCGGCGGATCGGGGCTTTCGATGGTGATTTCGCCCTATCAGAATGCCGAAGGCAGCATTGTGGGCGCAATCGGGGTTGTCGGGCCGACCCGGATCAATTATGCCCGGATCATTCCGCTGGTCGATTACACCGCCAAGCTGGTCGGGCGACTGATTGGATAAACGTTGGCGCTGCGTGTCAGGCCACACAAATTGAAGGTACAGGTTAGCCATGTCGGAAACCGCAAAGAACAACCAGGACGATCTGCATGATGCCGCGTCGGCAGAAGAAACTGCCGCAGAGGATGTCGTCTCAGAAGCAACCGAAGCCGAAGGTGGCGAAGCCACCACAGATCCGGTTGCAGCACTTGAAGCAGAAGTTGCTGAGTTGAAAGACCGCCTATTGCGCGCCGCCGCCGAGGTGGAAAACACGCGCCGTCGCGCGAAGAAAGACGTCGAGGACGCCGGGAACTATGCGATTACCAAATTTGCCCGCGAACTGCTTGATGTAGGTGACAACCTCCGCCGCGCCCTTGAGGCTGCTGGCGACACGTCCAATGCCGACCCGACGATGAAAAAGCTGGTTGAAGGCGTTGAAATGACCGAACAGACGCTTCTTAAGGCACTGGAAAAGAACGGCGTTGAAAAGCTTGAACCGCTTGGGGAAAAACTTGACCCCAATCATCATCAAGCCGTGTTTGAAATGCCAAATCCTGCTTATCCAGACGGCCATGTCGCCCAGGTAATGCAGGCCGGTTACGTGCTCAAAGGTCGCCTTTTGCGCCCGGCAATGGTCGGGGTCACCAAAAACCCCGCCGGTCAGGAAGCCGCAAAAAACGACGAACCTGGCAGCAATGTTGACACCTCTGCCTGATAGCGCTGGCTGATTGCCGGTCGGGAATCCGCAAACCGGTTTTGAAAGATCAAATATTTAAACGGCCCTGCCATTTTCACGGCGGGCCGTTTTATTTTGTCCATTTCGGGTCTAATCTGGCCTGCTTGCAACAATGACATCGGAACACGCCATGCCGCTTCGTCCTGACATTATCAATATTCTGCGCGATGAAGCCGCAACGATTGTTATCTTGACCGGGGCCGGTATTTCGAAGGAAAGCGGCCTGCATACCTTCCGCGACCCCGATGGGATCTGGGCAAAATATGACATTTCCGAAGTCGCAACGCCTGAGGCATTCATCAACAATCCCGATCTTGTACATCACTTTTACAATGACAGACGCGCAGGGCTGCTTGACCCTGCAATACAGCCAAACAAGGCGCATATTGCCCTTGCCCGGCTCGAAACCAAGTGGCCAAGCGACGTTCTGCTGGTAACCCAGAATATCGACGATCTCCATGACCGCGCCGGATCAAAAAACCTTATCCATATGCATGGCGAATTGCTGAAAATCCGCTGCAATCATTGCGGGCTTCTGACGGTCTGGTCTGCCCCACTGGGACGAGACACTCCCTGTACCTCCTGCACCAAAACCGGCGGCCTACGCCCACACGTTGTCTGGTTCGGGGAAATGCCGCTTGAAATGGAACGCATTTATGCTGCTCTTGCCAAATGTGGCCTATTCATTTCAATCGGCACATCAGGGAACGTTTATCCGGCTGCCGGGTTCGTCCAAATCGCCAGTAAAGAATCTGGTGCAGAAACGGTCGAGATCAACCTGGAACCAGGTTTCGGGGCGTCCTTGTTTGATCACAGTTCATATGGCCGGGCGACTGAATTGGTTCCGGCACTGGTCGACAGCCTATTGATGGATCAAGTCTGACAACTATTAACTATCGCACAGCGCCTTGAAGTTGCGTTCGCCTTCGGGGCTGAAAATCACCACACGCGACTCCTTACTTCGCTGTGCCCAGCCCAGATCATAAAACCGGTCCAGTAACGCAGCACCAAACGACCCTGCCAAATGAGATTGTCGGGCGCTCCAATCCAGGCATTCCCGGCAAAGCGGCCTGCGGCTGGTACGCAGTTCATTCAGATTAATCCCGAACGCCTCGGCGAAATCTGCACCGGCATCTGTCAAAGCCACGCCATTATGATCTGTCGAAATCAGTTTGCGGGCCTCAAGCCCCGAAAACAGGGCAACCCCCATTTCTCCGGCCAAATGATCATAGCAAACACGTGCCTTGCGCAATGCCGGGTCCTTCGGCCCGGTTCGGACCCGATTATGTCCGACCCGACTGGCAATCCCCATCAGGACTTCCAATGCCTCGACAATATCGGGGCCCGAAAGCGTAAAATAACGATGCCGCCCCTGCTTTCGCGGGATGACGATCTGACCAGCCTCCAGCTTTGCCAGATGTGAACTCGCCGTTTGCGGCGTCACACCAGCCTCCTGTGCCAGCTCTGCAGCGGTCAGCGCGCGGCCACTCATCAGAGCGGTCAGCATGTTTGCGCGAGCCGGATCGCCAAGCAATGTAGCCACGCGGGCAATATCGGGTCCTTCTTTCATAGTTCGATGTTAATCGAAGCATTGGTCGCCAGCAATCGGTTATTTGTTCAGAATTGCCCCTGCCCCGGAGATCCGAATGACATCGTCCAAAATATCGCTACCCCTTGAAATCGGTTTGCTGGCTGTGCTCGCCCTGCTTTGGGGGTCGTCGTATCTGTTCATCAAAATCGCGCTGACCGATATCCCACCAATTACCCTGATCGCAATCAGGGTTGGCATCGCATCGCTGTTTCTTCTCGTCGTCATGTGCTGCCGTAGCGAACGTTTTCCGCGCGATGGCAAGGTTATCGGCACATTGCTGATCCAGTCGGTTTTCAACAGCCTCGGCGCATGGACAATACTTGCTTGGGGACAGCAACATGTCGAAAGCGGCCTTGCCAGTGTGCTTAATTCAACATCACCGGTTTTTGTTTTCCTGATCACGACCCTTCTGACACGGCATGAACGGGTTGACCGGTTTCGTCTTGCCGGAGCGTGCCTTGGCGTTGCTGGTGTGGTTCTGATTGTCGGCCCTGGTGTGATTATCGGACTAGGGCAGCATGTTGGCGGGCAGCTTGCCGTTCTGGCCGGAGCGATCCTCTATGCCGGAGCAGCAATCTATGGCAAGCGCTTCAACGCCCTGCCCGCAACCGTTAGCGCCGCCGCAACCATGATCTGGGCCAGCATCTTTCTGATCCCGGCCAGTCTGGTGCTGGATCGACCCTGGAACTTGACACCGTCAACGTCCGCCATTCTTGCAACGCTTGCCCTGTCGGTTTTTTGCACGGCAATCGCTTTGCTGATCTATTTCAGGCTGTTACGCACGCTTGGCTCAATGGGTGTTGCCAGTCAAAGCTACCTGCGTGCCGGGATCGGCGTCGTGCTTGGCAGCCTGTTACTTGGCGAAACCATAAGTTCCCCGGTTCTTGCTGGAATCCTCTGCACGCTTGTCGGCGTCGCAATCATCAATCTGCCGCGCGCATTCTGGCGACAGTCACCCTTTCCTAAATCATAAAATGGTCTCCCAATAAGGATATAAAGCCAATGATCACGTGTTTCATCCGCTATGAAATCGACCCTTATAAGAAGAATGCTTTTGTGGAATATGCGCGTAACTGGGGCGAGGCAATTCCACGATGCGGTGCTGATCTGGTCGGCTATTTCGCGCCTCATGAAGGAACAATATCGACCGCTTACGCAGTTTATCATTTGCCGGATCTGGCAGCATATGAAGCCTATCGCGCCCGCCTGTCACAAGACCCACTGGGGCATGAAAACTATCAGTTCGCCCAACGTGAAAAATTCATCCTGCGCGAAGAACGCCAGTTTTTCAAAATCGCCTCTACCCCGCATGCGGAACTGGTCAAGCCATGATTGCCGTCATTTTCGAAGTCCTGCCTCACCCGCAACATCGTAACGAATATTTCTCGATCGCAAAGGACCTCCGGTCGGTACTTGAAACAATCGACGGCTTCATTTCCATCGAACGGTTCGAAAGCCTTAACGAGCCGGGCAAAGTTCTGTCTCTTTCTTTCTGGCGCGATGAAAAAGCCGTCATGGCATGGCGCAATGTCGGTGAACACCGCATTGCACAGAACAAAGGTCGTAACCGGATTTTCGACGATTATCGTCTGCGGGTCGCCCATGTCATGCGTGATTATGGAATGCATGAACGGGCCGAAACACCCGATGATTCCCGCAAGCAACACGACGACAGTTCATAACGGATAAACAGGTTTTCCGAAGAAAGGCTAAACTTTCGCCGTTGCAGCCTTGCGATTTCCATCGCTTTCATCATCTTCGGCGGGCACAACCGAAACCGGTTTTGCCCCGCCTCTGTAATCCAGCAAGGCAACCGCCAGCACGACAATCGCCGCCCCGACAAAAATCACCGGCACCGGAAGCATGTCAAAGAAGATCAGATCCATTGCTACAGAAAACGGCAAGGCCGTATAGGCTGCTGGCGAAATGACACTGGCATCCGCAACCCGAACAGCCCGCAGAACCATGTAGTTGGTCAGCATGGCAAAGAAACCTGCACCCGCAGAATAAAGCCAGTCAGAGAAGGCCGCCGGTTGCCACATGATGACGGCAACCGGCACCCAGATCACAATGGCGACAATCTGGGGCCAGAACAGCATGGAGAAATTCGTCTCGGTCCGGGTCAGAACCTTGGCATAAAGCGTTTGTGCGGAAAAACAGAACGCCCCGATCAGGGCTGCGGCAACCCCCAATGGAACGCCAAATCCGTCCATTTTGGGAACGCACATTACCCAAACGCCAACAAGTCCAAGAAGGGTTGCGATCACTTTACGTGCCGTCAACTGCTCGCCAAGAATCACAACGGCAAGCATCACGGTCAGCAAGGCCTCGATGAACAGATAGGCATTTACCTCGGCAATACTCATCTGGCGAAGGGCAAAGAACACAAAAAACAGCGATCCGTACCAAAGAACGCCGCGCGCCAGATGCGCATAAGGTCGCTTGGTCCGGATCGACCTGGTGCCAATAAACATCAGGATGATCACGAACACAGCCACCGTCGTCACTGCACGCATCGCGAGAATTTGTGCCGTCGACACATCATGGGATACCAGCTTGGCACAGACATCGACAAAAACGCCCGATGCCATCGCCGCCGTCATCCACAAAACGCCGCGAAAATTGCCGCTGAGGCGCAAAAGCGTCCCGGTCATCACCTGATCATGATCTCTGGAATTAAAGTGGGTTTCCGACAGCGGGGAGACTGCTGCGGGGTGGCGCAAGGAGACTATCTATCGATCAGCCGGAAACCCTTTTCATTCAGCAGTGTGCCCGCAAAAATTGAAAAATGCGAATGAGGAGTTTTCAGCCATTGATGAGAATTTTTTGCCCCAAACCACATTCAGGCCTGTTACACAGGAATAAACTCTAAAACCCTGTCCCACGGAAATGTTCGATGCGCCGCAAACTGCCCCCCTTACGCGCGCTTGTCGCTTTTGAAGCCACCGCCCGCCATCAAAGTGTGAAGGCGGCGGCTGAAGAATTGCATGTCACCCAAAGTGCGATCAGCCATCAATTGCGTCAGCTTGAAGAATGTCTTGGCGTTGTCCTGTTTGTTCGCAAGGGACGCGGGCTCAGCCTGACCAAATCGGCAACCCGTCTGCTCCCGCGCCTGACAGAAGCCCTTGATGGCATTGCCGATATCACCGGCGAAGTCGGGCCCGACAAGGGCAAGGCGATCCGTATAGGCGCATTGGCAACCCCTGCCTTGACCGTTCTGTTAAACGAGCTTGGTGACCTGCAGGCCCGTATGCCTGCCGATATTCCCGTTCAGTTTCGCAAGATCGAATTTGATGATGATCTTGATCCACTTGAAATCGACATCGCCCTTCAGATCGCACCAAAAGATTTGCCGGGGCTTGATGGCTGGATCACCGAACTTCTGACTCCCGAAATTTACAATGCTTTTGCTGCGCCTGAATGGCTCGAAAAGCGCGGACTTGATCCCTGCAATATCGATGTCGGTTCACTTGGATCGCGCGATATCCTGCTGATCGACAGCGACAGCGAACAATTTTCGCAGATTGCCAACTGGTTTGATCGCGCCACCTTTTCACTCGATGATTGCTGGACCTTCAGCCATCATATCTGGGCACTCGAAGCAGCCCGTGCTGGACAAGGCATTGTTGCCAGCACCGATGTGATCGCCCGCAACTTTGTGGAACGCGGGGAACTGGTCTTGCTTAATTTCCCCGATTTCGTATCGCACTGGTGGTATCGCCTGCTGATCCGCCCTGCCCGTGAAAAAGACCCGGCCGTCATCGCCGCCGCCAACTGGATCCGCGAACTGATCAATCCACATACGGCGTCGCTGAAAGGCAAAATGCTTAAAAAATGATCTGCCAGACAGAATTCACCTAATCTGTATTTCTAATACGACCAAATCATTGGCTGGATATTGAACAGAACGGAAGCTATGGAAAAAATACTGGTAACAGGCGGCGCCGGATATATCGGATCTCATATATGCCTGAAATTGCAAGAAAGTGGCTATCTGCCGGTGGTTCTTGACAATTTGTCGAACGGTCACCGTGATGCTATTTCTGGTGATATCCCATTTGTTCATGCAGATATTCGTAATCGCACCGCTCTTGACGATACCTTTAAAAAATTCCAACCAACTGCAGTCATTCATATGGCTGCCCTGATTGAGGCAGGTCTTTCGATGCAGGAACCAGCCAGCTTTTACGAGGTGAATACGACCGGCTCATTTAATCTGCTTGAAGCGATGCGTCATCATGAGTGTCGGCAGATCGTTTTCTCATCAACTGCCGCCATATACGGTAACACCAATCTCGACATGCTTGACGAGACTTTACCGGCTCAGCCTGAAAATCCCTACGGCCGCTCAAAGGCGATGGTTGAAACAATGATCGCGGACTATTGCGCGTTATATGGTTTTCGTTCCATTGCTCTGCGTTATTTTAATGCCGCGGGTGCGGACCCTTCAAGGCGAACCGGTGAAAGACATGATCCGGAAACTCACCTCATTCCGCTTGCGCTATTGGCGGCGGCCGGGCGAAGAGACGGTTTAAAAATATTCGGCAATGACTATGACACGCCGGATGGAACCTGCATTCGCGACTACGTTCACGTTGATGACTTGGCAACGGCCCACGTCAAGGCACTTGAGCATATAACAGGCAAAACAAAACCATTTTTTGATTGCGTCAATATTGGGACGGGCAAAGGCTGTTCTGTACGTGAAATATTGATGCTTTGCAGAGAAGTTACGGGTATCGAGTTCCCGATATCTGACGCGGCACGCCGCCCGGGCGACCCCGTAAAACTGATTGCCAATCCGGCGAAAGCGAATTCACTATTAAACTGGAAGCCGAAATATACAGACCCACGTGAAACGATTGCTCATGCTTGGGCCTATTATTGTTCTAACCCTCGAAAGTCTGAATGAACACAAATTGGTAACCTGTTCATGTGATATACGATTTTAATATCTAGAACTTTTTTGTAATTGACGAGACGGAGCGGAAATCGGCTCCATGCATTATGGACCAGAGGGGATACTGGTTGAATGCGTTCTGTAATTGGGGGGAAATTACGTGCATAAGGTTTCTGTGATCGTTTCGACCTATAATTGGCCCGAAGCGCTTGAGATGGTCTTGCAGTCGTTAATCGACCAGAAAGACAGGAACTTCGAGGTGATCGTCGCAGATGACGGGTCCGGCCCGGAGACGGCAAATACCATTATCCGCATGCAGAAAAAATCACCCGTGCCGATCAAACATTTCTGGCAAGAAGATATGGGCTATCGCCTGTCACGTGTCCGCAATGGTGCAATCAAAATCGCAGAGGGCGATATTGTTGTTTTCACCGATGGTGACTGTTGTCTTCTTCCTGATTTTGTCTCAAACCACCGAAAAGTTGCCGAACCAGGCTGCTTCGTGACCGGCAAGCGCGTTTTTCTTAAACGTCGCTTCACTGAATTCGTTATGAAAAAGCGCTTTTCATTTCACAAATGGCCTCGCATCCTTTTGTTCATGCTGGGTCTGATGGGACAATGCAATCGCCCCTTCCAGTTTGCCCCTCTCCCGCAAAACAAGAAAAGCCTTTGGGCGCATCAGAAATGCTGGAAAAAGGCACAAGGGTGCAATATTGCCGCCTTTCGAAATGACATTCTGGCAATCGGCGGTTTTGACGAAGCCTATGAGGGACATGGTCTCGAAGATTCCGATTTCGTGCTGCGCATGATCCGATCTGGCGTGAAACGCAAAAGCGTCGAATACTGCTCACCCGTTCTGCATCTGTATCACGGACGCTCCATAGGGCAACGTCACGCCAACAAATCAAACAACGGTATGTATTTTAAAGAGCTAGAAGCAGACCCGAGCCGCTTCCAACCGAGACAGAGTGAACTTATTCCAATCGCCGCTTCAGCATAAAATAGTCCAGTTATCTGCGGGGCTTGGAACAACGCCAATTTCAAGATAAAAGGACCACCTGATTTTTGCATCCTCGATAGATTTCGAGTGTTTGTGCGTTGTGATAGCCCCGGCAACGGGGCACAGCCTTATCAAAAAGCGAAAGGGATTTTCCCCAAATGGATCTCAGCAAGATTGCCGTTGGCAAAGATGTTCCCTGGGACGTTAACGTCGTCATCGAAATCCCGCAGGGCGGACCGATCAAGTACGAAGTCGACAAAGACTCTGGTGCTGTCTTCGTTGACCGCTTCCTCCATACCTCGATGTATTATCCGGTAAATTACGGTTTCATCCCCAACACCCTTGGCCTGGATGGTGATCCGGTCGATGCCATGGTCATGTTCCGTGAACCGGTTGTTGCTGGCTCGGTCATTCGCGCCCGTCCGGTCGGTGTTCTGATGATGGAAGACGAGGCCGGGCAGGATGAGAAACTGATCTGCGTGCCGCACGACAAGATCGATCCGTACTATACCGATATCAAATCCCACGAAGATCTTCCGCAGATTCTGCGCGATCAGATCCAGCATTTCTTCGAGCGTTACAAAGACCTCGAAAAAGGCAAATGGGTAAAAGTCACCGGTTGGGAAGGCGCTGAGAAAGCCGCTAAACTGATCGAAGAAGGTGTAGCCCGTCTCGGCAAATAAGCCGATTTATGTGCGATGGCTTTCTAACGCCCCGCCCGGATTCCGGCGCGGGGCGTTGTCATTTTAACATGACGCCAAAAAACATACATAATCTCAATTCGCTCGGGACTATTGGACAAAGGATTTGTTCCGTGCAGGCGAAGCACGCCTGACGTAGGCATTAAGCCTTCCGCACCTTTCCAAAGATATTTTTGGTTACCTGCGAAACCTGACAGTCTGCATTCCCGTATCAACTTTGCGTGCAATCATTGTAGCTGATACGGCATTGCCACAAATTCACCTTTGTTGTTTCTCAACATCTTCAAGAAATTTTCTGCAAAACGCTTTGGCGACAGCACTTTAGACAACCGGAATTCAGAGTTTCAGACCAATGCATAGCAACCTGCAAACCAGTACGCCGTCCGATCCGGTCGAAATGATTGTCTCGACAGATGGATTGCTGCGCTTTGAGGACCGGGAATTTCGCTGTGCAATTGGCAAAAACGGCGTGGTCTCTGCCGATGCAAAGACCGAAGGTGACGGTAAAACGCCGGCTGGAACCTGGCGACTGCGTTATGTTATGTATCGGTCTGATCGCCGCGCAAGCCCCCATACAGACCTTCCAGTCACCACTATTTCCTTTTCTGATGGCTGGTGCGACGATCCTACCCATCCGGACTATAATCGCCCCGTGCGGCTTCCGTTTGATGCCAGCCATGAGAAACTGTTTCGCGACGATGGGCTTTACAACCTCATTGTCGTACTTGGTCACAACGATGATCCTACCGTCCCGGGAAAAGGGTCGGCGATTTTCATGCATATTGCCCGCCCGGATTATACCGGTACCGAAGGCTGCGTTGCACTTGGCGAAAAAGATCTCGAAACCGTTTTGTCCATGTGCACGACTGAAAACTATATTCGGATCGATATGTAAAATCATGGACTTGCCGTTGTGGCAATGACACCCTAGTTTCATGCTGCACGCCATTGACCGGGACGGATCATGATTGAAGACGATTATCTATACAAAAAGAACGGTATTTCCGGTTTCGGAGCACGCATCAGGCGTGTTTTCAGCTCCCGCAAGTTTTGGGTGGGCAGCCTTACCGTTATTGTGTTGGTCGCTGTCATCTATTATCCGGTCGGCATGGCACTGGTGCACAAGATCGACGACAATCCCGATTTCACTGGTAATTATCAGGGCGGCAGCCATTCGGTAAGCACCGCATCCGCACTGATAGATCGCGAAATCAATCAGAACCGCTGGACGGCGAACGATCCCTTCTTCCTGCCGAGTGCCGCACTGGACAATATGCCGAACTTCCAGACGGGTATTGTCTATGCCCTGTCACGCTTTGCAATCGAGTTGTCCGATCAGATTGGTCGTACGCGTGGCTCAAGCCAGGTTGACCCGGATCTGGATGATGCAGCAGGCCTTCTGAAATTCAGGGGTGACAAATGGGTCTTTGATCCCAGCGTGTCGCTTTTGCCCGGTGTAACCTCCGAACAGCAATACCGGCAGGCTATTGCAGCGCTTAACCGTTACAATCAGCGCCTGGCAGACGGTCAGGCCGTTTTTGAACGCCGTGCTGACAATCTGCAGGAAACGCTGAACCGTTTCGCCAATGATCTTGGATCAGCATCCGCACTGATTGATGACAAGGTCGAAGACCCATCCTTGTTTGATCGCACTGCTGATGATGTCTTTTATGCCACCAAGGGCCGTCTTTATGCCTATAGCCTGATCCTGCGTGACCTCGGCACCGATTTCGAACAGGTCATCAATGAACGTCAGGTAGCACCAGCCTGGGCGGAAATGATCGGCTCGTTGCAGGCAGCAGCGGCTCTTGATCCTCTGGTTGTGGTCAACGGTTCGGCCGATGGCATTATTTTCCCAAACCACTTGGCCGGGCTTGGTTTTTATCTGCTGCGCGCCCGTACCCAGATGCGCGAAATCAGCTCTATTCTGCAGCGATAAGACAGGTTCCCGGTACCGGGTGTCAGATCACGAATACCTGAGTTGCGCGCTCAGACTTGATCTTTTCCTGTTTTTGCCCCATTTAGGGCCTAACCAGATGAAATCGGGAACGCCGCGCGGGCAAGATTTGCCCCGGCCCCCAGAGTGAGAGGACAAGCCGACATGTTCATTCAAACCGAACCGACTCCGAACCCGGCAACACTGAAATTCCTGCCCGGCGAAGATGTTATGGGCCGTCAGGGCACCGCCAACTTCACGGCAACCGATACAGATGTAAAATCACCGCTTGCCCGCAAGCTGTTTGAAGTTGAAGGCATCACCGGGGTGTTTCTGGGCGGTGACTTCATCACCATCACCAAGGACGATGCCAAAGACTGGCAGACACTCAAACCGCAAATCCTTGGCGGTATCATGGAGCATTACACCTCCGGACAGCCGGTTCTTGATCAGAATTCCGGTGCTGCCACCGGTGCCAGCACCGCATCAGATGGAGATGATGAACTGGTCAGCCAGATCAAGGAACTGCTTGATACCCGTGTCCGGCCGGCCGTCGCACAGGATGGCGGCGATATCGTCTTCCACAAATTCGAAGACGGCGTTGTATTCCTTGAAATGCACGGCGCATGCTCCGGCTGCCCGAGCAGCACGGCGACCCTTAAAATGGGCATCGAAAACATGCTGCGTTATTACGTGCCGGAAGTTCAGGCCGTAGAACCGGTCATGGCTGACTGATTTCCCGATTCGCGAAATTTTTTCCGCCCGGCACGCACAAATTTCTGTGCCGGGCGTTGTCATTACGCGCGGAACGCAAACGTCGCAAAGGAAAAATTAACCTTTTCGATATTGCAGGTTGCGATCCGCACAACAGGCAGGCATAGATAACGGCTCGCATGAACCGGCAGTTTTACTGATCCTGGAGAAACAACATGAATAGCGCAAAAGAAGGCAGTTACCGTAAAATTGCGCTTGCTTCAGTGTTTGGAGCGGTAGGTTTACTGTATTTTGGCATTTTCGGTGGATGGGATGTTACCCCCCCCCCTAAAGGTATGAGCTTTGACGAGGTCGCAGCAGTTACCGTTGCGCCGGAAAAAAAGAACGTCAAACCGCTCTACCGTCGCGATCCAGAAGTGATCGCGCTTAACCAGTATTATCAAAGCATCGGCTACAGCCTGTCGGGTGTGCAGGAAATTCCACGCGTCTATATCAAACGCGTTCCCAAAGGCATGCGCGATCTGGCATCCGCAGACGAGCGCAAACAGATTTTCATTCGAATCATGCTGCCGCTGGCATTGCGTGTGAACGAGGAAATCACAGCGCGACGTGATCGCCTGATGGCTATTCAGAGCAAGAAATATTCCGGCGACCCGATCAGTGCGGCTGAAAAAGAATGGGTCGATCAGATGATGAAGCGCTATCGCGTGAAGGATGGCGGTGTCACCGCACTGCTTGAACGCATCGATATCATTCCGCCATCTCTGATGCTTGCTCAGTCCGCTGAGGAAAGCGGCTGGGGCACGTCGCGCTTCGTGCGCAAGGGTAATGCCCTGTTTGGCCAGTGGGCCTGGGATGAAGACGGCATCGTCCCAGAAGACCGTGCCGAAGGCAAAACCCACGTCATCAAATCGTTTAACAGCCTGATCGACAGTGTTCGTGCCTATGCACGCAACATCAACTCGCACCCGGCATATGCCGAACTGCGCGCTGAACGTGCCAAGTTGCGTGAAGGTGGCGAAGTCGTGCTTGGTTGGGATCTGGCCGATACACTAACCAAATATTCCGAACGTGGTGAAGAATATGTCGACTCGCTTCACGCCATCATGCGCGTGAACGGTCTTGAAACATTCGACGGGATCGGCTTCGCGTCTGGCGATATACCGCCGCCGCCAAGTGTTCTGGCACTTCTTGAAGATTGATCGCACCAATCGCTTATAAAAAAGGGACCGGTTTCATGCGGTTCCTTTTCTTATTTCCGTAAATGGATACCACCAGATTCTATGGGCGGTAAATCCAGCCTTTCTCGGATTTGACCAGCCGGATCTCGCTTTCGACAATGCGCCTGTCACCCGCCTTGAACTCGCCCTCCTTCAAGGCCAGCATCTTGGTCTTCACCAGATCAATTGCTTCACTGACAGTGTCACCGACCGTATCAAGGTCCCCGGCGGCCTTGCCCTTTTCCGTCACGTCATCGGCAAAATCCGCGACCGAGCGATCAAACACCAATTCGTAACGCACCATAACTGTCGTTTCATCTTCGGCTTCTTTGATGCTGTTGGTCTTGGCAATATTTTCAACATGACCAACTTTGGCATAAGGATCATCACGGAAACGTTCGATCACGGCCGTGGTGATCTCATTAGCTGTTGGGCCTTCGGTCTTTGTATCGTCGCACGCAGCCAAGGCCACAAGCGCCGGAACGAACAGAATAAATGCAAAAAAATGACTGATGCGATGCATCGACAAGTTCCTTATGCCTGAAATACGGTTATGGCGCGAACCTGTTACAGTCCGATGTGGCAGAAATCGGGTCGATCCACGCTATTGCCCAAGCGATAAACGCCATCAGGGCTGCGCGATCCATTTGCCTTTAATCTTAACGAAATCGACGACCCGGGCGACGTCAAAGCGCTGATCTTTTTCAAATTCACCATAAAGGCTGGTCAGGCCCGTCAATTCAACAGTTCCAAGAATACCAAGATAATCACGAAACCGCATACGTTCGGCTTCCGAAGCTGACCCCGGATCGGCAACAATGCCAATGGCATTGGCAAAATCAATATCAAACACCAGTTCGTATTGCACAGATACACGACTGCGATTGTCGCCTGTTCGCTCCGTATCGGATATCTCGATATTTTCCAGATGCGATAGCATGCCTATCAGGGCTTCATCGTGCAGTTCGTTCAAGCTGGACGTAATCAGTTCTGACGAAGGCTCGGAAGCATTGCACCCGAACAGAATCAAAAAAACTGTGCATAGCCCAAAACGCCATTTGCATGAAAAATTCAACGTCACGTTCCCACGATTACCGGTTGTTTTTTGTTATATTCCGGCCTCTTAAAGTAAAATGGCGGAAATTGCATCAGCAATTCCGCCATTTTAACAATATTGTTTAGCGCAACTTAGCCGTGTTCTGCCTCGTGAGCGGCCAGTGCTGCCAGGTTGACAAGGTCGTTAACCGTACTGCCCATCTGGGTGATCTGTGCCGGCTTTTCGAGCCCGATCATCACCGGACCAACAACCGTACCACCGCCCAGCTTGTCGAGAAGCTTTGACGCCGTTGTCGCCGCATGAAGGGCCGGCATTACAAGCACATTGGCCGGGCCGGAAAGACGGCAGAACGGATAAAGCTTCAACAGTTCAGTATCAAGCGCCACATCAACCGCAATATCACCATCGAATTCAAAATCGACATTACTGCGCTCAAGGATACCGACCGCCTCGCGGATACGGTCGGTATCTGCACTCCACGGGTTGCCAAACGTCGAATGCGATACCATTGCCACACGCGGCTCGTGACCAAGCTGACGGGCTTTTTCGGCCGCCTGGATCGCAATCTCGGCAAGCTGCTCGGCATCGGGCATGTTATGCACGCGCGTATCGGCAATAAACACCGTCCGGCCTTTGGCAATTGCAATCGAAAGACCCATAGGGATTTCGCCCGGCTTGGCATCGATCACTGAACTGATATCGGTAAAGCTGCGATGGAAGTTTCGCGTCAGGCCGGTAATCAGGCCGTCCGCATCGCCTTTTGCCACCATAACAGCTGCAAAGACGTTACGCTTCTGGTTGACCATGCGCTGGCAATCGCGCCACAGGAAGCCTTTACGCTGCAGGCGGCCATACAGGAACTCGGCATATTCCTTGTTCTTGTGAGAAAGGGCCGCGTTGCTGATTTCAACACCCTCAAGGCTTTCGATACCGAGCGATTTGGCCGATTCCGCGATCCGGTCCTCGCGCCCGATCAGGATCGGAGTACCATAACCGGAATTGCGATAGGCCACAGCCGCACGAATAACGGTTTCCTCTTCGCCCTCGGCAAAGGCAATCCGTTTCGGATGGGCCCGCACATAATCGGAAATCAGTTGTAGATGGGCCGCCGTCGGATCAAGGCGACCGCGCAGCTGATTTTCATATTCCGCCATGTCAATGATCGGTCGGCGTGCAACACCACTGTCCATCGCGGCCTGTGCCACGGCCTTGGGCACCGCAATGATAAGGCGCGGGTCAAACGGTGCCGGAATGATATATTCCGGACCATATTGCAGGCGACGGCCGGAATAAGCCGCAGCAACCTCGTCAGGCACATCTTCACGCGCCAGTGACGCCACCGCATGCGCCGCGGCAATCTTCATTTCCTCGTTGATCGTGGATGCCTGAACGTCAAGCGCCCCGCGGAAGATATAAGGGAAACCAAGCACGTTATTGATCTGGTTGGCATAGTCCGAACGCCCGGTGGCACAGATCGCGTCATTTCGGATCGCGGCGACGTCTTCCGGGCTGATTTCCGGATCCGGGTTTGCCATGGCAAAGATGATAGGCTGTTTGGCCATGCTTTTGACCATGGCCGCCGTCACCGCGCCCTTGACCGACAGGCCGAAGAACGCATCCGCCCCGTCCATCGCTTCTTCCAGCGTGCGGGCATCTGTTTCGGCCGCGTGCGCCGATTTCCACTGGTTCATGCCGTCTTCACGGCCCTTGTAAATCACCCCGCGCGAATCGCACATGATGACATTATCGGGTGTGACTCCCATGCTTTTGACCAGTTCGCAACATGCAATCGCCGCCGCACCCGCACCGTTGATCACAAGCTTGATGTCTTTAAGCTCGCGCCCCGTCAGGTCGCAGGCATTGATCAGGCCGGATGCGGCAATAATCGCCGTACCGTGCTGGTCGTCATGGAATACCGGAATATCCATCAGTTCGCGCAAGCGTTGCTCGATGATGAAGCATTCCGGGGCCTTGATGTCTTCAAGGTTGATCCCGCCGAACGACGCGCCAAGGAAGCGCACGCAATTGACGAACTCGTCAACATCCTCGGTCGACACTTCAAGGTCCAGCCCGTCAACATCGGCAAAACGCTTGAACAGGACCGCTTTGCCTTCCATTACCGGCTTGGATGCCAGCGCACCCAGATTGCCAAGCCCCAGAACGGCCGTACCATTCGAGATCACGGCGACGATATTGCCCTTGGACGTATAGTCATAGGCCGTTGCCGGATTCTTGGCGATTTCGAGGCATGGCACCGCCACACCTGGTGAATATGCAAGTGAAAGATCGCGCTGTGTGGTCAGCGGCTTCGACGGAGTGATTTCGATTTTTCCGGGGCGGCCACTTGAATGAAACAGCAGCGCTTCACGGTCACGAACCTTGATTTCTGAATCTGACATATATTTTCACTGACGCTTGCGTGGTGGATTGGAAAGCGGCGAGAACCTGTAAACTTTAACCCGGCAATCAGGTGTGGAGCCGTCATGCCGGACCGCTCAATAAATCAGGCTTCTGGCCCCGGGTCAAAGGCGACGTTAACGGCAACCGCAAAATTACGTAGCGTTTTCCGTATGTTGCAGCGCATCATATGCCAACCGGAAATAAGAAAGGCGATCATTTCTGATCGCCTTTTACGTTTTAGCAAACCATGTCCGTCATGCCGAAAAATGCAAATACGCACTCAAAATCAAGGGATTATCCCTGATGCAGATGAATGTTTTCCGCGCCGTGCTTTTTCAGAATCGCGGTCGCCTTGGCTTCTGCATCCTCCTTGTCGGGATCAATCCGCACCCACAGGATCACCGACCCGGCATTGATCGCGCGGGCGAAATCTTCGGTATGCGGGGTTGATGTAACTTCCTCGATAAATTCGCGAAGCGCCACGGCGCCAACGCCCGCACCAACCGCAAGCGCCACCGGCGCGGTTGCCGCCCCGCCAAACAGTGCAATCGCCCCCGATGCCACCAAGGGCACCTCGTATTTTGCTTCACCGACCAGCGCGGTCAGCACATCGGACCAGGACCGGCCATCCGACCCGGCAACATCAATTGATTCATGGGAACTTAAAACTGACAGGTCCGTGCGCGAAAATCCGCTATCGCGCAATTCCCGAACCGCGGCATCAAAGCCGTCTTTTGTATCGAATAATCCAACCAGTTCCGGCGCCTGACGGGTCGCTTGGTCTGCTGCCATCTTCTTATCTCCTTGGTCACTGGTCAAAGGGCGGCAAATCGGCGATGATCGCGCTACTTTGCTGCCTGCGTATCTTAACATATTTTACAGAAAATCAGGCATTGCAATGGCATAGGTCAAAAACTGCTCCCGGGCCGTTTCATCCCCTCGTCAATGCCTTCAGGGTTTGCTATCACACTCGCCATGAACAATATTGCCGATCCTTCCGATACTCAGACCGTCCCCCTTTCGTTCGACACCGAAGGTGCGACCCCGATGATGATGCAGTTCCTTGAAATCAAGGAACAGTATCAGGACTGCCTGCTGTTTTACCGCATGGGCGACTTTTACGAGCTATTCTTCGACGATGCCGTCAAGGCGGCCGAGGCACTCGATATCGCGCTGACAAAACGTGGCAAACATCAGGGTAACGAAATTCCCATGGCCGGTGTTCCCGTCCATAGCCACGAAACATATCTTCAGCGTCTGATCCGCAAGGGTTTCCGTGTCGCTGTATGCGAACAGATGGAAGACCCGGCCGAGGCCAAGAAACGCGGCGCCAAATCCGTCGTCAAACGCGGCGTTGTCCGACTGATCACGCCCGGCACCCTGACCGAAGACAGCCTTCTGGATGCCCGGCGCCATAACTATCTGGCCGCCGTATCCGAAGTTCGCGGCAAGGTCGGCCTAGCCTGGCTTGATATGTCGACCGGCGATTTTTATGTTCAGCCCTGTGATATGGGCGGGCTTCCTGCCGCCCTTGCCCGTCTTGACGCTGGTGAGCTTCTGATATCTGACAAACTTCTGAATCGTTCGGAAATGTTCGATATCTACGCCGAATACAAAAACGTCATCACCCCGCAACCCGCATCACGCTTTGATGCCGAAAATGCCCAGCTGCGCCTTAAAAAACTATATGAAGTTGCGGCCCTGGACGCTTTTGGCGGATTCGAAATTGCCGAACTTTCGGCGGCCGGGGCGCTGATCGATTATGTCGATCTGACCCAGAAGGGTCAGATGCCGCGCCTTGCCCCGCCGCAACGCATGGCTGCGGGTGCTGCAATGGAAATTGATGCCGCCACCCGCCGGTCACTGGAATTGACCCAGACCCAATCAGGTGAACGCAAGGGATCGCTTTTATCGGTCATCGACCGTACCCGCACTGGTGCCGGTGCCCGCTTGCTGGCCGCCCGCCTGTCCGCACCGCTGACCGATGCGGGCACGATCAATAAACGCCTTGATCTGGTCTCCTATTTCCATGATCGCGATGCCCTACGGTCCGATCTGCGAGCTGCCCTTGGCGAATGTCCGGATATCGAACGTGCATTGTCACGTCTGTCCGTCGGTCGTGGCGGCCCACGCGATCTGGCTGCCATGCGCGATGGTCTGGCCTGTGCCTTTGAGATTGGCAACCTTTTGCACAAACCCGATGGCGGCAATGATGGCCTGACCACGCAACCCGCCGCCCTTGTCGATCATTTGACCGATATGGGTCATCACGGCGATCTGATTGATCTTCTGCGCCGGTCGCTTAGCGAAAATCTACCGTTGCTGGCGCGTGATGGCGGTTTTATCGCAAGTGGTTATCACCCGCCGCTTGATGAATTGCGGATGCTTTCAAGCGAAAGCAAAAAGCTAATCGCCAATCTGCAAGCCCGATATACCGAACAAACGGCCATCACCAGCCTTAAGGTCAAACACAACAATGTTCTTGGCTACTTCATCGAAGTACCGGCCAAACAGGCTGACCGGATGATCGAAATCGATGAATTTATCCATCGCCAGACCATGGCCAATGCGGTTCGTTTCACCACGGTCGAGCTGTCCGAGCTCGAAAGCAAGGTTTCAAAGGCCGGTGATCAGGCATTGGCTCTGGAACTCGAACTGTTTGACACACTGGTCACGGGCGTCCTTGAACATGCCGACGCCATCGCGCGCTGTGCACAGGCACTTGCCGGGCTTGATGTGTCAGCCGCGTTGGCCGAACTGGCGCGTGATCAGGGATGTATCCGCCCGACCATTGATGACAGCCTTGCCTTTGATATTCGTGGCGGTCGCCATCCGGTGGTCGAAGCCGCCCTGCGCGAAAATGGCGATAGCCCCTTTGTTGCCAATGACTGCCGCCTTGAAGGCGAACAAAGTCTTTGGCTGATTACTGGTCCGAACATGGCCGGTAAATCGACCTTCCTGCGCCAGAATGCCCTGATTGCGGTTCTGGCCCAGATCGGTGCCTTTGTCCCGGCTGAAACGGCGCATATCGGTGTGATTGACCGGCTGTTTTCGCGTGTCGGGGCAGCGGATGATCTGGCGCGTGGCCGGTCGACCTTCATGGTCGAAATGGTCGAAACCGCCGCCATCCTTAATCAGGCATCCGATCGTTCGCTGGTTATCCTTGATGAAATCGGGCGCGGCACGGCAACATTTGATGGTCTTTCAATTGCTTGGGCGGTTGTTGAAAACCTGCACGAAGTCAATAAATGCCGTGGCCTCTTCGCAACCCACTATCATGAACTTACAGCCCTTGCCGCCAAGCTTGCCCATCTGTCCTGCCACACCATGCTGATCAAGGAATGGCAGGGCGAAGTCGTCTTCCTGCACGAAGTCGGTGCAGGAAGTGCGGATCGGTCTTATGGCATTCATGTTGCCCAGCTCGCAGGCCTGCCCAAACCAGTGATCAAACGCGCCGAACAGGTATTGAAAACCCTGGAGAAGGGCGAGCAGGGCGGTGCGGTTTCCAAACTGGCCGATGACCTGCCGCTTTTTGCTGCCGCAATCGAGCAAGTCAAACAGGAAGAAAAAGCCAAAACCACTGCATTGTCGCCTGAACAAAAGGCCCTTCTGGATGCTGTGGCTGAAATCGATCCCGATAACATGACCCCGCGCGAAGCACTTGATGCGCTATATCGCTTGCGCGCCATGCGCGGTTGATTTCGCATCTGTCGCGAAAAATATCGGCCAACGCATTAAAAACAGGCACTTTGCCCTTATATCAGGCAGGTGCCTGTTTGCTTTTTGATGTTAAACTCCGGCGATCAGCCTAACACTGGCATCGAAAACACGGCATGCCATATGCATTGGGTGTGGACCCAAAAGGGCAACCAGCCCGTTCATGCCAGACCCGACCGAGGAAACCACTTCAAGTGACGTATAGAATCAAGAAACAGCGCGAAATCATCGACCGCCGCAAAATCTTTGCCGAGCTTGAAACCATCGCTGCCAATGCGGATCTGACATCCTTCAAACAGCGTGCGGAAATCCTTAAACACCTCAAAGCCGTTCTGGAGAATGGCCGCAAGGTCATCCGTGCCCGTTTCGAAGAAACCAATTCCGGGCAGGACGCGGTCTTTTCCAACAGTTTCCTGATCGATCAGATTGTCCGTCTGATCCATGATTTCGCCCTGAAATTCGTCTATCCACTGCATAATCCCACCAATGAGCAACGCATGGCGGTTGTCGCGGTTGGCGGTTACGGTCGCGGCGATATGGCGCCGCAATCTGATGTCGATATCCTGTTTCTGTTTCCCTACAAACAAACCGCGCATGGCGAACAGGTTGTCGAATACATCCTTTATATGCTCTGGGATCTAGGGCTGAAGGTCGGTCATGCCACCCGTTCGATTGATGACTGCCTGCGCATGGGCAAACAGGACATCACAATTCGTACCAACCTGCTTGAAAGCCGGTTCGTATGGGCGGATGAAGAAGTCTATAAAGCCTTCCGCACCCGTTTCATGGAAGAGCTGGTCAAGGGCACGGGGCTTGAATTCATCGAAGGCAAGCTGAACGAACGCGATGAACGCCACATTCGCATGGGTGATTCCCGCTATGTGGTTGAACCCAACGTCAAGGACGGCAAAGGCGGCCTTCGCGATCTTCATACCCTGTTCTGGATCGGCAAATATCTTTACCGTGTCAGCAACCCGCTTGAACTGGTCGACCTCAAAGTCCTGACCCGCAAGGAAGCACAAGGCTTTCTGAAGGCACAAAACTTCCTGTGGTCGGTGCGCTGCTGGCTGCATTACCTGACCGGACGCGAAGAAGACCGCCTGACATTTGATATGCAGCGCGATATTGCCGATAAGCTTGGCTATACCGACCATGCAGGCGCATCAGGTGTCGAACGCTTCATGAAACACTATTATCTGATGGTGAAACATGTCGGCAACCTGACCCGCATCTTCTGTGCCGCCCTTGAAGAACGCCATCAACGCAAACCGCTAATCCGCTTCCCGGCACGTTTTTTCGGTAGCAAGGAAATCGACGGTTTCCAGTTGCGCAATGATCGCCTGACCGTCGACAGCCTCGAAACCCTGCAAAGTGACCCGATACAGATATTACGCCTATTCCTTGTCGCCCATCAGAACGGGGTCGGCATTCATCCCGAAACGCTGCGCTGGGTAACACAAAGTCTGAAACTGGTCGATCACAAGTTGCAAAAGGATCCGGCCGCGAACGAGGTCTTTCTTGAGATCCTGACACACCGCGATACCCCCGATATCCCGCTTCGCAAAATGAACGAAGCCGGGCTGCTTGGCCGTTTCATCCCGGATTTCGGTCGTGTCGTTGCCCAGATGCAATATGACATGTACCACACCTATACCGTGGACGAGCACACCATCCGCGCGATCGGCATATTGAACCAGATCGAACGCGGCGAACTGGCAGAAGAAGCCCCGGTTGCCACCCGTATCATGGAAAAGGTGATTTCGCGCCGCGTGCTTTATGTCGCGGTATTGCTTCATGATATCGCCAAGGGCCGAGGCGGTGATCATTCGGAACTCGGCGCCGAAGTCGCCGAAAAGCTTTGTCCGCGTCTCGGCCTGTCGCCTGCCGATACCGAAACCGTCGCTTGGCTGGTCAAAGCCCATCTGTGGATGAGCCTGACCGCATTCAAACGTGACCTGAATGACCCGACGACGATTCGCGCCTTTGCCGATCTGGTCCAGTCACAGGAACGGTTGCGTTTGTTGCTGTGCCTCACGGTTGCCGATATCCGGGCCGTAGGTCCGAATGTCTGGAACGGCTGGAAAGCGACCCTTCTGCGCGAACTGTTCTATGCCACCGATGACTTGCTTTCGGGCGGCCTGAATGCCGACAGTCGCGATTCGCGTGTCGCCCGTGCCCAGCAGAAATTGCGCGACGCCCTTGCCGCATCCGGTTCCAACTGGCCAGAACAGGATGTCGAGGACTTCATTGATCGCGGTTATCCGTCCTATTGGCTCAGTTTTGACACCGAAACCCATGTCCGTCATGCCCATCTGACCCGTGATGCCAAGGCAAGCGGTGCGGACATCACGATCGATATGCGAATCGAAACCGATATCGATGCCACCGAAATCATTGTCCACACCACCGATCATCCCGGGCTGTTTTCCCAGATTGCCGGATCGATGGCGCTGTGTGGCGCCAATGTCGTCGATGCCAAAATCCTGACCCTTGCCGACGGCATGGCACTTGATACCTTCTTTATCCAGGATACCAATGGCGAGGCCTTCAACGACAAATCCAAGCTCGATAAATTACGCAAAACGCTTGAACAGGTGATTTCAGGCCGTCTGCGACCGAGTCAGGAAATCGAACGTCGCCAGATCAAGGATAACAAGCATCGCACTGCAGTCTTCAAAGTCGAGCCAAACGTCATCATCGACAACAAGGCCAGCCGCACCCACACGGTCATTGAAATTACCGCGCGCGACCGGCAGGGTCTGCTTTACGACGTCACACGCACATTACGCGACCTTTCGCTGCAAATCGCATCGGCGCGTATTTCGACCTTTGGTGAACGCGCAGTCGACGTTTTCTACGTCAAGGACGTGTTTGGTCTGAAAATTGATAGCCGCACCAAATTCCTGCAGGTCAAGGAAACCCTGACCCAAACCTTGGAAAACGGCTGAACAACCGACCCGAAAACACAAAATCCCCGCCCCTGCGATTGGCCAAACGCCAAATCACCCCGGCAGGGATCCGTGTTCAATGGTGTAAGCACCATGATCGAATTTTGATTTGTATCGGAAGTTTGAACGGACGAGGGCTGGTCGGTCCTGAAACCTGATGTTATGGCCTGTTGTCCCGTAACATCATATTCCTCGGAGTGCAGCAGGTTGAGGTGGAGCGCCTTTATCCCTCGTCCGGTCAGAATAGCGAGGCTCGCGTCCCAACGAATCCTCAGCGAGTTGCAATGTATGAGTATTGCAGCATATTTTCTGTGACGGTTGTCACAACCCCAAGCATTTTTTACAAAACCACAGCCCATTTCACAAAAGTTCAATGTTTGTGCGCCCATTTAGGCAAAAATTATCGCCTCTCACTCACCGCTAATCCGCCGTCATTACGAGTTATTCACCTTCGACTGGCAGATTTCATGACTATCGAACCCGGTGGGACTCTTTGCCACGGTTAAAAACATATTCTGGTTCATAACTTTTTTGGATTTGATCGCGAATGTCGCTCGTACGTTCCATTGCCACGGTCAGTGGCTTTACCCTGATCTCGCGTCTTCTGGGTTTTGCCCGCGACATCATGATTGCCGGGATGCTAGGTGCCGGTGGCATGGCCGATGCCTTTTTCGTGGCCTTCAAATTCCCCAACCTGTTCCGCCGCCTGTTTGGCGAAGGCGCGTTTAACGCCGCCTTTGTACCTTTGCTAGCCGGTGATATTGAAAAACGCGGCCTTGATGTCGCGCGTGAATTTGCCGCACGCGCCATGTCGATGCTAATCCTGATTACCGGTTTTCTGGTCGCGATCATCGAAATCACCATGCCTTGGGCAATGCATGTCTTTGCACCGGGCTTTGCCGAAGACCCGGAAAAATTCGCCCTTGCCGTCGAATTGTCGCGTATTACCTTCCCCTATCTCGCCTTCATTTCGGCTGTTGCCCTGATGTCGGGTGTACTTAACACCCTGCACCGCTATGCCGCGGCAGCGGGTGCGCCCATCATCCTCAATATCTGTCTGATCGCTGCCCTTCTGGGACTTACACCGATGACCGAAACCCCGGCCCATGCCCTGGCATGGGGGGTTGCGATTGCCGGTATCGCGCAGTTCGTTTGTCTGGTGATTGCCTGCAAACGCGCCGGTTTTGTCATAAAATGGCAATTGCCCAAAATTGATGACCGGATAAAGTTGCTGGGCAAACGCATGATCCCGGGCATGATCGGTGCGGGCGTCTATCAGTTGAACCTCCTGATCGATACCATGCTGGCATCCCTTGTTTCGGACGGGGCGGTATCTTGGCTTTACTATGCCGACCGCGTACATCAACTACCGCTTGGCGTTATCGGAATCGCGATTGGCACGGCCCTTCTGCCGACCCTGTCGCGTCAACTTCAGGGTGCAGACCCGAAAGTCGCGATGTATAGCCAGAATCGCGGCATCGAGATCGCCCTGCTGCTGACCCTGCCTTCCGCGGTAGCGCTTGGCGTAATGGGTATTCCGATCATCAATGTTCTGTTTGAACGCGGTGCCTTTGGCGCCAGCGAAACGCTGATGACTGGCATGGCACTGACCATTTTTGCCTTTGGCCTGCCCGCGTCGGTTCTGGTCAAAGTTCTCGCGCCGGGATTCTTTGCGCGCGAAGATACCAAAACGCCCATCCGCATCGGCATTTCCGCCATGGTGATCAATATCGTTCTGATCATCGCCCTGATGCCGACCTTCGGCCATCTTGGCATTGCAGCAGCAACCTCGACCTCGGTCTGGATCAATGCAGGCGCGCTTGGCTGGATTCTGCACAAACGCGGTGATCTGGTCTTTGACGACCGGCTTAAACGCCGGGTACCACGCATCTTGCTGTCATCGGTTCTGATGGGGCTTGCCCTATGGTTTGCCATCGAATGGCTGTGGCAAAATGACGCCCTTTCAATCACGCGCGTCATCACCATGGCCGGGCTGGTCAGTGGCGGGTTGCTGATTTACGCCGTCACCGCACAGCTTTCGGGCGCGACCAGTTTCTCGGAACTGAAAGCAACACTTAAACGCGGCAACACCGCCTGAAGACGACTATTGCACCTTATTTCCGTCATTTCGGGACAAGCCGCTTGACCAAATCCGGTCCGGCGGCTTAACTCCCGCCCGAAGATTTGCAGGCTCGTCCGCCGGCGGGTGTCCAAAACCTGGCGGAGCATGCAGGTCACTCAACACATTTTTGGAAATGGACGACATCGTTATGGAACGTATTTTTTCGGGTGCTCAGCCCACCGGTAACCTTCATCTTGGCAACTATCTTGGTGCGATCCGCAACTGGGTCGCGCTGCAGAAAGACTTCGAATGCATCTTCTGCGTCGTTGATCTGCATGCCATAACCGTCTGGCAAGAGCCCAATGAACTGCGTTCCAACATCCGCGAACTTGCTGCCAGCATGATTGCATCTGGCATCGATCCGGAAAAACATGTCCTGTTCAACCAAAGTCAGGTTTCGGCACATGCCGAACTGGCCTGGATTTTCAACTGTGTCGCGCGCATCGGCTGGCTGAACCGGATGACCCAGTTCAAGGAAAAAGCTGGCAAGAATCGTGAAAACGCATCACTTGGTCTATATGCCTATCCCAGCCTGATGGCCGCCGACATTCTGGCCTACAAGGCGACCCATGTGCCGGTCGGCGAAGACCAGAAGCAGCATCTTGAACTGACCCGCGACATTGCGATCAAATTCAACAACGATTTTGGCGTCGAGTTTTTCCCACAGCCAGATCCGCTGATTCTTGGTCCGGCAACGCGCGTGATGTCACTACGTGACGGTTCGAAAAAGATGTCGAAATCCGATGCATCGGATATGTCGCGCATCAACATGACCGACGATGCCGACACGCTGGCAAAGAAAATCCGCAAGGCCAAAACCGATCCGGAACCGCTGCCAAGCGAGGCTGCGGGTCTCGAAGGCCGCCCCGAGGCCAAAAACCTGATCACCATCTATGCCGCACTGACCGATGCAAATGTTGCTGACGTTCTGGCAGAACATGGTGGAACCCAGTTCTCGGGCTTCAAACAGGCGCTGACCGATGTTGTTGTCGAAAAACTGGCACCAATCACCGAAGAAATGGCACGTCTTAAAGCCGACAATACCTATATCGACGCAGTTCTGGCAAAGGGTGCAGAACGTGCGGATGCCATTGCCCAGCCGATCCTCAAAGAGGTCAAGGAAATCGTCGGTTTCCTTAATCGCTAAAATCGCCAAGGATTCGTTACCAAATCAAAACAAAACCCGACATCAAACGATTGTCGGGTTTTTTTGATACTTTATGATCGGGTAATCAGATTGAATTATCCGCGGGCTGCTGGCGACCTTCCTGCATTGCCTGGTATTTCTTAAGCCCGTCCATCATGGTCTGACTGAACCAGACTCCGACCGGGGCGTCACTATTGCTGTGGCTTTGTGCTTTTTCCATCAATGGATGGACCATTTCGGCACTGTCTGCGCTTTCATTGCGCGCTATGTCGCGCTCCAAATTTGCCCTATCATCGCGCTGAATCTGCTGACCTGATGCCGGCTTGTCCTGTGCCACCGCATTGGTCGATGCAACGGCATTATTTGCCATGGTTTGCGCCCGATCACGGCCAAGGGCTGCGTTAAACCGTGCGGCCATTTCCGCAGCACTCAAGGGGCCCTGCTGCCCCGAACCTGCTTCTTGTGAATTTGCCGGTTTGGTTACGTCACCCTGCTTGATCTTGGCATATTTTGCCTCCCGGGCAGCAATTTCGGGCGCAACGCCAAATTGCGATGTTCCACGGCTTAACCGCCCGGAACTTTGCGCGCGTGCCCAGACCGTATCACCATTCTCGCTGCTAAAGGATGCGCGCTGTATCATGCCCTGATGCCCATTGCGGCTGTCCTCTGCGGTGCGCATGGTCATGTTTGATGCAATATCACTCTGCCCGGCACGTGCAATTGCTACGGCCAGTTCGGCCGGATCGGCATCCTGCGCGTCGATATTGGTTCCGGCCACATCATCCCCTGCCTTGGCCAAAAGACGCTGGGCGGTCTGTATTGCGGGATCATCGCCTGCTGACATTGAAGCTGCCGACGGTGCGACCTGCTGTCGGGCAACTGATTGCGTCAAGGTTTGAGCATTAGAGACAGCCGAACTTGCGACTGGTTTAACAGCTCCATAGGCAGCTGCGGCATTGGCATTGCTAACCGCCCCGCCCCAAGGCGTCACCAGATCAGCCGCATTGTAGGCCGTGGTACCTGTTTGGGTCTCAGTACCCTGCTGTTCGTTCATCGCCAGTGTCTCAACACCGGCCACCGGGGCAGCATCGGTAATCGTTGCTTGTTCGGCGGGATCGACCGGTAAACCATCCTCGCCGGCCATTGACCTGTCACCAACCATCCACGGCAGGACAAGATCGCTTGCCCCGCCAGTTGGGCCACCTTCGAGCGATGCATCGGCCATCAACGGCTGATCTGCCGGGGCCTCGTCACCTTCAAACATCGCCATGATATGCGCACCGGTATCTTCACCGGTCGCCAGATCGACAACCGCATCAACCGCCGCACCGGCCAGACCAAAGATACCGCCAAACAGACCGCCACCAACAACGCGCGCACCATTGCCAAGCTCGTCGCCTGTGATGCTGCGGTAAACCATGCCCACGCCGGGGATATGCTGCAAAGGATTGATCACATCGAGGAAATCGGTGAATTCAAAGCCGTCCTTTCCGAACATATATTCGGAAAAGCTGCGGCCTTCTTCGGCACCATCAACAAGCTGCTCGGCCGCACCCGATCCAGCAGACCCGCCGCCTGCCGCTCCGTTTGCGATGCTTGCCCCGTTACCGGGCGATATTTGCCGCCAATCTGCACCAATCGACATATCAGTCCTCCTCTTGCCAACTATTTTGCAAAAGGAGTGCCAGTTTTGTTTCTGGTTAAGGTATTGATTTTAAGGGAATTCATTGAAAGAGAATTTGACGCAGAACTGCCTGTCGGAATCTTCTGCCGGGTAGCATCAGGCAGTCATAATCAGGTGGATTCCGTTATGCGCGACTCAAAACAGGTGGCCGGCGCGGTCCTTTTTGGTCTGAAGATAAAATTCGTTATGACCATTGGACGGAAACTTGTGCGGCACACGTTCGGCAACCGTCACGCCCCAGCTTTCAAGCCCGGTAAGCTTTTCGGGATTATTGGTCAGGAGCCGGACAGTTTCAAACCCCATCTGACGCAGCATTTCGGCAGCTGGCCGATAAACCCGTTCATCAGCATCAAAACCAAGTTCCTCGTTGGCATCCAGCGTATCAAAACCGCGGTCCTGCAATGCATAGGCGCGCAATTTGTTCACAAGCCCGATACCGCGCCCTTCCTGTCGCAGGTAAAGAATAATTCCGCCCTGCCCGCTTTTCGCAATTTCGGCAATCGCTCCGCGCAATTGCGGTCCGCAATCACATCTCAGCGACCCGATCAAATCGCCGGTAAAGCATTCTGAATGCAGCCGGATCAAAACCGGCTGATCTTTTGCCGGCTCATCAATCACAATCGCCAGATGTTCCTGACCACCATCTTCCGGACGAAACGCGATAACCGTTGCGTTCTCGGCATTTTCCAACGGAACGCGCGCTTCGCTGACTTGGCGCAGGGTTGCGGCCGATGCGTCTTCGTATCCATTGATGCTCTCGGACTGAAGCACCAGAAGGTTCTGCGCCTTTGACAGCATTTCAAGCTGTTCGGGGTCAACCGGTGCCGTCACCACCGCCGGTAGCAACCGAGCCAGCTTCGCAAGGCGAATGGCCGCACTTTCGGCCATATTGACCGGACGCCACGCGCCAGCTGGCATGCTTTCAAGATCCAGTAACGGGTTGGCTATCTCGGCCAACGCTTTCGCATCAACAGCTGATTTTTTGGCGCTGACAAAAGCAATGAAATGATCGTTTTTACAGGTCTTGCCGAGCGATCTGGCCCGCACGCGCGGCAAAACAATCGCGGTATTTCCGCTTTTGCCAGCAATGTCATGAAGGCGCGTCAATCCGTGGTCAGAAAGCGGTTCGGCAGCAATCACCGCCACACAATGGGCAATGCCGTTTGCCTGTCCCTGGACCAGAACGATTTCACCGCGCCGCAAATCGGCAACAGCACGCGATACGGTCACCAGATCGGTCGCGGAAACATTGGCTTTTGATGGCACGGCAGCAGATTGGGTCATTGCAGTCTTTGTTTCTTCTGGGTCATACACGGATGATCACAACATCGCGATCCGGTCGGTATGGGGCTGGATAAGGTGCACGTCAATGGGCTAAAGCGAAAACAGTTTGTTCTTCAAAACGCAGTATGAGACTCTAATCCTAAGTATATGGTGGGCCTACGAGAACAATGCCACAAAAAGAACCGTCGGCAGGCCCAGAATATAGGCGGGATTTAGCAAGCAGCAAGGGATGGCGAATGTCGACAGGTAAACAGGTTCTGGTGGTCGAAGATGACGCGGCACTTAGCCAGTCTCTCACCGAGCAGCTCCGGCTTCATGAGGAATTCGAATGTGTCGTCGCCAATAGTGGCCAAAACGCCCTCGAAGTCGCCAAAGAAAATTACTACGACATTATCCTTCTTGATGTCGGCCTGCCCGATATGGATGGTCGTGATGTCTGCAAACTGATGCGGCGCGCCGGGGTCAAATCCCCGATCATCATGCTGACCGGTGCCGACAGCGATTCTGATACGATCCTTGGCTTGGAATCGGGTGCCAACGACTATGTCACCAAGCCGTTCCGCCTGAACGTGCTGCTGGCGCGTATTCGTGCCCATATTCGCCAGCATGAACAAAGCGAGGATGCGGTTTTCGTCATCGGCCCCTACAGCTTCCAACCCAGTGCCAAGCTTCTGATCGAAACCACGACCGAGAAAAAAGTCCGTCTGACGGAGAAGGAAACCTCGATCCTTAAATTCCTGTTCCGGGCGGGCGACAAACCAGTCACACGCGAAACCCTGCTTGACGAGGTCTGGGGCTATAACGCCGGGGTCACCACCCACACGCTGGAAACACACGTTTATCGCCTGCGCCAGAAAATCGAAAAGGACCCGTCAAACGCGACGATCCTGGTCACCGAGCCTGGCGGCTACAAGCTCGTTCCATAACCAGACCCAGACAAACCGCAGAAATACAAATAATTTGCAGAAATCCCGCCGGGCTAAATTCACTTGGCGGGATTTTTGATTTTTTCGTCACAAAACGGCTTTGAGCGCGTCTTATACGTCTGGGCCAGTTATCCACATTTTCTGCCAAATTCGGGCAGTTGACCGAAATCACACCTTAGAGATAGAAAAATCGGCGTTTACAGCATCAGATTTGCGTCGAAAACAATAAAAACAGGGTTGCAGCCGTCTTTAAAAGGCTTCATCTGGCGATTTAATAGCCCCGTGAGCCGAAAATTGCTGTCCCGACACGGATATGGGTCGCGCCAAGCCGGATTGCTGCCTCGTAATCGCCACTCATGCCCATGCTTCGAATGGCCAAACCATGACGGTCGGCAATTTTGCCTAACAGGGCAAAATGCGATGCCGGTTCCTCATCCACCGGCGGGATGCACATCAATCCCTTGATCGGCAATTTCAGGCGTTCGATGCAATCGATAATAAAATCATCGGCATCGGCCGGGGCTATTCCGGCTTTCTGCGGTTCTTCTCCGATATTGATCTGGATATAAAGATCGGGGCATTCGCCGGTCGTATCGCGATGCTTTGCCAGCGCATTGGCAAGTTTTGGACGATCAACGGTTTCGATCACATCAAATAACGCAACCGCATCTTTTAGCTTATTGGTCTGAAGCGGCCCGATCAGATGCAGTTCGATATCAGGGAATTCATCCCTCAGGCCCGGCCATTTCCCTGCTGCTTCCTGTACCCGGTTTTCACCAAACACCCGCCGCCCGTCGACAAGAGCGGGTCGCACATGATCGGCATCGTGGTTCTTGCTGACACAGATCAGGGTGACATCGCTGGGTGCGCGACCAACCGCTGTACAGGCTTTATCGATATTTTGCTGGATCTCGGCAAGATTGGCCGCGATGTCGGGATTGCCGGATGACAGATGCTGATCGCTCATGGATGATGGCCCAAATCGGTACAGGAATCGGTGAAACAGAATCGGGATACTATCAATGGATGCCACACTGGCAAAGCAGGCACGCCAACTCAATTTGCGCAATGGCGGTTCTGATTGCCCAATCCCGCCGATCATATTGATGACCGACGACAAACGCATGCCCGATCCGATCCCGGCAATCATCGGTCTGCCGCGCAGAAGCATGGTAATTTTCCGACACTACGGGCTCAAACCCAAGGACCGCGCACACCTTGCCTACATCGTTCGGCGAACCTGTCGCCAATATGGTCACCTTTGCCTGATTGCCGATGATCTTGCACTGGCCTTGCGCCTAGATGCCGATGGTATTCATTTGCCGGAATACCGCATCGAGAAAAGACCACATATCTATCGGCAAATACCACACGACATGTTTGTGACATCCGCCTGCCACAGCTTGCAAACGCTGCGCAAGCTGGCACTTCTCGCACCCGATCAACGTCCCGATGGTGTTCTGATCTCGCCGGTTTTTGCCACCCAAAGCCATCCCGGTGAACCGGGCATGACGTTTTCGATATTCCTTCAAAGAACTGCTTTTTGCCTCAGTCTTGGCCTTATCCCCGTTGCCCTTGGCGGCATAAAACCCGACAATGTCGCCCTGTTAAGGGGATCGGGCGTTGCATCTTTGGCCGGGATCGGGTTCTCTGCCACATAACACCGAGCAAAAGGTGACCGGAGATCGCCCGAAAATGCCTGCACATCACCATCCCGCCCGTAAGAAATTTACCCGGTTTGCATCAAAACAGCCGTTTCAGTTCGGCCTGCCCAATGTCAGCCCGGACCTCGTGCAGGCATCGGATAATAGCCCGGCCTATCTGACACGCACCTCATCGCTTTTGCGCCAGCAAATTCTTGCCAATGCGCCATCAGTAAAAATCATATCAGATAGCGTTCAACCTGATGTGCTTGCCCGCGATGCATGGGCCGATACCGATTTTGACCGGAAACGGGTCCTGTTTTTGATCCCGGACGATGCGATTGGCGATTGTGTCGGCATGGTTCTGTTTCTGCGTGCCTTTGCAACAAAATATCCCGGCGCGAAAATCGCTGTGCTCAATAGCGGTACGGCGTCTGACATATTCGCCACCATCCCCGATATCACGATCTTTCAGCTTTTCATCTCCGCCAAACGCCTCAAAACATTCGACTATCTGATCGATTTCAGCGAGATGGAAGGCTGGAAAGATATCGCGACCATGCCGGTTAACCCGGAAGAGGCACTTTGCGAGGCATTCGGAGTTCCGCCGATCCCGCTTGCATCCGAACGCGCACCGAAACTGGCATCGGGTATGAAAATTGGCATCCTGCCAATGGCCTCATCCCCCCTTCGCACCCTTCCCCCGGAACTAGTGCACGAAACCACAGAACTCCTTGCACAAGCCGGATTTGAAACCACTCTGATCCTCAACGCCTATCAGGGGGTAATGAAGAAATATAAGGACACGATCGGGTCGTTCAACACACCGAATATCCGCGTCGTTGACGGTTTCAAAACCATTGGAAATCTCGTGTCCTTCATCCGGGAACAGAATTATGTCGTGCTGGCCGATAGCGGACCTGCCCATATCACCAAGCTGTTTCAAACGCCCGGCATTGGTATCTATAGCTCGGCCTCTGCCACCGTTTTACAGGGCCGCCATCACAACCTTTACCCTTGGCAAAGCAGTTATAAAGGCGAGTTCTGCGAAGCGCCCTGCGGGCTTGCAAAATTGCGCGCAACCACATCGGGTGAAATCGGCTGCATGGGTAGCCTCCGACTTCCAATGTCGGAACTCGGAAACCTGCCGGTCAATTCTGACAGGGCACTGGCCGAACGGCTTGTGACCGAAAATCCGGTTCCCTGCGTCGCCGACCTTGTCGCACAGAAAGACCGCTTTTTAGCTTTTCTGCGTCAGGATATCGGGATCTGAGCCAGAACAACGGATGTTGGACAAAAAAGAAAAGGGCGGAAAACCGCCCTTTTCAAATCACGCTAATTCCCAGGAATTAGAAGGTCAGTGCCAGACCGGTGACAACGCCGTAACCGTCATTGTCCTCTGCGCCATCGACTTCGTCATCGAACCAGAAGATCGATGATTTCCAGGCAACGCCGGCACCAAGGGTGTAGGCAAGGCCAAGGTCGGCGGTGCTAATTTCACCGGTACCGTTACCACGGCTGCCATTGCCATATTCAGCATAGCCATAGGTCAGAGATACAGCTGCTGCATCCATTTCATAGGAAACACCAACGTCGAACTGATCGGTATCGTCCGGATTGCGGCTACCTTCGCTGAAGCCATAGTCATCGTCGGTATGGGAATAGGAGCCGCCAACGGTGAAGTTGCCGAAACCAACATTCAGACCGCCACCAAAAAGATTGCCTTCACCCCAGTTTTCGCCAATCGCGGAAACGCCAAGTGAAATACCGTTGAAGTCACCGGTATATTCAAGGGCACCAGAAACGATGTTGTCGCCAGATCCGCTAACGTTGTTATAGGTCGAAGTGCTGCCAATTTCGGTTGCACCGTTGCGGTTACTATCATCGGCAAACGAAACGCCCGCACGGAAGCCACCAAGGCTCGGTGTAAAGTAGGTCACTCGGTTCTGGTCACCAGTCGGAATGGTGGTATCGATCAGATAGGAGTTAACCCAAATATCGAGGTCACCATCGTTAACGCCAACCGGGCCGACTGCTGGTGCAACTATCTGCATCGAATCGGCTGCGCTGTCGTTTTTGCCCATTTCGATGCGGCCGAAATTGCCGCTGACATACAGGTACTGCTCGTCAATCTGGTCACTGGACGTTTCGCCTTCTAGCTCGACCACCGCGCCAACTTCAATACCGTTATCAAGGGTGGTCGAGCCCTTGAAATGAATTTCGGTATCGGACTGGAAGGCGTTGTTGCGATCACCGACTTCCTGATCGGCAAAACCGGCCCACTGGTTCATGTAACCACCAACCGACAATTTAATCGGCTCGGACGCCTGAGCCTGTCCGGCAAACGCAGCAGCGACGAGTGCACTGGACGCGATCAATATCTTTTTCATTTTACCCTCTCGGTTTTGCGTGTGAACCGGGCATTTGTCTTGAAATAGATGCCCGAAATTTCCCAACCAACAAAACGCCTGAAATGACCTGTGGTCAATTATAATAATGCGGAAATGTGTTTTAGTCGCCCATCTGTGGCAGAATAGGCACATCAAGACTTGAGAATCTCTTCTTCTGCGAAGCAGAATATTGTTTTAGAAACTTTATAATGCCAATCATCTTTATTAACGTGACTGATAGTCATTTAAATTTCAAACCAGTAGCAACAAGCAGTGGAACCATAGCTATCCACACACATACCAAAGAAACATCATGGCGCAGTCATTCCCTCTATCTGCGCGAACTTTTTCTCTTACAACACAATACCCATAAGTTGAATAATATTAAGAAAAATACCCTTGAAAAATTTTGCTTTGTAGCCGCTGGAACTTTAATCATTTCCATATGAAAAATCCCGCTCAACGTTTTGCAACGCGGCGGGATCACCAAAAAGAAGAGGGCGGAATACCGCCCCCTTCAAATCGAACTAATTCAGGATGAATTAGAAGTCGAGACGCAGACCGGTTACAACGCCGTAGCCGTCGTTATCAGCAGTGGTATCGTTCTCCTGGTCGAACCAGAAGACTGACGAACGCCATGAAACGCCAGCACCAAGAGCATAACGCAGACCAAGGTCAACCGCGCTGATGTCACCGGTACCGAAATCTTCATAACCATAGGTCAGGGAAACGGCAGCAGCATCCATAGCGTAAGATACACCAATGTCAAACGCGTCGAGATCGGTATTACGGCTGTTCAGGCCATAATCGTCTTCGGTGTGACCGTAGGAACCACCAACGGTGAAGTTGCCGAAGCCAACATTGGTACCAAGGCCGTACCAGCTGCCGTCGCCGGAGTTTTCACCAACAGCCGACAGGCCGAGTGCAACAGCGCCAAAGTCCTGATTGTACTCAAGACCACCGGAAACGACGTTGTCGCCCGAACCATTAATGTTATTGTAAGTGGAAGTGCCACCAATTTCGGTCGCGCCGTTACGGTTGCTGTCGTCAGCAAACGACACACCAGCACGGAAGCCACCAAAGACCGGGGTGTAGTAGGTCGCACGGTTCTGGTCACCGCTCGAACGAACGGTATCGATCAGATATGCGCTGGTCCACTGGTCCATGTCGCCGTCGTTAACGCCAACCGGGCCAACTGCCGGTGCGGTGATGCCCATGTCATCAGCTGCACTGTCGTCTTTACCCAGTTTGAACTGACCAAAACCACCATTGATGTAGAGGTACTGTTCGTCAACCTGGTCACCCGAGGTCTCACCTTCAAGCTCGATAACCGCACCAACTTCGATGCCGTTATCAAGAGTGGTCGAGCCTTTGAAGTGAACTTCGGTGTCTGACTGGAAAGCATTCGGACGACCGCTAGTAGCAGTGGTGTCTTCGTCAGAGAAGCCAGCCCACTGTTCCATGTAACCGCCGACCGACAATTTGATCGGTTCGGAAGCCGAAGCCTGACCAGCGAAAGCAACAGCGACGAGCGCGCTGGAAGCAACAAGAATCTTTTTCATCTTACCCTCTTAATGATCTGTAGCCGATCAGCAACACCATATTCCACACAACATAGCGGCTGATCACTGAGCGAGAGTAAAACGGATATAATGACTTATGGTCAATTGATTTAAGTGACTAATGTCCAGTTATAATGTGATGTGTGGTATTTTAGTCACAAATACTGCCATTTTTTCGTCACTTTTTCTGAACGTAAGTTAAAACAACAAAACAGAATGGTTTCCGACGCAGTATTCTTTCCTATAAATGACTCAGTATTCACTTATGTATGTGCTAGGACCAATCGACATTTAATTGCAGGGATTCCCAAAGCAGCCCAATTTTGATTCACTGTCGCCGTTTTAACGGTCAGTGGAGAAGAGATGAAA